>NZ_MRCD01000105.1 GCF_001904745.1 Calothrix sp. HK-06
TAACGGTAACGGTAACGGTAATTCCACTACTACAACTGCTTCGACTGGTTCTACTGGTTCTACTGCTACAACTGGTTCAACTGGTTCCACTACTACAACTGTTAACGGTAACGGTAACGGTAACGGTAACGGTAACGGTAATTCCACTACTACAACTGCTTCGACTGGTTCTACTACTACGACTGCTTCAACTGGTTCCACTACTACAACTGCACCAACTGGTTCTATTACTACAGCTGCTTCAACTGGTTCTACTACTACAGCTGCTTCAACTGGTTCTACTACTACAACTGCTTCAACCAGTAAAGGTTCTACAAGTTTCTCTGCAACAGGAATCAATACTTACAACGGCTCTAATAGCGCTTTATCAGCATCAGTTGTTTTCGATTACCTCAGTAATGGCACGCTAGCAGTTACGCTATCTAATACAGCTTTAAACGGTATCAAAGACCCATCTGATGTTTTGACATCTGTTTTTTGGGATTACGCTGGCTCTCCCCTTAACTTATCCTTTTTGTCCGCTACGGCGCCAGCTGTAATTAGTGGTTCTAGCACCACTGGCACAAATGTTGATCTTAAATCTATTAATGAGTGGAAATACGAATCGACTACTAGTGGTACAGGATTAGGTGGAAGCACAACTATCGCAAATAGAGCAGTATCTCAACAATATGGTTTAGGCACTGCTGGCTTAGGTATTTTTCAAGGTGGTGGAGGACAACAATTTAATTACGGTGTTATTAGCGGTTATTCTAGCAATGCTAATAAAGCTGTCGAAGATGGAACTTTTGTCAAAGATTCCGCTACTTTTCTTTTCTCTGGGTTAACTTCTAATTTTGATATCACCAAGATTGGTAATGTTCGCTTCCAATACGGTACCAATTTAGCAGAAGCTTATATTGTGCCCAAACCGAAAGAACCTAAGAGAAAAGTACCTGAACCTGGCTTAAATGCAGCTCTTGCGTTGATAGCTGTAGGTGGTTTAGTAAAATTGAATAAAAAGACAACAAAAATATTAAAACAGCTTTCTTAAAATCCTAGAAACCGGGTTTCCTAAGAAGAAACCCGGTTTGTTTTTCTACAATACATAGGAACTACTAAGCGAGATAGAGCGCATATAAGCAACTGCCTTTAAAATAAAGAAGTATTACAGAAGTAAAGGCGCCATGACTGCTAAAGTTGAAATATATACGTGGAGAACTTGTCCGTTCTGCATTCGTGCGAAAGCTTTGTTAAGAGACAAGGGTGTTGATTTTGTTGAGTACGCTATTGATGGGGATGAGGTAGCACGAGGTAAAATGGCCCAACGTGCAAATGGTAGACGCTCTCTACCACAAATTTTTATTGATGACCTTCACGTTGGTGGTTGTGATGATATTCACGCACTCGATGCCAAAGGAAAGTTAGATGAGTTATTAGAAGTGGAAAGTTAGTACAGACGCGATTAATCGCGTCTGTACGGAGGCGCGGAGTTAGGAATAATAACTCATAACTCATAACTCAGCAGGGTACTTTTGGGTGGATAATCTATAGGTGTGTCATCTTTAGATATTTCCGGCGCCGCCGTACAAAAAAGTGAAATTAGCTTTTATTATTGACCCTATCCACTTGCTTGACCCTTGTCACGATACTAGCGTGGCTTTGATGGAAGCTGCTTGTGTGTTAGGACATGAAGTTTGGATAACTCAAGCGAGTCAACTAAGTGTTGTTGATAGCAAAGCTTGGGCCATTCTTGAACGGGTAGAAATTACACCGATTGAGTTAGTAGAAAAACGCTGGGTTGCTGTTTCTCCTTGGTATAAACTCACAGAACGTCTTAATGTTTGCCTGGAAACAATGGATGCTGTGTTTATGCGGACTGACCCACCTGTGGATGTTCCGTATTTATACGCAACGTATATTCTTGATTATATTGACCCTCGTAAAACTTTAGTGGTTAATAGCCCTAACGGCATACGAGCCGCAAACGAAAAAATGTATGCTTTACAGTTTACTGAGGCAATACCCGAAACTATTGTCAGCGCTGATAAAGCGCGAATTCGCCAATTTGTTGAATCTAAAGGCGCCGCTATACTCAAACCTCTAGGCAACAAAGCTGGAGAAGGTATTTTATTTTTACAAGCAGGAGACCGTAATTTCAACTCGATTGTTGAACTTAGTACCCTTCAAGGTCGTGTTCCTGTAATGGTGCAAACGTATTTACCAGAAGCTCTTGATGGAGATAAGCGAATTATATTACTCAATGGGGAACCGATAGGTGCCTTGAATCGTCTTTCGACGACCGGAGAATTTCGCAATAATATGGCTACTGGTGGTACTGTTGCAAAAACTGAAATAACACCACGTGAACTTGATATTTGCCAGCAACTAGCTGCAAAATTACGTCAGGATGGTTTAATTTTTGTTGGTATTGATGTTATTGGTGGCTATCTCACTGAAGTTAATGTTACCAGCCCAACTGGTATACGCGAAATTGACCGATTCGAGGGTACTCGTCTCGGTCAACAGGTAATTAAATGGTTAGATACTCTTAACTCTTAATGGTAGATAGCAAATTAGCAATGACAACAATATCCGGCACTGTTACACAGCCCGGTCATGTATAAATAAGAACTTTTTAGCTGGTTTGAAATAATTAGCTTAAAAGGTTCATTCAACAAATTTTATGGGGAACACAGTCACTTTAAGTGTTTTGAAATTGAGTAATATTAATCATCATTCGTAGGGGAAAAATGATTAATTCTTGTTGCGCTTGCGTAAAAAGTCTGGAATATCTAATCCAGGTTTTTCTTTAGGTTCAGGTGGCTGCTGTGGTTGCTGTTGTTGCTGTTGTTGTGCAGGTGGAGTGAAAGGCGGTTGCTGCATTGGCATTGGGCGCCTTTGTTGTGTTGGTATCCCCCCTCTTGGGTTTACGCTGGCAGATTGTGCAGGTGTTTGCTGAACTTCGCCAGTAAAGCCAGTTGCAATTACGGTCAATCGCACTTCGCCTTGAAGTCGGTCGTCAATTACGGCACCAAAAATAATATTCGCGTTCGGGTCTACGACTTCGTAAATCGTTTCGGCGGCAGCATTGACTTCGTGTAGTGTTAAGTCACTACCACCCGTAATGTTAAACACAACACCCCTTGCCCCTTCAATCGAACATTCCAAAAGTGGCGAAGAAATTGCGGCAATGGCAGCTTCGCGAGCGCGTGATTTGCCTGAACCAATACCAATCCCCATTAACGCCGAACCTGCATCTGCCATTACTGCACGCACATCGGCAAAGTCTACGTTAATTAAGCCGGGAATTGTAATGATATCTGAAATTCCTTGCACCCCTTGCCGTAGTACGTCGTCGGCATAGCGAAATGCTTCTTGCATAGGAGTTTGTTCGGGGATCACTTCCAATAATTTGTTATTGGGAATGATAATGAGGGTATCAACGCGACTTTTTAGCCCTTCAATTCCTTGCTCGGCTTGACTAATACGACGGCGTCCTTCAAATATAAACGGACGTGTGACAACACCTACTGTCAAAGCGCCCATTTCTTTTGCGACCTCTGCCACAATTGGAGCAGCACCTGTACCCGTTCCGCCTCCCATACCAGCCGTAATAAAAACAAGGTCGGCGCCTTCTAAAGCAGTGGCAATTTCATCGCGCGACTCTTCAGCAGCTTTTTGACCAATTGCTGGGTTTCCACCTGCCCCCAAACCGCGTGTTAATTTCTGCCCAATTTGCAAACGACTAGGAGCAGATGCGAGTGTTAAAGCCTGAGCATCGGTGTTAATAGACCAAAATTCTACTCCTGAAACATCCGAAGCAATCATGCGGTTAACAGCATTACTACCACCACCACCAACTCCAATCACTTTGATGTTGGCAACGCGCCCAGGAACGATATCGCCAATACGACTATCTTCTGCTGGGGTTTTTTTGTTGTCCGACGACCCAAAAGTTAACCCCGAATGGCTAAAAGGGTTATTGGAGTTCCCCGTAAGAGTCAAGGATGGCTGTCCTGGAGATTGAGAGTTTTTATAAGTAAGCCCTTGGCTATTGTCAAATGTCATTGGATTTGCGTACATGTAGATAAACGGCTATTCGGTTGGTGTTGTGTACCTATGAGTCAACTATAGTGTGAGCCAAGCATCATGGATAAGCATTGTTTTTTCTTGTTATAAGTTCCTTTACAACAGAAGCTCTGATGATTGGATTCAAGTCAGAATTCCCACATAAATGTCGGATATACCCATACCTGCTGGCATTAAACTAGCATTTTCTGGGCTTTACTCTTAACTTCTCCCACTCCGAAGCACAACTAATTTTAAAGAAGTATACCTAGTATTTACCTAACGAGTGTTATGTATAACTTCAACAGTGACGATAATTACTTCACTGCTATGTTACCTTTACTGCTCCGTATAATTTTGGCGTTGTTACTGACCTGTGCATCTTGAATAAGTAATTTTTGAGTTGTCATTAATTTTACATCTGCATCTGTTCTTTTTTCACTCCATTACAAAAAATCTGTATTCGCGTAGATTTAAAAGATTTTTATGCAATACACCCAGACTGGGCACAATTATTTTAAACACCTTTATTATGTTTTCAAGCCTAAACCAAGCGTAATAAATTCATTTAATATGATATTTAAATCGCTATCTGGCTTCTCTACTACATCGGTAAGGAGCAACAAATAATGCACCGCTGATTCCAAAATTTCACGTATGTATATGTATAACTAAGTTTCATATATTACGTTAATATGCTTATGTATAAGCTTTTTACTAAAAATCTTAAAAAAATACATATGTGCTACTTTTACAGCCAAGTAGCCTTAGTGGCAAGGAATACAATAAATTATGATTCCACACATCAGCTTTTATCTGTAAAATATCATGTTGGCGCCTCCTATAAACTTTTGACCAAACTATACAAAACTTAACACAAGCCTGTTGATGCTGTAACAATGTGACAGTACAAGGTGTACCTTCACAAAAGACACTATCATCAAACTGTCTGACATCTATAGTGCGTGTGAACCAGTTGTTAAATAAAACAACAGGGTAATAGTAAGTTGTTTCTTGTACAGGTTTATATAGGCTCTCCTAGGGCGTTAAAACAACAATACCTGTTTTCAACTCCGTTGGTAAAATAATTGCGCCAAGTATATTCATTCATAAAAAGTCCTGTTTGCTACAACCAAAGTAAAACATTTGAATTTAACAATTCTTGATCCCAAATTTTAGCGTTTGGCACGAGGTTCAATCAATTCTTTTGTACTATTCTGAAGTTGCATAGTTGGTAAATCAGGATTTGTAAGGTCTATATACTGTATTTTATTTGTATTGATTTTTGTAGGCAGGTGTCGCATTTGTGCGAGAACTTTGATTTGCTCGGTTAGTTGAGGTCCCAAGGCGCCTAAATGTACACGCCCAATTTCAGTTGTTAAAATCACGTTGGTCAAATCTTGACAATCAATTTTGGTGATTTCGACAGAACTTTGGTTTACCGCTTTGTAAAGCATTCCCCAAAACTCTCGGTATTGGTCGGGAGAACCAATTACTTTAAGATTGGGCAATCCAGCTTTAAGTGTTTTCAAATTTTTTGTATCAACGTTAATTAGTACACCCGTTGCATCAAGTAACAACAATGGAGTTTTGTCGTCTCTTGTTTGAGTTTTTTGCGCGATGGCAACAGGAACTCGTTCAATTACTTTGACAATTAACCCTGGTGGAAATAAACGACGAGTCACCGAAGCGTGTGCAATCAATGGTTGCTTTTGTAGCGATTGGGCAATATGTGATGGCTCAATTTTCCATACTGATTGCGGATAAGACAAAGGCAACAGCGACTGAATTTTGTCAGCAGAAAGTAATTGGTTGCCAGAAACTTCAACATCTTGTTC
The DNA here is from genome assembly GCF_001904745.1 of Calothrix sp. HK-06. Lineage (GTDB taxonomy): Bacteria > Cyanobacteriota > Cyanobacteriia > Cyanobacteriales > Nostocaceae > Dulcicalothrix. The sequence goes on from NZ_MRCD01000105.1 coordinate 5,889, forward strand.
AGTTTTAACTAACCAGGTTGGTTGAACAGTTGCCCATAACAAACCACCTGTAAGAGAAACAAGAGCAAAGCTTTGCCAGACAGTTTGAATAATCTTTTTGCGTCGCTGCTTCCTTAGTTTTTTTCGTCTACCTTCTAAATCTGTGCGAGACACTGATGCTGTATCAGCCATTCAAACCCCTTCCACACATGAGCGAATCTATTCATATCGGCAATTAGAAGCCACGATTATTTCGCGCGATTTTAGCACGCGAGCTTAACTTTAACTGTTGAAATAGGCACATCAAAACTCTTAATGAATGCCCATACTATCTGGTATATCCACCCTAATACGCTTGCTCGTACTTTCCTAAAGTGTGCAGCGTTAATTTTGCACCTCTTGTAGCTTTTTGACCGTGGGGTGTAAACCATCATACTGAAAATAAGCTACATCCAAGGTATTGACAGAATAACACGCTTCATGCATAAAAATATTCTTGAAAAAATAATTTGTAAAGGCGCCTTAATTAAAATATTGCAATATATAACACTTAAATATATACTCCTGGATGGTTGACAAACTATTATAAGTATAGTCACGCTCACTGTCAGTAATATTTTTGGATTTACACGTTGTCAAAACCGAGGTGGCGAGTGTAAAAATGATTATTCACTTGTTATTTATCAGGGATAACCTCATTGCGGCTAAGAATTCTACATTATAGCTCTGCTACAAACGGCGCCACTAACTGCGTAAAATTGTAAGTTAAAACACTTACGTGTAGGATATATACGTAAAAATACAGTAAATATAAATACTCATTCATTGCATCTACATGAGAACAACAATAAACTTATCGCGTTTTTTTAAAGCCTGTAACCCCAGCAAAACACTGGTTATGGGTGATGCCACTGACAGACGGTACTACATAGACTTTTCTGATGTACGTGGTTGTAAAATAGTAGAGGAATTACAACGTACAATAGTCCGTATTTCTCCGGATGACCCAACATGTCAGCTATTTACGGGTCATATAGGCTGCGGTAAATCAACAGAGTTGCAACGCTTGAAAACTGAACTAGAAATGTCAGGTTTTCATGTAGTTTATTTTGAATCAAGCCAAGACTTAGACATGGCGGATATCGATGTCAGCGATATTTTGCTAAGTATTGCCCGTCAGGTAGGCGCCAGTTTAGAAGCAGTTGGAATCAAAACGAAACCAGGATACTTCAGCAACTTGTTCAAAGAAATCGGTGAATTCTTGCAAACTCCGCTAGAAATTTCCACAGAAGCAGAATTTTCAATCGGAATTGCAAAAATTAGCGCCAAAACAAAAGATAGTCCACAGATGCGCTCTCAATTGCGGCAATACCTTGAACCTCGTACAAACAGCATATTGCAAGCAATCAACGACGAATTATTAGACCGAGCTAACGAGCAACTTAAAATGCGAGGTCAAAATGGATTGGTTGTAATTGTCGATAACTTAGACCGAGTTGATATGCGACCAATGCCATCGGGACGTTCGCAACCCGAATACTTATTTATCGACCGAGGTGAACAACTGCGGCGCCTGAAATGTCATGTTGTGTACACAATTCCATTAGCGCTGATTTTCTCAAACGAATACGAAACCCTCAAAAACCGTCTGGGTGGTGGGGTGGCGCCGAAAGTACTGCCAATGGTGTTAGTAAGACAGCGTTCAGGCAGTGATTACGAGCCAGGAATGTCCTTATTACGTCAGCTTGTGTTAGCACGAGCATTCCCCGAAATTGCTTGGAACGCTCGTGAGAACTTAGTTACAGAATTATTTGAGGCGCCTGAAACTTTGGATAGGTTGTGCCGTGTAAGTGGAGGTCATATCCGTAATCTTTTAGGATTGCTTTATAGCTGTTTACAACGTCAAGACCCTCCATTCTCACCTGATTGTTTAGAGTCTGTAATCAAAGATTATCGCGACGATTTACTGCTAGCGATTAACGAAGAAGAATGGGAATTACTCTACGAAGTAGTTAATCAACAGAGTCTTAAAGGCGAATCTGAGTATCAAAGGCTATTGCGAAGCATGTTTGTATTTGAATACCGCGATGCCACAGGACGTTGGTTTGGCATTAGTCCAGCACTAGCTGAAACCGAAAAAGTACAAGCGTGGCAAAGACAAATTAGAAGTGAGGAGTTAGGAGTGAGGAGTTAGGAGTTAAAAGTGCTGAGTGCTGAGGAATGGAGTTACAACTCATAACTCCGTTCCTCATAACTCATAACTATTCCTAAGTATTTTTACTGTATTTAATGCGTTCGGAAGAAAAAGCCTTCTAAAGACTCCGTAATTACACAGTATCCATTCCAACGCTTACAATGCCAAAATCTAGTTTCGGCGTTTTGGTGAACATAGTTCTTTTTAGCCCGGTTTTAGTTTTATGACAGAGTGGCAGTTCACGGCTGCAATCGCCAATGCGAATCATCGTTCATTACAACGTCTTATTCGAGCGGTTGCGCTTTCTAAAGGTCAATTTGCCCTAATATTAGTTCGATGCAACTACGGACAATTACGCACATCAGTTTTGGAAAATCTACGCACACTAACTAAAGACATTTACTTACGTGAGCTAGAACTTTCTCCTTTGACAACCGCAAATTTACATAACACGATAATTTCAGATTTATATTTAGATATTCCCGCTGTTGCTGGTGATGCTTTACCCGAAGCTTTAATGGTATTTGGGCTTGAATCAGTTGTCAAAATTGATGATTTACTTACTGGGTTAAACCAAGCGCGCGATATTTATGCTGATACTTTTCCTTTTCCTTTGGTGTTATGGCTTAAAGACGAAGTAGCTACTCAATTGTCGCGACTTGCACCTGACTTTAAAAGTTGGGCAGCAACCACGATTAAATTTGAGATGACAAAGGAGGATTTAATAGCTTTAATCCGTAAAAATACTGAATTTTTATTTAATTATATTCTTGATAGTACAGATGAAAGTCACAGCCTTGATAAAGTCTCATCCCTAGATAGTTCAAAAGAAATCGAAACCGCACGCGAAGACTTACTCCGCATATACAATATTCAACTTGAACCAGAACTGAACCGCTGTTTAGAATTTGTTTCAGGATATAACGCTTATATTAATGACCAAGTTGAAGAAGCGCTGTCTCATTACCAGCACTCTTTGGCTCTTTGGGAAGATGAAAACCACACTTTCACATTCTCACAGTCTGTTTACAAAGCTATAGTTTTATTCCATCTTGGCTTATGCTATGGAAGAATGGCAGATTTACGTCCGGCATTGAATCGTAGCTACTGGCTTGAAGGAATTGTCTGGTTTAAAAAATCACTTTCAACATTTGAGTCGATAGGGCGCCAAGATAAAGTAGCTCAATTTATACCTCCGCTCTTACAAATGCTAAAGCATATCGAAGCATGGGATGAGTTACATGCTTATGCTTCTCAAGCATTAGAGCTATATGCCACCTACCCCGATAAAGCTTCTGAAGCCCAAGCATATGGGTTTTTAGCAGTTGTTGCAGCTTCACGGTCAAATTGGCTACAGGCATATGAATTAGCGAATACAGCCCGGGCTATTGCTGAAGTTTCTGTAAATGTCTCACGCGCTCAAGAAAGTTGGTATCTTTTATTGCTAGGACGCGCACAACGTCATTTAGGAGAGTGGGAAGAGGCAATAAATAATTTGGAGTGGGCGAAGGTTGTTTGCGAGGTACAGTATGAGCCATCTTTATATTTAGAGATAGTTGAAGAATTACGTTCACTCTACTTTTTTGAGCGTCATAACTATAGTGAAGCTTTCAACCTGAAGCAAGAAAAAGTTCAAGTAGAACACCAGTACGGATTTCGAGCATTTATTGGCGCCACTACGCTGCAACCACAACGTTACAAAGTAAATGGTTCGACAGGGAGTGTGGTTGCGTGTAGTTCAATTAACCAATCAAGAATTTCTTATATACCCGAAGAAGTAGCACAAGAAATTGCTGCATCTGGAAGGGAAAAAGATATTAATAATTTAATTGGACGTTTAGGACGTGCAGACTGTAAGTTAACTATTATTCATGGGCCAAGCGGTGTTGGTAAGAGTTCGCTGTTGCGTGCTGGGTTAGTCCCTACTTTAACAGAAAAGGTAATTGGCGACCGCATTGCCATCCCAATTGTTTTATCGATATATAGCGATTGGATTACGGTATTAGGTCGAAATATTAATCAAGCTGTCTTCAAAACAGATTTATCGGTATCAATCAAATTTTCAACGTCAATAATACTAGCCAAGCTACGGGAATTAGCAGAACGTAATTATACAGTTGTTTTAATTTTTGACCAATTAGAAGAATTCTTTTTCGCTGTTCGTGAGCAAAGTCAAAGAATTCATTTTTATAAATTTGTTAGTCAATGCCTAAATGTTCCTTTTGTCAAGATTATTTTTTCGCTCCGTGAAGATTATTTACATTATTTATTAGAGTTTGAGCGTCTGTGTAACGAAAACAACCGTAACACATACGATTTAGGAGTAATTAATAAAAATATACTAGATAAAGATATCCGTTATTATTTAGGGAATTTCTCAGTTCAGGATGCTATTGGCGTTATTGATATTTTGACTTCTCGCTCACATTATGAACTAAGTAATGATTTGATTAATCAGTTAGTTCAAGATTTAGCGACAGAAGTTGAGCAAGTTCATCCTATTGAGTTGCAAATAGTCGGCGCCCAACTTCAAGCGGAAAAAATCAAAACGCTCGAGGAGTATAAAGAATCTGGTGGTTCATCGAAGTTAGTAGAACGTTGGTTGACGGAGGTTATTAAAGACTGTGGTCGAGAAAACGAGCAGCTAACTTGGAAATTATTATTTGAACTAACTGATGAAAAAGGTACGCGACCGCTCAGAACTAAAATTGAGCTTGCAGTTGCGTTAACCAAAAGTGCTGAGACGTTATTTAATTTAGATTCTGATTGGGAGTTAATACTCGATATTTTAATTGGCAGTGGTTTAGTACTGCGAATGCGTGAAGAATCTGGCGATCGCTTTCAGCTTGTTCATGATTATTTAGTTGAACCTATTCGTCAAAAAAATAACTACGGCATTGTTGCTGAACTTGAAAAGGTCAGATTTGAAAAGACTCGTGCTGAAGTTGCTCAAAAACTCAGTCAAGAACAACTGACTTTAGTACTTCAAAGACGCTTACGCGAAGCAAGAGCGGCTGGTGTGGCACTGCTGTGTTGTACTGCCTCGATTGGTGGTTTGTGGTGGCAAGCAGACCTGCAAAAGCGCGCGGCTGTTGTAAATCGCGTGCGTGCAGAACGTAGCGAAGATAACTTACGAATAAGCGCAATTACTGCTGCGAGCGAAGCTTTGTTTGCTTCTTCTAAGGAGTTTGATGCTTTGATTGAGAGTTTACGAGCTTGGCGAAAACTAAAACAATCGAATGGAGTTCAAGGTGATACGAAAGCGCGTGTAGTCACAGCACTACAGCAAGCAGTGTATGGAGTTAAAGAAATCAATCGTTTGGAAGGACATACAGACGTTCTTTGGGGTGTTACTTATAGTCCAGATGGTAAATTAATTGCTTCGGGTAGTACTGACCGGATGGTCAAAATTTGGCGCCCAGATGGTACGCTAGTTCAAACTCTTGATGGACATGAGTTTGCTGTTACTAGTATTGCTTTTAGTCCTAATGGAAAAATACTTGCATCTGCCAGCTTAGACAATACTGTAAAGCTGTGGCGCCTGAAAGAAAACGGCGAATTTGAAACACGACCATATAAATCATTAGATGGACATTCGCAAGGTATTTACAGCGTTAACTTTAGTCCCGATGGTGAGTTAATAGCAACAGGTAGCGCAGATAATACAATCAAAATTTGGCGTTCTAATGGTGAGTTAGTAAGAATTTTACGTGGACACACAGCAGAAATTAACTGGGTAACATTTAGCCCGAATGGTCAGTTAATAGCTTCTGCGAGTCAAGACAAAACAGTCAAAATTTGGAACAGAGATGGAAGTTTAGTAACAACACTGCCAAAAAATTCTATAGGTGTAACATCCGTAGCTTTTAGTCCAGATAGTCAGTACTTAGCATTAGGAAATCGAACAGGCGCCGTGCAGCTTTGGCGTAAAGTAGGTAATAATGTACAGCGTCCATTTGATTATCGGTTAGAAAAGACACTGCGTAATCACACCGCCACAATTTGGAACCTAAACTTTAGTCCCAACAGTAAGTATTTAGCATCTGCTGGAGATGATAATGCAATTAATATGTGGAGTCTTGACGGTCGGTTAGTCGAAACATTTAAAGGTCACAACGATGCTGTTTCTAGTATTGCTTTTAGCCCAGACGGAAAAACCCTCGCATCTGCCAGTTGGGACAAAAGTATAAAGTTATGGAATTTAGCATCAACTTCATTACCAGTTCTAAAGAACCATGAAGGTGGAGTTACAAGTGTTGTTTGGAGTCGGAACGGTGAGATGTTAGCATCAGCAAGTCGAGATAACACCGTTAAGCTATGGAAACATAATAAAAAGGATGGTATTTCTAGCACAATCCTCGACAAAACCTTAGTTGGACATTCAGACTTAGTTCAAAGCGTCAGTTTTGACCCAGTTGGAAAGTTCGTTGTGACTGGAAGTCATGATAAAACCGCTAAAATTTGGAACTTAGATGGGTCATTAGTTAAAACTTTAACGGGACATCTTGATAAAGTTAGAAGCGTAGCTTGGAGTCCTGATGGAGAATTGATAGCATCAGCGAGTCAAGATAAAACCATTAAACTATGGAACCGTGACGGCAAAAACGTCAAAACTATATCTGGACATAATGGTTGGGTAAATAATGTCGCTTGGAGTCCAGATGGAAAAATTCTTGCCTCAGCGAGTGATGATAAAACCGTCAAACTTTGGCGCCGAGACGGTACATTATTAAAAACCCTTACCTCACACGATAGCTGGGTTTTAGGCACAAGCTTTAGTCCTACCGATAAAATAATCGCATCTGCTGGTTGGGATAACACAGTTAAATTATGGGATTGGAATGGTAAATTACTCAAGACCTTGCTTAGAGGTTATAGCGATAGCGTTAACTCAGTAACCTTTAGTCCCAATGGAGAAGTTTTAGCAGCAGCAGGTTGGGATAGCACAGTCAAACTATGGAGTCGTGAAGGCAAACTCATCAAAACCTTTAATGGACATAATGCACCAGTATTAAGCGTTGCTTGGAGTCCAGACGGTCAAACACTCGCATCTGCAAGCGAAGACAAAACAATTATTTTGTGGAATTTAGATTTAAACGATTTATTGAAACGTGGATGTAACTGGGTAGGAGATTATCTCAAGTACAACCGTAACGTTGATACACGCGACCGTAATCTTTGTGAAGGTGTTAAATAGACTAGAATTTATGTCATGCTGAACGCAGTGTAATCCGAAGGATAACGGGAAAACTCCGTTTGCGCTACGCTCAGAATGACAATTTTATTCCACTATTTGTTTTCTTCCTCCTGTTCTAAGAACTTGAGAAAAGCTTGTAACTTCATGCGTTCGATATAGGGCCAACCTCCCTCAGATTCGATTTCCCGTAATAGAGCGTAAAGCGCTTGACGATTTTCTGGTAAATTCGCTTGAAAAGGACCTTCGCGGATTTCACGGTGTAAAGATTCTAATTGACGTAGTAACGCCAAAAGTTGGATAGTATCCCCTTGACAAACCGTTACAGCATCGTGTACCGCTACATTAATAGCTTGAAGTTTGTAGGATAACATTACTGACTCAAAATTATTACTAGTACTCATATGGTTATCCACTTTAGCCGAGTTCTAGCTTCTTGCCACAGAAAAATTCGTCATAAAGAAACCCGGTTTCTACAAATAAACCGGGTTTGTTCAAGAAACCCGGTTTCTTTACTCATAGTATGAAGATTTGTAAACAGGCTTTAAGGCGCCAGTCAGTAAGGATTCTCTACGATTAAACAATAACGAATGTATGAAACACTTCCAAGTGCAGCCATAATTTTGTAAAATCCTTAACAAATGAGAATTTAATATTTTCTCTTTAGCCGTGTAGCAAAGCGCTGGTGAGAAACTGGCACCGTGTTGCAAGACGTTTATTAATTTTTCGACATTGAGGTTGACAATGAGGTATCGCGGTTTAATAGTTACATTCTTAGCATTATGCTTAGGATTTATAACTGCTTGTAGTGATGGTCCTGCCGACGCTAGTACAGGTACTCTAACTTACGAACAGATTCGAGGCACTGGTTTAGCAAATAAATGCCCCCAATTAAGCGAAACCAGTCGAGGTTCTATTCCCATTGATAAGAGCCAGTCTTACGTCCTTAAAGAACTGTGCTTGGAACCGACTAATTACTTTGTAAAAGAAGAACCAACAAATAAACGTTTACAAGCTGAATTTATTACAGGTAAAGTAGTGACTCGTAAAACTTCATCACTTGACCAAATTCAGGGTGACGTAAACGTGAATAACGATGGCAGTTTGACCTTTATAGAAAAAGACGGCTTTGATTTCCAAGCAACCACAGTTAAATTACCTGGTGGCGAACTCATTCCGTTCCTTTTCACAGTAAAAGGATTAGTTGCTACAACCCAGCCTAATTTAACCAGTATTAACACCTCCACCGACTTTGAAGGTTCGTTCCGCGTTCCTTCTTACCGTGGCGCCACCTTCCTTGACCCTAAAGGTCGTGGTGTCGCTAGTGGTTATGATAACGCCGTTGCATTACCTGCACGCTCAGACGCTGAAGAACTAACTCGTGAAAACGTTAAGCGCGCGCAAGTTCTCGAAGGAAACGTTTCCTTATCTGTCGCAAAAATCAATAGTGCTAGCGGTGAAATTGCTGGTACCTTTGAGAGCGTACAGCCTTCTGACACAGATTTAGGTTCTGGCGACCCTAAAGAAGTTAAGATTCGCGGCATCTTTTACGGTCGCATTGAGCCAAAAGCTTAAATAATTCATGGTATTTGTGGCACAGGCATCCAAGAGCCTGTGATTTTATTTCAGGCGCCTGTGCTTTATGTCAGGCGCCTGTTATTTTGGGGACACAGGGCATAAATACTCAATTATTTTGTGAAGAAATAATATATTTGTGTGAATTAAACTTAAAGTCGGTATCAACAAATTCTCACAAAGTCAGTATTTCTCTTGACAAAAAATTTTTAATAGTAGAAACATTTATTGATTATTATCGGTTTACATACAGATGCTTTTCTCAGGCATCCACAGCACAAATTAAGTACTATCTCGGTTCCTGTTTCAGTAACAAATTTTATATCTTGGCGCTATGTACTTCTTCAATCTATAGCTGTCGAAGTCTACTAAAAAAATTAACCAAAAATATTCAAGCAGGTTGTTGACTCAAATATAGCTAGATTGCCAATAGTAGCAATTTTGCCATAACAGAGTGCAACACCAAGCTTGATGTTGTTTGATAAACCAAATAATGAACGCGGTGCCAATGCCTACCTTAGTTACAACAAACTCCAACGAACTGAAGCAAGAAGTCTGGCAGTTGTTGCGCTCCTATCAGCGAGACAAAAGTGCTGACATTCGTAATCAACTGGTAAAACTGAACTTTGGACTAGTCAGAAGAGAAGCTCACTACTGGATTAATCAGTGCCAAGAAAGCTACGAGGATTTGCTCCAAGTAGGTTGTTTAGGGCTAATCCGTGCGATTGAAAGGTTTGAAATATCTAAAGGTCATGCTTTTAGTTCATTTGCAATTCCTTATATTCGCGGTGAAATTCAGCACTATTTACGTGACAAAGGTGTTACGGTTAGAATTCCCCGTCGCTGGCTAGCTATTCAGCAGCAAGCACTAGGAGTGTCGCGTTCATTACGTGAGAAGTATAATCGTCAACCAACGGATGCTGAAGTGGCAGCAGCACTCGATATTTCAACTGAAGAATGGCAAGAAATTAAACTTGCTTGGGCGAATCGGGCGCCTTTAAGTTTAGATGTACCAGTACAAGACGGTGAAGAAGGCGCCGCGAGTTTGGGCGAATTGGTACCCGATAGCAACTACCGCAGTTTTCAACTCGCGCAAGAAGACCAAATTCGTTTACAACAAGCACTGCTTCAATTAGAACAGCGCACTCGTGAAGTTCTAGAATTTGTGTTTTTACACGATTTGACGCAGAAAGAAGTTGCTGAACGTATGGGAATTAGTGTTGTTACGGTTTCTCGTCGAGTCAAAAAAGGACTAGATTCGCTGAAAACCTTAATGGGTGTAGAGTAGAGGCGGTAGAAGTTTACCTAAAAGTTTAATAAGTATGAGCTAAGTAAATACTAGGTAAACCTGCCTTGCTCTTCAATAAAAATACGTATTATCACTTATATAATAGTGACATTTAGGACTACTGAATTATTCAAAGTTAGGTTATAACAGAATGAGATTTCGCCTTAGAAACCTGGTTTCTTATTCATATCTTGTAATAACAACAAAAATTTTGCGTAGAAACCAGGTTTCTGTTTCTGGTTGATTTCGATTAAATTTTTTTCCAATGGCTTTTGACACTAATGGGCAGATATTCAAAAATTGTAGTTGCAGCTATTGCAATTCTTACAATCGCAGGGTGTTCATCAGAGGGGGGGGAACAAGCAGCTACTCCTAGTACTGCGACTCCTACAACTGGTGCTACTCCTGCCGCAACTCCAGTTCCAGCATCAACACAATTGGCTCAACCGTTCAATAACCCAGTTGTACCTGGTAAAACACAGGTGACAACTGTGGCGACTGTGGCAACACCAAATTTAATTCAACCGACAAACTCAACTCAAAGAGCAATAGATATAGCTAGGGGTCGTCCTGACCCATTTGCACAAATTGTTGCTCCTTCAATTCCAATTATGCCAACAACATCGGCGCCAAGCTTTAGAAGAGTGGTACCAGTGTTACCGACTTTGCCGGCAAGAGTTTCGAGTGTGGCTGAAAGTAATATAAGACGTAGAAGTTCGGTAATTTCAGCAAGAACTCAGTCGCGTATACTTCCAATGAATCGTGGAGTCATTGCGAAACTGCCACCACCAATGACTCGTGGTCGTGGTTTTACGCCAGTTTTACCCAGAGTAATGCCACAGGTAGTTCCAAATCCTTCACTGGTATCAGTACTCCCACCGACACCACAACCAGAACTAGCGCGAGCAGTTGCTGTTACAGGTGTAGTGCTTGTGGGTAGCGAGCCTCAAGCCATTATCAAAGTACCGAATGAGCCAACCAGTCGCTATGTTCAAGCTGGTGATAGACTTTCTAGTGGACTACTGGTAAAAAGAATTGAAATGAACGAAGGCTCAGAGCCAGTAGTAATTTTTGAACAATTTGGCATCGAAGTTGCGAGAATGGTAGGAGAAGGAGCAGCGGCGCCAGCAACAACAGCATCTGCTGACAGCGCACCTTCAGCACCAAACACTGTTCCAAGCGGAGCTTCGTAAAAATGCACATCCACAACGTAACGTGTGAAAAAGTTGAATTTGCTGGACTACCTTTAGCCGTGTATCGCGAAATAGCGGCTCATCTACGCCAAGTTGAAGGTATAGAAGTTGAAATAATTACTCAATCTTCGCAACAATTTGACTACAACCAAAGCCAAGTTGAATGTTTACAACTTCGTAAGGCGCCTGACTTACCAGTTGAGAACAGCAAACTAGTCGAGCAAATTTTGGCTTACTATCAAAATCGTTACGCATCTTAAATTGTACTTAGAGAGCAAATTCAAATAGGTAAGATGATATCACGTCAAGTTGGGTTGAGTTTGTCTCTGCCCGTTTTTTTTGTTTTTAGCTAAAAATGTAACCTACCATACCGCGCATATTGCGTTGTTTGGCTAAAAACATGATGTTTCAATAAAAACAACAGAATATGTGATGCAATTAGTAATTGCTGAGGTAAACTGACAAGCAAGGAAATGCAATTATTACTTTTGGCTTTAGGTTTTAACATCACAAACGATGGAACAGTGGCAATTTCTTATACAAAAGCAGGGCGAGCGCGCTTGGCAGCCCTTGGAATCTGCTTATGCAGAAATCGTTGAAGGTCGATATCGGATAGTAGCGAGTTCCGATAGTGCAAATACTGATGTAGAAGTTAGGGTTGTTCATCAGTCTGCCTCCGAAATACCACCCAGGCGCCGAATTCATAAGCGATTACGTCGTACAAACTCAGAAGGTTTAGCAGCGGTAATGCCTTTTACCGACTTTACCCCTGGAGTATGGGAAGTTCGCTGTTCAGGCGATTTAATATCTGATATGTTTGGTAATTCATGGCAGCATAATCTTCGTTTACAAGTTTTGCCGCTCATTGCCACAACTGAAATTACTCCTGGTAACAATAATACAGAAGGTTACGTTGTCTCTAACCTTCCTATTCCTCCTGCTCCCCCTAGTTTTTCAAGAATAGATGTAGAAAATACGAACACGGTTTATACGGCTTACACGGATGACACGGATAATATAGATAATACGGGTAATATAGATAATACGGTTAATACGGACGAAATCGATGACACTGATAATATAGATAATACGGACGAAATCGAGAATACGGACGAAATCGAGAATACGGATAAAATCGAGAATACAGATGTAATTGTTGATGAGCCAATTGGCTTAAGTATAAATAGTCTTGCTTTGTCAGTTCGTAACAGCGAAATAGAAGCAATTGTAGATCAACCTGTTAACCCGGTATGGGTGAGAGGTGATACAGCAGAACAAATATTGCAAAACTTAATTGAGCTAGCACTTCCAAATAGCAATTCTTTATTGGAGGAAGAAAATTCTGAGTCTTCGCAGTTAGAACAACCGTTACCATTGCTTTTGTGTCTTGATGAGCAAAGTTATGTAACGCAATGGGGACGTTCTTTAACTATACGTGGACGAGTCAAGTTACGAGATGATGATTCATCACATAAAGATGATACCTCTGATTTTGAAAGTGTTGGCGCCGGAGAGTTGCGTGTTGAGTTTCGTTCTCCTCTTGGGTTAGAAGTTTTAGTACAGCAACAAAAATCAATAGGAGAAAGACTATTACCATTTGGTTTTGAGTTTTCTGTAGAAATTCCTGCCAGTTGCGAATCTAAGTTAATTTTGGCGGATATTCATTTATATGGCGCCTTGTCAAGTGTAGGAGATGCAATATTACTAGCAAGTCAGTCATTTATTGTTACAGCAGATGTTAGCGAGTTATTAGCCTCTGTCGCAACTGCGAAACCTAGCGAACCTGATATGCTAGATGTGGCACAACCGCAGCTAACTCCAGAACCTGAAAAGACAGTATCAATAGATTTAGAACTTTTCAATTTGGCAAAAACAGCCAGAGGACAATTTACTCCGTTAGTTACACAACCATCTCCCAAACGCGCTTTACCTCTACGTGTCGATGATTACAAACCAAAACGGGAGGAAGTAGAAGCATTTCAATTATCTGACTCCAGAACTTATGGTGCATTAGCATCTAATATTGCTAGTTCTACTTTTCCATTTCTGAGAAAAAGACAAATTCCCATTCAAGATGAAGCAGCAAGTAACATCCTTGTTGAAGAGTGTCTTGAACAAGATAATTTAGAAGTAGAAAATATTGAGCTAGAAAATATAGAAGTAGAAAATCTTGAGCATGAGACTCTAGGCAATAAGACTGACACAATGGAGGTAGATGTTGATGTTCCGGAAACAACGAACCATGCTATTACAGATAATGCCGCTGTAAGTAATCAACATCATAATTATACAGAACAAAACTCGGAGCCATTACGAACATCGACTTTGTCATATAACGCTGAAATGGCGAATATACCTTATGTATCTCCGTTAATTAAAAAATGGATGCAAAGTCAAGGTTACTCTACATCTGAAAATATTAATTTAGAGTATCAAAATTATCCTGCTTCGATGGCGCCTCAAAATATGCCTAATCTTATTAGTACAGAAAACGGTACAGAAAATCAAAGGGAGGAGGATGAAAATAGCAATATTGAACAAGAGCGTTTGGAAGGCACCGAAGAAACACAAAGCATAATATATAGTGAGGCAGATACAGCTATAGAGTCTTTACAGCACATTCCAGAAAAAACAGAAGAAATCAAAACAGCATCTACTTGGATAGCGCAGGAAATAGTAGTTGATGATATAGAAGAAGGTGTTGATAATATTCAATTAGAGTTAGACGAAACTTTGGCGCCAGAAGTATCAGTAGCAGAAATGTTATCTTCTTTACCATTCAATCTTGAAGACATTGAAATATTACCAGTACCTCTAATAAATGTACCAGGCAAAGAACTAGTTTCTGGTAATACGATTCGAGTCAGAATCTTATTAAAAGAAATGCGTCCGAATACGGGTATAAAATTATGGGTAGAGGATTGTCAAACAAGATGGTTATTGGAAGGGCCACACATATTAACAGACTTGCTACCAAATTCATTTGAGTCAGGGATGGAAGTAATAACCGAATTAAATATTCCTTTTGGGTGCGTAGAAATACGTATAGAAGCCGTTGCGTTAGACATAGTAACGCAGTTGGAAAGCGATAAAGCGAGTGTGCAACGTACAGTTGTTCCACCCGACTTGCCAGTTTTGCAGTTTGATGAGCTATTAGGGATTTAGGTGTAGAGACCGAATTAATCCCGAAGGCATTAATCGCATCTCTACATATGTTAAAAATCTTGAGAATTTGTAAAAAATTGCTTGGAATTGCAGTAAGCTCTAAGGGAATTCGTAGTTTAGTTTAACAGGACTCTTTACTATGTCAGCATCATTTTTGCCTGCTATCTTGGTTCCCTTAACATGTCTTATCTTTCCTGCTATAACTATAGTTTTTATAATGCTATACGCAGAAAACCAGGATATCGCTAGGGACGTTAAGGAATAGTTACATGTAGCACATGTAAGTTGGTGTCGAGGAACTTCGTACCCCAAAATACCAATTCAAATTGAAACCACCTACTCTCAACAAGTAGGTGGTTTTTGTTTTTATATAATCGGTTCTTATTAGATTACATCGAAGAACCAAGACCAGCGTAGGCGCCGTAAAAGAAAATGCCTACAACAGTAATTACGCCTAACCCTGCGACTGTAGCGACAATCCACAGTGGTATTCTCCCACCTCCAGACACAGCTTTCTCCTCCCTTCACAAAATACAATAATTAACATTATCATCACTGATCAAGTTATACACACCAATGATGGAAACAAATCAAAAGTTACTTAGTTAAAGAAGTAACTAGAGAATAGAATTCCCAGAACGAAAACGAGCAGTAGTCCGAGGTATAAAGAAGTTCGGTTTAGCTCAACGGGTTGATTATTTGGATTTGGTGAACGATCCATAATATCCTTATATCCTTAAGTTCTAATCGTTGAATCCTATCGTTGGATGAATTGCATTGATGCGATAGCACCTAAAAAGAAAACGGTGGGTACAGCTAGAGTGTGAACTGCCAGCCAGCGAACCGTAAAAATAGGATACTGAATTGGTTGGTTTATGTTATTACCGCTAGTCATAGTTTGATACTACTTGCCAATATATTTTTCTACTTGTTGTTTTGCTTCAAAACGGTTGTTAACGATTGGTACTTCAGGTCGCGATTGAGTAAAGTACTCATCTGGACGGGGAGTACCAAAAACATCATACGCGAGTCCGGTGCTAACAAATAGCCAACCAGCAATAAACAGTGCTGGAATGGTGATGCTATGAATTACCCAGTAACGAACGCTGGTTATAATGTCCGAAAACGGACGCTCTCCAGTGGTACCTGACATTGGCTCTCCTACATGAATCTGAAACATTTAAAACCCTCTGCTAAGAGTTTCTCACATTTAGCAGCGGATATTACCCCATCTATTTTGAGACGAAGTAGAAGTTAAACTAGCAGCGCGCGACATCATGTAGCGCATATCCTACTTGTTTATTATCCTACAAAGTTTAGAAAGAGTTACAAGTCGCAACGTTTTTCTCATAAAAAAATTTACATCCCGTAGAGACGCGATGAATCCCTACCCTCGGGAAAAGCTCCGCTTTACGGGAAATACGAGCGGATTACGCGTCTCTAATTGATATGGTTATGCAGCAGGCGCCAATTTGGTGTTAGATGCGATATCGGGTTGATACTTAAGTAAGTAACCACCACGGTCTCCTAGTACAAACCCTTGGTCTTGTGAGAAGAAAACGACTTTGAATAAGTTAGCGGGGACTTCTTCGACATCACGGTCTTTCTCCCAGGTTTTACCACCATCAGCACTCCGTAGCAAGTTACCACTACCACCAGTAACCCAAATTTCATCGGGTGTACGATATGCCATGTCGAGTAAACCCCAACTGGTAGAAAATTCTGGATATTGAGCTTCGAGCCATTCTTCTGGTTTTTCTGGGTCAGAAAACTGAAGCTGACCACCACGTGCTATCATCCACATCTTTCCATCTGAGGTAAAGCCCATGTTTTCGACGCGACGCGAACTGTTACGGTTGTGAGGAACCCATGCGTTTAGTCCAGGTTCCCAAGTTGAGTAAAAGTTACCTTTCGCGGATACTGCTACGTATTTTCCATCTGGTGAACGCTTCATGTTACGTACAAAACCAACAGCTTCAGCAACTTGAGCTTTCCAGTTTTTGCCACCATCTGAAGTTTGATAAATACCGCCTACATTGGTCGCCATTTCGGCTTTATTATCACCTAATGCCACAACACTAACAGGGGCACCAGGTAATTTTTCGCTAAGGGGAATTTGCGACCATGAGCGACCTTCATCAGTTGTGTGTAGCATTAAAGCCGGCTCTCCAACTATCCAGCCTTCTTTACCAGAAAAGCTAACGGAAGTCAAACGATAATTTTCACTATCGAGTTGAAGGGGAACTTCTTTCCAGGTATTACCACCATCTTTAGTTTCTAAAACGGCAGAATTACTACCTACTATAAAACCATGTTGCGGATCTGAGGTAAAACCAACATCGAGTAGTTTTGCATCCGTGGGCACAGATATTACCGACCAAGGATTGTATGCTGTGTTAGGAACGCTGCTACAACCAAAGCAAATCAAAATTACTACAGCCGTCGTCAATATTCGCCGCCAAAATCTAGCAATTAAAAGCATCAGTATTTTTTCGTCCGATCGTTAATGTTCAAATTAAAACGTCCGTACAGACGTGATTAATCCCTTCGGAAATCCTCCGGATTACACGTCTCTACATGTGTTATTGCAAGCCATACAGGCTCATAAAGAGTAAAAAGGCAACTGCTAGACCACCAAAAATCAGAAGGTTCTTTTGCGTTGGGGTTAATGTATTAACACCTAAGCCATAACCGAGGTTTTCTTTGAAACCTGACGCGCTCGAGGCAGGGCCAATACTGATAAAAGCTGCTTTCTTGGCGCCGCAAACAGGACAACGCCAAATTAAAGGTAGTTCATCAAAAGGTCTTCCAGGAGGGATATCGCGTTTATCGTCTCCTTTTTCAGGTTCGTAAACGTAACCGCAGGAACGACATTCGTAGCGGTCTAACTCCGTATTTTCAGCACTTTCAGCACTTTCATCAACGTCTGGCGTTGTGTCAACTACTGGTTCATTTTCGTGTTCGCTCATAGCCCCAGATGCCTGGTATTTTACAGGCGAATCTTAAATATACGTTACAAATTATGACACAAGTGTTAGGTTTTTCTATCACAACCAAAAACGAATCAAATTACCTAACTATATGTTTTGTTAGATTCAAAAAAGCTAAGACGATATAATGTATGTAAATTAAGGTAACAAAGTTCGTTTCATTCTCTCACGGTAGAAATATATTGTGTTTGTCCTTAGCGGTTACGAGTACCTTCTAGGCTTCCTGCTTGTCTGTAGCCTAGTTCCAGCCCTAGCTCTCAGCGCGTCTAAGCTCTTGCGACCCAGTGGTCGCAACCCCGAACGACGCACAACTTACGAATCTGGTATGGAACCTATTGGTGGCGCCTGGATTCAGTTCAACATCCGCTACTACATGTTTGCGCTTGTTTTCGTGGTCTTCGATGTGGAGACAGTATTTTTGTATCCTTGGGCGGTAGCATTTCACCGTCTAGGGTTGTTAGCGTTTATAGAAGCGCTTATTTTTATAGCGATTCTTGTAGTTGCCCTAGTATACGCATGGCGTAAAGGAGCTTTGGAATGGTCTTAGATGCTAATGCGGCAAAAGAGATAACAGCTCAACAAACTGAGCGTATCTTAAACCCAATTCAGCGTGCGACAGTAACCTCTGAACTGTCGGAAAATGTTATCTTAACAACCGTTGACGATTTATATAACTGGGCACGACTTTCGAGTTTATGGCCCCTGCTGTTTGGAACAGCTTGCTGCTTTATTGAATTTGCAGCTCTAATTGGTTCGAGATTTGACTTCGACCGTTTTGGTCTTATTCCTCGTTCAAGTCCACGTCAAGCTGATTTAATTATTACTGCTGGTACCATCACCATGAAGATGGCGCCTCAGTTGGTGCGTTTGTACGAGCAAATGCCCGAACCAAAGTACGTAATTGCAATGGGCGCCTGTACAATTACTGGTGGAATGTTCAGCGTTGACTCACCAAGCGCAGTACGTGGAGTAGATAAATTAATTCCTGTAGACGTATATTTACCAGGGTGTCCTCCTCGTCCAGAAGCCATTATTGACGCGATTATTAAGCTACGCAAGAAGATTGCTAACGACTCGATGCAGGAACGTGGTGTTGTAATCAAGCAAACACACCGCTACTACAGCACAACTCACAACATGAAGTCCGTTCCACAAATTCTCACTGGCAAGTACATTCAGTCAGAAGCACGTTATACACCACCGAAGGAATTAACCGAAGGTATGGGTATGGCGGTACCACCAGCGTTGCTAACATCACAAACACAAAAGGAGGCAACCGACCGTGGCTGATGAATCACAACCAGTAGTAGCATCTGAGAAAGCCTTAGTACAAGCTGGTAAGGTTGCTCAATGGTTAACAGAAAATGGCTTTGATAACGAGTCATTGGCGCCTGACAGTGCTGGAGTAGAGATAATTAAAATCGAAGCAGATTATCTTTTACCAACTGCAACCGCTTTATATGCATATGGGTTTAACTATCTTCAATGTCAATGTGGCATTGATATGGGCCCAGGACAGGAATTAGTCAGCATGTACCATTTGGCAAAAATGGCTGATAATGTTGACAAACCCGAAGAAGTGCGTATTAAAGTTTTCTTGCCACGCGAAAATCCTAGAGTAGCATCTGTATATTGGATTTGGAGAACTGCCGACTGGCAAGAGCGCGAATCTTACGATATGTACGGTATCGTTTACGAAGGACATCCTAATTTGAAGCGGATTTTAATGCCCGAAGATTGGGTTGGTTTCCCCTTACGTAAAGATTACATCTCACCCGATTTTTACGAACTCCAAGACGCTTATTAATTATTGCGTCCTTTGTCGCGTTCGTTATCGTGTTGTAGAGACGTTACATGTAACGTCTCTACAATCTAACATCCCTAAAATTGTCATGCTGAGGAACGTAAACGGAGTTTTCTCGCTTTCTTAGCATCTCAAAAATGTTAACTTTATTAAAATTTATTTTTTACCACAGAGACACAGAGTTCATAGAGAAAGATGTTTTTAAAATCACGAATTATTTTCTTTACAAGTGCGGCGAGTATCTGTATAAATAATATTTGTTTTAATTCCTCAAAGCTATTAGCACAAACTAATAATCCAAATAATCCTCAACTTGGATGTCTCTCCGGTTATTCAGATGGCACATTTCAAGGTGATAGAGCAATGACTCGTTATGAGTTTGCCGCTGCATTAGCTGCTTGTTTAAACCAAATTGAAAAAAGTATTCCAAATCAAACAAACGGTTTGGCGCCAAAATCGGATTTTGAAAATTTAGTGGAGCAACAGCAAAAATTAAATCAAGAGCTTCAAGACCTTAATAATAGAGTTAAGGGGTAAAATTTAATTTTTTTACCTTGACTAGGTTTACTCTAGGATTACCATTAGTATTAACTTGATAAGTTAGTAATACTTTTCTTTCATACCCATTTTCGGCTTTGGGAATATAGATATCTATAGGAATTTGTAAACTGTTATCTGTCAGCTTGAAAGATTTTGAAGTATCTAAACTGAAAACTAATCGCTCTTTGTTTTTTTGAAAAGCGGCGCCGTCATTCTTGGCTAAATAAGCGCGTGTATCTTTTACTAGCTGGTCGAATATACCAACTTGAACGTTATTAACATTAACTAAAGACACATTTCGTGGTTGCCATTTTCCGTTATGCACAACTAATAATAATTTAGAATTAGGCGTCCATGCTGTTGTTATTCCACCGTGATTTTCATTAGGGAACGTTTTAGAGTATTTAAGCTTGGTAATAACTTTATTCGTTTTGGTATCAACTAAATAGTTTTCGACTTTATCAAAATCATCATTTGTGTCAAGTTCTGGAGAATTACTTTTTCTACCCGGAATTCCCCATGCTACAGCATAACGTTTGTTTGGAGAGTTAGTAGAGTCGAATATTTGATATTTGATTGAATTTGCTTGTGATACACGCGCGCTTTGTTGTGGCGCCGTTTCTGCTTGAGTTGGCTTATAATTTACAAGTCCAGATAGCGTAAACAATAAGACACCGACAGCAGCCTTGTGTATTAATTGAGACATATAATATTAGTTGCTAGTATGGATATAATATGACTACACAGGCAAAATGGATTTTACGTGATTTTTGAAATATTGTTTTACTGTATATGTAATGGGGTCGGGTTTATTAGGTTGGCGTTTCGTTATGGGTTATTGGTTAACCCGCCTCTACGGTAATCGTATCATTTGATTGTTGGGTTGATTATCGTATAATTTTATTATGGCGTTGATTAATGTGTCTGGTTCTATGGGTTTGGATAAATGCATTTGAAAACCTGATTTTATTGCTTGATGTTGGTCTTCTTCTCCTGCGTAGGCAGTTAGGGCAATTGCTTTTGGTGGAGTGTGTTTTTGGAGTGTGAATGTTTGAAGTTGACGTATTAGTTCGTAACCGTCCATTTCTGGCATTCCTATGTCACTGATTAGTAAATCGTAGTTTGATTGTGATAGTTTTTGTAGTGCTTGTGATGCTTGGGATGTTGATGTGACTTTGGCGCCATTTTGTTCTAGTGTAAAGGCAAGGTATTCGAGTGAGTCTATTTCATCATCGACGACGAGAATGTTTAAACCTGATAAAATTGAGCCTGTAATGTAGGATGCTGAGTCAAAATAAGCTTCTTTGGTGATTTGTTGCTTTAATGGTAATTTTACTGTAAATGTGGTGCCGTGTCCTTCTCCTAAACTATCAGCACTAATAATTCCACCGTGTAGTTCGACTATTTGCTTTGCAATTGCTAGTCCTAAACCTAAACCTCCAAATTTGCGTGTTGTTGAACTGTCTTCTTGATAAAAGTATTCAAACACATAAGGTAAAAATTTTGGATTAATTCCTTTTCCTGTATCACTAGCTGTAAAACAAACTTCTTGATTGCTGTTTTCTGTGGATAACCCAATTTTTATCTGTCCATTCTGCGGTGTAAATTTTACGGCATTTGTTAATAAATTCCATACTACTTGCTGTAATCTTGTAGCATCGCCCATTACCTGTATGGTAGAAGAAGGTAAATCAAGTTGTAGGTCTATTGATTTGGCATCGACTGCTAAACGCACTGCATCAATAGCTGCTGTGATTACATTGTTGAAATTCACAGGCGCCGTTTCAAGGGTAAGTTTGCCTTGTAAAATACATGAAATATCAAGTAAATCTTCGATTAATTGAGTTTGTAGTTGAGTGTTACGTTCGATTACATCAAGCGCTTGTTGAATCCGAGTAGCATCACATCTACCAGTTTTTAGAAGTTTTACCCAACCAAGAATTGGATTTAGAGGTGTTCTGAGTTCGTGCGATAATACAGCTAAAAATTCATCTTTTACACGATTTGCTCTTTCAGCTTCTTCACGTGCTGCTTTTTCTCGCTGCAATATTTGCTCACGTTCTTGTTCGGCAATTTTGCGTTCGGTTATATCTCTGGCAGAAGAATAAATTAATCCTTCATCAATTATTGGGTTTCCACCCCAAGATAACCATTTATAAGAACCATCTTTACAGCGATAACGATTCTCAAGAGTTAGTGTAGGTGCCCCAGCTATAAGCTTATTATATTCGGTAATCGTTAGTGCGCGGTCATTTGGGTGGACAAATTCAATGAAAGGTTGAGCGAGTAATTCCGCTTCGGTGTAACCTAGAGCATTTACAAAAGCAGGATTAACACGTTTTAAATATCCATCAAGTCCAGCGATACATAATAAATCAAGTGAGAGCATAAAAAAACGGTCGCGTTCCTGTTGTGTATGCTCAAGTTTGCGTCTTTCTTGCGCTTCGTGTAAAGCCCTGTTAATAGAAGGTACTAATCTTCCTAAACGCTGTTTAAATATATAGTCAGTGGCGCCGAGTTTTATTGCTTCGATTGCTGCTTCTTCACCTATTAAGCCAGAAACTAGAATAAACGGTATATTTGGCATTCGTGCGCTCGCTACTCTTAAAGCATCAAGCCCATTAAAATCAGTTAAGTAATAATCAGCAAGAATTAGGTCAAAATAATCACTTTCAAGCGCTGCCAAAAAAGCCCCATAGGTATCAACTAGTACTAAATCGTGTTCAATACTAAGTTTTTTCAACGCCAATTGTAAAAGTTTGACATCGATGGGGTTATCTTCTAGCACTAGAAAACGTAATTTGTTCATAACTGACCTTCTTGTGTAGCTAGCCAGTTTGAGCATTTATTAAAAGAATTGTCTTGAATTGCCCACAACATTTACTTTCTAGCCACGAATACCTCTAGCGTTGAGTTTAAGGGAAAGAAATAGCTTTGTCGTCCTACTTGCGGCAGAAGGCAAAGGTATTAACTTTATATTGATTTACTAATTTGAGCAAAATATTCTAGAAGTGAGCGATGTACAAAAATGTACCCCCCACCAACTTTTTGTAAAAAAATCCGTTCTGTAGCATAGTCGAGAAAACGCGCGTAATTCCAAGGAATATGACCGTTAAAATATAAAATACACCGTAATATAAAGTGTTTGATGCAAGCTTCACCACCACCTGCGGCAACTCCAAACAATAATCCAAAGGCGCCCCAAATTACAGTTCGTACTTGCAGTAATGCTATACTAGTAAAACCCAGTAATCCTAATCCAATTAAACCAAAAATAATTGCATTTTTTGCTGACTGCCAAATTCCTTGATTAGGATACGTCAATGTTTGGATACTGGGACTTGTTAATCCACGAGTTAGTACAAAAATTATTCCTAAACTTAATCCAAATACTGCACCTTGCAACCATTTTTCAAAAGAGATTTGCGTAATTAAACTCTGTAGGTTAGATGGTGTACTTATTAGCTCCGCAGTTAGTTTTAAGATCACACCAAAAATGGGCCCTAATATGAGTCCTACAGCTAAATGCTTTCTAACGTTTTTCCAAGACCAATTGAGATTTTCAGCAGGATTAATTTTACCAAAACCAAAAATTTTCCAAAAAAATAGCTTTGTAAATATGAGTATAAGTATGACTCTTTGAATAGGTAAAATTACTATTCCTACAGGTGTAGTGATAAGTAGAAAAACCAGTACAAGACCACTTATATAAAGAGGTTGCCACTTCCCTAACCAGTTGGGTTGCATTCTTTCAATAAAAAATACTGTCTGTGATTGCTTTTTAAGTTTTTTTGCTAGCCAAATTAGCCAGTGTGTTGCTTGTTTTTGTGAATATTCATGACTAATGCTTCTGCGAGAAAACATTCTTTGAATATACTTATCAAATAAATGCTGGCGCCGCTCTTCCAAGTTCATGTGTGGTAAGTCTGTAACCGATAAATCTTGATAAGCCAAAGTCATAATACTTAGCATCAAGGGAGACTTCGCTAATTCCTGCATTGTTGTATCAGCTTGCAGAGTTTTATATAATGCTTGGAGAGGTAAACCAGCGTTATGTAAATATTGGTGTATTTGTTCTAAAGTTAGTGGTTGTATAAAGACTGCGGCTTGAAAGCGTAAGCGATGGGGTAACGCTTCATAATCTTTAATACGACTACAAACAACAATTTGAGTTTCACCGTATTCTTGAGTAAACTTATTAATCGCAGCCACACAAGCATCTCGAAGTTCGGCGCCAACTTCGTCTAACCCATCTAAAAGTAATAATAACTGTTGATTTTTAACCCAAGCCCGACCAATTTCTTTAGAAACCTGATATTTAGTATTAAGTTCTTGTACTAACCATTCAGCAATTGGTATTCTTTCATTTGCCCAAGCCGAAAGGTTAAATACTATTGGAATTGGCTGCAAAATATTATAGTTAGCTTGCGCTATTAAATCGCGCGCTAATTCTAGAAGTGTAATAGTTTTTCCGGCGCCGGGTTCACCTAAAATTAATAACGAACACCCAGCACCCATTTGTTGAAATAAATTCAATATTTTAGTATTACTTGGTAAAGGTTGCCGCGCAAGTTCAGGAGTTTCCCATAACATACCCCAAGGACGGTCTAAAGCATCGAAGCGGTTTTCTAAACCCAGTTCAATTAATAAAACTCCATGTAGAGAAGTTTCTAAAACACCCTTTATCCAGTAGTTTTTGACTTTATTGAGTAATATTTGTCGATGACGATATTCTTCTCTGCTGTATGAAATTACTTCTACTGGACTTTTAGACGTATATCCAGAAAGTGGAGTTGTTTCAATATCAACTATATCAATTATTTTATTTGCAGATGGCGCCAATAAGTCTTGAGGTTGCAAGTCTGTCAACATTGCTTTTGCATTATTATAACGCTCACCAGGATACGAATTAGTAGCTTTAGTTAAAACTGCTGCTAAATGATTACTTATATCAATATCTTGGCACCATTCCTGTATATCATAAGGATGTTTACCAGTAAGTAGAAAAATTGCCGTCATCCCTAAGCTATAAATATCACTAGAATATACAGGTTGACCTGCTGCTTGCTCAGGTGGCATAAAACCGTGAGTCCCCACAACAATACTAAGAGGTTCACCCTCGTCATTCAAGGCAGTATTCATTACTTCCTTAGCAATACCAAAATCAATTAAAACAGGTTTACTATCTTTTTGGCGCCAGATAATATTACTAGGTTTAATATCTCGGTGAATAATACCGTGCTTGTGAATATAATCTAATACTGGTAATAAACTCACCAACAACTGAGTAACAAAATTTTCACTCAACACACCTTGCTGCTGATGCTGTAACTTTTGACTTAAAGTTAAACCCTCTACCCACTCCTGAACTAAGTAAAAATATTCTTCCTCAGCAAAATAAGCATACAGCTTGGGTATTTGCTCGTTACCTTCACCCAACTGTTCCAAAATAGCAGCTTCTCGATTAAATCGTTGTTGTATAACATCATAAGCTTTGGGATTATTCGTAACTGGTTGAAGTCGCTTAACAACACAAATACGACGCGAAGGCAAATAAGTATCCTCCGCTAGAAACGTTTCCCCAAACCCACCCTTTCCTAACGCGCGTATAATTTGATATCGATTGTTTAACAATATAGATTTCATTCCCCATACACACTCCATAATTAAATATTTTGTGGAACTCTAATCCCTGCCCGTTTTATTATAGAGGGCCGGCAAGGATGCCCACCCCACAAGACACAAGGCAATAAAATTTTAGATATTTATTTTTATTAATAAGTTCCTAGTTATTAAAATTATCATTATAATAC
>NZ_MRCD01000106.1 GCF_001904745.1 Calothrix sp. HK-06
TATCTCTCGGCGCCTTATGTTTGGGTGTTTCTGCCAAAACTGGATGCTCCCTATCTTAGGCGGGTATCAATACTCTTGGTGTTGCAAACTACCTACAGTTTGATTTTTGTTAATAGATGGCGCCATCTTGGTAATTTTGTTTTTAAATTAAGGCAGCGATAATATTTATACTCATCGCTAAAATTGAAGTATTGAAGAAAAAAGATATTATCCCATGTAACAGTGCAAGGCGCCGCATTAAGCGCGATGTTGTTTGAACATCAGAAACCTGACTTGTCATACCAATCACAAACGAAAAGTATAAAAAGTCCCAGTAGTCTGGGTCAGTTTCATTAGGAAAATCTAAACACGGAGATTGCTTGCTTGTTATATTAGTGTTGTGATAATACCTATATGCATATTCTAAAGCAAACACAGTATGCACCAGTAACCAAGAACCAACAATTGTCAAAGCAGAGAGTACAACATGAAATACTACTATTGAAATAGAAAGTCCTTTGGTATCAGAAAGTAAAAACCCAATGGCAAAAATACTTGCACTGGCAGCAGCAGTAACTAATAACAACAGTGCCAAACGACCTTGATATTCAGTTAAAGCATAACGACGCATTTTCTCTGGAGTTGCCCTGAACATATTCCATAAAGTCCAAACTAAAAAAACGTCAATTCCAGCATTCCAACCACAAAGAATACGTGTAGACAAATGTAACCAAGGTGGTAATAGTGTAGCAACTAAAACGGCGCCGACAATAGAAATCAGTAACCTTGGTCGGATATCAAGGTTTTTGAATAATTTGGGGGCAGTATACACTTTGATGATTCACTCAAACAATAAAACACAACTAGCATAGTTATGCTTTTTTATGGCAGTTCGTTGAGAAATCGTAAAAATTATATTTACATAGAGACGCAATTAATTGCGTCTCTACAAGACACCGATTTTGCAAATGATAAGTGAATTGCAAAATTAATATTAAAATATTTGCTTTTATAAAGAGACAAATACGTAATTTGGAATAAATCAGGCAGCATTATTTACTTGTTACCAGATAAATAATATATTTGTATTGTATTTTCTCAAGAAAATCATTGGCTTGGTAGATTTTCCTAGAGGATATATTTACGTTCAACTTATCCTCTAGGAATTTGGCTGTTTAATATCTTAATCATTTGTTGTTGGCTCTCCCTACCATAAGCGGATATCCTACCCTGCGGGAAACTCCATTTATGGATAACGGGAAAACTACGTTAACGTTCCTCAACCCAACCTACAAAAACTTTACCAGCTTACATAACCTTGTAATTTTAACAACTTACTACTACTTAATCCCTTCACTCGTTCCAAATCTTTTAATGATGTAAAAGGTTTTTGTTGTCGTGCGTAAATAATACGTTGTGCTGTTTTTTTACCAATACCTGGTAGTGCTTCAATTTCAGCAAGAGTTGCAGTATTCAAATTAACCTGCACAGATTTATTTTCTATCGTTGAAGGTGACTCTATTTTCTGACATTGTGTTTGTTGAGATTTGATTTTTTGCTGAATTTTTTGTGGTAGTCCAGGTTGCGATTTTTTGTATAATCTTTCAAATTCGCGCGTGTAGTGAGCAGCTATAACGGGGTTTTGAATTACTAAAAGTGTTTCGTCGTTGCCACTGTTAGCTGCTTCTGACCAGTTATGCGAACCTGTAATTACTGTTTGATTATCGATAACACCAAATTTATGGTGTAATAAGTCACCTTCTTGTAATAAGGGTACAGCAACGGTGGTAATGGGTTGGCGCCAAGGTTTATTATCAACTTCGTATTTACATTTGTCGCTAAGTGCCAGACCTATCATGTCTAACCCTTCACTATAAGAACGATATGCAAAGCTTTTTTCGAGTAATGCTCTAATTTGAACGTTTTGTTGATGGCGCCATTCTAAGATATTAGCTAGTCGTTGTTCGGAAAAAACAAACAATGCCATGTCTACAGATTTGGTAGCAGTTGATAAATTTGTATTAATTAAACCATTACTACTATTTGTCCAGGGTTGGGTTGGGGAAGTCGGTGAAAAGTGAACTGTAACTGTACTATCTCCTATTTTGATTGTTTTTGGCGCCCGTATTGGTTTTTTTAGTCCAAATTTTTGGCTGGTTTTACCCCCAGTTCCCCACATCAAATTAAATTCTTCTGTAAATACTGCTGCGATATCAGGACTGTCTATTTTTAATAAGTTGTTGGCATTTCCCAGAGTTTTTGGTTTAGTATAGTCACCGTGAACATCTGAAAGTGTAAAGTTAGCTGATGTAACAATTACAAAACGGTTATCGACGATGACAAATTTATGGTGCATCAAGTCACTACCACGACTACCATCTGACGTATCATCGAGTTTTGTAACTTTGGCTTTGTCGAGAATTGCTAAAGCATCACGTTGTTCTATTTCTTTCGTGTCTAGCTTACCATCTTGATTGATGTCAACAAAACTACGATATTCTTTATACTTTTGCGCTTCCCTTGGTTTGAGCTTCTTAACTTCCTGCTGTGATAGATTATTAATCGGACGATTATATGTGTTTTCGATAATTAATCTAACTTTTACCCCTGCTTTTTGCTTTGCTGCTATAGCTTGGGCTATTTTTGGTAAGCGTAACTCTTGTACTGCTATATCTACTTGGGACTTGGCGCCCATTATTATATCAACTATTTGTTTTTCTAAATCATCACCCTGCCGCTTTTTATCTTTGTAAGGTTCTTGATATTCTGAAGTTTCGGAATGATTTAAATAGACTTGAATCAATGGGTCTTGAGGTAACGGTAATAATTTTATTTGTTCTATCTTTTTTTGCTGGCAGCCATTCTGACAACCCGTGAGAATGAGTATAAAAGAGTAAGATATATACTTTTTTATTAATTTGAGATTCATTATTATTTCCGTTAAAATCTTGGTAAATAAATTTACAAATTTATATTTCCCAAGATTACCAACAAAATAACATCACAAAAATGAATGTAGAGACGTTACATGTAACGTCTCTACAATTGCGTTATTTTTACATTGCGTGATTTCCACAGATAGAAAATGTTACCCAACGAGCAAATGTAATTTACTAACCGCAAAATTCACGGCATGATGAGTCATGGGAAGACTATCGACAACCATACCTAAGCACAGCAACATCATGTAAGAAATGGAATAGAGAAACAATGCTTTTGCCGTGGGTTTATCTTCTGGATTTTGTAATAATTTCCAAGCTTTATTTACAAATATACCGCCTAACGATACTGCTATTGCGCCATAAATAAATCCTGTCTCATGCAAGGGATAAATTAGTAGGAGACTTGCCAATACTGTTATTAAGGTATAATACCAAATTTGTTGTACGGTAGCTTTGGCGCCTGCAACTACTGGTAGCATGGGAATACCCACTTTTGCGTAATCATCCCGAATCATTAACGCCAATGCCCAGAAATGGGGAGGTGTCCAAACGAAGACGATAGCAAAAATTAACCATGCAGCCCAGCTAAGGGTTCCTGTCACTGCTGCCCAACCCACTAAAGCCGGAATCGCACCAGCGGCGCCGCCAATTACAATATTTTGGGTGCTATGACGCTTAAGAAGGTGTGTATAAATCAACACGTAAAATACAATACCAGACATTGCTAAAAGTGCAGCAAGCAAGTTAGCGAAAACAGATAAAAGTGTGAAGGAAAGAATTGCGAGTACAGCGGCAAAAATTAAAGCATCGCGTGATTGAACTTTGCCCGAAGGTAAGGGACGATGGCGCGTGCGCTCCATGTCATAATCAATATCCCGGTCATAGACACAATTGATTGTTTGGGCACTAGCTGCCGCGAGAGTACCACCAGCTAGAGTTACTAACAACAGTAATGGGTCTACTTGTCCTTTGGCGGCAATCCACATGCTGCCAGCGGTGGTAATTAGTAGTAATGGGATAATACGGGGTTTAGTGAGCAAATAGTAGCTCTGAACCACTTCTAAAAAAGTTTGGTGGTGTCTCGAGACATTAGTCTCAATCATTTTGGCACTAGTTCCTTATTTATAAATAACTGGGAATGGGGGGTGAGAATTGGTTGCACACCAACCCATTCGTATCTCTTTTTATCAATTTGATTCTGTAAGAGGTGAACTTGTTTGGTTTACTGGGCTGTTGCTGTTATTGCTAGTTCTGTTTGTTTATTTGTTTGTGCATCACGGATTGCTAAAACAGTGAAGACAACGAGCGTTCCTAACAATGTGGCGCCTATTGTTGAGTGCAATACAGTCAGCGGTTCAACTTGAAGATGTAGTCTAAATGTGGCGACACCTAACAAAATTTGCAGAACAAGCAATCCACCTGCCATGTTAGCTAGCTTTCGTAACGCTGGCTGTAACGCTGGAGTTCGCCATGCCATTACTACTAAAGACAGAATTGCTACTGTTGGCGGTATCAAGCCAAAAATATGACTATACATGACACCGCAGAGTTGGTATCCAGCAAAACATTGGTGAAGTGCCCAACGTGAACCAACGACGGCGCCTAACAAACTTTGAACATACACCAAAATTGCAGCAGTTAAACCTATCCAAGGTAGCTTGCCGACAGTTCCAGTCCCCTGATATGGTGTCAAAGCTGTACCGATGATTAGCAGAGTTATAAAGAATAATAATGCCGTTCCTAAGTGTGCCGTCACGATATCGAATCGTAACAATTGAGTAACTGTTAGACCACCTAATACACCTTGGAAAACAATTAGGAATAAGGCGAATGTCGATGCTATTGGTAGCCAATTGGGAAGATGGCGCCGTTTCCACCAGCTTAAAAAGACTAGTACTATGGCACTTAGACCAATTAGCGAAGCATCCAATCGATGAAACCACTCCAAGAAAACTTGAAGATTCATTTGTTTGGCTGGAACAAGTTCACCGTAGCACAGAGGCCAGTCAGGACAAGCGAGTCCAGCGTTCATTACACGAGTGGCACTGCCAATCGCGATTAGAATCAATGTGGCGATAGAAATCTTCCAGACTAAGCGACGAGTTCGCTCAACTGGTTGAGTTTCTGCCGCTATATTTCGTTGTTCATTTTGTTCAAGGACAAACTCGCTCATGAATGATACCTTTTGCCCACTACTCGTAGACTATACTAACCGAACGTAATTTATTTAGTAACGAACGGACAATTTGATTAATAAGCAATATTAATCTAAAAAGTTTACAAAAATTGTGTTCTGCTTATCTACACCCTAGCTCATAGATTTCAGGTTGGAGACAAAGTTTTACTATCAGCTACTAATTAATCTAAAGATAGGTCATTTCTAGTTGCCAAAAGCTTTAGATATTTTTTAGCTTATAAGCAGCGTACAACAACCACTATTCTAGTGGGTGCGTCTTTTTACTCAAATACACACCCAGGAGTAAGTTATGCCAAAGGGTTTTCACATATTTGACAATCGAACTCAACCCTAAAAAATTAATAATTATTTCACCTTCTTTTACTCCATGCCGCATAGGCTGGATTACCGTAGTAGAAGAGTGGGCAGTTAGTTCCATGCATTAGTTAAGTCGGAGAGCGTAAATCCACCGTGAAAATTCCAAATTCAATCTGGACTTTACTTATTGGCATCCTGCTGACCCTTGTCAGCCTTTGGTACGGTCAAAATCATGGCTTGTTACCAACCGCTGCTAGTAGTGAAGCCTTTCTCATTGACGGTTTGTTCAATACCATGATGACCGTCTCTGTTGGTATCTTCGTCTTAGTTGAAGGTATTTTAATTTACAGTGCTTTTAAGTATCGTCGTAAAGCCGGAGATGAAACAGACGGCGCCCCAGTACACGGAAACGTTCCATTAGAAATTCTGTGGACTGCGATTCCAGCAATTATTGTTATAGGTATATCTGTATACAGCTTTGAAGTGTATAACGACATGGGTGGCTTTGATCCCCATGCGGCACATGCGGCACCAATGTCTCCTGAAGCCATGAAAATGCCAGGTGCGGCAATAGCGGCGACGTTAAATGATACTCCACCCACTGACCAACCTAACCGCAACCAGGAACAGTCAGACGAGGCTAATCTTGACCCAGCAACTGCTGCTGTACGCAATGCCGACCAAATACCCCAGAAAAATGATGCTCCAGGTATGGGGATCAGTTCTCCTAGATTAGGCGCCACTCCTGATAAAGAAGGTAAAGCACCTGAATTAGTAATAAACGTCACAGGTTTACAATACGCCTTCATTTTTACTTATCCTGAAGTAGGTGTAACCAGTGGCGAACTGCACGTTCCTATTGGACGTGAAGTCAAGTTAGAAATGAGTGCTAACGATGTTATCCATGCATTTTGGGTGCCAGAGTTTCGACTTAAGCAAGACATAATTCCTGGTCGCCAAACTGAAATTCGTTTTACTCCACAGAAAGAAGGCGATTATCCTTTAATTTGTGCTGAGTTGTGCGGTCCTTACCACGGCGCCATGCACACGACTGTTGTAGTACAACCGCAACAAGAATACGATAATTGGATACAAGAGCAATTAGTTGCTAGTCGAGAAACCCTTAATCAAGCTGTAGCTATGAATCCTACAGATAAATTAGTTTCTGATTTCTTGGCGCCCTATACCCAGCACATGGGAATTGAAGCAAACGAAGTATTACATCAAATTCATCATTAATGACACAAGCAAAAATTCAGGAAGCTGCGAATATTCCAGCAAAGATTGAAGAACCTGGTGTTAGAAAATGGTGGGAGTTTTTCACCTTTAGCACCGACCATAAAGTTATTGGTATTCAATACATTGTTACCAGCTTTATTTTTTACTGTATTGGTGGGGTAATGGCTGACTTGGTTCGTACCGAGTTACGAACTCCAGAAAGCGATTTTGTCAGCCCAGAACTGTATAACAGCTTATTTACACTGCACGCCACAATCATGATTTTCTTGTGGATTGTGCCTGTCGGCGCCGGATTTGCCAATTATTTAATACCCTTAATGATTGGCGCCAAAGATATGGCATTCCCTCGTCTCAACGCTGTTGCATTCTGGATGATTCCTATAGGCGGTTTACTACTAGTTAGTAGTTTAGCTGTGGGAGATGCACCAGATGCAGGTTGGACTTCATACCCACCCTTGTCACTAGTTACAGGACAAGTGGGTGAGGGAATATGGATTATGAGTTTGCTGATATTGGGAACATCGTCAATTTTAGGGGCCATTAATTTCCTTGTAACGCTGCTCAAAATGCGTATACCAGGAATGGGGTTTCACCAAATGCCATTATTTTGCTGGGCAATGCTCGCAACTTCGGCACTGGTATTAATTTCTACCCCAGTATTAGCGGCAGGTTTGATTTTGCTGGCGTTTGACTTAATTGCCGGCACGACATTCTTTAATCCTACCGGTGGTGGCGACCCAGTTGTTTACCAGCACATGTTCTGGTTCTACTCGCACCCAGCCGTATACATCATGATTTTGCCTTTCTTCGGGGGCATATCTGAAATTATCCCTACCCACGCGCGTAAACCAATTTTTGGTTACAAAGCTATTGCCTACTCCAGTTTGGCTATTAGCTTCCTTGGACTAATCGTTTGGGCACACCACATGTTTACCAGTGGTATTCCAGGTTGGTTACGGATGTTTTTCATGATTACCACCATGATTATCGCCGTACCTACTGGTATCAAAATATTTAGCTGGTTGGCGACAATGTGGGGCGGTAAAATTCAACTCAACACTCCAATGCTATTTGCTATGGGGTTTGTTGGAACATTCGTTATTGGTGGTATCAGTGGTGTAATGCTTGCGGCTGTACCATTTGATATCCACGTACACGATACATACTTTGTTGTCGCCCACCTTCACTACGTATTGTTTGGTGGTAGCGTTCTCGGCATTTTCGCAGGAATTTATCACTGGTTCCCCAAAATGACCGGACGGATGTTCAATGAGTTTTGGGGTAAAGTTCACTTTGCCTTAACAATTGTTGGTTTGAACATGACCTTCTTACCCATGCACAAACTAGGTTTGATGGGTATGAACCGTCGTATTGCTCAGTACGACCCGAAATTTACATCAATAAACGAAATTTGCACCTACGGTTCTTATCTTCTTGCTATCTCAACCTTGCCGTTCATCATTAATATGGCTTGGAGTTGGTTGTATGGCGAAAAAGCAGGTGACAATCCTTGGAGAAGTCTGACCCTAGAGTGGATGACAACCTCGCCACCAGCAATTGAGAATTTTGAAGGAATTCCTGTATTAGCAACAGGTCCCTACGACTACGGTTTAGAAAATGCCAAATACGGCGTACCGATGGAAACGAATGACCCACTAACATCCGCAGGTACTAACTCTGTGTTGCGTGCAGACCCTGACGAACCATATCCGTCAATAGCAGCAAAAACTGACGAACGATAATCTAGTAAGGGCGGGTTAACAGATATCCTAAAACAAAGTTTACTATCTAATAAACCCGCCCCTTATAAAAATCTCCTGTCCCTTAAATAATAAATCTTCATGCAAAGTCAAACTATTGACACTAAATTAACCGAGTTAAATCATCACCATACAGCCGAAGCGCATCACGAAGAACACCCAGACCATCGTATGTTTGGGCTTGTTTTCTTCCTAATTGCTGAAGGTATGATTTTTATGGGCTTATTCGGCGCCTATCTTGCCTTTAGGTCTGTGCTACCCGTTTTTCCACCTGAAGGAACTCCCGAACTTGAGTTACTACTACCTGGTATTAACACTGTTAACCTAATAGCTAGTAGCTTCGTTATCCATAATGCTGACACCGCAATTAAAAAGAACGACGTGCGGGGAATGCAATTGTGGTTTGGAATTACCGCGCTAATGGGAATCACATTCTTGTTTGGTCAAGTATATGAATACACCCACCTTGAATTTGGTTTAACAACAAACTTGTTTGCTAGTGCATTTTATGTACTAACTGGTTTTCACGGATTACACGTAACAATTGGTGTAATTGCAATTCTCGCGGTATTATGGCGTTCTCGCAAACCCGGTCATTACAGTAACGAACATCATTTCGGTATCGAAGCAGCTGAATTATATTGGCACTTCGTTGACGTAATCTGGATTATATTATTCGGTTTACTATACATTCTCTAAATGTCATTCTGAGCGTAGCGAAGAATCTCTAATAATTGTGAATATTTATGAGATGCTTCACTGCGTTCAGCATGACAATTTAATATTATGAGATGCTTCACTACGGGATTCATGACAATTCACTATTATACAAGTAATTGGTATTTTTCTTGTGCGAGACAGTAAAGCGGGCGCCAAACTAATCTATTAGTCAAAACAACTAAAATAGACATAACAGCAGTAGCAGCTAATAAAAGCGGATATTTACCAGTTGCAGAAGCTTGAGAAATAATGGAACCTAAACCAGGAGTAGTGATAGTTTGTCCTTGGAATTGGACGTACTCGCTAACAATGCTCGCATTCCAGGCGCCACCAACTGCTGTAATTATGCCTGTAACTAAATATGGAAAAATACCAGGTAGTATTACAGTTTGCCAACGTTGGATAGTTTTAAGTTTGTAAACAGTAGCAGCTTCAAATAGTTCTGAAGGAATAGCTTGGGCACCTGCTATAACGTTAAATAATATATACCACATTGTGCCTAACATCATTAAAGCAACAGAACCAATCTTTAACCCACCACCTATACGAATTAGAAATAAAAGCAACACAGGAAACAAAGCTGTTGCAGGTACCGAAGCGGCAATCTGAACGATTGGTTGTAATAGTTGCGCGAGTTTTGGATTTCTACCAATTGTTACCCCTACTGGTATTGTCCATAACAAAGATAATACTAAAGCAATAAATACTCGAATCGATGTCCAAATGGCGCCACTAATAACAGACAGCCAATCGGAAAAATTAAGATCCTTCAACATCATTGCAGCTTCCCAAGTACCCCATAGTACAATAAAACCTAATCCACTAACGAATAACCAGTTAACCCATACTCCTAAAGAGGAATTATAATTTGGAGTAGCTGGTGCATCTGGTTGGTTGTGTTTTGGACGTGATAAAGTTGCACTTAAAGGTTTCCATACTCGCTGAGTAATAACCCTAAAAGTTGGCGACCTTCTGATAAAATCTAAAACTGCAGAAGTCGGAACATTTTCTGATTCAACGGTTTCATATTTGAATTTTTCTGCCCAAGTAATTAACGGGCGCCAAATAAAGTAATCTGTAGCAATAATTACTCCAATTAAAACAATAAGTCCCCAAGTTAAAGCCACAAAATTACCTTTGTCTGCTGCTGCACCTAAATAGGCGCCTAAACCAGGAAGACGAAAGTTTTTATCACCTAGCGTTAACGATTCAATGGCAATTAGAAAAAACCAGCCACCAGCTACAGACATCACGCTATTCCATACTAAACCAATGGCGCCACTTGGTAATTCCAAAGTCCAAAAACGCTGCCAACCACTTAAACCATAAACGCGCGCAGCTTCTTTTAACTCACTAGGAATACCGCGTAAAGACTGGTAAAAACTGAACACCAAGTTCCAAGCCATGCCAGTGAAAATCATTAAAATTGCCGCTAACTCTATACCAATACGCTGACCAGGAAATAAAGCAATTAAACCTAAAACTACCCCAGGTGCAATTGACAATACAGGAATTGACTGTAATACATCTAAAAGCGGTATTAATATTTTTGCCGCCGATTTATAACGGTAAGAACTATAGGCATAAACTAAACTAAAAACCAGCGAACAAAAGTAAGCAATCACCATTCGTATTAAAGTTTGGAGTGTATAGCTTGGTAAAACACTCAAAGAAGTATCAACTTGAAACGTTGAATTGTAGGCGCCAGTAAAATTAGTAGCAGTACGAACAATGGCAAAAATTAAAGTGATTATTGCAAAAACCAATAATATATCTTGCCAAGTCCAATTCAACCTGCCGCTTACTTGATTTTCAGGAGTTAAAGGTCTAGTCATTATTAATACTTTCTAAGAAAATTTCACCTGCGGGTTCATCGTAACTGTAAATTTCTGCATAACGTCCCCAGTCAATAGCAGTTTTTAGCTGTCTTTCAGCTTCTTCTGGGCTAAAATGAGCTTCTAAAATATCTAATATTAATTCTTCTTGGATACGTTGATTGCGCTTTACTTGTAGTAAATTCGTTATTTGCTGGATTAAAAACAAGTTACTTAAAAGCTGGTTACGAACAATTGCTTTGCGTTCATCAATACCACTGCTAACAAATTGCTGACCTACTTCTGTTAAAGTAATATCCCCCTCGCGAAGGTTTACTAATTTCATTAATTGTGCTGCATCTACAATTGGTAAAATATCATCGACTTCTAACTGCAATTCTTGACCCAAACGATATAAATCTCCTTGTCGGTCTTCTAATAACTCCAAAAGACCTGCTATTGAACCAATTCTAACAGCAGGTAATGGTGGATACTTACGAGGTTGAGTTTCTGTCGATTGAGGCGCCACAGCAGCTTGTTCAACGTTTTCTAACTCAGGGTTAGTAATAATTTTATAAACTTGGTCAACCAAAGCTTGAAAACTTGAGCTTTTTCTGTCACGATAATGAGGTAAAGTTACCGTTAAATCTGCACGGATTCGTCCTGGATTTCTACCTAGTACAATAATTCTATCGGCTAAAATAACCGCTTCTTCAATACCATGAGTCACAATTAAAACAGATTTTGTAGGAATGCGCTTTTCTAACCATAAATCAAGTAATTCAAACCGTAAGTTTTCTGCCGTTAATACGTCCAAAGCAGAAAAAGGCTCATCCATACATAATAACTCTGGCTCCACAGCTAAGGCTCTAGCAAAACCTACACGTTGACGCATTCCACCCGAAAGTTCTTTAGGGTAAGCATTTTCAAACCCATCTAAACCTATAACGTCAATCATTTGCAAAGCTTTATAACGACGCTCCGAAGCCATTACTCCTTTAGCTTTTAAACCTAACTCTACATTTTCTAGTACAGTTAGCCAAGGGTATAAAGCAAAACTTTGAAACACAATCGCCACACCTGGATTTAAGCCAACTAAAGGGCGATTATGATATAACACTTTACCTTGAGTCGGTGTAATTAATCCTGCAATAATTCGCATTAAAGTTGATTTACCTGAACCCGATGGACCTAGTAAAGCCACTATTTCGCCTGGTTTTAATTCTAAAGAAATATTTTCTAATATAGTTATTTCTTGACCGTTCGGCTGTTGATAAGATTTTTTAATTGACTCTAACGCAATTAAACTTTTGCTTGCTACTTTCACAACCATAAGCTTCTCCCTGATTACCCTAATTTTTATGTGTCCAGCTTAACCTAGATTTGTCAATATAATCATCTGAATATATACGGTTTATAGTTTATTAATTTGCAGGATACGATAAATTATAAGGCTACTCGGCAATACAAGCTCGAATTGCCTTAGTATAATTTAATAATTGATTTCTCGATATTATAAAAAGTTTATAATCTTTCCTTAGCTTCTTCTTAACCTTAATTTTGATAACTTGTAGCAAAGGCATCCTGCCTGTGTATTTCATGTATCCATACTTACCACAAAATACTTACTCCACAGTGATACATAGGTAGTTTGAGGCGCCTACCCTTTGCCTATGGGAGTAGTGTATATTTATTGTTTGGCAATAAATACAAAAGATAATGAGAAAATTTTTTATTTTGAGTTTTTGTTTAATTATTGCGTTATTTGTATGGAGTAATAATGAGGCAAAAGCTGGGGAATTAGCGCAAAGGTTAGCAAATTTTTCGCAATGGGAGAGATTAACCAGTACTCAACCTGCAAATGGAGATTTAATATATCCAACTTGGATGCAGGGTGAATGGATTGTAAAAAGTACGCTTGTTGATTTGGCTGCACCTCTGGCACCTGATATAATTACACCAGGCTTTGAAGGAAATCGACAGTATTTAAATCAACCAGTTAGTTTTAAAGTTAAATTTGTACCAGAAAAAACTTATATTACTGGTTCTAAGCTAATTCCTCGTATAGTAAACAAATCTGCTGCTATTGTTGCAGATAGAGCATACAACGGTTTAAGTTTAGCGCGTGCATATTTAGGAGAAGACGCAGTAATATCTGTTAAAGTAGACCCAGAGTCACCCAACCGTCAAATTACCACACTCAAAAATAACTTACAGTTAGTATCAATAGTCACTACACGGGCAATAGAAACAACACCCGATGATAAATATATTACAAGCGAAGTATTCCAGCAAATATTTAAAGGCACCAAAAATCCTTACTTTAATATAGTAGAATCTACTACCGCATATCAACAACAACCAACAAAACAACCTGCCATTATTGCCGACCAAGTTACCGCAGTCTACTTATCCCCCCAAGACCCCAATTACTTTAAAGCTAGAACTAAACCAGTAGCACTGTATAAATATAAGTTAGAGTTTAACGCTACAAACAATAGCTAAGAAAAAATGGCGCCTCCAGATTTGCTATAATAAAAAATAAAATTACACCAAAAATGGTTAAACCTAAAAATCAGTATCGCGGACACACAATCGAAAAAGTCGGTCATGGAAAAAGAGCCGTATTCCAAACAACTCTCAATGAAAAACAATGGTCAGCTGTAACAGAATCGGAAGTAAAAAGAGCAATTGATGCTTGGATTGACCAAGGGGTAGAACCAGAAGATTTGTAACGTGAAAATTTTAAAGATGCTTTACGCTGCATAAACCGGGTTTCTACGCATTCATTGTCGCAGACAAATCTTCGTTTTTATTACAATATTTCAACGCATATTCCCGGTTTATAGGAGTTCTGGTTGTTTTGGTAACAAGATAGTAAACTTTGTCCCTTCTCCAACGATAGAAGAACATTCGAGTTTGCCACCATGTTTTTCTATAATTTTGTAGCTAACTGCCATGCCTAACCCGTTGCCTGAACCAACGGGTTTTGTTGTAAAGAATGGGTCGTAAATTCGGCGCCTTGTTTCTTCACTCATTCCGCACCCGTTATCTATAATGTTGATAACTACTTGGTTTTGTTCGTCAATATTTGTATTGATAACTATTTTACCTGTTTGATGACTGTCTAAGTTGTGAATTGCGTCAATGGCATTGTTAAGAATATTCATAAATACTTGATTTAATTGTCCTGCATAGCATTCGATTTTTCCTATGGTGCCATATTGTTTGACAATTTCAATTTTTGGAGCGTTTGATAAACTATTGAGACGACTTTGCAATATCAATAGTGTACTATCTATTCCTTCGTGAATATCAACTGCCTTCAACGATGCTTCATCCAATCGCGAAAAGTTTCGCAGTGATAAAACTATTTGCCGAATACGGTCGGCGCCTTTAATCATTGATGATAAAATTTTGGGCAAGTCTTCTTGAATAAAGTCAAGGTCAATAGCTTGAAGTACTTTATTAATACATGACGAAGGTTTAGGATAGTGTTGTTTATATAGTAAAACTAGCTTCAGCAAGTCTTGAGTATATTCGTGGATATGGCTAATGTTTCCATAGATAAAGCTGACGGGGTTATTAATTTCGTGGGCAACACCCGCAACAAGTTGTCCCAAAGACGACATTTTTTCGTTTTGAATTAATTGTGCTTGGGTGTCAGCAATTTTTTGCATAGCTCTTTTAAGTCTTGTCGCTTGCTTTTGAGCTACTCTTGCTGACTCTCGATAGCGTTGTTCGGAAGTACGCAATTCTGCTTCTGCTTGTTTACGTGTAGAAATATCTGTAATCGCCGATATCCACTCGCGTACATTACCATCTTCTGATAGTACCGGAACCGCGCGTGTCTGCATATATCTATAGTTCCCATCAGCATCCATTAGTCGATGCTCAATTTCGTAAAAGCTCTTATTACAGTGTGCAGACTGCCAAGCTTGTTGAACCGAAGGAAGGTCTTCGGGATGAATTCTTTCTACCCAACCAACTCGCTGTAACCCTTCAATATCCTTGACTCGATATCCGGTGCCTGCGAACATGTGAGTTAAATTACCATTTTCATCACTAATACATACTATTTGCGAGGTTGCTGCAACTAACGAACGATAACGTTCTTCGCTCCGTCTTAGCGCAAGTTCAGCATTTTTTCTATCGCTAATATCTTCGATAACTTTAATTAGTTCAATTGGTTTACCGTTCGAGTCGCAAATAACCGAAACTGTCAATTTTATCCAAACAAGCATACCATCACGGCGAATATAGCGTTTCTCGATATGATAACTAGTTTGTTCTAACTTTAACAATTTTTGGTGTAATGACAATTCAATCAATAAATCATCTGGATGAGTAATATCTTGAAACCGCATTGATAATAGTTCATCTGCTTCATATCCAACTATCTGACAAAACTTTGGATTCGTCTGCAGAATACGTCCATCTATATCAGTATGAGAAATTCCTATTGCTGCTGCTTCAAAAATAGCTCGAAACCTTTCCTCGCTTTGACGCAGCGCTTCGATTGAATCAAATATATTTTTCGTTTGAATTACCCATTCATCGTATGCTTGCCACTGTTTCGTTAACGAATTTGGAAGTAAGTTATAGATAGTTTTACCTATATGCTTTATCGACCATATTTTTCTAATTATTACTCCACCTATAAGCAGAATTACTGTATATAAAAATACAATCAAACTGCGATAGCTTGTACTATTATTTAAATCAAATGTACTTAAAGTTGCTGTATTGATTACTAACCAAGTCAACATAAATGTTACCTATTAAAATTAAGTTACTTAAAAGTTGTTTTGAAAACTGTAAACAAAATTTCGATATTTAAAGTTGGGAAACACTTGTTAATCTAGAGATGAAAAATTAGACATTCTAAAATTAATGCCTAATCTATTTGTTTTAGGGGGTTATGATATTGTTGTAATCTCACGAGTTAGTGCTTCGCACTATTATAAATTAGTTCGCACAAGTACTTATGAAGGTATCAGCACCCTATTCTGTTGAAATTAATTACATATCCCGATGGGCTTATATTAATACTTATAACTATATTCTGTGTATAAAAACCAGTTTTAACATTAAAATTTGCATTTAAAAATACATTCAAAACTATAGTTAT
Organism: Calothrix sp. HK-06; assembly: GCF_001904745.1. Lineage (GTDB taxonomy): Bacteria > Cyanobacteriota > Cyanobacteriia > Cyanobacteriales > Nostocaceae > Dulcicalothrix. The sequence goes on from NZ_MRCD01000106.1 coordinate 16,080, forward strand.
CAAATTAGAGACGTGATTTTAAGACGGATGTAACGGCTATTATTTAATTTTATTCAAAGTCATATTGATTTAACATAAAATTAAGTCTTTAGGTAGATGATTTATATAGATAATCATTATATCTTGCGTGTACATACTGACTGATTTAAGTTAAAATAACAACGTCTTTTATACATACCCTACAATCATGACAGCAGATAGCTCCCAAAGAGGAAGTATCTGGGAGAGGCTAGAACAAGGACGAAAGCTTAAGGCGGCGCGCGGTGGCTATGCTGGCTACGGTTCACCACCTTTTGGTTTGACGTCAATTAACGGTGAACTTGTTGAAGAACCCCACGAACAAGCTGTAATTGAGCTAATTCGCCGTCATCACAAATCAGGAAAGTCTCTACAACAGATAGCTAACTGGCTCAATGAGCAAGGATATCGGACTAAGCGTTGTCAGTTGTGGAAACGAATATCTGTCAAACGAGTTTTAGACAGGCTTTACGGAAAATCGTTGAGAATATCTGGAGTTGATTTTCTTGTTGGCGAAGCTTTAGATTTTGATGAAGATGACTGAGTCTTCTAAGGAAAATTTTCACAATAGGGTGGGCATTGCTCACCTTACACAAGCAACCGTAGGTGTGAACCTTCTTGAGTTTTGGTAACTTCGATACGTGCTTGAAAGGCTTCTTTGAGATGTGGCATGTGTGTTACCGTCAGGATACAAGCGAAGTCTGGTGCTATAGCGTTTATTGCTGCTATTAAACGATCACATCCTTCTGCGTCTTGTGTCCCAAAACCTTCATCCACTATCAGCATTTGCAGTGCGGCGCCTGCACGTTGTGCTAATAATTTAGCTAGGGCAAGTCGTATTGCAAAGTTGATTCTAAATGCTTCACCACCTGAGTAAGTTTCATATGCGCGTGTTCCTCTTGCATCTGCAATGAGAATATCTAAGGTATCTATTAATTTGGCATTTTTCTTTGTAGATTTGCCGTTGCGTCCATGCCGTTGTGTAACAAATTGCACGTGTAACTGATTGGCGGTTAAACGCGAAAGTAATTGGTTTGTCTCGGCTTCAAGCTGAGGTAACACGTTTTCAATCATGAATGCTTGGATACCATTTTTACCAAAGGCTTGTGCTAATTCCTGATATACACGCTGTTGGTTGCGTGTTTCAGTGAGTTGTTGCTGTTGCTCACCGTACTGAGTTTCTAAAGTGTCCAAGTACTGCGATTGCTGTTCGAGTCTTCCTAAATGTCCAAGCTGTTCGTCGAGTTGACGGCGCCTAATTGCTAATTGTGCTTCTAATGTTTGAATTTGTTGTGTTGGGTTAGCACTTTGTTTTAATTGCTCAATAGTTGCTTCGATTTGCAATGCTAAACGCTGACGCTCAATTCCACGCTCTGCTAATGCTGCACTTAATTCATTTAACCGCGATTGTCGGGTGGGGTATATAGTTTTTGCATTATGTAACTCTTGGTAACGTAGATGCCAAGCTTGTGCAGTACGAAGTGCGGTGCGAATGTTGTTATGCTCGTTATTATCGTAACCAATGGAAGCAATATATTTATCTAAAGCTGCAATTTCTAAAGCACATTCAGATTCTACTGCCTCTAATTCGATACGTCGTTCTAAATCAACGATTTGCGCTTCTAACTCTGGTTTACGCTTGTCGAGTTGCGCTTGTCGCTTTGCCGCATCTTTAATTTGACCTTGTTTAATTTCTGCCCATCGCCATCTTTCAACTTCGTTACGTGCTAAAGCGTGGTCTTGTTCGTTGTAATTTAAACTTTGTATATATTCGTCAAGGTGACGTAATTCCTCTTGTTGGTCAGGTGCATAATCTCCCAAATGTAACGCACGCTCTAATTTTTCTTTTTCAGCAGCAATTTGATGTAGTTGCTCTTCTGCATCGCTACTAGATTCTAACTGCGCTGCTAATTGTCCTCTTTGTTCGCGTAAAGTATCGTAAGGGGATAATTTTTGGGAAATGTCGCGGTATTCTTGTCTTAAAACTTGAATTTCACGGTCAGATACAGCCATTTGCTCGCGGAACACCCATAACTGTCCTTCGGTATCTTTATATTCTGTCTCTGTTTTACTAACAACTCGGTTCCAGTGATGTTCATCTAAAGGACGTTCACATAATGGACAAATAGCGTTAGGTGTTTTTAGAAGCTGTAATTTTTGTTCGAGTTCACCCAAAAGTCGCTCATATTCGCGCTGCTGTGCTTGCAAACGCTCCATAAAATGGCGCCGTTCTTGACCTTTTTCTTGAACTCGCTGTAAATAAACGCGCGTTTTTTCGAGTTCTTCTATTTGCGCTGCGACTGCTAACACTGCCTGTTGAATTTGCGGTTGACGTTTTGTTGCACGCTGTAATTGAATTTCACTCGTTTCTAGTTGCTCAATACGCGCTACCAAACCCGCATGTGCTTTATCAAGATGGCTTTGCAGTTGAGTACGTTGACGCAATATCGGGGCAACGCGCATTTGCAAATCGTCAAGATGTGTTAAATGATTACGAGATTCCCGTAACTTTTCTAAAGCAGCTTCAACTTCTTTAGACTTATTCAATGTTTGTTGAATATCCCGTTCTTGTTGCAGTACCGCTTCTAATTGTGCCTGCGCTTGCTGTAATTGTCGCTCTAAAGCATTAATTTGTTGATTAAGCTGCTGCTGTTTTATACCACGCTGTTGCTGAGTACGGGTAAATTCTTGAAATTTTGTCGAAAAAGCTTCTTCTTTTGCTTGTAAATTTTGGTAATGTTGGTACCCTGCGATGATATCTTTTTCGCGTTTTAATAATTCATCTAATTTAGCTAACTCGGCGCCAACACTAAAACGGTCTTTTTCTAAACGTTCACAGTCTTGGGTTAAATTGGCAAACGAGGAACGCACGAAACTAAGTTGCTCTTCCCAAGATTTGCGCTGGTGTTCTACAACCTGCAAGCTTTGCAATTGTATAGTTTCAAACTGCTGTTGCTGTTGAAGTTGATTAAGTTCCGCTTCTAATGACTTGCGCTGAGTCGTGATGGTATCCCGGTTTTGCAATTGACTTTTTATTGTGTCCAGCGTGCGTTCTATCTCATCTGAGCGAGCTTTCAAAGTCTTTGATAGTTCTTTTGCTCGCTCCTCTAATTCATCGTACTGGTTAAGCTTTAATAACTCAGCTAATATCTCTTTACGTTCAGCCGGACGCTTAAGCATAAACTCGTCAGCGCGTCCTTGGCGAAGATAAGCCGAATTTATAAAAGTATCGTAATCTAGCTTGATATGGGATTGAATTAAATCTTGAGTTACCCTAAGACCCTTACCAGTTAAAGCCTTAAAACCACTTGGCGTTTCGATTTGAAACTCTAACCCCCCAGTTCCCCCACGACTGCGAGTTCTAATGACACGATAAATTTGTTGATTTGCCTCAAACACAAAATCAACACGCACATCTTTACTACCAGTATGAATTACATCATCTTCTGAAGCGGCACGACTTTCACCCCATATTGCCCAGGTGATTGCCTCTAATAGCGAAGATTTTCCGGCGCCGTTTGAGCCGCAAATACACGCGGTATGCAAACCGTGGAAATCCAACGTGCCAGAGCGATAACTCAGAAAATTTTTGATGGTAAGTTGTAGTGGAATCATCGATTTATTCTATCCGTAGCATCTTACTTTATTGTGATTTCAAGGAATAAGAACAAACATACATATTTTGTTAGTGTAACTATCTATAATGCATCTTTCTAGTCTTCTTGACTGCATCTTTACAAATGTTTACATTTTTTGAGAAATTTAACGTTTGCAAATAGCCAGTCAACTATTCTTTGTGTGCAAAAAAGTTTTGCTCTAAAAAAATAAAAATAATTATTAAGGAATTATTAAGGAATTCATGCTCATGGTTATAATCCAGCAGATTGATATAATTGGCGAACGATAGCGAGAATTTTGGTGCCATAATTTCTATCAGCAGACCAGCGACCAGATAATTGTTCAACAATAGGTGCCACACCACGTGTTACAAATCGGAATCTGGGGTCAACAACTTCTTGTGATAACGGGTCAGAACTAGCGTAAGCTTTAAGGTGTTGAATATGTGCCCTAACACCAATACGTGCGCTTTCAAATGTAGCAGTTTCCGAACCACCTTCAACAGTACCGAGACCAGCAAAGTTATTTTGTTGAGGTTTTATATCACCACTAAAGCGCAAAAAATCAGTCTCCAAACACATTTGGCAAAAAGCAATGTCATGATTTACACCTTCGATTCGAGCTTCTTCGATATAAAGTGAGGGGATATCGGGAAACTGCACGGAACCAGATTCATTTTTGCTACGTAGGAAGATGTGTAGTTGAACTTCTGATGCTCTACCCGAACCCATAATTTCATTAATTTCTTGGTTTGCAGATGCTGACTTTAAGTTAAGTGTGCGAGTTGCGCTATCCCAACCAACCGACACACCCAAAGTACGCAAGTCAACAGCTTTAACATAAGTAGCTCCTTGGTAAGTAACTCGACCGAGAGAACCTTTAGATAAATCAACTTGCAACTCGTCGGCTAAATCAGTAGGCATATAAGCACTACCGCTAACTAAAATTCCTCTATTGGGATAATTTTTGCTATTAATATTAATATTGATAGAAGGGTATTCTGGTTCGCTAGGTGTTCCACTTGGGTCAACGACACGACTCCAGGATATTAAACCCTCTGCAATTGCCACTGCAAAATCACGGCGCCGAGTTTGTAACAGTCTCCGATCTTCAGGATTAGTTAAAAACCCAACCGCCATAACAAGCGCAGCAATAGATGTTTGACGACAAAAAGCTAAACCACCCGTACCAATACTAGTATCAGGTTTAGTACCACGATTCGGTAATTGGGAAACACGTTGAATTAAAGCTAACAATAACAAATCAGCATTAGTTTTACGTTCTGCATTATTGCCAATGAAAAATACACTAGCACCACGTACCGAAGGATTAGGCGCCGCATCAGTTTGAATTTCCAATGCAACATCGCGTGAACTTGCACGAGCATTAATCCAATTAATAGTACCCCGTGCGCTCAAATCATCAGGAACCGATAAAACCTGCCAATTTCGACCACGTAACTCAGTGACTATTAAATCTCGTAGCAAAATCATTTCGCGAGCTTCTGTAGTACCCCCAGCAATAGCACCTGGGTCAATTCTTCCGTTTTCTCTACCTCCGTGTGCTGCTGAAATAAATATACGTCCCATTTCTCAGTATTTCCTTTGCTAAAATCTAGGTACAGGCAATTAGTTATATCATTTCAGAATTCAGAATTCAGAATTCAGAATTCAGAATCGTAACTTCCTTCGTCCTACCTCCCCTCCTGACTCTTGACCCTATGCAAATCCCTCGCTTACACCCCGATACAGTAGAAGAAGTCAAACAACGAGCTGATATATATGATGTCGTCTCAGAATATGTTGTTTTACGTAAGCGTGGCAAAGATTATGTAGGGTTATGTCCTTTCCACGATGAGAAAAGCCCTAGTTTTACAGTTGTTCCAACCAAGCAAATGTACTATTGCTTTGGTTGTCAAGCAGCAGGGAATTCAATAAAGTTCATGATGGACTTGCAAAAGCGCTCATTTTCGGAGGTAGTATTAGACTTAGCGCGTCGCTACCAAATTTCAGTAAAAACGCTTGCACCCGAACAAAGACAAGAATTAGAGCGTCAAATATCCCTACGTGAGCAGTTACATCAAGTTTTAGCACTGAGCGCACAATTTTACCAACATGCGCTCAAAAATTCAGGTGGTGGCGCCTTAGATTATTTACAGAATAAGCGAAAATTAAGTCCAGAAATAATCCAGCAGTTTGGTTTAGGGTATGCACCACAGGGTTGGGAGACTTTATATAGATATTTAGTCGAAGACAAGCATTATCCTGTACAGTTAGTGGAAAAAGCAGGTTTAATCAAACCTCGTAAAGAAGGAAGCGGGTATTACGATGTGTTTCGCGACAGGATAATAATTCCGATTCGCGATGTAATGGGTCGTGTGATAGCCTTTGGTGGTAGAACAATGGGAGACGAGCAACCAAAGTATCTAAATTCCCCAGAAACAGAATTATTTAGTAAAGGTAAAAACTTATTTGCACTCGATGCCGCTAAAAATGGCATATCACAATTTGACTCTGTTGTGGTGGTAGAAGGATATTTTGACGCAATAGCGCTTCATGCTGCTGGGATAAATAATGCCGTAGCATCGCTAGGAACTGCATTAAGTATCGAACAAGTTAAATTAGCACTACGATACACTGAGTTAAAGCAACTAGTTCTCAACTTCGATGCAGATAAAGCAGGTACTAATGCAGCAGAACGTGCCATAGGGGAAATAGCTGACTTAGCATACAGAGGAGAAGTACAGCTTAAAATTCTAAATATTCCAGATGGTAAAGATGCAGATGAATATTTACATACGCATTCAAGCCAAGAATATCAGCAATTATTAGCACAGGCGCCGCTATGGTTGAACTGGCAAATTGAGCAAACCATCAAAGATAAAGACCTAAAACTTGCAGTAGACTACCAACAAGCATCGCAACAAATCGTAAAATTACTTAAAAATATAGTCAATCCAGACACACGTTCTTATTACGTATCATACTGTGCAGAAATTCTGAGTTTGGGAAACGCGCAGTTAGTACCTTTGCGAATAGAAAACTTACTAACACAAATAACATCGAGCGCAAATTTAGCGCCTAATAAAAGTCCAATAAATCGTGCTAGTACACCAAATAATAAAGAAACAGACAAATCAAAACCCAGAATAGAAAAAAGCTTACTAGAAAAAGCAGAAGGATTAGTGCTACAAATATTTCTACATTGTCCAGGGCAACGACAAAACATAGTAGACATTATAGATAAACGCGACTTGCAATTTAGCCACTCGCACCATCGGTTCCTGTGGCAAAAAATTATAAGAGTGTTAGAAGAAACATCAGACGAATATAATTCTGCTGTAATATCAAAATTACAAGATGCATGTCTAGAAAATCCAGAAGAAACGGCGCCAGTTACACACCTATTTCATTTAACACCACAAACAAAATCAGAGATATTACGGGCACAGCAAGTAATTAAAGCAGCAATTGCCTGCATGGAAATAGCCATGTGTGAAAAGCGCGTACAACACTATAAAGAACTTTGGCAATCAATAGACCCAGAAGTAGACCGCCCTAGACACGAGTATTATTTTCAAGCGTACTTTGAAGAAAGAATGAAACTACGAGAACTAGAAAAACAACGGCAGTTCTCAATACTCGATTTATAACTCTCTCTGTGTACTAATAGTCTCTGTGGTAATAAAATGATGTAATGATTACTGTTAAATCTTTATCTACCAAACTCACTCAAGCCACAAACGGGCTAATGTTTCCTGCTACGATGTGGTTTGCTAGTCGTACATTGATATTAGTGGCAATGCTACTAGTGGCGCCATTACTACCAGCACCCCGTAATGGAGTTGCCGCAACATTTGGTCTAGGGGTCTTTTCAGGTTGGGATAGCGGGCATTACCATGATATTGCGACTTCAGGATACTATTACATCAACGGTAAAGGTAATGTTGTATTTTTTCCTCTTTATTCGTTGACAGTACGCGCGCTAATGAATATTGGCTTATCTTTTGAAGTTGGGGCTATATTAGTTAGCAACCTAGCATTTTTGCTATTTTTATACGTATTATATCTTTGGCTATATCAATATCAAGGTGAAAAAGTCGCGCGTTGGACTGTTGCACTTGCTGCGTTATTTCCATTATCAATATTCACAGCAACAATATATACAGAGGCATTATATTTACTGCTTAGTACAGCAGCATTGCGAGCATTTGACCAAAATAAATATACTCAAACAGCAATATTCGGCGCCTTAGCAACAGCAACACGTCCTACAGGACTAGCATTAATACCAGGGTTTTTGTTAGCAGCATGGAAACAAAATAAATTACCAAAAGCTTATTTAGCAGGACTTTTAACGAGTATAGGAGTAGTCAGTTTCAGTATTTACTGTGCTGTACAGCATGGAGACCCGCTTGCATTTATTCATGCTCAAAAAGCTTGGCGTCCAAACCCAGGTTTTGACTGGCAGACATGGTGGAAAATGCTAATGCAAATCACCGTGGGAATGCGGAATTACAAACACGGTGGTATCAAAGACATTACTCATCCTTTGATATTTTTAATTATAGTAGGATGTGGTTATTTGCTGTGGCGCCATAGAAATAGACTCAGTGTGGCAAAGGTTGATTATGGTTTTGGAATATTATTTTTAGGTTTATGGTTACTAGCAGGAGACCCTTTAGTAAACACTGCTGTATTTATAGTAAGTACTTTCTTACTTTGGCGCTACCGCAACGAATTAACTCCTGTAACCTTATTTTATGGTTTATTGGGAATGGCAATGCTGTTATTCTCAGGTGGAACCATCTCACTTTCGCGTCTTGTTTACGGTATTGTCCCCACAGTAATTGCATATGGTATTTTTCTCGCACGTAACCCTCGTTGGGGATATATGAGTATTAGCTTTTTTACAATACTATTGTTTATTTTCAGTATACGTTTTGCACAAGACCTTTGGGTTGGCTAATGGCAACGGATACAACGGATGTAACGGATGTATACAATAAATGGGTAAAAGCTTCACCTCATGTCATGCGCTTGGTACGAAGTAGTATATGTAGCGTGCGTGACGCTATCAACAAATTTGAAACGAAGCTAGCATCTAGTAGCTTGATCGCACCTTAGAAGTCCGAAATGAGTAGGTTGGCTTAATATTTGCTTTATAAATCAACTCTTGCAAGTGACAAAACCTGTTAATGACTTCTTCAACGCTTAACTTTCGTTGCTATTACTATGCCACTAGACCAATTCATTTTTGTAACAACTAAATCTCTTGTATTTTCTAAAGCCGAAATTAGTTCTTGAACTTTGGTTGCATGATCAGCACTAGGCCAGTTAGGTTGAGGTAACATATCGTCAACAACATATAATCCACCCCAGCTTAACAAACTTAAAGTCTGCTCTAAATGGCTATATTTTCCTACCCAAGCATCAGCAAATATAAGGTCAAATTTTTGATTTACAACTTGGTTAAGCCAGGAAGCAGCATCCTGTCTTTGGAATTCGACTCGTCGGTCATGCCCCAAATACTTTTTGGCAACTGATGCCACTGTAATATTGTTTTCAATTGATATAAGCTTTGAATCCTGATCCATGCCATCAAGAAGCCACGCAGCTGACATACCAGTTCCTGTACCTAGTTCAAGAAACATACCTCCAGGTTTGCTAGCTGCTAATGTTTTTAATAAAGAACCTGTTAAAGGATCACAAGCCATTTTAAAACCCAAAGCTTCAGAATCCAACTGAATATTTTCTAAAACAGTGGGAGGTAATAGTTTTTCTTGCTCGTTCATGACTACGTTCCATATATGGCTTTTCTTCCTGTAGCAAAAAATTATACCAGTTCACGACAAATTAACCCATAATCTAACTTATTAGCTAACATCTTCGATTAAACTTGAACTATTAATAACCTTTAGATGCGTCATGCCTACCTATCGATCCAAAACTTCCACTCAGGGACGTAATATGGCTGGTGCCCGCGCGCTTTGGCGTGCCACCGGAATGCATACAGCAGATTTCGAGAAGCCAATCATTGCAGTCGCTAACTCCTTTACCCAATTTGTACCCGGACACGTTCACCTGAAGGATTTGGGTCAATTAGTGTGCCGTGAGATTGAAGCCGCGGGTGGTGTGGCCAAGGAATTCAACACTATTGCAGTGGATGATGGCATCGCTATGGGTCATGACGGGATGCTCTACAGCCTGCCCTCGCGCGAGATCATCGCTGATTCGGTTGAGTACATGGTCAACGCTCATTGTGCCGATGCCTTGGTGTGCATTTCCAACTGTGACAAAATCACCCCTGGTATGTTAATGGCAGCCCTACGTCTTAACATTCCCGCAGTATTTGTCTCCGGTGGTCCTATGGAGGCTGGCAAAACTAAGCTCTCAGAACACAAACTAGACTTGGTGGACGCTATGGTGGTTGCTGCTGACGACAGTATCAGTGACGAGGTTGCCGAAGAATATGAGCGTTCCGCGTGTCCAACGTGTGGCTCTTGCTCCGGCATGTTCACCGCAAACTCCATGAACTGTTTAACCGAGGCTATCGGACTTGCCTTACCAGGCAACGGAACCATACTCGCAACCCATTTCGACCGTAAGGATTTGTTCCTCAACGCCGCACGGACTATTGTCAACATTACCCGTCGCTACTACGAGCAGGACGATGAATCGATACTGCCACGCTCCATAGCCAGTTTTAAAGCGTTTGAAAATGCCATGACGCTGGACATCGCTATGGGCGGCTCCACCAATACCATTCTGCATTTGCTTGCTGCCGCACATGAAGCCAATGTCAATTTTACTTTGACCGATATCGACCGCCTCTCGCGTAAAGTTCCACAATTTTGCAAGGTGGCGCCTAATACACCCAAGTATCATATCGAGGATGTCCACCGTGCTGGGGGCATCTACAGCATTCTCGGCGAGCTAGATCGTGCCGGACTGCTCCACACAGACTTACCGACAGTCCACAGTAAGACGTTGAAAGAAGCGCTCGACCACTGGGACATCATGCGTACCAATGACGAAACCGTTCATACCTTCTTCAAGGCTGGCCCTGCGGGTATTCCAACTCAGCAAGCTTTCAGCCAATCAACTCGTTGGCCATCACTCGATTTAGATAGAGAAAACGGCTGTATTCGCAGCATTGAAAACGCTTTTAGCACCGAGGGTGGACTTGCAGTGCTATACGGCAACCTCGCCGAACGCGGTTGTATTGTGAAGACGGCAGGTGTTGACGAAAGCATTCACGTGTTTAAAGGTAAAGCACGCATTTATGAAAGTCAGGATGCCGCTGTCAAAGGAATTCTTAGCGACGAAGTGGAACCGGGCGACGTGGTGATCATTCGCTATGAAGGTCCACGCGGTGGGCCTGGTATGCAGGAAATGCTGTATCCAACAAGTTACATTAAGTCCAAGGGTTTGGGCAAAGTTTGTGCATTATTGACCGATGGTCGTTTCTCAGGCGGTACATCGGGTCTCTCGATTGGTCATGCTTCTCCAGAAGCGGCAGCAGGCGGCAACATAGCTCTAGTTCGCGACGGCGACCTAATCCTGATTAATATCCCTAATCGCAGCATTAATGTAGATATCTCGGCTTCGGAATTAGCTAACCGTCGCGCTGCAATGCAAGCAAAAGGCAACTCAGCTTGGAAGCCTGAACAACCCCGCCAGCGTCGGGTAACAGCAGCACTCAAGGCTTATGCATTACTGGCAACTAGTGCGGATCAAGGCGCAGTACGAAACCTGGAAATGCTTGAGTAGGAAAATAAGCATAGCGTCACAACTCCACACACTGGCACCCTTGGGAGAAAAAAGGGCTTAAAGCCCCCCTAAATAAGGGGGGTTGGGGGCATCAGTTCTGGTACAAAACGTTAGCCGAGCAATATTGATATGGTGTTGGGTTGTGCCTACCATAAGCGGATATCCTACCCTGCGGGAAAATTCCGTTTACGTTTACGGATAACGGCATACTACGTAAACGCACTCGCTGACACCCAACCTACAAGGCTTTTGCAAAGCTATAAATTTTCTGCGTTTGTAAGTGTTCGTGACAAACTAAAGAAGGCGCCGTTCCAACATCAAAAACTTCACGGTCTAGTTGTACTTGTAGGTTGCTGAGTGGATCAACACCGGGGGAAACTAAAAACTCTAGCTTTTCGATGTAAGGTAAATCTATTAAGTTATCTAATATTTGGCTTACAGCTTGTATATAAGGATGACCTGTTTGAGAGTACCAGTCTGCTGCTGCCATGCCAGGTTGGTCAAAACCGAGGTGTACTGCTAACGATGGTTTATCGAATAGTGCTATGGCTAGTGGACGCGCGTCTTCTTGTAGTAATAAGTCTTGGGTTTTTGCTAAATACCTTAGTTTCTCTAATCTTTCATATCTATCGGTAACACATTGCGGGTCGTCTTTCCAATGTATTGCTACTGTTAACAAATAGGTTTGCAGTAGCATATGACCAAGTTTTTCGGCTTTTGTGCTTAAGTAATAGGAGTTGTAGTCGTTTGCTTCGATTAACAACGGTACTCTGTCTACAATTTCTAAATCGTAACCTTTCAAGCCAGCAATCTTACGGGGATTATTTGTAATTAAACGTATCTGGTGTAAACCTAAATCCATGAGAATTTGGGCGCCCATTCCATAATCACGCAAATCAGCAGGGAAACCCAAACGCTTGTTAGCTTCAACGGTATCTAACCCCATATCCTGCAACGAGTAAGCTTTGAGCTTATTAATTAACCCAATACCTCGACCTTCTTGACGTAGGTATACAACAACACCTTTACCCGCATTTTCAATCATCTTGAGTGCGGCTTGAAGTTGCATTCTACAGTCACAACGTAATGAACCTAGTGCATCACCTGTGAGACATTCCGAGTGCATTCGTACCATTACAGGTTCATCAACAAAAGTCGCTGGGTCGCCTTTGACGATGGCAACGTGTTCTGTATTGTTAAGAATATAGCGGTAGCCGTAAATATCAAACTGACCAAAACTTGAAGGTAGTTTGGTAATAGTTTCACGAACGATTAAACGGTCGTGCTGTAAGCGGTAACTAATTAAATCGGCAATACTAATAATTTTCAGGTTATGCTGTTTGGCATATTCGATTAACTGGGGTAATCGTGCCATCGAACCGTTGGGATTTTGGATTTCACAAATTACACCAGCAGGATATAAGCCAGCTAACCTAGCTAAATCTACTGCTGCTTCAGTATGACCTGCACGCTTAAGAACACCACCTTCTTTTGCCCGTAATGGGAAAATATGACCAGGGCGCCGTAAGTCTTCTGGTTTAGTTGCAGGGTTTAAAGCTACTTGGATAGTTCTGGCACGGTCTTCAGCGGAAATACCAGTACTTACACCTAAATTAGGACCTGCATCGATACTAACTGTGAACGCCGTTTGATTAGTATCTGTAATATTTCGCACCATCAAAGGCAAATCGAGTTCATCGAGACGCTCACCCATCATTGCCAAACAAATCAAACCGCGCGCTTCGACAGCCATAAAATTAATGGTGTCAGGTGTGGCAAATTGAGCGGCGCAAATTAAATCACCCTCGTTTTCGCGGTTCTCGTCATCAACCACCACGATAGAACGACCAGCTTTTAAGTCAGCTAGGGCGGCATTAATCGGGTCAAACCTAAATTCTTGAGCTAGTTCTTCTTGATGCTGCGACACAAATGTTAATTATCCGGCGACCAATCGTAAATATCATTGTAGCTTATGATGTTAACTCACGAGCAAATTATTCCAATTCTCAGTTCTCGATTCGCCCTGTTTGCGTTTTAATACTAGAGTGAGTTTTTGACTAAACAGCAAATTACAAAAACAGATAAGGATTTTGATATTATGGGTAATTCTAGACGCGTAAGAGTTGGGATAGTTGGCGCGTCCGGTTATGGCGGAGTTCAGCTAGTGCGATTGTTAATAGACCACCCAGATGTAGAGGTAGTGTACATGGGGGGTGATAGCACTACTGGTAAAAAATTTGCGGATATTTACCCGCACTTAGCACACGCAATTAACTTGACAGTTGAGAAGGTAGACCCAGAAGTTATTGCAGAACGTTGTGACGTAGTCTTTCTTTCAGTTCCCAATGGTTTAGCTTGCCAAATGGCGCCTGTACTCTTGGCAAAAGGATGTAAAGTACTAGACTTAAGCGCCGACTATAGATTTACTAATTTATCAACATACTCAGCATGGTATGGAAAAGAACGAAGCGACAACGAAACAGCATCAAAAGCCGTATATGGCTTACCAGAACTATACCGCGAACGCATAGCAGAAGCACAACTAGTAGGATGTCCTGGTTGCTATCCAACAGCGAGCTTACTTGCCTTATCACCATTACTCAAACAAGGATTAATAGTACCTGAAACAGCCATTATTGACGCAAAATCTGGCACATCAGGTGGAGGACGCGAAGCCAAGGTTAACATGTTACTTGCAGAAGCAGATAACTCAATAGCAGCATACGCTGTAGCAAAACACCGTCACACCCCAGAAATTGAGCAAGTTTGTAGCGAACTGGCAGGACACGAAGTAACAGTCCAATTTACACCGCACTTAGTACCAATGGTGCGCGGTATCCTCTCCACCGTCTACGCAAACCTACGTGACCCAGGATTAGTACGTGACGACTTAATCACCATTTACCGAGCATTCTACCGTAATTCCCCGTGGGTCAAAATTTGTGACGCTGACACATACCCTCAAACAAAATGGGCATGTGGTAGTAACCTTTGCTACATAGGTATAGAAGTTGACACCCGCACCGGACGAATTGTTGTAATGTCCGTCATCGACAACTTAATTAAAGGACAAGCAGGACAAGCAGTCCAATGCATGAACCTCATGATGGGCTGGGATGAAACATTAGGACTACCCAAACTCGGTTTCTACCCCTAACTTTAAAATTCTTGTGGCACACAGTGGCACAGGCAAGGATGCCTGTGCTACCCAACAAATAACTTTGCAACGGATGCAACAGATGTAACGGATAAATTATCGTATCAAAGATTTCTACCAAAGAGGCACAGAGTACACAGAGTAAAATTTCTCTTGTCATGAGTCGCGAACGTTAACGCAGTTTTCCCGCAGGGTAGCATCTAAAAAGCTTGAAGATAAACGATATTTTTCGCTTCGCTCAAAATGACAAATTTATATTTTTTACAAAACACAAAGACACTAAGAGACAGAATTTCATTAATTCACCATTACCAAACAAAAGGAATAAGCCTATATTTTACTTTCTTCTCGTAATCTTCGTATCCAGGCAATTCTTCAACCAACATTTTTTCCTCTCCAAATATCCTTGCTATAACAAGAAAAGACCCTATCACACCCAGTATTAAACTATATTTAGAACTAAGTAACATCGGTGTTCCTATAAAAAGCAGTATTGCCCCCAGATACATTGGGTGTCTCACCAAACCATAAACACCTGTTGAAACTAATTGGTGGTTTCGTTCAGTTTGAATTCTTACTAACGCTGATAAAAAAGTATTATCTGTAAAAGAACGATAGAAAAAGAAGAAAGACTTGAATAATGCAATTCCTCCTAAAAATTTTATCCAGAATGGAAAATTTGTCGTCCATTCATATCTTTTAGCATCTAAAGGCATAATGATAAGCCAAGCAAAAAAAAGTACTGATATTAAATA
>NZ_MRCD01000107.1 GCF_001904745.1 Calothrix sp. HK-06
TAGAAACTCCCTAAAATATTTATAGTAATACTTTTTAACCGATTTA
Source organism: Calothrix sp. HK-06 (assembly GCF_001904745.1). Classification (GTDB taxonomy): domain Bacteria; phylum Cyanobacteriota; class Cyanobacteriia; order Cyanobacteriales; family Nostocaceae; genus Dulcicalothrix. The sequence continues at coordinate 47 of NZ_MRCD01000107.1, forward strand.
TATATAGGTAAATTACCCTATGTTTTTTGTGAATATTCCTACCAGTGCTGCAAAAGTGAATTTGTCATGGCAACTAATAACAGGTTTATTTATGTTTATATTAACTTTGATTGTGTTGTTAATACTTGACAATCAAAATTTTGTAATAGAAGAAAAAATAGAATATATAACATATATTGTAACAGTAGTAGCAATTTGCGCTTTAGGGATAATCACTTATAACGTCCATAGTACAAGAATGCTCGTTAAAGAAATACAAGAAAAACAAAATAATGGTAGTACAATATCATCAGCAAAACTACTGTTATTAGAAAAACTGCTCGAAAATCAAGATATTCAAATCGAAGTCAGTTATACAAACCCAAGTAATGAAATACCAGAAGACTTCTATCAAGCATTAGGGCAACTTGGAAATGACAAACCAGAAGCGCGGTTAGGAGCAATATATACGCTTGAACAAATAGCGAAAGATTCTCCTAGTAAACAGTGGACAATTATGGAAACTTTAGCAGCATTCATTCGAGAGAACACACCTTTTATGAGGAGCGAAGAAGACTTGGATGACGAGGAGTTAGGACAAGAAGAATTAATTTTATTGCCAACCGATATACAAGCAGCTTTGACCGTTATTGGACGACGCGATATTACTAAAGAACCAGCAAATAAAAAGTTAGATTTACGCAATGTTGATATAACAGGTGCTGACTTAACTGGCGCCAACTTTCAGAATACTGATTTCACAGGTTCTTGTTTACAAGGTTGTTTACTTACACAAGCAAACCTACAAGCAGTAGATTTTTCAGAGGTTGATATGCAATATGCTGTACTGTACGAAGCAAACTTAATCGAAGCACTATTTTACGAAGCTAACTTACAGTCAGCAGTCTTACCAAAAGCCAACCTTACCAAAGCCGTCTTTTATCAAGCCAACCTGCATCTTGCAACATTATACGATGCTAACCTAACAGAAGCAGTTTTTTATCAAGCAAACTTAGAAGGCGCCAACCTGAGTGACGCTAACTTAAAACTAGCCAACCTAGAAGCATGTAACATCTCGCAAGCAAACCTAATAGGAGCAAATTTAGCTGGTGCCAACCTTATTGGTGCCAACTTAGAAAACGCTTCCCTCAGCACAGCTTGCTTAACCGAAGCAATACTATTTGAAGCAATACTATCCTCTTCAAACCTTTGTAACACAAACCTAACCCACGCCAACCTAATAGGTGCCAATCTCACAAACACAATTCTACAAGATGCCGACCTCAGCGGCACGGACCTAAGTCGAGTAATAAACTTAAAACAACAACAACTCGAACAAGCACAAGGCAACACCAACACCACCCTACCCCAACACCTAACACTTCCTGTAAGTTGGTCTTAAGAAACCAGGTTTCTTCCCCACTAAGCATAGCAATCTAAATGTTTACCAAAAGAAACCTGGTTTCTCACTAAGTATAATAGCCTATTTACTAAGGACGGGCGAGGACGCCCATCCCACAAGATAACCATCCTACAAGATAACCATCCCACAAGATAGATACCCAACAAACAATCTTCTTGCTAAACTACCTTCGATTAAAAAATCGAGGGTAATTTCTGATGATTGACTTATACACCTTCACAACACCCAACGGCTACAAACCCTCAATCATGCTAGAGGAAACACAACTTCCCTACAACATACATAAAATCGACATAACCAAAAACGATCAATTCAAACCCGAATATATAGCCATCAACCCCAACAGTAAAATACCCGCAATTATCGACCAAGAAACTGGTATTACAGTATTTGAATCCGGTGCCATTTTAATGTACCTAGCAGAGAAAACAGGAAAATTGCTACCAAGTGACCAAAAAGGCAAATATCAAGTCATCGAATGGTTAATGCTCCAAATGGGAAGCGTCGGGCCAATGTTTGGGCAACTCAACCACTTTAAAAAATACGCTCCAGAAAAAATCCCCTATGCCATCGAACGTTACGAAAAAGAAACAATACGTTTGTACGGAGTGTTAGACAAGCAACTTAGCGATAATGAATATATATGTGGAGAATACTCAATTGCCGACATTGCCACATATCCGTGGGTAGCAATTTACGAGATGCAAGGTTTGACCTTAGATAATCATCCTCACCTCAAACGCTGGGTGGAAACCCTTCAACAGCGTCCAGCAGTACAAAAGGGAATGAGTATATTATCGTGACAAGTACCGTTTTACATAAATTGATATGTAAAAGACTTGGAGATATTGGCACGAGCATGGTCAAATAAAAATGTCGCTTACTCACGAGCGCAGTTTACTACGGTTTTGCAGTAATTACAGACGTTCTGCATAACCGATGTGAAATGCATCTAATTAAAGAGTAGAAACATTTTTATTATTTGGTCATGAAAAAAGTTATAATTAATACAATATTACTTGCTACTAGCGCTTTACTAGTCACGGCTTGTACTGGTGGAAACGCTGGTAATACAAATAATGCTGGAAAAAGTGGCACCATTCCCATTGGTATTGCTTTTGCTCAAACTAGCAATGTGGCATTACTCGGTCAAGACGGGATAAACGGAGTCAAGATAGCCGAGAAATATTTTAATGATAAGGGTGGTGTGAACGGTACACCGATAAAATTAGTGTACCAAGATACTGGTGGAGATGAGCAAGGCGCCATCAATGCCTTTCAAGCGTTAATCAATAAAGATAGAGTAGTAGGTATTGTTGGTCCAACATTATCGCAGCAAGCACTTAGCGCGAGTCCCATAGCTGACCGTGCGAGAGTACCTGTAATTGGAGCATCGAATACAGCTAAGGGTATTCCAGAAATTGGTGATTATGTATCGCGCGTTTCAGCACCTATATCAATTGTGGCACCTAACGCACTAAAAGCAGCATTGAAGCAAAACCCAAATATTAAGAGAGCCGCTGTCTTCTTTGCACAAAACGACGCTTTTAACAAGTCGGAAACAGAAATTTTTCAAAAAGCTGTTAAGGATGCTGGTTTAGAAATAGTTACAGTCCAAAAGTTTCAAACTACTGATACAGACTTCCAGGCACAAGCTACAAGTGGAATTAACGCCAAACCTGATTTAATAATTATATCGGGACTGGCAGCAGATGGAGGTAATTTAGTTCGACAATTACGCGAACTTGGCTATAAAGGTTTAATTATTGGTGGAAACGGGTTTAATACATCTAATATATTTAAAGTCTGTAAAGCTTTGTGCGATGGTGTAATGATAGCGCAAGCTTACAGTCCTGAACACCCTGGAGAAATCAATAAGGCATTTCGTCAAGCATACAACAACCAGTTTAAAACCGAACCACCGCAAATTACTGCTCAAGCTTTTGCAGCAGTCCAAGTTTATGTCGAAGCGTTGCAAGCTTTGGATAAAAAGACGAAAGTTAGTAGTTTACAACTTCCACAACTGCGAACTGAGTTAAACAAGCAGTTATTAACAGGTAAATATAACACTCCATTGGGTGAAATATCATTTACACCTATAGGAGAAGTAGTACAAAAAGACTTTTATGTAGCGCAAATTAAAATGGACAAAGACGGTAGTACAGGTAAATTTGCGTTTGTTAAATAGCTATTCGTGATTAAATAATGCTTACACTATTTTTTCAGCAGCTTCTAAATGGATTATCAATTGGTAGTACCTATGCAATTTTTGCATTAGGATACACTCTTGTTTACTCTATTTTAGGAATTATTAATTTATCCCACGGCGCCGTTTTTACGCTTGGTGCATATTTTACTTATGCGTTGATGGGTGGTGCATTTGGGTTTAGTGGAGTATTGGCAAACACAACGTTACCTTTTGGTTTACCGTTTGTGTTTGCAGTAATACTAAGTAGCACTTTGGCTGGGTTGGTTGGAGTTGCTATTGAACGAATAGCATTTTTACCGTTACGACGTAGAGGTTCTGACCCACTGTTAACGGTAGTTTCTAGTTTGGGTGTTGGTGTAGTCATTGTTAACTTAATTCAATATTTAGTAGGCGCCGAGAATTATAATTTTCCTGCTAATACTTATGGTGACTTACCCTCAGCTATTAACTTTGGCACTGTTGAAAACCCTATACCTATTCGCACTGTCCAAATAGTAATTTTTGTTGTCTCAGTGATAATTGTAGTACTTTTAACTTATTTTATTAATCGTACTAAGTATGGAAAAGCGATGCAGGCAATTGCCGAAGACCCAACTACAGCAAGTTTACTAGGAATTAATGCCGATCAATTCATAATACTGACGTTTTTTATCAGTAGTTTTTTGGCTGCTGTTGCGGGGAGTTTACTTGCTTCAAGTGTGAGTATAGCAGGACCATATTTTGGAATTGCTTTTGGTTTACGAGGTTTAGCGGTTATTGTCTTAGGAGGTTTGGGGAGTATTCCGGGTGCTGTTGTGGGAGGGTTTTTGATTGGTATTATTGAAGCATTTGTACCAGGTCAGTTTTCTGGCTATAAAGATGCTGTTGCGTTTGGTATTTTATTCATCATGTTGTTGGTGCGACCTCAAGGTTTACTGGGACGCAAGTTTATCCAAAAAGTTTAATTCCTAACTTTAAAAAATGGCTGATCTTATCAATACTTATGGTTCGTTGATAGTCTCGATGGTATTAGGCGCCTTACTTGGACTATCTTTATATTTGCCTATAATGGCTGGACAGTTATCGTTGGCAAGTCCTGGTTTTTATGCATTGGGTGGGTATATTGCGGCAATTTTATCTACGACTGTTTTTAAAAGTGATGGGGGATTTCCTGTATATTTGCTTTTACTTGAGATGGTCATTGCTGGTGTGGTGTCGGGGTTGTTGGGAGTAGCAGTGGGTATTCCTGCTTTGCGGTTACGAGATATTTATTTGGCTATTGCGACTATTGCGTTTGTGGAAGTACTGAGGGTTTTAGCGCTTAATTTAGATATTACAGGCGGCGCCGTTGGTATTTTTAATATTCCTCAACCTTTTTCTAGTCAAATTGAGTATTTGTGGGTGGGTTTACCTTTGTTGGTTGTGGCAATGGTATTAATTTATCGCTTGGAACGAGTACGTGTAGGTAAGGCTTTAATTGCTATTCGTGAGGATGAACTAGCTGCGGGGTCAATGGGAATTAATTCAACTTACTATAAGGTATTGGCTTTTACTTTGGGGTCAATATTGGCTGGTGTTGTTGGTGCCATTAGCGCTCATTTTCTTAATACTTGGAACGCGCGTCAGGGTACTTTTGATGCAAGTATTGTTTATTTGACTTTTGTGTTGATTGGTGGTTCGAGAACTTTTTTGGGGTCGGTGGTTGGTGCTATGGTGTTTACTGCTTTACCGGAGGTGTTGAGGGGGTTGGCTGATACGGGTGGTTTGCCTGTTTGGTTGGCTCAGTTTTTACGTGATGGTCGGTTGATTATTTTTGGGGTGTTAATTGTTGTGGGGACGATATTTTTTCCACAGGGTTTGGTAACTCCGAGGGTTTTTAAGGGTCGAACCGCAAAGGACGCGAAGGACGCAAAGTAAGAGTATGAGTATGAGTGATATTATTTTAGAGTCTAAATCTTTGACGCGACGTTTTGGTGGGTTGGTTGCGGTTAATGATGTTTCGTTTGCTGTAAATAGAAATGAGATATTTGGTTTGATTGGTCCAAATGGCGCCGGTAAAACTACTTTATTTAATTTGATTACGGGTTTAATTTCTCCTAGTGATGGTAAGTTGGTTTATAAGGGGGCAGTAGTATCTCAGAAAAAACCTCATGAGATTGCTTCGTTGGGTATTGCCCGAACTTTTCAGAATATCCGTTTGTTTGGTGAGCTTTCCGCTTTAGAAAATGTCGTTATTGGTAGGCATTTACATACAAAGAGTGGAATATTTACAGGTGTGTTTGGAATACCACCAGCACCAAAGGAAGAAATTCAAAGCAAACAAAAAGCCTTAGAGTTACTCGAGCTAGTAGGTTTACATGGACGCGCGTATGAAAGTGCGAAAAACTTTCCTTATGGAGACCAACGACGTTTAGAAATAGCACGCGCACTAGCACTGGAACCCGAAATTCTCCTACTCGACGAACCAGCAGCAGGAATGAACCCCAACGAAAAACAACAACTAAGCGACTTCATCAAGCAAATACGTAACACATTCAACCTAACCATTATATTAATCGAACATCACGTCCCGCTAGTAATGGGACTATGTTCACGCATAGCAGTACTAAACTTTGGACAACTAATAGCACTAGACAAACCCGACATAGTAAGAAACAACCCAGCAGTAATAGAAGCCTACCTAGGAAACGAATAACCCTCTCTTCTTTTCTTCCTTTCTTCCTTTGTCTACGAGCGTGACGACCGTGGTTAATTAAACAATATATGAACACCATAACAATCTTAGAAACCAAAGACCTCAGCGTAAACTACTCTGGAATCCAAGCCCTAAAAAACATCAACTTACACATAAACACAGGAGAAGTAGTCACCCTAATAGGCGCCAACGGAGCAGGAAAAACAACCACCCTGCGAGCCATCTCCAAAATCATCAACATAAAAAGCGGTGAAATAATCTACTTAGGAAGAAACATAATAAAACGTCCACCCCACGAAATAGTAAAATTAGGAATAGCGCACTCACCCGAAGGAAGACGAGTACTAGCAAAACAAACCGTATACGATAACCTACTACTAGGCGCCTTCATCCACAACGATAAATCCACCATCCAAGCCGACATTAAACATCAATTTGAACTATTTCCAAGACTAGCCGAACGACGTAACCAACTAGCTGGAACCCTAAGCGGAGGAGAACAGCAAATGTTAGCCATCGCACGCGCATTAATGAGTAGACCCAAACTATTACTACTCGATGAACCCAGCTTAGGACTGGCGCCAGCAATAGTTAAAGAAATCTTTACGATTATCCAAAATCTACGTAACACAGGTGTAACAATACTACTAGTAGAACAAAACGCCAACTTAGCATTACAAATTGCCGACAGAGGATATGTACTAGAAGCAGGTTGTATTACATTAACAGGCGCCGCATCACAATTAATTACTGATGAACGTGTCATGAAAGCTTATTTAGGTTAGTTCCAGATTCCTTTCTTGCCGATGATACATAAACCGCATATTGAGGGAACAATAACGTAGATCGGAAACAAACTTCTTAAACATGACATCTAACTCGCCGATAGTTTATCATACAAAGCGCCTAAAAAAAATACCCCTCCGACTGATTCTTGTAGTTCCCTTTGTCATGCAAATATTTGCAGCAGTAGGATTAGTTGGGTATTTATCGTTTGTCCAAGGTGGAAAAGCAGTAAATGACCTTGCGTTGCAGTTGATGGAAAAAGCTAGTAAGCAAGTAGATGAACATTTAGATAAATATCTAGTTTTGCCGCAGCAGCTTATGCAGATGAACGCGGATGCGATAATTGATGGACAGCTTAACTTTAACGACCAGAAAGCAAGCGAACGTTATTTTTGGCGCCAAGCCAAAGCGTTTAAGAATATTAACTTTATTGGTTATGTTTTAACAGATGGTACAGAAGCAGGTGCCGGACGTTGGATTAATGGTATGGATTTACTCGTTTATGAAAATCTGAGAGGAAATGCTAAAGCTTCAGATTATATTGCTGATAGTCGGGGAAACCGCACGAAACTTTTGCAAAGCTATGATTTTGACCCACTATCACAAGTAGGATATAAAAATGCAGTTGAAGCAGGTGAATTCGTTTGGAGCCAAATCTTTAGCTTTGAAGCAGCTAATTTACAAATCAGCGAGTCAGCTAAGGCTTTAGAAAATAATACCAATGTTTTACCTACCAATATTGGCTATCAAAATTACGTGGCTTTACCTGCTAGACAACCAATATATAACAGTGATAATAAGCTGATTGGTATTCTCGCTATTGATATATTACTGACTGATATCAGCAAGTTCCTTAGTAGCTTAAAGGTCAGTTCTCAAGGACAAGTGTTTGTCATTGAACGAGATGGTTTATTAGTAGGGAGCTCAAGTAAATATCCGATTCTATCTAAAATGAATGGTAAAACAGAAAGATATAACGCACTTCAAAGTCCTGACTTTCTTATCCGTAACGTCGCTGATAATCTAAAAAAGCAGTTTAAATCATTTGAAACGATTAAATCTAATCAAGTAGCAAATATTACTTTTAATCAAGAGAATTATTTCGTACATATCACACCGTGGGATAATGAATATGGTTTAGACTGGCTAGTAGTAGTTACTATGCCTGAATCTAATTTTATGGCACAGATTAATGCCAGCAACCGTACTACTATTCTACTATGTATAACTGCTTTATTTGTTGCAATCTTGATAGGAATATACACATCTCGTTATATTACTCAACCTATTCTGAAATTGAGTGAAGCAAGCGAAGCTATTGCAATTAGTAAACTTAATCAAAAGATTCCAGAAAACAGAATCCATGAACTAAATGTTTTAGGTCTTTCTTTTAATCGAATGGCACAACAGCTACGCGATTCATTTAGCGAGTTAGAACGGGTAAATTTAGAACTAGAAAAGCGAGTTATTCAAAGAACAGAAACACTTACTCAAACTCTGAATGAGTTAAAACAAACACAAGCACATTTAGTACAAGCAGAAAAAATGTCTTCTTTGGGGCAAATGGTCGCAGGAATAGCACATGAAATTAACAATCCCGTTAACTTTATTCACGGTAATTTATCTCACGTAAATAATTATAGTCAAGAATTGGTAGAATTAATACAAGCATATCAAATTTATTTTCCCAATCCTCCGGAAGCGCTTCAAGAACTTATTAATAAAGTTGATTTAGACTTTGTTACAGAAGACTTAAATAAAACTATCTGTTCGATGTCCATAGGTACTAAGCGTATTCGGGAGATTGTCTTGTCACTTCGCAATTTTTCAAGACTAGATGAGGCTGAATGTAAAGAAGCGAACATTCATGAAGGTATAGACAGCACTTTAATGATTTTACAGCATCGTTTAAAAGCAAAATCAAACCATCCAGAAATTCAAATTATTAAAGACTACGGTCAATTACCCTTAGTTAATTGCTATGCTGGACAATTAAATCAGGTTTTTATGAATATTTTAGCAAACGCTATTGACGCTTTAGAAGATTCATTTATAAATAATCCGACAATCTGGATTCATACTATGCTTATAGACGATAATAAAGTACTAATATCTATAGCAGATAATGGCGGCGGCATTCCCGAAAATATTCTGAGCAAATTATTTGACCCCTTCTTCACCACTAAACCTGTAGGTAAAGGTACAGGTTTAGGATTATCAATTAGTTATCAAATTATAATAGAAAAGCACAAGGGTAAAATTTATTGTGATTCCAAGCTAGGAGAGGGAACAAAGTTTATAATCGAAATTCCAGCGCGCGGTTTATTAAATAACTAAACAAGTGTGTGGGAAAATACTCAAGGTGTACGTTTACGTGATGCTGACTCTAGAGAAAATATAGAGCGTTATTTATAACGTAATCCAGGTTTGAGTTATGTTACTTGCCACAATGGTAAAATTGTTGGCGCCGTATTATGTGGTCATGACGGGCGCCGAGGTTATCTCTATCATTTGGCTGTTTTACCAGATTACCGCAGGCAAGGTATTAGCACTAAACTTGTTCAATCATGCTTATCACAGTTACAACAGCAAATTATTGGCAAATGGCATTTATTTATTGTGGGCACTACAGTAGTTAGAATAGAAGCAGACCTAAACTGGTATTTAATTAAGCTTCAGGTCTTGTGTTGTAAAATATACTTCTGTTTGGGCGCCTAGAGCATCTCGATGATTACTGCCAGTATTGACGATAACGCTATATGGATTAATATTTGGTAGAGGTTCTTCAGTTGAAAGATTAATTTTATCATTGATGTTTATTTTTCCAGAAGAAATTTTTTTCAATTTTTTAATAGCTTGAACCTCAACATCTCCATTGCGATAACATAGTCTTCCAAAAGCTAAACCTGTTGCCTTCGGAGGAACTTCGAGTAAATAGAAATAGTCGGGACGCAGCCATTCTTCCCAACCATCATCGCCACCTTTACCGATATATTGAATCGATGATTGGGGTATCTTTAGCCAAGTTTGGGGAGAAATAGCTCTGGGAAAAATAATGACTTTTAGTTTTCTATTGTTATCGAGAGAAACTTTTCTAATAAATGTGCCATCACGTAACTTAACACCACTAGCATCGTAGTTTTTAACTTCAATTTGAGTCAGAAGTTTAGTAGTGTGGCACAATGTAGAGCGTTTATTATTCGCTGTTTGAAAGTTAGCAAAAGCAATAACGCATATCAAAGTTAAACAAAAAAGGATAAATATCAAAAGAAGCCGATGAACTTTCATTTACTCTCGTCGGTTGAGTATTCTTAGTATTTTTTATAACAATAATTTACGATTGTTAAATAAATATACGCATTAAATCTGTAGAGACGTTAAATGTAACGTTTCTACATATATTCATTGAAGAAGGAAATTTAAATCGGCACCTCTTCCGTATTCCTTCCTTCCTTCACCTGACTTAAAGACAACTATGTTTTTGTCACCTATCAAGGTAGTTGAGGAATTCTCAATTTTTAACATTGTTCCCTCTGGTAAACCAACGACACTGACATTTGGGTTAACAGCTAAAAATTCTTCAATCCTACTTGCTCTTGTTTCCCCGTTATGGTTGGGAATAACTTCATCTGTATAATGAGGATTTATCTGAAAGGGTACTAAATTTAACGCTTCAAAACTCACTGGCTCAATAATTGGCATATCGTTGGTTGTCTTGATAGTTGGGCAAGCAACGTTTGAACCTGCACTCCATCCGATATAAGGTGTGCCGTGATTAACTTTTTCTCTAATAATGTCAATTATTGCTGTTTCATGTAAGCGATGAACTAAATGAAAAGTGTTGCCACCAGCAATTACGATAGCTTCAGCCTTCTCAACCAATTCGCGCGGGTTGCCTGTGGAATGCACAGAATCAGTGCCATAGCCTAATTCTTGAAAAACTGTACCAACTTTTTTGGTAATAGCGTCGTAGCTAATCACGTTTGCAAAAGGTATAAATAATACTTTTTTGATGGAGGCGCCTAAAAAAGCTTTTATTTCCTGGCGTGGGTAAAATAAATAATCCTCTCCGTAGTTGGTAGAATTGCTCAATAATAGTAATCTTTTACTCATTCCTTGCACCCCCATGTCAGTTTTAATTACCTTATTATAGGCGCCAGTCAATACTTAACAGTATATAAGCCCTTTGCAACATCGTGTTTTATTAGTACTCCATGTCATAAGTTTTGGTTAGTTGGTACCGATAGTATGGTTGGCACTAGACACCCTACAACCCATCAAAATTAATGACACAGACTATTAGTGGTTCATGATCAAAAGTTTTGGGCAAAAACTATCTGTAATAAAGGCGCCGTTTGCAATGTTTTAACTGTGAACAGCGCTTTTGTGCGTGGTGTAGCAAACAAAGCATCATGTAAGACCACAAAATTTGTCCAAGTTGTTAAATGCTTAACATTCCGAAACATGTCATTATATATATTTCCCACCTTGCGTTTATCCTCGCACTCGCTGGAAATAGAGTGAATGTCTCAGATAATTTGGATTGCCAGACACGCTAATCGTCTCGACTTTGTAAACCCCGATTGGTTTCTCACTGCTGAACGTCGTTACGACCCACCGCTTAGTGAAGATGGGTTTATTCAAGCACAACAGCTAGCAAATCGTCTCAAAGGCGAAAAAATTCATCATATATTTGTATCACCGTTTCTGCGAACTGTGCAAACAGCACACGCCATCGCTGATGTCCTAAATTTACCAATAAAATTAGAAACAGGCTTGAGCGAATGGCTAAATCCTGATTGGATGGATGAAGAACCACAACTTCATCCGATTAGCGAATTGGTCAAATTTTATCCCCGTGTAGACGCTAGCTACACACCTATCATTGCTGCTAGATATCCAGAAACACGAGCGCAAGTTCGCGCACGTGCTGGACAAACTGCCAGATGTTTGGCTACTGAATACTCTCCTGAAAATATACTGTTAGTGGCACACGGTGCATCAGTCAACGGTGCTGTAATGGGAATTGCAGGAGAATCAATTTACCAAGCTGAAAAAGTTAGGTTGTGTAGTTTGTTTAAGCTCGTTCGTCAGCATCCTGAATGGTGGATTGAGCTAAAAGGAGATACATCGCACTTGACTGAGGTGGAAGAAATGGTTCGATTTAACTAGAAAAGTAATGGAATAATGGTTAATTGCTATTAACCATTAACTCTTGACTACTTGGTGTGAAATATTATGACTTTATTACTAGCTGGCGATATTGGCGGAACAAAGACAATTTTACGATTGGTTGATGCGACCGAGAAGTCATCACTACAAACGGTACACGAGAATGCTTACCGCAGCGGTGATTTTGTCGATTTGGTACCTATGGTCAAGCAGTTTCTTACTGAAGCTAATTCTGACCATCCACAAAAAGCGTGTTTTGGTATAGCTGGGCCTGTTGTTGGTGATACTGCTAAATTAACTAATTTGGCTTGGTATCTTGATTGTGAGCGTCTTCAAGAGGAACTAAATATACCTTATGTAGCTCTAATTAACGATTTTGCTGCTGTTGGTTATGGGATTTTAGGGCTAGAAAGTCAAGATTTGTTAACGTTACAAGCTGGTACACCTCGTGATGATGCTCCAATTGCCATTATTGGCGCCGGTACAGGTTTAGGGCAAGGTTTTTTAATCAAGCAAGGACAAGAGTACTATGTTTATCCTTCAGAAGGAGGACACGCGGACTTTGCACCACGCACAGAATTAGAGTTTCAATTATTAAAATATTTACTCGATAAACATGATATTCAACGGGTTTCTGTCGAACGGGTTGTCTCTGGTTTGGGACTTGTCTCGATTTATCAATTTTTGAGAGACCGTAAAATAGCTACTGAGTCTCCCGACATTGCACAAGTAGTTCGCGCATGGGAACAACAAGCAGGACAACAAGAGAAAAGTGTAGACCCAGGCGCCGCTATTGGTAATGCTGCACTTAATAAAACTGATAATTTGTCTGAACAAGCAATGCAGTTATTTGTCGAAGCTTACGGCGCCGAAGCTGGAAACCTTGCGTTAAAGCTTTTACCATACGGGGGATTATATATTGCTGGTGGTATTGCTCCTAAAATTCTGCCACTGATTGAAGGTGGTGATTTTTTACTGCACTTCAGCCAGAAGGGAAGAATGCGAAGCATCTTAGAAGACATACCGGTAAAAATTATTCTTAATCAACAAGTTGGACTAATAGGCGCCGCTATTCGTGCAGCTAGGTTATAGGTGAGTTATAACAGATTGGCATGTACGTGATATTAACATCACAATAGCCAAATCTATGACATTAACACCTTTGACTCGACTACAAATCAAAAATAAAATTCAGGGTTTTCTACCATTTTTGACCGCAGCTTTAATTTTTGCGCTCACTACAAACGTAGAAACAACTGTAGAAGCACGTTCCTCACGTAAACCATCAGCACCAAAACCAGACGCATCAGAGGTAGAAAAATTCCGATGGAAAGTATTTACTCCCTCTGATGGACGTTTTAGTGTTTTAATGCCAGGTCAACCAAAGGTAACATCCCAGACACAAAGAACATTCATGGGAGAAATTAACTTACAGGTATTTATTGCCCAACCTCCTAGACAAGAAGTTGCTTATGTAGTGGCATTCAACGACTTCCCCGACAGTTACGGACAAATGGCAGACCCCGAAGAAGTACTGAAAAATGCTCAAGAAATGGCATTAAAAACAACCAAAAGTAATCTTTTAACCGAAAAAAGTATTCGTAGCTCTAACGGACATCCAGGACGAGAAATTGAATACATCAACGCGGGGGGTAAAATTACTAAAAACCGTTTATACTTTGCTGAAGGGCGCCTGTATCAAGTAATGGTCATTACTACTAAAAGACAGCAACAGTTTTTAACCAAAAGTATTGCAGGTTATTTAAATTCATTCAACGTCGTCTTGAAAAAATAATATTTCTCGTTGTAAAAACATGGCATCTATTTCAAAAGAAGAACTTCAGCACTATCGCACGCAGTTATCTGATTATCCTGATGCGGGCACCAAAACTGCACTTGATACCATTGAGAAATATAATGGTGATCTCGAAGCTGCATTTACAGAGTTATCACAACAAGATGGCGCCCAATTTCGAGAAGTTGATTTGGAAGAGTTAGCACGAAAATGCCGTGAAACTGTTTGTAGTCAACCAGCAGAAGATTTTTTAGGGTTATTAAATTTAGTAGCTGGGTTTTTACCTCCACCTATTTCTTTGGCTGTTCCAGTGACTTTATACATACTTAAAATTGGTATTAGAAATTACTGCGAATTGCCGAAACTGGCAACGGATGATGAACGGATGTAACGGATATGCTATTTAGAATAACTCCTAAGAAACACATGCCCGCTTATTGAGAGTTAAAGAGCTTGTAATGCCTATTGCTGCTTCGGGTGGGCAGTGCCCACCTTACCCAAGCCAATCATAAGGTGCATTCTGGTGAGATAACCAGAATTTGTTTGTTGCTAATAAATCATCCGTTACATCCGTTGTATCCGTTGCCAAGTTTATCTAGGGGTGAAGTTATAGGCTTCTTGCTTATCACGTCGTGTAGATTGTGATGGATTATACCCGTCATTTCGGGCACGGCGCCTTAAGTCACCAACATCAGGGGAAGCATTAACTGCATCTTCGACGCGAATTTGCCCGGTTAGCATTAATTCGCATAGTGCATGGTTCATAACCTGCATTCCATCCGAAGTACTATCGTCCATAAGTTGGTGAGCTTGAATGTCCTCACCTTTAAGCAAGAAGTCTTGCATTGTAGGAGTGTTGAGCAATATTTCCATTGCGGCAACTCTTCGAGCATCGGTTGTGGGAAGCAACTGTTGGGCAACAACGGCAACTAGCGAATCTACAATTTGCACTCGCATCGCAGCTTGTTCGTCAGGGTTATAGATATTTAGTAATCTGTTGATAACGGCCATTGCGTTTTTAGTGTGCAATGTGCCTAAAACTAAATGCCCTGTTTGCGCTGCTTTTAAGGCTGTATCTACAGTTATACGGTCGCGCATTTCCCCAATTAAAATTACATCAGGGTCTTCACGCAACACTGACCGTAGTGCATCATGAAATTCGTAGGTGTGTAATCCAACTTCACGCTGACTTATTAGACATTTTTGCGAAGTATGGACATATTCAATCGGGTCTTCAATCGTAACAATATGTTTTTGCGCTGTTTCGTTGAGAAAGCGAATCATTGACGCGATTGTGGTCGATTTACCCGAACCCGTTGGACCTGTAACTAAAATTAAACCCTGTTTTTTGGAAACAATGTCTTTAAGAACAGCTGGTAAGCGCAAGCTATCAATTGATGGTACTTCTAAGGTTATTAACCGCAGCACCATTGCTCCACCTGTCAGGGTTTCAAAACAATTGACTCGACAACGTAAAAAGCCAGGATAGAAGATTCCTGTATCGAGTTCTTTGGTTTCGGTAAACCGTTGTCGTTGCGATGGGGTAAGAACTTCGGTTAAATAAGTTTCAAAAGTTTGAGGTGAAACTATTTCGCCTTTGCTGTAAACCACCATGTGACCCCGAATCCGAAATCTTGGTACTTCTCCAACACGAACATGTATATCTGAAGCTTGTTGGGCATAAGCATCGCGCACCATTTGTTGAACGGTAACGCTTTTAATTTGCGCTTGACCGACTACTTGCAGTACAGGTGGTGGTAGAGGTGAGCAACGCATTACCGAGGATACTCGTGAGTTATCCATTGGGTTTTGACCCGTCATGGCAGTCGCGGGTAGATGCTCTAGTTTGGGATTTTGTAACGGGGACGTTGTAGATTCGTCCATGACTGCGTCCTTTCGCCGATTGCAGGTTGTAACTATTTTTTCAATCTAAAAAGTTATATTTTTATTCAGTACCATTACCGATACATGAATATTTACTGTCTTTTGCTTGACCGTAAACTTACTTAGATTGCTATTGTTAATGTACATCTATCTTAGTTAATATCTACGGCTCTCAACTCATCTTTACAGTCATTTCATTAAATAGCATGGTTAGTGTGAACTAGCTATGTTGATAGGTTAATCTTGAGTGGATACTATGCTGCTAACTGATAGCAGAGCAAGTTAATGTAATTTTTTTGACATTAGAAAATCTATATTTATGAAGCGTATTATTAATTATTTTGAAACTCGTGCTTGTGCCCCTGCTTATAGTGGTTGGGTATTGAGTGGAATTACGATTTGCTTTTTCGGCGCCGCGATTAATACGATGGCTGGTTGGTTGTATGTTATTAGCGGTGTAAGTTGTGCGCTGTTGTTTATTGCTGCTGTCTTACCAAGTAGTTCATTGAAGCGACTATCTATCAGGCGCCGTCCAATAGAACCTATAACGGCGGGTGATGATTTGGTGGTGGAGTTTGAAATAACGAACCAATCAAAACAAGACGTAAGTTTGTTGAGTGTAAAAGATATATTACCCTATACGCTCAATGCTCTATCAGTTTCGAGCAACCAACATGCAATAAATATAATCGGCGCCAAAAGTAGTTACTCGTTTTCTTACAACATAAATGCCGAACGTCGAGGTTTATATCGTTGGCATACAGTTGAATTTAGAAGCGGGGCGCCGTTTGGGTTATTTTGGAGCAGACGCGAACATAATTGTCCAGCCTACTCTGTTGTTTACCCGCAGGTTTTACCTCTAACAACTTGCCCCTTAATTGATGAGATTGGTTTGGATTCTAGTTGTAGAGGCAACCCGCAAGGAAACCCTTATGCAGCAGCAACAGAAGGACTCGTGCGTTCTTTACGTCCTTACCACATTGGCGACCCAATTCGATTAGTACATTGGCGTACTAGTGCCCGTTATGGCGAACTAAGAGTACGTGAGTTTGAGACAATTACTGGTGGGCAAGATATTATTATTGCCCTGGATAGTGGAGGAAAGTGGGATGAAGAGAACTTTGAACAAGCTGTTATTGCTGCTGCATCGCTGTACTTTTATGCTACACATCAACAAATGAACGTACAGTTGTGGACAAAAGACACAGGTTTAGTTAGAGGAGAACGTTCAGTACTTGAAACTCTGGCTGCAACTACGCCGTTACAAGACGAAGCAATAACTGAGTTGCCTAAATTACCAATAATTTGGCTGTCGCAAAATCCTGTTACACTATCTTCAATAAATAATGGTAGTCGTTGGCTATTATGGCAACCAAAATCACCTGAGACACAAGAGATAATAAATCGAGAGGCACCGGGTATTATTTTGAGTCACGATCAACAGCTACAAGTTCAATTACAAAAGGGATTAGGGTATTAATTGCCTATTAAATGCATTCAAAATTTCAATACTAGTATATAAAAGTTACGGCGCCTTCCTTAAACTGTTAGGATGGGCGCAAAGAAGTGTAAAGAAAGGGGAGTATCACCCAAGTTTAGAGTTGTAGGGTGCGGTACAATGCTGCATATGTATTCAAACTCAACTCTTCTAACAAAAGTCCTATGATTGCATCAGACGCATCAGAAGTTAATTCAAAGTCCAGCGATAAGAATCTTGAAGCAATGCGCCATTTTTCGGAGCAGTATGCAAAGCGCACTGGTACTTACTTCTGTTCGGAACCTTCGGTTACTGCTGTTGTAATTGAAGGACTCGCTAAACATAAAGATGAACTAGGGGCGCCTTTATGCCCTTGTCGGCACTACGAAGACAAAGAAGCCGAAGTGGCTGCTACTTTTTGGAACTGCCCCTGTGTACCCATGCGCGAACGTAAAGAATGTCACTGCATGTTATTTCTTACCCCAGACAACGAATTTGCAGGTGATAAACAAGACATCTCGCTCGAAACCATTAAAGAAGTGCGAGAAAGCATGTCGTGAACTTATATATGCCTTCGGAATATTGGCAAGGTGTAGAACAGTTCAATACTGGGCAGTTCTACGCCTGCCATGATACCTTAGAAGCTTTATGGATAGAAGCCCTAGAGCCGGAAAAAAGTTTTTACCAAGGTATACTGCAAGTAGCTGTTGCTTTGTATCACTTGGGTAACGGTAATTTACGCGGCGCCACAATTTTACTTGGAGAAGGCACTAACCGCTTGCGACGTTACCCATCTGTTTTTGGTGGTGTTGATGTAGATGAATTCTTGGATCAAAGTATAGCTTTATTAAAAATACTCCAACATACCCAACCAGAAATG
Source organism: Calothrix sp. HK-06 (assembly GCF_001904745.1). Classification (GTDB taxonomy): domain Bacteria; phylum Cyanobacteriota; class Cyanobacteriia; order Cyanobacteriales; family Nostocaceae; genus Dulcicalothrix. Next base: position 18,326 of record NZ_MRCD01000107.1, read on the forward strand.
ATTACAAATCTCATACTCGGTGAAGATGAAAGATTTCCTATTCCAAAAATAGTAATGAGTGCTGAGTGCTGAGTGCTGAGTATTTGTAAATATTAATAATTTTTGCGTTAAGTTAAAGGTATACAGTGACGCTCTAATAAAGATATCAAAACATATGGACTTACAAACACTCAAAGCACGCATTGCCCAAGTTGAAACCAAACGAGAATACCTGTTGCAACTTCTGGAACAGCCAAATTTAGGTACTTTGAGAATTGATGTCAATCAAGCCTTAGAAGAAATGGATGATTTAATTGATGAATATAGACGCACTTTCCCACAAACAGGAAGTTTATAGTTTTTTCCGGTTTCCTAGGTGAGGTTATAGACGATTCTGATTTGAAATAGGCGCCCTGATACATTAAGAGAGCATCGGTACTTATCATATACTAGATAAGTACCAATGCTTTAGCCGGGAGTACTTGTAGATAAAATACTCTTGACAATTCAAATATATAGCTCTTCAACTTATTCATAGGCATTGTAATTATCAAGCTGCGGATTCGTTATTTCCGTTTCCCAATTCACGCACTAGGGCAATTAACTCAGTAGTGGGTACGTCCTTTTTACAAAAAACATCCCAACGACCCATATCGTTATTAGCACCTACATTTTTAGCATCTTCCACCGACGAGTAGGCGATGATTTGGGTATCAGGGGCAATTTCCTTGATTTTACCCGATGCCGTCCAACCATCCATAACTGGCATTTGTAAGTCCAGGACGATTACGTCTGGTCGGTGGCGTTTTACCATATCAACAGCTTCTTGACCATTGGTTGCTAGACCAACTACTTGCATGTTTTTTTGGCAGGAAAGTACCATTTGCAGGGTCATACGAGTTAGTTCGTGGTCGTCAACTACTAACACCCGCAGGGTAGAAGGCTCACAGGACAACATTAACATCCAGTTTAATGAACGAATTATATAATATAACCCTTACAGTTTAAAGGAACATTCATTCAAATCAACTCTATCTAATGGGTGAATAAGTCGCTCATATGGACTATATCCATCGATATTTGGGTTAAATATTTTTGAATGATTTCAAAACATTTCAAAATGATTGAAAATAATTATCAAACTTTAAGTCTTTTTTATAATTCATTCGACTATATAAAATTCACATCAAGAACAAATAAGAAACCGGGTTTCTCTTCCAAAATCGTTATTTAGATTACAAGTTATCGACAAAGAAACCCGGTTTCTAGGGTTTCTAAGGTTTTTAATTTCGCACAGCACTTATTGATTCAATAGTTGAGGCAACCGTAGTTGACCCCAATGCCATTGCCATTAAAGCTTTCTGTGAATTAGATTCAGGACAATTATCGCCCGGACGCCGCTGAATATAGGTACCATCAGATTGTAATTCCCAAGCTAAACGGTTATCAGCAAGCATTATTCCTAATATTTCCTGCAAATCTTTAGCAATATCTGTATCTAGAATTGGAGTAATTGCTTCGACACGACGGTCTAAATTACGTGGCATCCAATCAGCACTGCCAATAAATATTTCTTCCTGACCATTGTTATAAAAATAATAAATGCGAGAATGTTCCAAAAAACTACCAATAATGCTAATAACGCGAATGTTCTCGCTGATATCTTTCAATTGTGGACGCAAACAGCAAACACCGCGAATTATTAAATCTATCTGTACTCCAGCGCGCGATGCTTCATATAAAGTAGAAATAATTTCTGGGTCTACTAATGAATTCATTTTCGCAACGATACGTCCCGATAATCCATTATGAGCATTTTCGATTTCGCGACGAATAAGAGTTAAAAAACGGTCGCGCATATTGACAGGAGCAACAAGTAACTGTCTGTAAGATTTTTGTCGCGAGTAACCAGTGAGATAATTATATAAATCGGTTAAATCGGCGCCTAATTCATCACGACAGCTAAATAATCCTAAATCAGTGTATAATCGTGCAGTTTTATGATTATAGTTACCTGTACCAATATGTACATAACGACGAATACGGTCTTTTTCACGTCGTACCACTAGTATAGTTTTACAGTGTGTTTTTAAACCAACTAAACCGTAAACAACATGTACACCAACACTTTCTAGGCGCCGTGCCCAGTATATATTATTCTCTTCATCAAAGCGCGCTTTAAGTTCAACGAGTACTGATACTTGCTTACCATTTTCGGCGGCAGCAATTAAAGCATTTACAATAGGAGAATCACCAGAAGTGCGGTAAAGCGTCATTTTAATTGCTAACACATCTGAGTCTTGCGCTGCACTAGAAATAAATTTAACAACCGATGCTGAGAAAGATTGATAAGGATGGTGAACTAAAATATCGCGTTCGCGAATAACAGTAAAAATATCCTTACCATCTTCGACATCGTGTGTTGGAAGGTTAGTAATATTTGGTTCGCGAATGCGTTGTAACCTTGTAGGTACTACTGCTTGCCAAGGACGGTCTTTGTGTTCGGGTAACGGGAGTGACATAAAATACATTAAATCCCGTAAACCTAATAAACCTTCAACTTCGTAACAGTCAATATCATCCAATTCTAAATCTTCTAAAAGACGAGAACGCACAGACTCTGGAGTTTGAGCCTGAATTTCTAAGCGTACAGGGTTTCCACCAACACGACGTTTTCGCAATTCTTGCTCAATAGCAAGTAACAGGTCATCAGCTTCATCTTCTTCAACTTCTAAATCAGCATCACGGGTAATACGGAAAGTATGATATTCCTGAATAGTCATACCTGGAAACAAAGATTCCAAGTTATGAGCAATAGCTTGTTCCAACGGAATACCCGTCCAATGTGCAGGTTTGCCATTATGAGTTATTCCTAATTCAGGAGGTAAAGCTAAAAATCGTGGTAATACCTTGGGGACTTTTACACGTGCAAAAAATTCTTCATCAGTGTCAGGGTTTTTGACGACAACAGCCAAATTTAAACTGAGATTAGAAATGTAGGGAAATGGGTGGCTTGGGTCAACTGCCAACGGTGTAATTACGGGAAATATCTGTTCTTCGTAGTAATTATCAAGATAAGTGCGCTGTTTATCGTTAAGTTCAATGTAATTAACTAAATAAATACCGTTTTGTGCTAACTGTGGTCGCAGGACTTTTTCAAAATGTTGATGCTGCTGAATAACTAAAGGACGCAGCGAAAAACTAATATCATCTAACTGCTGCTGTGGGGTTCGTCCGTCGAGTCCTAACTGGGTAACTTTTGCTTCTACCTGCTGCATCAATACAGCAACCCGCACCATAAAGAATTCGTCCAAGTTAGAACAAAATATCGCCATGAACTTGAGACGTTCCAACAGGGGAGTACGTGGGTCAAGTGCTTCATGCAAGACACGATTATTAAATTCTAACCAACTTAGCTCGCGACTGTTGTAGTACTGTGGGTCTCTGAGGTTGAGAGGATTAGCGCTTTTTTTTGGTTTTGCCATGTGTACTTTTAACACCCACGCTTATAGATGAATCTAGCAATATTCTATAGTAGAAGCGCTATGGCGGGTAATTCTCTCATGGTAGAAGACAAAACTTGACGTTTTGTGAGATTATTTCAAAATTAGGTTGTGTATTGAAACAAATAGAGGTGTCATGAGTCGCGAACGTAGCATCTTCAACTGTCATGCTGAGGAACGAAGCATCTCTATAATGTCATGCTGAGAAACGTAAACTAAGTTTTCCCGTAGGGTAGCATATCCCGAAGGGTAGGGTAGCATCTTCAAGATTTCCACCCAATTAAAAAGTCAACTTGTAATAACCTTTTAGTATAGAACGTGCAGAAGTGTGTATAAAGACGGGCAGGGATGCCCATCCCACAAGAAGTATATTAAATAAAGCTCTGCTTCCTTAAAGTATTTTTAACATCTTAGAAGTAAATCGTTATTGTTTCTTTTTTGCTGCCGCAGAGACTGGTAACTGTAAATTTTGGTTATAAACAAACTCATTACTAATCTCAATTTGACGCTTGGGTAGCGAGTCATTGCGGTTGAGTTCATCTTGCGGTGATACACGTAATGTATATTTTCCTATAGGTACACTATCTAATCGATATAAACCAAACTTATCAGTGGCACCTGATATCACGCGGGCACCAACGGAATTAAGCAACTCAATTTTAACCTCAGAAACTGGTTGACCTGCTATATCAGTGATACGTCCAGCAACTCCATACTCAGCGCGCACGGGGAAGTCGATACGAGTTACTGCTGAGTTAGCAACCTGTGCTACTATACTAGTTCTAGTTAATGAGAGTTCAACTGGTAATTCATCAGCTTGAATTTCAGCTATATAGTTTCCTTCCGGTAAACCACCTATAAAAAAGTTACCTTGAGAGTCAGTTTGAGCATTACCAACAACTTGATTGCGTTTATCAATAATACTTATATTAGAACCAGATAAATCAAAGTTCTTTTTAGCACCTTCAACTACCACTTTCCCAGTAATGGCGCCACGTTCTTTACTAATTCCAGTGTAACTTGCAGGTGAAATTCGACCGCGTGCGAATGATAAATCAGATACCAATGTAACACTAAAGCGGTCATCACCGAATCCTCCAAAATTACCGCTAGTTGCCTTAGATGGGATACCTTGATATTCAAGTCGAGCTAGTAAACCAGGTAATACTTCCATACTTGCACCTGCAACTGGTGCCACTTCACCACCCCGTAGTGCTAAACCAAGATTCCAGCTTAGTTGTCTAAAATTGTTCGGATAATAGCCAAGACCAACTGTATATCGAGGTGATAAATCATTATTAAACTCGGTACCAAATGATAGCTGATAATTATTGGTGAACTTATAGCTTAAATCGGAAAGATATGTATCACCGTAAGTATTAAATGCAAGTCTAGTCGCAAAATTTGGCTGATATGCAGCGTTAAATAAATATCTGCCGTCAATATCAGGTCTACCGTTTAGAGATACTGTTGACAAGGGCCGTAATGTAAAAGTAGGCAAGATATAACTTGCTGAACCGACATCATCTTGACGATTACGAGCAATAAATCCGAGATTAAAATTGTTACTGAAGTTATACTTCATTTCAAGACTATGATTATATAACTCAGCCCTATCGCTTCTACCAATGCGATAAGCTCTGGGTAATGATTGGGAATTAGCGTTAATTTCTAACTTATCAAAATCAATATCTAAATTAGTCGAATATCCAAGTTTATCGTTTGAACTACCAACGCTTGCAGATAAAATAATTGGGTTTGCCAAGCGCCAAACTAAACCAGCTTGAGCTTGCAATGTATCTGGAACTACTTGCAAAGTACTTTCAAATGTTAAATTACTTGAGAGTCCTTGTCTTAGTTGATAAAACCCGACTAGCTTACCATTATATGAAGAGTCAAAGTCACTAAAAAAGCTATCCTGTATCAAGTTGCCACTAATACCCACACCAGCGAGTTGAACATTACCACCTGATGGTAGTAGCAAATCAGAGGAATTAACTCGAACTGTACGAATTTCACTAGGTATACGTAAATTGTTTCGATCAAAAACCAAAACTTCTATTTCATTATTTTGACCAGCAGCTAAATTTACATCAACAAATTCATAAATACCATTAAATCCTACTTGCTGTTGTGCGATAACTACACCACCAACTCGCAACTGTACAAAACTAGCGGGTGGCACTTCACCACGGAATGTTTGTACTGGTCGCGATCGTCGTGGTAAAAGTTCATTCGCGTTGAAACTTGTGCCAAAGCTTTCGGCAGGTAAATTACTATAGCCAAATTGTAAACCTGTTAGGTTTAAGCCATTGACTAGAGGGTGTAAACTAATTTGCTGGCGCCCAATTTGATAACGAAATTGTCCTTCACGTTTGTAAAAATAGTATTCGGAAACGTTAGGGCTGTTTTCAAAATTATTCTCTAAACGTAAACCGACTGAACCACCTAAAAATCTACCACCTAAAAGGGTTGAGCTACGTAAACTAGAGCTTCCACCACCACTAGTCCAATTAAATTCTTGGCGCAGATTTGATAATCCATTTTGAGGGGCAAAAATACTCGGCTTTAAATCGGGTATTCTTGGTCGATACTCACCATTACTACGCCAGGGTAAATCTGCAAGTAAGGTTAAATCTGCTATATTTAACTCAACACTAATGCTTAATTTATTTTTAATCTCGGTATTACTAATATAGGATACACCGTTAATTTGTCTTAAAGAATTTGGGTCAAGCTTAACTGTACCTAAAGGAGTTTTTACTTGGTATCCACCTTGTGCTTTTTCGACGGTAAAACCTGTCAACTTAGCAAAATCTTCAAGAGGTATAAGTAAAGTTTTATTTTCTAGTCTGACATCAATTGTTCCAATTTCTCGGCCATTGATACTTACTTCAACCAAGAAAGGCTCATCAGGATTTCGAGCTAGTTGTATACTATTGTCAGTATTTGAATTATCAGTATTTTGAATATTGGTATTGATATTATTTCCTGCGGCTGCTACTTTTTTTTCATTCGTAGGCTTGGAATCACTTGTATCCGTTTGTAAATTTGCTGGTTCTGGTTTTGCACTAGCTATCTTTTGCGAATTATCAGAAATAGCAACATCTACATTACTATTAACCGTATTGCTCAAAGAAGCAGAAATTGAAGCACTGATTAATTCTTGAACCAATGCGAGAAGTTTTGATGCGTCAAAAGACTTACTACTCGCAACTTTCAAATCTGTCTCAGTTTTGGGTGCGCTCTGGTTAGCTTGATTATTTACTGCTGTATCAGCTTTATTATTTGTATTAGTACTATCTTTAACTGTAGCACTTTCTGCTTTGCTAGATACTTCAGCATCTACCGTACTATCTGTAATTGTATTGTTGACAGAAGCATACAGTGATGCGTTAATCAGTTCTTGTACTGCTGTTAAAATGTTTCCAATAGCATCTTTTTGAGCGCTCTTGTTATAATCTGAACTGCTTGCGAGTTGCTGCGAGTTTAAATCAACTTGATTAGACAAACCCACTTTATTTGTTTGTGACAATATAGAGTTCGACGAGTTATTAGTAGCAAAACCCTTAGATGGCTTTTTGTTCTGTTTGGCTGATTTAGCATTAACAGTTACACGCTCTTGTTTTTGAAACTCGCAAGCAGTACTTTTACTTTTAGCATCAGTCGATTTTGCTAATATTTTCGCAAACAAACTGCTAACAAGGTCAGATTTCTGCGACTTAGCACCAGGCAAAGGACAGTTTGGTAATTTAGCTGTTGCTGTACTGGCAATGCCACTTTTTAAAGTTGACACATTTGTCGGAGTTACATCTTGTTGAGACGCTACTGTTTTGACAATTGGGGGTGGCGTAGGTGGTAAAGCTAGGTAGAGCATACGTAAATACAAAAATTCAAATGGTTAGTACAGGCAATTAATAAAAAACAGCAAATTTATTCTGAGTTTTAAATAATTACGCCCAGAAGATTAAGTATTTTGCTGTATACAATTACCTAGAAAAAAATCGAGAGTTAGCGTAGCACACAAATTAAATATCTATTAGGTTTCAACTATTAGTTTGTAGCTAATTATGAATTAATTCAAATTGCTGTCACCAAACTATTTTTTTGGTGCTAATACAGGCTTTGCTGGCTGTTGGGGTACGCTTACATTTGCTGGAATTGTAAAAGGAATACCCTTATCGATTCCTACGTTATTCAAATCGCCATTGATATCTAGTACGTAATTACCTGGAGGCAGCTTTTTAGTTATTGGCATTACTAACTGGCGCTTTGTACCAGGTAGAACAGGAGTTGTCTGCAATTCTCCAGCTTCAAGGATATTTGCTGGTAATTTAGCATCTGCCTTACCAATATTTGATATTACCTGTGTTGCTTTCGCTCCAGGGTAGTTACCCGCGCGCCAAATTGCATACTGACCTTTCATACGGACACTAGCATTACCTGTACTCGAAATGTCAAATATGGCGTTTGTAGCATTAGGTTTGACATCAACATTTATCGAGTTTAGTACGCTTGCGCGTTTAATGTCACCAGAGTAAGCGTAAACAACAACACCTAAACGACCAATAGTTGTAAGCCCCTGAGAATTTTTTTGGCGATTAGATAAAACTTCCTCAAGATAAATAACTGCGCGATGCTCGCCATCTTTCGGTTTAACCTTTGGACGAATTGCAAAGCGCAAGTTTTGTGAGCTACGCGGCGGAATTACAAAACGAGCAGGTGTAAAAACAATCCATTGATCTAAAGATTGGTCGCTAGACTCAGTTACTTGGAGTTTATTTTGTTCATTTAAAGTCCAATTCTTGACATAAGCTTGCATTTCTACTGGCTCTGAGGACAAGTTCATAATCTTTAGTGACTGCGAACGTCCTTTTCCATTCATTTCAATTTCAAACTTTGGTGGACTAACACCAACTTCCAATGCAACCGCTTGTGGAGTAGATAGTGCGATTGTTCCGATTAAACCTAAAGCCGTTAATTGTTTTTTGTATAGCATTTTAACTTTCGATTTAAGACATTAGGGACTGAATAGTAATAATTAATTACAAGCTAAATAAATAATTACAAATAACTAGCGAATACTTTGTAAACATCCACCATCTTTACTCTTAATACATATCCTGAGAGTGCCATTGTAAGCTCCAGCACTGGTAGCTCGTGTTGGGTCAAACTTAAATCTAACTTGCCCTCGAATAGTTGCACTATTTTCGTTAGCGTTTTGCGAAAATATATCAGCTTGTACATGCTCAACAGTTACATTAACCATCCCATTAGAGCCATCAGTGTTGGTAAAAATACCTGGCTGCTCATACGTGACTTCTAATGATGTTGGAAGTTTGTCAAGTCGCACTACTTTCTCCCAAGTGGCAACGCGCTCAACATTTTGAATAAAACTAAAACTAGGAGTACTCAACAATTCTGCTGAGTTATTTGCGTATCCTTGTTCTACAGCAAATACGTTAGAAACCCCGTCTAAAATTACTTTATCAGTTGATTGACCACTTCCTAAAGGTGGTGTGTTTTGCCCTAAAGCTTTTACTGTAGATAAACTAAAAAGTACTGTAAATGCTACTAAATACTGTAAAAGTTTGAATTGATAATTCATCATTTTAGTACCGAGTCAACCAAAAATTTAACGATAGTGTAACCGCATATTAAATTAAAATTTAATAAAACATTTACGTTTACTCATTCCTGAACTATAGAGAATATAAATTGTGCAGTTACTATGTACAATACTTGCTCAATTATCAAATTTTAAAACTTTTAATATACTAACTTTTGGCTTTTAAAGCTCTACATAGCAAGAACCTAAAAAGCAATCAACAACAAAAGCAAATTAAAAGTATCTAAATTTCCTTTTTGAACTGGAAGCAGGCACGGCGCCTGCACCAGCAACTATGACCGTTTGGCTTTAACTATCTCATTGTGTCTGATGCCTAACAAGATAAAATTAAAGTTGGGCAAGAGCTTCGACTGTTAATAAGCCAGTTCCAGTGTAACTTCCAGCTCCAGCTTCTGATGTATCAAAGACAAGGTCAACACCACCTACTACTGGAACTCTCGCAGTAGGAGTTCCTGAACCATTGTTAACAGTTACGCTTTTAAGAATAACTTTGTCTGTACTTGTTGTATCTGAACTTGCCAATACAGTCAGGTTATTACCCGTATCATTTACTTTAGGTGTAACTGTAACATTAATAGGTTTATTGCCGTTAGACCAAACAGCAAATAACTCTTTAACATTTTTTGTTACTTCTGTGTTTGAACCTGCGCCAATTCTGGGCTGAGTTCTCATCAAGGTTCCAGAACCGTCAGTAGTATCTGAACCACCGGTGTTGAAATCACTTTCTTGAAGAGCGCCTAAGTCACCTTGGGTAATTTGCAAGTTAATTGTTTTGAATGTACGTAGGTAAATTCCTGGCTGAATAGTAACGTTAACATCTACATCTTGCTTAACTGCATGAGCAGGCGCCGCAAAAATTGCGCTACCTAGTGCTGCTACGCTTGCTGCAATGATACCTAAAATCTTCTTATTCATGAGATAAATTACTCCGAAAAAATTCCAAAATGTTAGTAGTGTCAGATTTTTAAGTTTGATTAACTCTCGCTTTGTACTCATCAAAGCTAATAATTTTTTTGTTAATTATTTGTTGATAGAGCTTCCCTGGCAAGCCGAAGAGTTTGCAATGAAATACAATGTGTCAACATCAAGTAGATGTTAATGATTTATTTTCTATATATGAACTTTTACCTATACAGCACTCCTCTTTATATAAAAAACAGTAAATACTACACAAAACACCACAAGAACCTTCGCGTGTAATTTTTATTTCTTTACATCGCTCGATTACATAAAGAATTTAACTCTTTTAAACTCAAACTACCTTCAGTGAGAATATGGAATTATGAGGCATTGACAACAAAAACTACTCAGTAACAACACTGAGTATAGAGAAACGCCGGAGTTACATATGATTCTAGGGTGTTGGCGGTTGAAGCCTTTAACATTTGCAATTTCTCCTGTCAATGTGCTAGTGAAGCGAAAAAATTGAGAATCTGGGTAGCACAATAGAAGCTTTACATACTAATATTCTTTACGTAATCGAATATTTATAAACAGGAATAAAACAAAACCAACAACCTTATGCGATAGGTTCTTGTGGGATGGGCGTCCTCGCCCGTCGCAATATCAAGGGCGGGCAAGGATGCCCACCCCACAAGAATTTTTGAATATTGCTCACCCCACAAGACTTTTTGAATGTTTTAGTACTAAATAGCTACTACACAAAAATGTTTCAAGCGACTCGTCGGCGCCTAGCGCTCTGGTACACTTCAATTACAGCCGTATTACTACTATTGTTTGCAAGCGGAGTATATTTATACGTCCGTAGCACATTAGTTGAACGTGTTGATGATACTTTGAATCATGTGGTCGAAGTCGTTGAGCGTGCGCTTGTAATTGAACAGGTAAATGGTCAAAAAAAGGAATATCGAATAAATATAGAAGCGAGTTTTCGCAATAATGCTAATTCGGTAGAAGATGACCGCATTGACATCGAATGGTTTAGTCCTACGGGAGAGCTACTTTGGACGACTTTCCCTGAACCTATAAATATTCCTATTCACTCAAACCGTAACGGTGAGACTGTTCGCATCGAAAACAAAGGAACCCACTTTACACTCAGCACTCAGCACTCAGCACTATTATTGCGTCAAGTTACGGACCGTGTGGAAATTGGGCGCCAGGTTTTAGGATATTTACGTGTAAGTCATCCTTGGTTTGAAGTGTCAAAACCTAGTCGGCAATTAATGTTTGATTTGGCTTTGGGTACTAGTTTAATGGTGCTTTCGGTTGCTTACTGTGGTTGGTTTCTCTCAGGAAAAGCTATGGAACCTGTTTTGGAGTCTTACCAACGCTTAAAACAGTTTACCGCTGATGCTTCCCATGAGTTGCGAAGTCCTATTGCTCTAATTCAAACGAATGTGCAGGTTGCGCTATCTGATTTAGAATCGAATTTACAGGCAAATGAAACTAACGGCGCCACTAAGTGGCACTACAAGCAACAATTAAAAATAATCGAAAAACTTACGCAGCGTTTAGGCAAGCTAGTTAATGATTTACTATTCCTTGCGCGTCAAGATAGCGGTATCAGTAAAGATATTTTTTCATCATGTCCACTCGATGCTTTATTAATGGAAGTAGTGGAAGAACAGCAGTTGCTTGCAAAAGATAAAAAAATTGCGCTTTCATTGACACTAATTGACCCTCCTGAGACAGAAACTAACCCAGAAGTACTTGACAACTGGTTTGCGCTAAATGGTGACTGGGGTCAACTTGCGCGATTATTTACAAATTTAATAGGTAATGCATTACGCTACACTCCATCTGGTGGAACAGTAGATGTAGAATTGACACGTATCGAATCTATTTATCGAGTATCTGGACTGCGTTATCTCACTCCTTTGCTAAAAGTAAAAGTGAGTGACACTGGCATCGGTATTCCTACAGAAGCTTTACCAAAATTATTTGACCGTTTTTACCGAGCAGACCCAGCACGCGCACATAACCAGAGTGAAATTACTGAAAAAGCAACTGGTTCAGGTTTGGGTTTAGCTATTGCCCAAGCTATTGTGGAACTTCATCAAGGTCAAATTCAAGTTGAAAGTACAGTTGGTAGGGGTACAACGTTTATCGTTACTTTACCTATTGTTAAGAGTCACGAGTAAGCTTATATACTTTGAAGTGACGGGCAGGATGCCCATCGCACAAGGGTTTCATTTATGGCTATTATGTAAATTCAATATCAACAGCATGGTCGATAATAAGAGGAAAAGTCATGCGTTACGCCATTGTAATTGAAAAAGCAGAAAATAATTACTCAGCTTATGTACCAGATTTACCTGATGTGTAGCAACTGGAGAAACTGTAGAAGAAATTGAAAGAGAAATTCAAGAAGCTATTGTTTTTCATTTAGAAGGGTTACATGAGGAAGGTTTACCAATTCCTGAAGCTACTAG
>NZ_MRCD01000108.1 GCF_001904745.1 Calothrix sp. HK-06
GGCACGTAAGTCTTGGAATTGACATCCAAAGAAACCAGGTGCAAGATATGAGCTAAGGGAAAAAAAGCATTTCGCTTTGACACAGACCGTTTTCCCACACAAGTACATTTAGATGTGTACTATAGTGGCAACTGCGAACGTCAGATTTTAACAGTCGATGACTCAACTTTGGATTTGAGCGAAGTATCTTCTGTTTGGTATCGCCGTATTGCAATGGGCGCCAAAATTCCGATGACAATGGAAAAGCAATTTCGGGAAGCCTCAATTGGGGAGTCGCGCGCAACTATCGCAGGTATGATTGCTTCGATTCGAGGCTTCCATCTAGATGCTTTACCGAACATTCGTTTAGCTAATAACAAACAGCTACAGTTGCAAGTCGCGCGCTCTGTAGGTTTAGATACACCACGTACCTTAATTACCAATAACCCCCAAACAGTAAAAGAATTTGCCAGCGAATGCGAGCAAGGCATGATTGCAAAAATGCTTTCATCGTTTGCTATCTATGACGAGCAAGGGGAAGAATTAGTAGTTTTTACCAACCCGGTTACAACAGAGGACTTAGAACATCTTGATGGCTTGCGCTTCTGTCCAATGACCTTTCAAGAAAAGATACCCAAAGCATTAGAACTCCGCATAATTATTGTAGGAGAAAATTTATTTACTGCCGCTGTAGATTCACAACGCTTACAAAAAGCGAAGCTCGACTGGCGAAAACAAGGGGTGAACTTATTTAACTCTTGGCAAGAGTACAATTTACCTGAAGATGTAAAGCAAAAGTTGCTTCAATTAATGGCTTACTTTGGGTTGAACTATGGCGCCATAGATATTATTGTCACCCCTAATGGTCAGCATATATTCCTAGAAGTTAACCCAGTTGGAGAATTCTTCTGGCTGGAATGCTATCCACCAAACTTTCCTATTTCTCAGGCAATAGCAGATGCCCTCGTTTATAAATACTAATAACATTTAAAAGCAAAATTGTTAATTTTTCATCAAACGATTACGAATGCTAAAAAGTTTTTCCTGGCTGTTAACTGGTCCTCGTGGTGCAGGTATTTCCATATTCGGCCAAGTTTCTAAATCAAAGCAAGGACATGCTGTAGATGGCATTCCCACATGTCGCATTGGAACTGGCATATTGCACCGCGCACAGGACTCAATTCCCCATTCGGGTTGCAAAAGTTGGGCAATCGTTTCATGCGTACCTTCAAGATGACAAATATTCGGCGCCTCTACTATCTTTTGCCAACATTCTTCAAACTCTGCACTATATCCATCACCCGCTAAAACTTTTCGGGGCAGCAAGGTCGCTGTTCCGTTATTAATAACAACACCTTTACCTAGCTGAAACCAATAAGCTAGATATTTCTTTACTTCAGCTGTTTTTGCCATGCCTTTATTATAAATTTGAAATACTGAACCTTATACCCGCAATCATAAATAAACAATTAAGAATATCCATCTAGCTTTGGTAGAGACGTGATTAATCACGTCCCTACACGTCTCTACTCTAATGGTGTACCTAATGTAGTGAGATTAAGAGCATATCCACCTGTAACTAGGTATACCGTATCAGAAATTTTGGAGAGGCGCCGTACTAACGAACCCAAACGGTCGCGAAACGTTCTCCCTATCGGATACGCTGGCACAACCCCCCACCCTGTTTCTTCAGCAACAAATATAATATTACTTGCAACTAGTTCCACTGTATTCAAAAAATCTTGTACAGTGTTATTCCATTCGGTTTCTTCCTGTTCGAGCAGATTTGCCACCCAGGTTCCCAAAGAATCAACCAAAATACAAGTTTGCGGCTTGACATTAGCTAATGCCTGTGATAATAAAATTGGCACTTCTAACGTTGACCAGTTTTGCGGGCGCCTAATAATATGTCGCTGAATTCGAGAAAGCCACTCAACATCGTTAGTATCTCTGTTTGCCGTAGCTATATATACAACGTTATTTGAATTTGAAGCAAGTTTTTCAGCCCACTCGCTTTTACCAGAACGTGCTGGCCCTGTGACTAATATAACTTTACCCAAAGTTCTTCCTTAGTGTATGCGCGCAGAGTAACTATATTAAGTTTATCTAAAAACATTTAACGATTTTTGTGTATAAATACTATTTTCGTGCTGAAATAATTTTTAATGGATAAAAATACTATCAGTGTTTTCGTCTATAAAATGTAAGTTATACAAGTTGAAGCGATTATCAGGGTTATTCGGCAATGGTTAAGAGTGGAAGATTGGTAATATTTAAAATACGGTGTCCCTATAAATTCTTCTTTGTGCCTTCCACTAATATTTAGGTACTTTTGCACTACTAATTTTTATTTCCTCTTCTTTTGTTTATTAACACAGGAATTACTTATGAAAGCAGGCATCAAGCGTATTGAGACGACTCTACAAAATTTAGTACCACAAAGCACTACACAAGAGATACATCAAGGAACACTATCACCGGCATTATCTTTTGAAATCAATGCTAGCAAACAGACAATGCAAACACAACTTTCACAACAAGTAATCAGTAAAGTTACTGAAATCTCTAACGAAAATATCTCAAATCCAAATATATTTAATCCACATACGCATGAATCTGTGCAAGCTTTTTCTGTAGAATCTGCACAAGATGATGAATGGAAGGCGCCGGATTTACCAAAATTTAAAACACCTGCTTTCACTAGTCATCGTAATGGCGCCAATCCAGCACTTGCAAGTAACCTTCTTTCCGAAATTCAGCAAATTGTCACAAGCTGGCAAGTTGAATTACAAACAGTAATTAGACAAATTCAAGATGTTTATATCGAAGGTCCCATCGTTAACGGTTGGCTAGAGTCGCAATCAGTACAAGCGACCGATGCCACAATTGTAACCGCAGCACTACGTCACGCTGAAGTTGACCGCTTAATGGACTATGTTGAAGAAATTTGTGCCACACACGGACAAACAAAGTCAAAAGAATCACTACGCACTGGCTATCGTTTGTGTGGGTTAGATGCAGCGGGTAAAGTATGGAGTCGTCCTTGTCCACCCGAACAAGTTGCTAATGTCAGTATG
Source organism: Calothrix sp. HK-06 (assembly GCF_001904745.1). Classification (GTDB taxonomy): domain Bacteria; phylum Cyanobacteriota; class Cyanobacteriia; order Cyanobacteriales; family Nostocaceae; genus Dulcicalothrix. The sequence continues at coordinate 3,057 of NZ_MRCD01000108.1, forward strand.
GCTATTGCGCGGTATCAAAAATTGCGCCACCTATTAGAACGTAAACAGTATTTAGAAAATCGCCTTTCCCAATTGTCAGAAACCCTTGTAATGTTACATGGACATCTTCAGTCTCCGTAGTATCTAGGGATAGAAATAAAGAATTAGAAGTTTTTCCGAAAAAACTCGGTTGGTAAGCTTCATAATTTTGGTATAGATTAGCATCATCAGCACAAATCTTAGAGACGCAGTGAACTGCGTCTTTATGATGTAAACATGGAGATGTGTATCGCATCTTCGCGTTCGTTGGCTGTGCCACACACCTTACATTTTTATGCCTGAAACGCTTATCTCAGCCATCATCTGTACTCACAACCGAGACACCTACTTGGGCGCCGCGATTGATAGCCTGTTAGCACAACAAACTGCCGTTGGTTTTGAAGTTGTAGTCGTCGATAACGGTTCAACCGACCGTACTCGCGAAGTCGTCGAACAGCGACTTGCAGATGCGCGCCTGCGTTACGTTTTTGAACCAGTTCTTGGTTTATCAGTCGCACGTAATACAGGCGCATCGTCGTCGAGAGGCAAAATCCTAGCTTATCTTGACGACGATGCCGAAGCGAGCGTTTCATGGCTAGACACTTTGCACTCAGCATTTGAAGCTAACTCAAAACTAGCAATAGCTGGTGGTAAAGTTACGCTTATTTATCCGCCAGGACAGGAGGCACCTGCATGGCTGTCCCCTGGTTTGGCGGCTAACTTGGGTGCATACGATTTAGGCGATAAAGTAATATATATAGATAATCCTGGCTTAACTCCAAGAGGATTAAATTATGCGATTCGTCGCAGTTTCCTAGAGGAAGTTGGAGGTTTTGACGCTAATCTTGGTCGAGTCGGCAAAAAATTATTGTCGAACGAAGAACTACAAATGACCGAACTTGCTATTGGTCGAGGTTGGCAAGTTGCTTACCTTCCTAATGCACTAGCTGCACACAACGTCCAAACAGAACGTTTACAACGCAGTTGGTTTTTTAGTCGCGGTTGGTGGCAAGGAATTAGCGAGTGTTATCGTGAACAACTAGCAGGAAAAGCAGGCATTGGACAGTTACAGCGTGGCAGCGAGAGATTTTTACGCGGTTTATACAAATCAGTGCAGTATATATCTGACCCAGCAGAACGCTTTGACAAACTCGTATACGCTTATGGTCAGATAGGATATTTGAACGCCGCCCTTCAAGGTCTTCTATCAAAAAAATAATTAGTAATTAAATAAATAACTATAGATATTATGTCTAATAAAATACCAGTTTCCGTCATTATCCCAGCTAAAAACGAAGAAGCAAATCTCCCCGCTTGTTTAGCTAGCTTACAGCGAGCCGATGAAATTTTCGTCGTAGACTCCCAAAGCACAGATAAAAGTGCAGAAATAGCTACTAGTTACGGCGCCAACGTCGTCCAGTTCCACTTCAACGGACGCTGGCCCAAAAAGAAAAACTGGTCATTAGATAATTTACCATTCCGCAACGAGTGGATATTAATAGTCGATTGTGATGAGCGCATTACCCCAGAATTATGGGATGAAATTGCTGTATCCATCCAAAATGACGAACAATCTGACCAACAATCTCAATTTGATGGTTTCTACCTTAACCGTCGCGTATTCTTCATGGGTAAATGGATTCGCCACGGTGGTAAATATCCTGACTGGAATTTACGTTTATTTAAGCATAAACTCGGACGTTACGAAAACCTCAACACCGAAGAAATCCGCAACACAGGCGATAACGAAGTTCACGAACACGTCATTCTCAAAGGGGAAGTAGGCTACCTCAAAAACGACATGCTTCACGAAGATTTTCGTGACTTATTCCACTGGCTAGAAAGACACAACCGTTATTCCAACTGGGAAGCGCGCGTATACTATAACATCCTCACAGGAAAAGATGACAACGGCACAATCGGCGCCTCACTATTTGGTGACGCAGTTCAACGCAAACGCTTTTTAAAGAAAATCTGGGTAAGGCTACCATTCAAACCCTTACTACGCTTCATTTTGTTTTACATCATTCAACGTGGTTTTCTTGATGGCAAAGCCGGTTACATATACGGTCGCTTACTAAGTCAATACGAATACCAAATCGGCGTCAAACTATACGAATTACGTAGCTGTAACGGTCAACTAAACACCGCCAAAAAACTAACCAAAACAGCCCCAAAATTCCAACAAAAAGAAGCAGAAACAGCTGTCTAACACCATCTTGTGGAGCGGGCAAGGATGCCCGCCCACCCACCTACTAATAATAAATATTTACTATATTCATGATTAGTGAAATAAAAAACCCAGAACAAGTAAAATCATTCAGCGACTTAAGCAAATATGACCAATCCTGGTTTGACCGAGGGCGCCCAACTTGGTACATATTACTGTGGTGGTTCGTGCAAGCTGTAACTTTTCCCTTAACTCTCCATCCATTCAATGCGTTACGTTGTACCATCCTACGATTATTCGGTGCCCGTATCGGTAAAAATGTTCTAATTAGACCAACCGCACGTTTCACATATCCTTGGAAAGTAACAATCGGAGATTATAGTTGGGTTGGTGATGACGTTGTTTTTTACAGTTTAGACCATATAAATATCGGTAGTAACTGCGTCATCTCTCAAAAAAGCTATCTATGTACAGGTAGTCACGACATGAAAGACCCAGCATTTGGACTCAAAACTGCTGCCATTACAATTCATGATGGCGCCTGGGTTGCTGCAGACTGCTTTGTCGCACCAGGTGTAAATATTGGTGCAAACGCAGTTATTGGCGCCCGTAGTAGTGTTTTTGCTAACATGCCCGCCGGACAAGTTTGTGTAGGTAGCCCATGTCGTCCCAGACACCCACGCATCAAAACTCCTAACTCCTGTACGGGCGGGTTAACCTAAATTTTCCATTATTTACCAAATATATAAGTAAACCAGCCCGTCTTTTATTCCCTTTTGCCGATTAATAAATAAGTCGTCATCTTACCTTTACCCTTAACTTCTATTTCACCGCGTTCTTCAAAGATAAATTTATCACGCAAAAGTTTATACGTAGTTTCCGATACTTGTATTTTGCCAATCAAACCGTGTGATTCCATGCGGCTGGCTATATTAACAGTATCCCCCCAAAGGTCGTAGGCAAACTTTTTAATCCCAATTACACCCGCAACCACAGCACCACTGTGAATGCCAATACGAATATTAAAGTTCTGATGATTATCATTATTAAAAATTTTGATTGCGTTTTGCATGTTAAGTGCCATACAAGCTATGCAAACGGCATGGTCGAGGCGCCGTTTTGGTAAACCACCGACTACCATATAAGCATCACCAATAGTTTTGATTTTTTCTAACCCATAATGCTCGCTCAGTCGGTCAAAGGCTGAAAACATTTGGTTGAGTAAGTTCACAAGTTGAATAGCACTCAACTGTGATGATATTTGTGTAAAACCAACTATATCAGCAAACAAAACCGATACATCGGTAAAATTCTCGGCGATGTTGCCTGGTTTATTTTTAAGGCGATTCGCTATCGTTTCCGGTAAAATATTCAGTAACAAACGTTCGGCTTGTTCTTGCTGCTGACGTAGCGCTGTTTCTGTCGCGACCCGTTGCGTAATATTACGAAAAATACCGCGTGTTGCCACTGGCTTATTATCAACAAATTTACAACTAATATTACCTTCTACAATAATTTTGTGACCCTGCTTAGTTAAAAACGCTGTTTGTACAGTATCAATTTTTTCACCTGCCAAAACTTTGCAAAAAAGGCGACGACTATGTTGTTGATACTCAGGGTGGATAATTTCAAACATATTTAAATCGACAATATCAGCTTCGCTATATCCCAACGTTTCACACCAAGCACGATTTACATATATAAACTGTCCATAAGAAGTTACTGACTGTATCAAATCATTGGCATTTTCAAATAAATCTCGGTAGCGTTCTTCACTTTCTAATAAAGCTTCTTCTGCGTGTTTACGCTTAATAAACTCCGCAATTTGATTACCTGTAGATACGAGTATTTGTAATAAATCAACATCAGCAATTTGCACATCGCGGCTAAAAAAAGTCATTACCCCAAAGACTTGATTATCGTCCAGGATAGGAAAACCAAACGCACCTCGTAATCCTGCCATTTTAGCAGCAGTCGCGCGCGTATCAATTTCAGACTGTATATCTCGTATCCATAATGGAGAGCGCGTTTCCCAAATTTGACCTGGTAAACCAACACCACTTGTATATGTCGTTTGCCAACTTACTGACTTAAAACTACGTGCAGCAATAGTACGTGCAGACCACACTTCTACACATCTAAGAGTTGGATTTACATATGAAGAAGCTACACGTTTATAAGGCGCCGTGATATGCTGGTTTGGTGTCCATAGTTCTCCTAAATCCCATCCTAAATTTTCACAAATTGCCTGGATAATTTTTGGTATCGTCACAGCAATACTCAAAGACTCTGATAATACACGAGTCACCGCAAATTGGACGGCATGATGCTGCTGTCTACGTCTACGAGTTGTAACATCTCGACCGACATACACAATATCTTCTAAACCTTTGATTTTTTTCTCAACTACCGAACACGAAAAAGCAACTAATATTTTTTCTTGATTTTTAGTACGACAAATAACTTCTATATTTTGAAAATATTTTTGAAACAAATTAGGCTGTTGAATACCTTTTTGTAATAAACTATTATCGTCGATTAAAATTGATATCGGTTCCTCTATCAGTTCAGCTTCGCTATATCCAAATAACTCAGTTGCCGCTCGATTCACCTTTTTAATATTGCCGAATTTGTTTGTCACTATAAAAGCATCCGCCATCGAAGTGATAATTTTGTCCATATAATTTTTATATGACATCAAAACACTCGATAGTAAATTTGCCTCTTTCAGATGTTGCGAAAATCCATGCTCTATTAGCATCTGACTTGTGACATCTTCAATTAAAATAATCAACCGGGAAGCAAAATTATCTTCTTTTTCAGCCAGAATATAAACATCAATATATAAATCACCTTGATTTTCATTGCATCGGTGAACTCCTTCAATCTCAAATAATTCTTCTTCACCGTGCAATATAGATAGCAAAACATCTTCCAAACCAATCAGTTCTGGAAAACCTTGTCGAACATCTTGACCGATAGTTACCTGTTCAGGGTTTTGAGCAAATTGTTCAACTCCTTCAGATGTACTAATAATATTAAAATTGGCATCCACTTCTAAACGCTCAAATTTGCGTGGTACCTGATATTTGTTAAAAATTCGGTTGAGTACCTGGTATTTCATTATGGTACAAAATAACTATAATTATTGATCTACTTCTGTGGCGCATAAGTTTGTAAAGCTTCAAAGTCTTTTTCCTTTAGCCAAGAACGACTTTATCGCGTCCTCGGCGCTTTGCAAGATTTAGTGCTTTTTCAGCAGCTGTAACAATACTGTCAGGTTCTGTTTGTGCTGTTGGTACAATACTAGCAACTCCAATACTGACAGTAAGAACATTGGCAGGAAGTCCTCCTATTCCAGGATAATCACAAAGTATTGCTAGTTCTTTAATTAAAGCGCGAATTTTCTCAGCAATACTAACTGCTGTAACAGCATCCATACGGGTAAGAACAGCAAACTCCTCGCCACTATAGCGCGCAACTAATACCGACTTGAGTAACTCCCGCATATTTACAGTAGTAGATGCATTCAAATTATACCTATTGCCATCATCAACTAAATCGTTAACTACATTCTGAATTACCCTAGCAATTTGACGCAAGCAGTCGTCACCAGCGCTTTCTCCGTAGGTTTTATTATAGATTTTGAAGTAGTCGATATCGCACATTATCAATGATAGCGGTGTTGTTTCATTCAGTGTACCTTTTTCACTTTCGCCAACAAAACGCTGCCATTCAATTTGTAGGTAAGTATTAAAGTAACGACGAGTGGCAAGCTGTGTTAGTTCGTCAATACTCGAACGATATCGCAACTGCTGGTTCTCTCGTTCTAACGCTTCAACGCGAGTAATCGTTGTTTTTTGGCTAAAATCAAGTTGAGGCAAAAAGTAAAGCCGAAATAATTCACACGCGCTCACCGCACGCTCACCTTCCAAATTTACTAATCCTAAACTTTCTAAACGTTGTGCTGCCATTGTTTCTAACTTTACCGGAGCAGAAGCCGTAATTACCTCATAAAAAGCTGCTGCAATTTCAGGTTGTTGACGTAACAATAATAAATATTGACGCAAATATGCATCATAAATCCCTGTATCTGTCGGCGCCTGTTGTAGCAGTTTCTGTAAATTCCCAGCTAGTCCTCCTTGTCCAACCAAATAGTATAAAGCCAACCTAATTAAGTAAGGATGTCCTCCTACCATCGCCATCAAACTTTCAACTTCTACTCCGCTATGCCAATCTAAACCATGTAGCTTTGCTAAAACCTGAACTTGTTCAAAGGTAAATGGCTTTAGCTTGATTGGTAAACCAATATTAAACGGTGAATCAGTCAAACGCAACGGGATAATGATTTCCTCTGAATGCACAAGCACCAAGCGTAGTTTCTGCCAGACATCATGAGATTTTGCCTGCTTGTACCACGAACGTAACAACGGTAAAAAATCTCTGGCGATTTCCGGATACTCTAACACTATATCTACTTCATTCAGCACCAACACCACAGGATGTTTTAACGGAGCTAGCAAATAATCTTGAAAATAAATCGAGCAGCTAATTTTGCTACCCATGTCTTTATCCCAATAATTATCTAACTCCGAAGAAATTCCTAACTCTCGACTGACGTTAGCACAAAACCAGCGTAAAAACTTGTCAATATTGGTACATACTGCTGTGTCCGCTTGCTGAAAATCCAAACTTACAGTCTCATAACCAAGATCGTTCGCATGTGCCAAAATTCTCAGTACTAGCGAACTTTTACCCATTTTTTTGGCTGCTTTTATACATATTGCTCCTCCTGATTCGGTAATTTGAGTGCAAGCCACTTCCTCAATCGGCGGACGATTAATATAAAATGGTGAATCAAGTGATACCGGACCATTTGGGAACTTTAAAGCTATAGGTGTTACCGCACGACTAAACAAAGCAATTGTTTGCTGTTGCTTCTTATTCAATGCACGGGTTTCTAATAAGGAGCGAAAGTTGGATTTCTGAATTGGCTCTTCCCACAAGTCGCTCAAAGATTGCCATAAAGAGGAAGCAACTTTTCTAACTCGTTCTTCACCGTAGTGCGCTTCTAATGCAATACTTGTATAAGTTTTACCTTCCCATGAAGAGCGCAACACAAGTTCTTGAAGTGGAGTTAAACCATTGGGAAAGCTTGCTTTGACTAACTGTAAAACTTCTTCAATTGTCATCAGTCATTTAGTTGAGAAAAGGTGATTGTAAATGGATTTGATAAATTTTTATCTATATGCTTAAAAATGCTGCTAAGTATTTATGTAGCCTCAGCTTCTCGAACTGCATAGCGCTTTTGTTCAAGAAACTACAGTATGGTATTGACTTTTTTACTAATTTATGAAACATTTATCCTGGTTAGATTATAGACACTTACAAAACTAGCCAGACGAGTCTATCAATAGGTTAAATCTTATTTTCATGTAAACATGTATACTTCATTTTGCCATTACTTGGAACATATGGCGAATTAAATGTAGTCTTTTTTTTGATTTTTTTTTGAAGCGTATGTATAAGGCAACGAGATTGATTACATTTTTCAGTTTACGTCCAAACAACTTAAGTTCAAGATTGGTAATAGCCATTAACGATTGAACACGCGCAGTAATGAGTGTAAATTTACAGTCAGGGTGAATTGACCGCATAGAGCTACAAGATACTTGAACCATCCTACAGCAGCTATGCACATTGAAAAACCAGCCACCCATAATTTTATTGAGGTTGATTTTCAACCCCAACAATTACTACCACTCCAAACTCTTTTAAACAGCAACCAGTCATGTCAACTCTTACTAAACCAGGTCTCTCAAATCATCAATATAAACCCAGCATCGGAACTTGCAACCACTTTACAAGCTATCGCTGAAAAGTTACGACAGTTTTTAGATACGCAACAAGTCGTAATCTTTTCTATTCATGGCAACGGCTCAACAGTTGCTGCAAATTCTTTAATTTCCTCCCCTAACCTCAATCACACAGACAGCAATCACTCAATTGCTGTAACCATTTTTACAGTTAAATTCAGTATCTCAGGCGCCATCGCAATTTTACAGCATCGCCTCAAACAACAGCAAAATCGACCTGGCATTGAAGTCGTCAAAGAATTTGGAGATATTCCACTCGTCGAATGTCTAGCAAGTAAGATAAATCAAGTATTTATATCACTCCTCACAAATGCCATCGAAGCTTTAGAAGAACAAACGAACTATGGCAACTCTTTCATGCCCAAAATTTGGATTAGCACAGAAATAGTACGTAGCCATTTATCATTACTTAGTACTACATTTGCACTATATGGAACGCAAAAACAAAAAGTCTTAATACACATCTACGATAATGGGATGGGTATTCTTCCTCATATACAGCGACGCATGTTTGAACCATTCTTTACAACAAAACCAATCCGTAAAAGTATGGGACTAGGACTAGCCATTAGCAAGCAAATTATTGAACAAAACCATCGTGGTAAAATTCGTTGCAACTGTCAATTAGGTCATGGGACAGAATTTGTCATTGAAATTTACACGTATGGTAGACATAAGGCCGATATCAAAAAGCACGCTAACTTTTAAATATAAACTATAAATTTTTACCATATTCGCACAATAATGATTTTAACTGTAAATTTCAACTATCTAAAAGAGGGTTTTAACCCCTTTTAATTTAATAAAAGTGAATTGCTTGATATTTAGTTTTTATTATTTGTAATCTTTAGCATTGCGAGTAATTAAACTAGCATGATATTTGCTGCTACATCGCGCAAGTAAAATTAAATTGCTTATACTCCTAATGGTCTATTTTATCTTAGTACTTATGACAGAATTTAAAGTGACTATATAGTTACAATTTGAAATTATAATACTTCAGTTAATGTTGCAAAAACGCCAATAAGAATAATTATTATCATCAGTATATAAGTATTGTTTTTAATCAAGTATTTAGCTAGCAAATACTTAAATATGTAGTATATTCACTAGTTTAGTTGTAAAAAAAATAATAAGTATATGCATAATAATATGAATTAGATATTACAGTTGTAAATCGCCTAAATCGCTACAACGCTTATATGGATAGAGTTTTGTTTTTTAAAGTAGTAAGTAGTTTGCTTAATAAAATAAACATATATGGATTTTGTATATAATAAAAAAAATCTAAAAATAACATTAATAAAAAGTGTTATTCTAAGTAATTATTTTGATAATAAAAATGACAGCGGGCATAACTTTACAAAAACTTCATAAATCTTTCACGATTTTTTTACAAAATAGTGAAATACAGATGCAATCGATATATACACTGTGAAATGAGATAAAAAAGTTCCCTATGGCTCAAAAGACTGAATCATTTTGAAATTGAGTTATTAAAGCCATGAATAAAAAGCAGATTGAAGAAATTATCAAGGCAATTATCGCTGGTAAGTACTCTTGGGCTTGTGTTCTTATCCTACGTTTTAATGGGTATGACCCCTTGCACTATATTCCTTACCGGACTTACATACGATTGCTCAAAGATAATTATCAAATTGATAGAGAAAATGCGAGTTTGACGAACAGTAGAACTTGAGTGTTCTTGATGGCTAAAATGTGAGAAGACCGAAAAAATAATAAACAAGCACAAAATTAAAATCATTACATAGTCCACATTTGGAACTGCTACAAGTTAGCTTGACAGTCACTAAACGTCAACTGGTTAGTACAGAAATAATGGTATTAATATAGGTGGGTATACATCCCACCTTTTTAATGGCTTTTTTGTATAGTGACTATGACGACCCTACCGAAACCACAGAAAATTCCCAAAATTGCTATTGCAGCAAAAGTATTCCACTGGATAAACATCGTTAGTTTATTAACCATGCTTACCAGTGGACTACAGATTTATAATGCCAACCCAGTATTTGGAGGACGTGCAGGTTTACATATTCCTCCAATTTTTGCCTTGGGAGGTTGGTTAGCTGGTGGTAGACATTGGCATTTTGCAGCAATGTGGATCTTTTCTCTGAATTTACTCTGGTATGGTATTTTTGTTTTAGTGACTCGACGCTGGCGCCATCGTTATGTAGGATTACTAGACATCAAAGCTTTGCAAAAAAGTCAAAACCCCAAACGTTTAACATTTGCTTGGCATCGAATCGCCTACACTAGTATCATTCCTATCTTGTTATTTGCAATATTTACTGGAATCGGAATGTACAAACCTGCTGAATTTCCTTGGATAGTAGACTTTTTTGGAAGTTGGCAAGCTTTGCGTATAGTTCATTTTGCTACAGTACCACTTGTAATAATTTTCGCGCTTGTCCACTCGTACTTAGCGCGTAAAGTTGGTGGCACAGAATTTACAGAGTCAATGTTTTGGTAATTCACTATGGGTCTAATTCATACACCGAGTCTCAAATTAACACGGCGCCAGTTTTTAACGATATCAGGAATATCAGGCGCCAGTCTACTACTTTCGGGTTGTGGTTCCCCATTGTTTGAAGATGTCGCAGGTGCAATCTCCGAACCATTAAATCAAAAAGTTGAATCATTTATTTTTGGACTGAAACCGCAAAAACTCGTACCCGAATTTTCGGTGTCACAAATCGACAATAAAGCATTAATCGTCAATACCTTTCGTAATACACCAATTATCGACGTCGAAAACTACCGTTTGGTAGTAGATGGAGATGTAAATAATCCACTAAGCTTGAGCATGGCAGAAATACAACAGCTGCCCCTAACTTCAATGATTATCCGTCATGTTTGTGTAGAGGGGTGGGCGGCAATCGTGCAATGGGCAGGTGTGCGTCTACGTGATATCATATCATTAGCACAACCAAAACAAACTGTCAAATACGCATATTTTATATCGGCAGACAAATATTATTCAAGTTGGGATATTGCTTCCTCTGTACATCCACAAACACTACTAGCATATCAAAAAAACGGTGAACCATTACCAATAGATAACGGGGCGCCTCTACGGTTAGCGTCACCAGTTAAACTTGGTTATAAGCAAAGCAAATGGGTGACTCAAATAAGTTTAGTCAGTAATTTATCCCGCTACAAAGGATACTGGGAAGACCAAGGTTACGAATGGTTTGCAGGACTATAAAATATGAATTCGCTGAATCGACTAGTACAAATATTAATAATAACACTGCTATTCCCATTAATTTTTTTAAATGGCTGGTTAGCTTTTCGCGTTTTCGATTACTTTAAACCGATAATTACAACAATTGTACTAGCTTCGTTACTGGCGTTTATATTAAACTTTCCGGTATCAATACTTCATGCTCGTGGTGTCAAACGTGGGTATGCTGTTGGAATCGTATTTATTTCTGCTTTGTTACTCATATTTACCCTAGGTGTAACTGTACTACCGCTGGGTTATGAACAGTTTAACGAAATGACAAAAGTCATTCCAGAGTGGATAGACTCTGGACAGCAAAAGTTACTAGCTGCAAATAGTTGGGCAGCAAATCGTGGGTTCGACGTAGATTTTAGTAGAATTGCCACAGAATTAACCGATAAATTACCTTCGGAAGTAGAATTTTTTGGCAACCGACTTTTTACTTTTGCAGTTGAAGCTATTGACAGTGTTTCTGAAGCTTTAGTGACCGTCGTGTTTACATTTTACCTTTTGAGTGACGGCGCCCGTATTTGGGATGGGATATTTAAAAAATTGCCAACCAGCTTTGCCGTCAAATTACAGGAATCATTCCAGCAAAATTTCCGAAACTATTTAATTGGGCAAGTTGCTTTAGCTGTGTTGATGGGAGTATCGCTAACAGTTGTATTTCTAATTCTACAAGTTCCGTTTGGTTTAGTGTTCGGTTTAGGAATAGGTGTTTTAAGCTTAATCCCGTTTGGTGATGTCGTTAGCCTTGCGGTTATCACCTTAGTTATTGCATCCCATGATATTTGGTTGGCAGCAAGAGTATTAGCTGTTTCTGTTGTCATCGACCAATTAATCGACCAAGCTGTGGCGCCTCGTCTTTTAGGTAGTTTTACTGGCTTACGTCCAATATGGGTATTAACTTCGCTACTTTTGGGTACTTACGTTGGTGGATTATTAGGACTACTAATTGCCGTACCAGTCGCGGGTGTAATTAATGATGCTCTAAAAGGATGGGTCGATAAAACTAATGCAGTTGAAGGAGATACACCCTCGATATTGACAACCGATTCTGCACCATAATGATTCATTTATAAGTAAATAAAATAATTAGACTAAAAAATTACAATCCCATTGACAAATCCACCAAATGGTGGATTCGACATGGATTATTATTAATTAGTATTTTTATTTGAAAAACCAATACCAACCTTATTGGGATTAAATATTAGTCTTCTTTATTGCCGAACACCATTTGTAAAACCATTGGAACACCGTTTTCTTGGTGATATTTATCAGCCCAAGCACGGATAACCTCATCTAATTCTTGAATAGCTTGCTTAATACGTTCAGGAGGAATATCAAGTTCTTCCAAAACGCGCATAGCATTAGGACGACGTTCTGCCCAGTCACGCATCATGCGGAAATACCGAGCGGTATCTTCCACCATGATATAAGTCCGCTCTTGGTCATCAGCGGGCGCATAAAATGGACGAGTTAGAGCATAGAAAGGCATACCCCAAGGCGAATCGATTCGCGTTACCGTACCAGAGTACAGTAAACGACGCTTGATATGTTCCGCCAAGGCTTCACTCAACAGCATTTGATGTTGAGCAGGCAGGTCTTCTTGCGAGCGTTTATGGAGAAACTCAATTAATTCTAAGAATTCAAATGAACTAATTAGTTGAGCGTCGGGTAGGTTATCGGGCAGTTTTTGCTCAATTTGCCGTTTTTCTTCACTCGTTAAACTAGTACCTGGAATTCTAGAACGTCCTGGTTGCCAGGGGTACTTCTCCATCCAGACATAAGGCAACTGAATTAGATAGCGTGGCTCTTGCGAACCGAGCATTTTCAGCAATTTACCTTCTGTTAGCGCTTGTCTAACTTCTTCGACAATTGCCTTAACTCGTTTTGGTTCGAGGTGGTGCAAATGTCCTGTCATCCGCAGGTTTTGTCCCTGCTCAAGATAAGTCATGTAAATTGCACATTTTGCTGCGGTCGCGGCTGCATCTAGAAACGCCCCATGTCTGTGCCCACTCGTCCGCATGGCACTAAAAGCCAGATAAAGCATGATCTGATCCATCGCACTGGGGCTGAGACTTTTGATCAGATCGATGTCGTTACTCATATTACAGACAGTTGAATAGCACGTTTACAGGTTATAAGTTAGACCGAAAGTAAGTAGTATACACCCTACAATGAAGCAATGTGTTCAATGAACGATAATATATTATGCTTCAAGTCTCGGTATTATTGGTAGTCTTAATCAACTTTTCATCCGTATTTTCTGGTAAATATATAAAACTCCTCTCCTCAGTTGTGATTTCCTTCAAGACTTTATGAGCAAAGCTTTTGGCTAAAATCACTCTGTCTTCAAAGGTATTTATGGGTGAAACTATTATAACTACATCCACAAATACTCTTTTACACCAGATTTTCGTCTAACGAGCGAAAATTGATAACAGTACCAGATGATATTTTTTTTACAAAACATCTTCTGGCATCTAGAGTACTCCTTAGTGGCACGCTCGATATAATAATTTTTACTTTATTCAAATAAAAATCGTTTGTGTAAAGTTAAGGTGTACAGTATATGTCACCAATGACACAAATAACGGTTTTATTTAAAGTTTGCATGAATACTACCACTATCAACACCAAAAATAATGTCCCAATAGATACATAGTTATCCTGATAATGATATTCATTGGTTTTAAGCGGTAGTTCTGGAGCTTCTAGAGCGATTACGTATTTTCTCTAAGTTGAAAGCAGCGGCGCCGACTGTAACAACTAGAACGCCTATAACTTGAATTAGTTCCAAGTTTTCTTGAATTATCAACCCGGCGAAAAGCACCGTCAAAGCTGGGACACAGGCACCAATGAGCGCAGAGCGGATGGCGCCAAATTTACGGATTCCAAGGTTGTTAAGCACGTATCCCACTAAAGTTAACACACCTAAAATAAAAGCGCTGAGAATAAGTTCAAGAAAATTGGTGTTATTAACTTGTACACCGATATTAGCGGGTAGCGGAATAATTAAAGCCACAAAGCACAGCAGCAACATCGTAGTAAAGTTAAGCAAAGTAAACGAAACAGGATGTAAGCGTGCAGCACAAATACGAGTTAGGACAATATAAATAGCAAAAGTCACACCCGAAACAATCGCAGCAGTACTTCCGAACGATATATTTGGGTTCGATGTATTTGAGCCTAAAACAAGTAACTGACCAAAGCAAATACAAGCAATAGCGCTAACTCGTGACAAAGTAGGACGTTCGCGGTCATTCCTAAATATTAACCAGCCAAAGAAACCACTAATGACAGGGTAAATAAAGAAAAGCGAAATTGCCACACCTGTGGCAACTTGACCAATAGCCAAGTAAATTAGCACCTGAGACAAAAATAAGAAAAACCCACTAATCAGCGACAGCACCAACACTTGCTTAGTAATTGCCCGTGGCATTGGTGTAGCATTAGGTGCAGAACCCTTATTATTACGTAATGAATCTACCAAACCTCTAATATCATTCCAAATACCTTGATGCATAATAGGCGCCATTACCAACATTAGCGGTACAACCACCAACATTCGCAGCATCAAAATTAAAAAACAATTACCAAGGGTTGGGACAATAAGCTGCTGGACATCAAAAACTCCAAAAATTTGCGATTTCTGGAAGAACATCGCTTTCACAGAAACGTTATACAGCGCAGAAGCAACAACCGATAGCATAATCAGTATAAACCCAGCCCGAAGCGAAGTAGGAAGTTCTCGACTTTTCACTTCCACTTCAGGTGGGGTCTGTGGTCTTCTAGCTTCAACACGTCTTCGACGTATACTTGGAGTTGGAATTGGCGTAGGTACAATTGTTTCAACAACAGAAGTTTCAGGTAGCGAAGATTCTTGAGGTCTCAATAATTTAACAGGTTCTACAGATTCTTGAGGTTGTGATTCGACAAATACTGTATTTTCAACAGGTTCTAGGGAAGCTTCAACTTGAGCGCGCGTTACAGGGTTAGGAATAACAGTATTAGGAAACTGATTACGAGGTAGTTCCGATGCACCCTGTTGAGTCTCTGATTGGCTCGATGGTGCATTTATATCTATATTATTAAGGGTGTAAAATTCGGCAGTTTCGGGATTTTCAAGTGCTTCAGATAATTCAACCGAGGCAAACTCCTCGACTCTATTATCGAGATTTTGAGGCGCCGCATCAAGTTCGTTACGGAGACGGTACACCAACTCTGCTAAAATAGCTTCACCTTGTTCCCGTTCGCTATACATTCGGGAAAGCTGCACTGAAAAACTACTTTGGTAATTTTTTAACTCACTTTGTAGTTCTTCAAAAGTACTTGTAACAGCAGCTTTGAGCGAAGCTATTAAATCATCAACATCAGAATCCGGATTCGCGGTAATTTTTGTTTCAGTATAAGGCTGTATATTATTATTCTTTGATACACGCACTATAGCCGACTCAAACAACTGCTCTAACGACGACTGCAATTGTACAGAGACGTGGTTGGCAAGAACTTGTACTAATTGTCGAATTAATACCTGTTGCTGCTGTTCAATTTGCGAGGACTGTAAATTATTCTTTTGTACAGAGAGCTTTTGGACATCATCAGTTAGCTGACGCTTTTCCTCAACTAGACGCTTCACATCTTCCTGCAAAGAGTTGAGAACGTTTGATTGAAGAAGCTCAAGGTCAACTGTTAATTTTTGCACAGTCTTCTGTGCGTTTATCGTTGCTTCGAGCGAAGCATCTAATTGTGGCGCCGAGTTATTTTCTCGGTGATTTATATTTATATTGTTCTCAGACTGACCCATTAGTTCTACACCTCTGGTCTGTTGTGGAAGAGTAAGCAGTTATTCATTCGTAGTTTTATGGAACTATTGTGTCAGATAAAGCCCAAACAATAAATCCAATTTTGGCAAGATACCATATTTTTTCTGATAAAAAAAAATCATTAAATATTCATTAATTTATTTACGGATAAATAATTAATACCAGTATTTTAAATTAACCATAGTTATAAAAAGCCTGTAAAGCTTATTAGATATAGGTTTTATAACCAAAAAGTGATATTGTAAAAACTTACTGAATATAAAATAATGTTTACTAGCCTACAAACGCTCTCAGGCTTTACCCCTATAAATAAGTTTACAATTTTATCAACAAAGGGATGAACGTAGGCGCCTGTAGAGCAAGTTATATTTATTAAGCCTCCATTATTGTGGAATATTGTGGAATGGGCATCCTTGCCCGTTCCAGTTCTGAGGCGGGCAAGGATGCCCACCCCACAAGAAAATTTTAGAGATTTTTAATTTGCAAGTCCCTAATTCTCTACACAAACACTTACTCCATGCGGCAACCAGACGACCACTTTCGAGACATCGAAGCCATCATGCAAAAGCACGCAGCAGCACTCGAAGCAGAAATACGCGCGCTTCAAGCAGCAGACGAAACAGCGCAATGGTCAAGCGCATGGAAACGAGTATACAATTGGCGCTTTGCCAACGCATTTGCCAGACACAAAATATTTCGCAACTGGGCAGCAGACGCAGAAGCATGGGGATTACTACCAGTGCGCGAGTACCCCAACCAAGGTAATGAAAAATTATAGATATGGGCATTACACATCAATTAATCAGCGAGGTAGGTGTAAATTACGATAGCCTAGCCAAATTACTAGCATCGAAAATGTGGCGCCAAGCAGACGAAGAAACCAGAGTTGTAATGTTAAAAATATCGCGACGTGTAAATGCAGGATGGCTTAGAGAAGAAGATTTTGCCAGTTTTCCGTGTAGCGACCTCGACACTATAGATTACTTATGGACTTACTACAGTGGTGAACACTTTGGTTTTACCGCGCAAAGCCGAATTTGGGATAATACAGAACAAGACTACATTAAATTTAGCAACGCAGTGGGATGGCGCCACTCAGGTAACTGGCAACGATACCCCCAACTTCAATTTAACTTACAAGCTCCCACTGGGCATTTACCTGCCGCACCGTTTTATAAAGCAGGAGATGATATAGCCATCGGTTGGGCTGCAACGCTGGCGCCGAAACTCATACAATGTATAGAAGAAAGTTTTTAGAATCAGGACTTACGCAAAATATTTTTGTCATACTGAGCAAAGCGTAATGCGGAGCATTTGCCGCAGGCTAGTATCTCTGAGATTCTTCACTCTTCAACAAAAATACACCTACGTTTAAAAAAAGTTAGGAGGGATAATTCCAAGCACCAATCAAAATATCAATTTCAACAAAGAAAAAATCAGCGCACTCAACAATGCACTAACTGGAACAGTAACCACCCAAGCAGCAGCGATATTTTGCAGCGTTGAAAACTTAATTGACTTCAAATCTTGCACTAACCCAATACCCACAACACCACCAACAAGTGCATGAGAAGTTGAAACAGGCAAACCGAAGCGAGAAGCGAGCAAAATTGTAATTGCGGTAGCGAGTTCAGCACAGAAACCACTGCTAGGTTGTAAAGTAATAATACTTTCACCAATAGTCGCAATCACATTTTTACCCAATATTGCCAAACCAGCAACAATACCAGCGGCGCCAAGTACTAAAATCCATAAAGGTACATTTATCTGTGCTAATGGAACTTTAGTATTATTGAGCGTATAAACAATAGCTGCGAGTGGTGCTATAGCATTTCCCACATCATTAGAACCATGTGCAAACGCAACAAAGCAAGCACTCAATAATTGATAGCGTGCAAATATTTTTTCAATTAATGAATTATTACCCCCCTTCTCTAGCAGGCGCCAACTGTAAACCGTTAAACTAACAACTGCAACGGCGCCTGTTAGCAGTGAATAATCATAAAAAGGTATATTTATACCGAACTTATATATAAACAATTCAGCGATAGGATGAGTTAAAGTTGGTAATACAATAACACCAAAAGCACCCACTAAAGCAGCACTTAACCAAGGAATCCACTCATTTAATTGTATTATTTGATTCGGCTGATTTAAAATCCAGCGTTGAATTTGACTGTAAAATAAAGCCGCAATTATACCACTAATAATAGGTGTTAATACCCAACCAATAGTAATTAACTTAATCGAAGACCAATCAATGGCGCCAACTCCCAACGCTACCCAACTAAACCCAGCAATGGCCCCGACGACAGCATGAGAACTCGAAACAGGTAAACCGCGCGAAGTTGCCAGTTGTAACCATAACCCACACGCTATTAATACAGACACCATCCCAGTCACAAACAACTGAGGAGTATCCACAAATAATACTGGATTCGCAACACCTGTAGCTAACGTCTGTGTTACCTCACGTCCAAACAATACGGCACCAGCAAACTCTAATACACCCGCAATAATTAAAGCCTGCCTCAAAGTAACCGCTTTAGAACCTACCGAAGTGCCCATTGCATTAGCAACATCATTGGCGCCAAGGTTAAAAGCAAGGTAAAAAGCCAAGATAGCAACGACAATTAATATACTAATAGACATTTGTATACCACACACTCACAACAGCAATGATAAGGCAAAGGCGCCGGATATTTATTAAAATATATAATGTAATTGTACTATATAGTTTTTATGAGAAGAGGAAGAAGAATGAATTATCATTACAAAATAATTATACAATGGTCAGAAGAAGATAAATGCTATGTTGTTAGTCTTCCAGAATGGGGAGAATTTTGCCACACCCACGGCGATACTTATGAAGAAGCTTTAAAAAATGCTCAAGAAGTTTTATAAATGTTAATTGAATCGTATATAGAAGATGGTCAACCTCTTCCAGAACCTCAAATTATTGGAAAGTTAATTCAAGCCGCTTAAAAGAGAAATGATGAAATATAGTATTGTGATTCAGTGGTCAGATGAAGATAAATGTTATGTTGTCTCGCTTCCTGACTTTACTGACGTGTATCAACCCTTTACTCATGGCGATACTTATGAAGAAGCGTTAAAAAATGCTCAAGAAGTTTTAGAAATGCTTATTGATGGTTGATTGTGCTTTGTTTATAACAAATAACTCATCCGTTACATCCGCTCCCATCCGTTGCTAAGAATTTACATGCTCTAAAATAACAAATATGAGTTAGGGAAAATAATTAAATGGTTGATATATTTGCCACCGCAGAACAAGCACTTATTACCCGACAGGAGTTACCCGCAGTCTTTGGCGCCAACAAGGTACGACCGAGTTACGATGGACTGGGTTTGGCAAATATTGCTGCATTACCAATACATTGGCTATGTCAAGAAGCACCAACTTTAAGCGAGCAACCTGCATTACCCCCATTCAATCCAAGTTTATTAGAAATCGAGACTGTAACTCAAGCTTGGGAAAATTGGCTCAGTCAGGCGCCTATTAATCATGTAGTGTTATTAGTGCTGGATGCTTTTGGTTATGACCAGTTACAAAGTTTAATTACAAATAACGTCGTACCTGGGTTTGCGAGTGCTTGTAGCAGTGACAAAGCTTTTTTCATGCCAGCTACTACAGTATTTCCTAGCACAACTGTTACTGCTTTAACTTCTGCGGCAACTGCTTACGCAACTGCTCAACATGGTGTTACTTCTACAACTGCTTATTTACGAGAAATTGGCGCCTTAGTTAGTTTACTGCGTTGGCGCCCTTATACTGCTCCAACTTCGGCAAGTTATACAGACGAACAACTCAACCCAGATACATTTGTTACAGTTCCCAATATCTACTTACGCATGGAGAAAGCTGGAATAGATGTAGGAATAGTTAACTACAATGGATTTAAAAATACTAGTATTAGCCGTTATACAACCGTAGGTAGCGAAGCTGGCAAAGATAAATATACTGGATACTTAACTTATGCTGATGGCTTTGCTCAGTTACGCGACCGCATATTAACCAGTTACGATAACGGCAAAAGCTTTACATATATGTATGTGCCAAATATTGATAGTGCAGCACATCGTTATGCACCGTTGAATCCTTACTATCAAGCACAAGTCGCTACTATTGATTTTACGCTCAAACGAGAATTATTAGACCCTTTAACTGGTCGAGGTGATGTAGTTTTATTAGTAACTGCCGACCACGGTCAATGTTCTACAGACCCAGAAAAAGTACTTTGGTTACATGAACACCCTGAACTAATTAAATTATTATGGACTCCAGCAGTTACTGGTGAAGGACGCGCGCGCTTTTTACATGTTAAAAACGGCGCCGAGGATGCAGTGAAAGCTTATATTAACTCGCATTTTGACGATAATTTCTTGCTTGTGTCGTCATCTGAAGCTATCGCAATAGGTTTATTTGGCTTACCGAATCAAGCTTTAAGTCCAGAATCTAATGACCGAGTAGGAGATTTTATACTAGTGCCACGTCACAACTGGGTTTGTTATCAATCTTCAACTGGAGAACGTTGGGCGCCGAACGCTGGAGTTCACGGTGGGTTAAGTCGCGCGGAGATGCTCATTCCATTCTTAGCATATCGATTTTAAGCATCAAAAAAATATACAAATGATAATTATTATTATAGTTATAGTAATGATTATCATTTTGGAATGTAGCTATTTAGTCTTGTGAAAGTTAGAAAAATCATCGCAAGATACAATTAAACGGTGTAATTTAATGTTGCGATAACCTCTCAATGACAAATGTTTAAGGTTACATTGATAAATTTCGGTTGTGTAACAGGTGCGAGTGTTGTCTTAAACACATAAGTTTAAGTGCAAATACATATCTAAGAGGAGTGTCCGTGATAAAGTTGATGCGAATTTTGTCTGCGGGTGGATTGCTGTTGCTAATGATTAGCGCACCAGCATTCGCGCAAACTGAGTCTACAGGTGATGCTGAGACAACTGAAGTTTATTCGTTTGGTCCGCGCTTAGGAGTTCGTTATACAACTGAAGGCGCCGGAGTTGAAGCGTTTACAAGTCTAGAAGGTTTTGTACCTATACTGCAAAATCCAGGTCAAAATATTACTTTTCTGCAAGGGCGATTGCTATTAGATGACAGGTCAACAATGGCAGGAACCCTGTTGTTGGGACATCGTTTTGTCAGTGAAAATGGTAAACGTATTGGTGGTATTTATGCTTCGTATGACACACGTAACACGGGCGATAATACTTTCAATCAATTAGGATTTGGTTTTGAAAGCTTAGGCAACGTAGATTTTCGGGCGAACGTTAATTTGCCTGTAAGTAATGGGCGCCAGCTAATTAACAACAATTTAACTGGTGTTGTTGCCTTTCAAGGAAACTCATTATTCCCAGAACGTACATATGATGTTGCGTTGCATGGAATCGACGCAGAAGTTGGTACACGTTTAGCAAAAATTGGTAGTGGTGATGTACGCGGCTACGCTGGCGCCTACTATTATGCAGGTAATGATGTTAAGGACACATTTGGTTGGAAAACCAGATTAGTTATTCGTCCTACAGACTTTATAAATCTTGGTGTTTCATTGCAAAATGATGCGCTGTTTGATACTCGTGCAGTTTTCACCGTTGGAGTCACTTTACCAGGTAGCGGCGCCACCAAAGGTAAAACCGAAAATGGTAGTGCTGCTTCAAGACTCGGAGAACTTGTAGAGCGTCAAGATACGATTGCTGTAAAAAGAGAAAATAGTATTTATTATACGGATTCTAACAGAATCACCGTCATTAACCCTGTTACTGGTGCAGTTCAACCACTGAAAGTTACATTTGTAGCTCCAGGTGCAACTGGTACTGGTACTGCTGAAGCTCCTTCTGGCAACTTTGCAACAGCACTTTCATCAGCGGCTACTGGTGACGTTGTTTATGTTCAGGGTAATCCAACTTTAACAGCTGCTACAACAGCAGGTTTCCGCGTTCCTACTGGAGTACAGTTGCTATCTACTGGTCCAGTGCAAACAGTAAACACAGTTGAGCTTGGAGCGGTTAAGTTACCAAATTCAGGTAGTGGTTTGTATCCAGTATTAACAGTACCAGCAACTGTTGGCACAGGTGCAGGAATTGTGACACTTAGCAGCAATAGCACTTTGTCTGGTTTTGACGTAAGAGTTCCTACTACCTCAGTTCAGTTTAGTGCGAACGGCGTAACTCCAACGAATTTAGACGCGCGTGGTATTGTTGGTAGCAGTATCAGTAACGTTACTGTTGCAAATAACATAGTTAGCGGCGCCCGTAGAGAAGCGATTGACCTATCTCAAGTAACAGGCAATGTAACCATCAACAACAACACTGTTAGAAATAGTGGTGTTAACGCTGGTGAAAATGCAATTCGCGTACTTAACAGTCAAGGTACAGTGAACCTAGGCATTGCTAACAACACCATTACCAACAATAATGGTATTTTAGCTAGTTTGTCTGGTACAGCTACTGGTACAGCAACAATTGCGAACAACACCATAAGCCCAACCAGAACAGGTATTAGCTTACGGGTTAGCGAAAATGCTAATCTAACATCCACAACCACAGGTAACACCATCAACGGTACTACCACATCAACAGAAGGTGTTGTGTTCCGTGCTTTTGGTAATGGACAAGGAACTACAACAATTTCTAATAACCGAATCAATAACATTGCTGGACGTGGTGTTGCTGTAGAGGTAAGTGATACCGCTAAACCTCAAGTTATCGTATCTGGTAACACTATTACTGGTTCTAGAACTAACGGTATTAACGTGCTTGCATCTGGTAATGCAGATACGCGCGTAACAGTTTCAGGTAACACAGTTAATAACACAACTGGTATTGGTGTTGAAGTAACTGCATCAGAAGCTGCCAAACTTCGCTTTGGACTCACTTCTAACACTATTTCTAATAGTGGCAGCTTAAGCGTTTCAATATTAGGGTCTGATACTTCCAACACATCAGTAATTGCTGATAACAATACCCTAACGAATAACAACACTGTAACCGGAACTCAAAATCCTCCAACCCCAAGTGCTTTTGACATTGCAGCTGATGCTGGTAATCTTGCTGCTAGACCAACAGTTTGCGTAAGACTCAATAACAATAGAGGTTCAGGTAATACAGTTGCTGACTACAGCTTGTATAACGGTAACTCTGCTACAAACGGAGCAATATTCCAAGTTGAGAATGGAGTGTTCGCGACTAACACAGGTAGAATTACTCTGCAAGCATTCAACGGCACAACTATCGTACCTGCGACTGTAACACCAGTTGCTATTGGTGGAGCAACTATATCCACAGGTTCCGGATTCACTTCTGTAGCGTCGGGATTCTGTCCTAATTAGAATTAGATAGCGTGCGATACCGATAATGAATTTTATTGAATGGTGCGGATGCGGTTGTTCAGATAACTTTGCGGCATTAACTCAAAGTCAACGAAAAACAAGACTGTTATGGATAATCTTAGTTTTACTGACGGTATTTTTTATCGTTGAGTGGAGCATAGGTTTATGGAGTCAAAGTTTATCGTTACAAGCTGATGCTGGACATATGTTTTCGGACATCGCAGCCTTGGCAATATCTTTAGTAGGTAGCTTGTTAGCGCAGCGACCTGCAAACCATAAAGCAACTTTTGGATATCGTCGGCTAGAAACTTTAGCGGCTTTAGCCAATAGTTTGGGTTTAATTTTCCTCGCAGGTTTTATCATTTGGGAATCAATTCAACGCTGGCAAAGCCCACAAAATATTATGGGTTTACCAATGTTAATTACTGCGGTGTTGGGTTTAGTTGTAAATCTATTCAACATTACGTTGCTTCATCCCCACAGCCATAATGATTTGAATCTTCGAGGCGCCATGCTGCATATGATTTCAGATACAGTTAGTTCTGTAGGCGTTATTCTTGCAGCTTTGGCAGTTCATCTTTTACTTGCTTATTTTATTGTTAATGGTTTTTTTGGTGGTTTCTTTTCTGATGAATGGCAAAAATGGTTGTGGACTATATTAATTGCTGGCTGGGGAATTGCTACTTGGTGGATATTAACTGGTGGTAAAAGTTGGCGGTTTCTTAGTAAGTTTATAGGAGTTCCTATTTGGACGCGCGGCGCCGCTCGATATAAAAGTTTTTTCGGATTTGATTATGAAAGAAAAAATCGGAAAACAAAGCGTAAACGTAGCAGGTCAAGAAAGTAGATTGACTCCTTTTGAGGATGCTCTAAATTTAGCGACAATGTTACAGATTGCGCTCAATGGTCGAGATATCGGCGCCTACATTTTGACGAAAGGAAATCAAAAAGATAAATTATGCTTTGTCTTTGGCTTTGAGTGTAAAGGAATTCATACAACTTTAAGAAGCGAGCAAATTGATACGATTTGTAATAATATTGAAGCTGGTTTAAAAGATTTACCCGATGGAGAAAGAATAACGCTCCATTTGGGGTCTTTTTCTTCAAATAAACAACGTCAACAAGAACTAGCATCTTTAGTCAATTCCGCTTCATCTTCAGAGATACAGTATTTGCTAACCTCAGAACGAGCGCGAGCGCAACAACTAACTCGTTCCGGTTTCCGCAAGCCAAAATTTTTACGTGTGTATGTAACATATACTGTAGAACCTGATACTACTGCTGCTAATGACTGGATTGAGAAATTTTTAGCGCGCGCTGAGTCTTGGTGGTTAACATTCAAGGGTGAAGCAGCAGAAAGCGAAAACCAGCGAATTGAAACAGTTATTTCTAATGCTTACCAAGAAGGGTTTCGTCGTTGGGAACAAGTTTTATCCAACAAAATGGGTTTGGATGTTGTAGCTTTAAGTGCTGTTGAACTTTGGCAAGAAATTTGGCAAAGGTTTAATGATACTCAACCTATTAATATTCCTCAGTTATTGGTACTAGATGAGAATGGATTGCATGAGAAAGTTCATTCTGATTTACCGAGTAGTCAGTTATTAATCGAAAATATTCATAGCACTACATTATTAATCGATTCTGGTATACCTGCTGCTGATCGTCAATGGATAAATGTAAAAAATCGCTATGTCGGCGCCATGACCTTTCTGGATAAACCAGGAGGATGGCAAAATAAATCGGCACAACTGCGGTATTTATGGGAGTTGCTAGCACGAGATACGGTTGTTGATACTGAAATAGTTTGTCAATTAACCACGGCAAATCCCACATTAGTCAAAACAACTTTACAGCGAGTTTTGAAGCAGTCAAACGTGACAGCAAAATTAGCGCAGCAAAAAAATAACACTATTGACGTAGCTGCACAATTGAAGCTGCAAAAATCTGTAGCAGCACAAGAACAAATATACGAAGGTGCATTACCAATACAAGCAGGAATTGCCATTTTAGTTCACCGCTCGAATTTAGAGCAACTAAACGAAGCGTGTAGATATATTGAAACTTGTTTTCAACGTCCAGCGCGTGTAGTCAGAGAAACCGAATACGCATGGAAGATTTGGTTACAAACTTTACCTATTGTTTGGGATGCTTTACTCGCAAAACCTTTTAATCGGCGCCAGCTTTATCTTACCAATGAAGTTTTAGGATTAATGCCTTTGGTAACACCACGAGCAGGTGATGGTAAGGGGTTTGAATTAATTACCGACGAAGGAGGAACACCTGTAAATCTAGATTTATTTAACCAGCATAAGAATTTGGGATTATTTGCCACAACTCGCGCTGGTAAATCTGTATTGGTTTCAGGTATTCTCACACAAGCTTTAGCTCACGGTATGCCTGTAGTTGCTTTAGATTTTCCTAAACCTGATGGAACTTCTACTTTTAGTGACTATACCGAATTTATGGCAGAGAACGGCGCCTATTTTGATATTTCTAAGCAATCGAATAATTTGTTTGAACAGCCAGATTTTCGGTTGTTGGGTTTGGAAGAGCGAAAAGAACGTTTCCAAGATTTTATTGCTTTTCTCGAATCAGCATTAATGATAATGGTGCTAGGTGCAACAACCGAAAATCAGCTATTGTCGCAAACTGTACGCTCGATTTTAAATTTGGCTTTGAGTGCGTTCTTTTCAGATGAGGGTATTCAAAAGCGGTATCATGCTGCGATGACCGAAGGGTTTGGAACTGAAGCTTGGCAAAAGACTCCGACTTTAAGAGATTTTTTAACTTTCTGCTCGCGCGAGCATCTTGATTTGTATTCTGCGGGTAATAGAGTTGATGATGCGTTGGAAGTTATTAATTTACGATTACGCTTTTGGCTGCAAAGTCGTATCGGACAAGCTGTGTCGGCGCCTTCGAGTTTTCCGACTAATGCTCAATTATTAGTTTTTGCTTTAAGAAATTTATCTGATATCGAAGATGCTGCTCTGTTATCATTGAGTGCTTATGCAGCAGCGTTACGGCGTGCTTTGAGTAGTCCTGCGTCTATATTTTTTATTGATGAGGCGCCTATTTTGTTTGAGTTCGACCAAATTTCTGACTTGGTTGGTAGACTTTGTGCAAATGGCGCCAAAGCTGGGGTAAGGGTTATTTTGTCAGCCCAAGACCCAGATACTATTGCTAGGTCTAAAGCTGCATCGAAGATTTTGCAGAATTTATCAACTCGGTTAATTGGTCGTATTCAACCTGTAGCTGTTGATAGTTTTGTCAATATTCTAAAATATCCGCGCGAGGTTATTGCGCGTAATGCTTCTGAAAGTTTTTTCCCGCGTAAGAAAGATATTTACAGTCAGTGGCTTTTGG
The DNA here is from genome assembly GCF_001904745.1 of Calothrix sp. HK-06. Lineage (GTDB taxonomy): Bacteria > Cyanobacteriota > Cyanobacteriia > Cyanobacteriales > Nostocaceae > Dulcicalothrix. Next base: position 29,939 of record NZ_MRCD01000108.1, read on the forward strand.
ATGATAACGGTGTTTATACGTTTTGTCGTTATTATCCTGGTTTTGAGCAGTTGGCTGTGGTGGCTAATAATCCTTCGGAACAATCTGCACGTAGTGATTCTTTGAGGAGGTATGGAGATAAGTATGAAGCTATTTCTCGTTTTGCACGCCAGTTAGTTGATGAGATTAGGAGTAAGTAGAAAATTTATGAAACGAACCACAAAGGACGCAAAGAACGCAAAGAAAGAGGGGAAGATTTTTATATTTATAAGTTGTTTAGTTGGGTTTTTTGGTAGTTTACCTGTATTTGCAGGGTTGGGCGATGTTTGGACTGATTTTCAATATTATGCTAATGATTTTAAGAATTATTTAAATAGTAATATTTCTGAGATGAAGCCTCTGGAGGCACAATCACAAACTGCTATTGCAAATTCTAACGGCGCCTTGAATATTCCAAATCCTAATGCAGCAGCTAAATCTGTTAAAGATGGGGTTATTCCGTATTCGATATCTAGTAAGTATGATAATAATTCTGCTGTGTATGGCACGATGGTAGGTAATGAAGTTCAGCGTCAGATTACTCGCGCTTCTGTCGATGGTGTTTTGGGTAATAATGGACAGAGTAAGTTAAAGGGTCAGTTGCAGAATACTCAAATCACGGTTAGCAAAGTATCTGAATTTGCTAATACTGCTAGTATTAATAAAAAACAAAAGGAAATCGAAATTCAAGCTGCTGCTAATGGCATTGGTAATTTAGCAGCTTCTACTTTAGGCGCCATTAATCCATCTTTTGGTTCGATGTTAAGTAGCCAATCTAAGTTAACTCAGCTAACTTGGGAAGGTTTGGCTGATTTCTGGACTTTAGACTAAAGCACGCGACCGCTTCGCGGTCGCGGCGCCAAAAAAGCT
>NZ_MRCD01000109.1 GCF_001904745.1 Calothrix sp. HK-06
TTTCGTACAGAAGCCCGGTTTCTTTAAGCTTATTGAGAATGCTGCAAGATGTGAGATTAGTGGCCACAATTTTGGCAACTATCGCGGCTGGGTGTAAATCTACAGAAGATTATAAAAAGTTTGCTGCTGCTGGAAATAATTTTGCTAAAGCAAATAACACTTTATTAAATTCTGCCGAAGATATAGCCATTAATACCACTTCTGAAAGAATTTTAAGTGAGAGAATTACTCAAGTATCTCAACCGACTGAAGATATTATAGCAGTCCTAGATGAATTGTAAAAATGCCTAAATGTAGAGACGCGACATGTCGCATCTCTACAACATGCGGATTTTACGAATGATTTAGGATTGCTATAACACTTTGGCTTTGAAGCCCTGACTAATTATATAGCGGTTGTTTTGCGACCGTACTAGGGATAATAATTAGAGAACAAGTAAAAATGAACAGTGCTAAATTAACCGCCGCAATTTTATTTACTTTTCTTAAAAATTTAAATTTCATGTCGTACCTGTAATTCATTATAACTATATAGCAAACGGCGCCTACTTGATTCGTTTTACGCTTTTATAACAAAGGTTTTAAGATTGTTAAGAAAGATGTGACTGAAAAAACAGAACTATTAGGAAAGAGGTAAAGCGCGAATAATTTCACGTAGCACGATGGCTGCTGACTCTGCCACTTGTTTTTCGGTTTGGTCAATTGGATTAGCGCCATCTTGTCCACCTGCCAAATCACTTAAACTGCGAACAATTAAAAAAGGTTTTTGGTTTGTCCAACATACTTGAGCAATGGCCGTTGATTCCATATCAACACATTCAGCTTGCCATATCCTAAACACCCATTCCCGATATCCTCGGTTATCCAAAAATACTGGTCCACTAATGCCATTACCGCCTACATAAATTTCACAGGTACGGTTTTTTGCTTGCTTGTCATTTACATTACAAGCTTTGAGTGCAGGCACCCGTTTAATTGCGGCTCTTGCGTAATTAAGTAACTGTGGGTCAGCAGCAAAACATTCTTTGTCTATTGCTTCCTTCATTCCTTCTCTAATTACCGTGACATAATCTGGAAAAATAAAGTTGTAGTTCTCTGCTTTTTGTTTATAATATTCTGGCAGCAAATATTTTCCTGGAGATATTTCGTTGGCATAAACTGCTTCACTATGATGATACCAGCGCTCTGGAATTACCACATCTCCAATGTTATAGTTAGGATTAATACCGCCTGCTACACCTGCAAATAATATATGGGAAATGGGAAACTTGCATATAGCAAGCTGAGTATTCATTGCTGCATTCACCATACCCATTCCCCCCGAAAATACCAGCAGATTCCGCCCTTCAAATAACACTTGTTTGAATACTGTACCGTTTAGAGTTACAGCGGCGACTGGTGGGCGGTTGCCTAAAAAAATTTTCGATAACGCTTCTGCTTCTGGTGGGTAGGCAGAAATTACGGCAATTAGTGGTTCTGTTGTTTTAGCTCTTGAAAAGCCGTGGAAGTTAATTTGGCTGCCTACTAGAGCGGCGCCTCCACCCAAAATTAGCGAGCGTCTACGCAGAAAGTTCATATCGTTGATGCTTTTGTTTTATTTAACGTTTTTCATTTAACGTATAGGCGCCAGTTTAGTCTATTTATACATTTCTATCCCGTTTTTTAACATCACTAAACACACTTAAGGTAATACCAAGCTCTTGTCGGTGCGTGACTGCTACAAATCTTATAACTACGTTGAAATATTTCCTCCTCAGTCACGCACCCTACGGTTTTTATATGCCACTTGCGTAAGTCCTGCTTTACTTCAAAAATATCAATTATCAATAAAATGATCCCATTAATAATGTCAAAATTAAATCAAGTTGGCTTAGTATACAACAAAACGGTACTATTAAGCTTGAAGAAAATGATTTAACATTCTTTATTAAAGAAATTTAGAAATGGATAGTCAAGTTAACATCGTTGACCAAATTAATGATATTACCTAACATTCTTTAAGCTTTCCACACTACTGCTAAACATGTCAGCAAATATACTCATCACCGTTCTATCCCTAATCTTGATGTTGGTATTGACTCCCATCCCTGACTGCAACACAATATTGCGTCCATTCACATTCAACTGTTGACTATCGAGTTCAACCTTTGCAGGGAATCTGTAAAATGGGTATATTTGGTCGGGTGGTAGTGCATCAGAGCCAATCGACACTAGTTTACCTTTGATATCTCCAAATTCGCTAAACGGGAACGAGTCAATACGCACATCGACAGTCATACCTTCTTTAACAAACCCAATATCTTTGTTGGTAATAAATACTTTAGCGATTAGTTTGTCAGTAGGAACTATCTTTAATATTGGTTCGCTCGATGATGCCACAAACCCTGGCGTGTTTGCTTTTAATTCAAATACTTTACCAGCAACAGGCGCCTTAATCACCTGATATTTCAAATTCATTTGAGTTTGACTAATTTGTGAGTCAGTCTCAGCAATCCTTTTATTGTTTTCGACAATTGCTTTCGTTAATTGGCTATCAATTTCTGCAATACGTTTATTATTATCAGCTATTTTATCAAGCCAATCTTTTCGAGAAACAGCTACCGTGTTTTGTAATTTAGCTTGTCCACCTGCTATTTCTGCTTTTAATCTAGCTTTTTCTTGAGTAAGTTGGTCAAGTTGAGATTGTCCATTGCGTACTTCTTCTTGCTGTTTGAGTAATTGAATTTGGGATATTGCCCCCTGTTTAGCCAACCCAGTAATACTATTCAATATACCCTGGTTCATTTTAAGGGTATCTTTAGTTGAGGCAATTTTAATATCTGTTTGTTCAATTTGACGCTGGAGTTGTTCAATTTCTGATTTTGATGCACTTACGCGCGCGTCTAATTCAATTTGACTTGATGCAATTCGTTCTCGTTGGTTAATAGACAATTTACCTGTAGAACTACCATCAAGGTGAGTACGGTACATTTGATTTTCTGCTATCAATCCTGCACGACTTTTGGTCAAGTCTATTATTGATGCAGGTACTTGTAATGAGGTAACATCAATGTTGGTACCACGTAATTGTAAAGTATAAAATTGGTTTTCTTGTATAAGAGAAGTGCGTACTTTTTTTAATGATTCTAATTGAGAAGTAGCGGTGGTATTGTCAAAAGTGATGAGACGTTCCCCCTCTTTTACTAAAGAACCATCTTTTACATGAATATCCTTGACTACCCCACCCACTGGTGCTTGTACATCTTTAGTGGCGCCGTTTGTTTCAAGTTTACCAGTTGCCGATACAGCTTCTTCAATTTTGGCTATATTTGCCCATACAACTGTACCCGTGGTAGCTAGCATTAATCCCCATAATATTGCCCTTGACCACTTACGAGATTGTTTTAATATTACTGGTTGCTCAAACTTGGCAACATAGCGTGGTGCATGGTTAGGTGGTTTTGATTGAATTTCTTCCTGTGATACTAGCTTTTCTAATTGTTCTCTTGAAACAGCCGATGGTATTTGAGGATTTTTATTATCGTTGCCATTATCGGAATAGCTGCCATTACTATTATTACCGTTACCGTTATTATTATTCATAACTATTTTGTTTAATTATCTGTTAAAGAACATATTTGTAATCAACATGTCATACTGAACGTAGTGAAGCATCTAGGAGGTTGTTTGAAAAGTGTCTGTCAATGTCATGCTGACTTACATCTTGCACCAGTCCGAGAAACCGGGCTTCTTGAGAAATATTTTGCGCGCGTACCCCTAGTTTTTCGTAAAGAAGCCCGGTTTCTTTGAGCTTGTTGACAATGATGCAAGATATAAGCTGAAGCACGTTAACGCAGTTTTCCCGCAGGGTAGCATCTCAGTATATAGTTTGAAAGCCTAGATTCTAGCCTGCGGCAAATGCTTCGCATTACGTTCCGTTGCACTCTACTCGCTTGGGACAATTTATACCTTATTTAACTTTTCAAACATCCTCTAAAAAGTTCAAATATAAACGAGATTCTGAGCGTAGCGAAGAATGACACACTTTCGCACTCTCACACTCTTCCCTACATATCAACCTCCTGATGCTTCTTGCTGTTGGTATAGGCAATAATAAAGACCTTTCATTGCCATCAATTCATTGTGTGTACCTTGTTCTGCTACCTTTCCTGCGGACATCATTAAGATAATGTCAGCATTTTTAATAGTTGCGAGACGGTGCGTAATGAATAGTACTGTTCTACCTTTAAATGCAGCTTGTAGGTTTGAACAAACTTGTCTTTCTGTGGCATAATCAAGTGCGCTGGTTGCTTCATCCATAATTAATAGTGGTGGATTTTGCAGTACAGTACGTGCAATTGCCATTCTTTGCCGTTGTCCACCAGATAATGCTGAACCTCTTTCACCAACGCGCGTGTTATAGCCATTGGGCAAGTTCATTATAAAGTCGTGGGCACAAGCTATTTTAGCTGCTTCTACTATTTCTTCTGGTGTCGCATCTGGTATTGTTAGGGAAATATTTTCTTGTACGGTAGTATCAAATAGAAGAGTATCTTGCAGTACCATCCCAATTTGTTGACGCAGCGAGTACAATTCAACTTTACTAATGTCATATCCATCAATAAGAATTCTTCCTGCATCAAGTTCGTACAGTCGGGGAATTAGTTTGGTAAGGGTACTTTTTCCGGCGCCACTTTGTCCCACAATTCCAATAAACGAACCCTTTGGAATTTCCATTGTTACACTATTTAATTGTGGATTGGGAGATTTCGCAAAGGAGAAAGTGACGTTTTCATATTTAATCTGTCCCTTAATTGCTGGCATTGGGATATTATTTCTACCAGCAAGTTCGCTTTCTTGAGGACTGTCAAGAATATCAGCCAATCGTTCAAGTGATAATGCAGTTTCTTGAAAATTCTGCCACAGTTGGATTAATCTTAATAGTGGACTAGTTACATAACCAGCAATAATTCTAAATGCGATCAATTCACCCAATGTAATTTGCTGCTGCAATACTAAATAGGCGCCCACCCATAATAATAGTAAGCTAGATATTTTGTTAAGAAAGTTACTTAATGAGCTTGCTGTATTGGATGTGAGTACGTTATCAAAGCTAGCGCTAATATATTTACCATAGCGTTTTTGCCACTGCCACCTTGAATTTAGTTCAATATTTTGTGCCTTGACTGTTTGTATACCCGATATGACTTCAACTAAATACGATTGAGTTTGAGCATTACGTTCAGCTTTAGTACGAGTTTGATTGCGAATAATTGGAGTAAATATAAATGTTAATAATGCAAATAATGGTACGATGGCTAGCGCTACAATTGTGAGTAACCAACTGTAAAATATCATTACAACAATATAAATTACCGAGAAAATAGCATCTAATACAACCGTTAATGCTGTACCTGTTAGAAAAGACCGTATATTTTCTAATTCGTTTATTCTGGATGATATTTCCCCTACAGGACGCTTTTCAAAGTAGCGTAATGGTAATCTTAATAAGTGGTCAATAACTTCACTACCCAACGATAAATCAATTCTATTGGTAGTATCTACAAACAGATTAGTTCGCAACCAAGTGATTATTCCCTCAACAACAGCCATTGCTATCAACACAAATCCTAGTATGTTGAGTGTGTTGGCGCCATTTTGAATGATTACTTTATCAATAATTACTTGGGTAACGAGTGGGTTAGCGAGTCCTAATAGTTGTACAAATAATGATGCTATAAATACTTCGATTAATACGGCTTTATGTTTTTTAATAGCAGGTAAAAACCAACTTAAATTAAATCTATTTTTAGGTGTTTCTGGTGTTGCTTGCAATAATAATACTTGTCCATCCTCACCCCAAACATCGATAAAAGCAGCAGGTTTTTTACGAACAATTCCCTGTTCAGGGATAGCGAGTACTAATTCCTTTTCAGTCGCATAGTAAAGAATTGCAAAACTATCTTGCCAAGGAAGTAATACTGGTGTAGGTAATTTAGATACTGCAACTGCGGGTATTTCTACACGCTGTGCTTTGAATCCCATCAATTCAGCAACGGCGCCACATAAGTCAATTGATATTTTACCAGTACGTTGGAAATTACTATCGAGTGTGCGTTTGATAACATCCCTCTTCCACGGTGTGTTCCAATATTGCGATAGCATTTGGAAGCAAGCAAGCGTGGCATCAATTGGCCCTCGACCATGAATGTAAGGATATTTTTCTTGTTGCTTGTTGTTTGACTCTACTACTTCTGGTTTTTCAGGTGCGAATGGTACACTTTCCCAAGGATTGGAAGAGGAGGGGGAGAGTGAGGGAGTTTCTGAGTGGGGGATTTCTGAGAATGATAATGTATGGTCAGCAAACCCAATAAGGCGAACTCCCTTACCAGTACATTGAATATCATCTCCATACGAAGGATTGATAACGCTACCAACTGGGTAGTTACTACCTTCACTGTTGACGAACCATAGTAGATTGGGTTCTATTTGATTTAGTGGGGTTTTTCCTGGTGGTAAGTTTAGGATGGTAGCATAATTTAATGCTTTGCTTGATAGCTCTTTAAGATCATGAACAACCTGACCTCGGCGATTAAGTTCGGCACCTATTAAATCGAATATTTCTATTAAAGTTATTTGATTACGGAAGTATGCGGCAATGTCGGATTGCTTGGTTAACAATTCGGTAAAATCGGATACTTTGAAAGTTAAGCAAACTGATTCACCTGACGCAATAACAGTTTCGCATGGTACACCTCGAATAATTCCAGTAGCGCCAATAATAGCACCTGGTTCCAGTCTTATGAGCGTTTGTGGCGCCTCTATACTGGGTACATATCCCAACAAACGTGCTTTTCCTTCAAATAAAATAGCTATTCGTGCAGGTAAATTCTCTTTAACTGAAATAGCTTGTCCCATCCGATAGCGTAATGGTTCAATTTTATTAACAATGCCTTCAAGTGCCGTTGGTTCGAGCTTGTCAAACGGCGCGATTTTAGCTAGGAATTCATAATAAATATTAGTACTAATAGTCATGACATTACTAAAGCTGGTGTTGATGATGGGATAGCAGGATTCTCACCTACAATCGAAATTGGTGTTTGTTGCATTTGTTCAGCTAACCATTGTTCAAATAAATGATTGAGGAGTGTGGCTTTCATGGCATCATCCAACTGTGCCCCAATTAACTTTTCTAGGCGTATAATTACATACCAATTTTCTAGCTTCATTGGTGGTAATACTTGTCCTGGTTTGGACGTTCCTAATTTTTGCGCTACTGCTGGATGAGACTGAGACATTGGAACTGGACCAATTAAACCCCCCGTTTGTGCTTCGGCGCCTTGTGAATACTCTTTTGCACAGTCAGCAAATGTGGCATCACCATCTTGAATGCGGAAGAAGAGTTCCTGTGCTATTTCGCTATTATCAGTACGAAGAAGGGAGTATACAACTTTATCAAATTGGGGTTTGCACTGAAGGAAATATTGTTCAAGTTTATTTCCCCATGTGGCAATTTTGAATTTTTCTATCCGCAGTTCCCTTGTTGCGATGGCTTCAAATTGCTCGGTGGTGATACAAAGTTGTTGTAGTACTACTACTACAGCTTCTTGTGTAGTCAGCTTATTTTTCCCTAAGAACTGCCCTATTGTTGTGGCTTTTTCTTCGGGAGTTAATTCAATAGTCGCAATAGCTTTATCGATAATTACTTCACGTAAGAGTAAATGTAATATTTTATGCCCAGCTAGCAAGTGAGGTAATTCTGCTGGCTGTATAGTTTGGTCACCAATTTTGATTAAGGAAGCCATAGCAAGTTAGCGGTTAGCGGTTAGCGGTTGGCAGTTGGCGGTCAGCTAATAGCCAATTGCTGGCAGCTAATAGCTTCAATCGCATTCCGCATCATGTCCTAAGTCAAGTATTAATGGCAACAGCAATCATACTTGTTTTGGCAGTGAAGATAACTTGAATATTTGCGTATTAATACTGTTGCCATTCAAAGTTCCCTATTCTCAGGACAGTCTCAGTAGCTAACGCACTGTTTTTAAGCTTTCTTCATCATTTTTATAAAGCTGAAAAAAACTATGTCACGCAGAAAAAATTTATTTAATTCAAGACCTGCAACACTAACTTCCTTTATTTTAAAAGGCTTTTATCTTAAATGTATTTACTAATTTTGTATAAATAAACTCTTGATATATATTGTTGGAAGAGTTGATTTTTAAGTTTGTGTAAAAAAATCGTGAAATAGCTTTAAATTACTATTTCAGCAAAATTACGCTTTTTTTGTTAAACAAAAAAAGTAAAGATGAATACATAACAAAAACCAGGCTTCTGAAGTTATGGCAGATAACAATCTTTCAATTTTTAATTCAACATTACCAGCTACAGCAACAGAAACCATTACCCCTTACGACACATCAACAACCACAGCATCTCTTTTGCCCAGTTATATAAATGTCACCATTACTAATGGTGGACAACTGAATGGCGTTTATGATGCTTGGTGTGTTAATAGTACCGTTGCGATTCGTCAAGGCATTTATAATGGGGCTAATATATATTCTAGCTATGGAACCGTACCTGCTGGTATCCTTTATTCAGGTTCACAGACAATCAGCTCGTCTGCTGATCAATACCTGAATAAACTTAAGCAAATCAATTGGCTAATAAATAACGTTACAGAAGCAGCCAATGTAGTTGACAAAAAATACCGTTACAATAACGTTGACTACACTTGGGGTGATGTACAGTTAGCTATCTGGAAACTGCTGGGAGAAACATCTGTAATAGATAGCGTAGACTACAACTCATTAGAAGTTTATAGTCAGCAGAGAGCAGATGCGTTAGTAAGTTTTGCTGTAACTAATGGTAGTAATTTTATACCAGTAGCAGGACAAGATTTTGGAGTAATTGTTAAAGGCGCCAACTTGCAACCAATCTTGATGGAAGTCAAGACAGCAGGTCTTGGAGATTTTGTTTGGCATGATTTAAATGCCAATGGGGTTCAAGAGGCTAACGAAGGAGGAATAGATGGTGTAACAGTTACGTTACTTGATGGCAAGGGTAGTGTTCTTGGCACCACTATTACTGGAGATAACCCCTACACAACGCAAGTTGAAAAGGGTTGGTATCAGTTTGGTCCGTTGCTGCCAAGTACCTATCAGGTGAAATTTAGCTTACCAGCAGGCTTTAACACAGTTAGTCCATACCTGCAAGGCAACACATCTCTAGATTCTAATGCTAACACCAACAATAATTTGACCTCCGCACCTATTACGTTAGTTGCTGGAGAAGTTAACAGAACTATTGATGCAGGGTTCTACAAAACAGCATCTTTGGGAGACAAAGTATTTAATGATGCCAACAACAACGGTATCCAAGATGCAGCAGAAGTAGGAGTTGTTGGTGTAACAGTACAATTAATCAGCCCCGTTGATGGTAGTGTCATCGCAACAACCACCACAGATACGAATGGCGCCTATACTTTTAGTGGTTTAAAACCCGGAGACTACCAAGTTAAATTCACATCTCCAACAGGTTATATCTTCAGCACAGCGAATGTCGGAGATGACACTAAAGATAGTGATGCTAACTCCACAACTGGTTTAACTCAAACAGTCACATTAACATCAGGAGAATTTAACGGTACATTAGATGCTGGATTGGTTCAATTAGCAAGCTTGGGTAACTTTGTCTTTGAAGACAAAAATGCTAATGGTATCCAAGAAGCAGGTGAAGCTGGTATTGCAAATGCCACTGTCAAACTGTTGGATGTAGCAGGTAATGTCATTGCTACAACTACCACAGACGAGAATGGTCTTTATTCCTTCAGCAATTTGCAACCTGGAGATTACAAAGTTCAATTTATACAACCTGATGGCTTTGATGGTGTAAGTGTTGCTAATGTCGGCGCCAATGATCAGATTGACAGTGATGGATTAATCACCGATGTAGTTAATCTTTCTCCTGGAGAGAATGACACCACAGTTGATTCCGGGTTCTACAAAACAGCATCCTTGGGAGACAAAGTATTTAATGATGCCAACAATAACGGTATTCAAGATGCAGCAGAAACAGGAGTTGTTGGTGTAACAGTACAATTAATTAACCCCGTTGATGGTAGCGTCATCGGCACAACCACCACAGATACGAATGGCGCCTATACTTTTAGCGGTTTAACCCCTGGCGATTATCAAGTTAAATTCACATCTCCAACAGGCTATATCTTCAGCACAGCGAATGTCGGAGATGATGCTAAAGACAGTGATGCTAACTCCACAACTGGTTTAACTCAAACAATCACCCTAACATCGGGAGAATTTAACGGTACATTAGATGCTGGGTTAGTACAATTAGCAAGCCTAGGTAACTTTGTCTTTGAAGACAAAAATGCCAACGGTATCCAAGAAGCAGGTGAAGCTGGTATTGCAAATGCCACTGTCAAACTGTTGGATGTAGCAGGTAATGTTATTGCTACAACTACCACAGACGAGAATGGTCTTTATTCCTTCAGCAATTTGCAACCTGGAGATTACAAAGTCCAATTTGTCCAACCTGATGGCTTTAACGGTGTAAGTGTTGCTAATGTCGGCGCCAATGATCAGATTGACAGTGATGGATTAATCACCGATGTAGTTAATCTCTCTCCAGGGGAAAATGACACCACAGTAGATTCCGGGTTCTACAAAACAGCATCCTTGGGAGACAAAGTATTTAATGATGCCAACAATAACGGTATCCAAGATGCAGCAGAAACGGGAGTAAATGGTGTAACAGTACAATTAATTAACCCCGTTGATGGTAGTGTCATCGCTACAACCACCACAGATGCAGATGGCGCCTATACTTTTAGCGGTTTAACCCCTGGCGATTATCAAGTTAAATTCACATCTCCAACAGGCTATATCTTCAGCACAGCGAATGTCGGAGATGATGCTAAAGACAGTGATGCTAACTCCACAACTGGTTTAACTCAAACAGTCACCCTAACATCAGGCGAATTTAACGGTACATTAGATGCTGGATTGGTTCAATTAGCAAGCCTAGGTAACTTTGTCTTTGAAGACAAAAATGCCAACGGTATTCAAGAAGCTTCTGAAGCTGGTATTGCAAATGCCACCGTCAAACTGTTGGATGTAGCAGGTAATGTTATCGCTACAACCACCACAGATGCGAATGGTCTTTATTCCTTCAACAACCTCTCTCCAGGAGATTACAAAGTTCAATTTGTACAACCTGATGGCTTTAATGGTGTAAGTGTTGCTAATGTCGGCGCCAACGATGAGATTGACAGCGATGGATTAATCTCCGATGTAGTTAATCTCTCTCCAGGAGAGAATGACACTACAGTTGACTCAGGGTTCTACAAAACAGCATCTTTGGGAGACAAAGTATTTAATGATGCCAACAATAACGGTATTCAAGATGCAGGTGAAGTAGGAGTAAATGGCGTAAAAGTACAATTAATCAACCCCGTTGATGGTAGTGTCATCGGTACAACCACCACAGATACAAATGGCGCCTATACTTTTAGTGGCTTAAAACCCGGAGACTATCAAGTTAAATTTACATCTCCAACAGGCTATATCTTCAGCACAGCGAATGTTGGAGATGATGCTAAAGACAGTGATGCTAACTCCACAACTGGTTTAACTCAAACAGTCACCCTAACATCAGGAGAATATAACGGTACATTAGATGCTGGGTTAGTACAATTAGCAAGCTTAGGTAACTTTGTCTTTGAAGACAAAAACGCTAATGGTATTCAAGAAGCAGGTGAAGCTGGTATTGCAAATGCCACTGTCAAACTGTTGGATGCAGTAGGTAACGTTATTACCACCACCACCACAAATGCTAATGGACTCTACTCCTTTGCTAACCTGCGACCAGGAGATTACAAAGTTCAATTTGTACAACCTGATGGCTTTAATGGTGTAAGTGTTGCTAATGTCGGCGCCAACGATGAGATTGACAGCGATGGATTAATCTCCGATGTAGTTAATCTTTCTCCAGGAGAGAATGACACTACAGTTGATGCAGGGTTCTACAAAACGGCATCGTTGGGAGATAAAGTATTCAATGACGCCAACAAGAACGGTATCCAAGATGCAGGGGAAGTAGGAGTAAATGGTGTAACTGTTACCCTGACTAGCGGTGGAGCAGATGGCATCATTAACGGGATTGGCGATACCACTGTCAGCACAACCACCAATGCTAATGGCAATTACAGCTTCACTGGACTAACACCAGGTCAACAATATCAAGTCGGTTTCTCTAATCTGCCTACCGGATATCAATTTACTCAGTCTGATGTAGGTACTAATGATGCTGTAGATTCTGATGTTAATGCTAGCACTGGCAAAACTCAGATTGTTACCCTGGCTTCTGGGGAAAACAACCTGACTTTGGATGCAGGGATTTATCAAAATGCTCCAACCCTTCCATCAGCCCCTGGTGTACGTACTCCCGGATTCTGGCAAAATTCTGAGTGGCAAAAGTTCTGGGACGGTATTCAAGGCAACGAACCAGCACAAAAATTAGAGTCCAATTTCGCTGATAGTGATCTTCTGTTTGCACCTTACACCAATTCTGCACAACCTGGAAAAGCTCTCGACCCAGTGACAGGACAGTATACGACAGGTTTACTAGTTGGTGACTTTAACCGTAATGGTAAAACTGATGCAGGTGAAGATACCTTGTTCTATTCCGTTCCTCAAGCACTCCAGATGGTTGATGCTTCCCAACACACGAAAGGAGATAAGCGTTACGACCTTGGTCGCTCTTTGATTGCTGGTTGGTTGAATTATCTAGCTGGTAACCCCATTGATACTGCCAGCACAACTGATAAAGATGCTCGATACTACATCAAAGAAGGCATCAATTGGTTGCAAGCTCTAACTCCAGACGAAAATGGCGATAAGAAGGGTGATGGCGCCTTAAGCAATATGACTGGTAGCAATGTTAATAGCCCCCTCGTCAATAGCTGGAGTCTAGGAATTTCGAGTGCCTCCAGCTTGCCAAGTCCCTACAGTTCTAACACCAACGTTCTCTTTGGATTAGATGCTGGTAGTGTAATTAATACCAATCTAGATAATTACAACAACGGCCGGGGTCTTGCAGATAATGTTTACTACGGAGGAAACCCATAATTTAGCATAACTTCCACACCATAGCCTAAAAAGCTAATTCCCTCGTTATCTCCTTAAACGGTTAATACCCTGTTTAGGAGTTATCGAGGGATTTTTTTACTTCTCAAATATTTTTGTTATACTCGATAAACAAACATATATAATTGTAATTAATAAGACTAAAAAATATTTTTACTACGAATAATTACTGAGGAAATAATTATGATTATCAAAGAACTAAGTACAATAGGTACAAGTTATCCTCAAAATAAGTGTATTCATCAGTTGTTTGAGGAACAGGTAGAGAAAACACCAGATGCGATTGCGGTGGTGTTTGAAAATCAACAACTCACTTATCAAGAACTCAATCAACGCGCAAATCAATTAGCTAATTATTTGCAGTCATTGGGAGTAGAATCAGAAGTTTTAGTAGGTATTTGTGTAGAACGTTCTCTAGAATTGATTGTAGGAATATTAGGGATTCTTAAAGCTGGTGGAGCTTATGTACCTTTAGATATTACCTATCCTAAAGAGCGTTTAGCTTTCATGCTATCAGATTCTCAAGTTTCAATATTATTAACACAGCAGCATTTAGTTGAAAGACTTCCTGAACACCAAACTAAAATAGTTTGTTTAGATACTGATTGGGAAGATATAGTCAAAACACCAAGTCAGACAAAAAAAATAGCCGTTAACCCGTCAAACCTCGCTTACATTATTTACACTTCTGGTTCGACAGGTCAACCCAAAGGTGTTCTTATTCCTCATTGTAACGTCGTTCGTTTATTTGCAGCCACGCAACCTTGGTTTCAATTTAATCAGAATGATGTTTGGAGTTTGTTTCATTCTTATGCGTTTGACTTTTCGGTGTGGGAAATTTGGGGCGCCCTTCTTTATGGTGGTCGTCTCGTAATAATTCCTTATTATGTGAGTCGTTCTCCTGAATTATTTTATAATTTATTATCTCAAGAAAGAATTACAGTTTTAAATCAAACACCTTCTGCTTTTCAGCAATTAATACAATTAGAAGAGTCTTTAGGTAATAATCATAACTTGAACTTACGCTTTGTGATTTTTGGTGGAGAAGCACTGAACATTCAAAGCTTAAAACCTTGGTTTGACAGACATGGAGACAAGTTTCCTCAATTAGTCAATATGTATGGTATTACCGAGACTACTGTTCATGTTACTTATCGTCTTATCAATATAGCCGATTTAAATTCTTCATCAAAAGTAATTGGTTGTGCAATTCCAGATTTACAAGTTTATATATTAAATGAGCATTTGCAACCTGTAGCTATTGGTGTTACTGGTGAAATTTATGTTGGAGGTGCTGGTTTAGCGCGCGGTTATTTAAATCGACTCGAACTAACTGCTGAAAGGTTTATTTGCCATAGTATTAAGAATCAACCAGAAGCGCGTCTTTATAAAACAGGTGATTTAGCTCGTTATTTACCTGATGGTGATATTGAGTATCTAGGAAGAATTGATAATCAAGTCAAAATTCGCGGTTTTAGAATCGAGTTAGGAGAAATTGAAACGTTATTAAATCAACATCCAAATTTAAGAGAAGCTAAAGTTGTTGTTAGAGAAGATGTTGCTGGAGATAAAAGATTAGTTGCCTATATTATACCCAATTTGACAAAACAATCAGAAATTGTATATCAAGTACGCGATTACCTAAAACAGCAGCTACCTGATTATATGATTCCTGCTGCTTTTGTTGTGTTAGAGTCTTTCCCTTTGACTAATAATGGTAAAATTGACTATCGTGCGCTTCCTGCTCCCAATTTTACATCTATTCAAAGTAATTATGTTGCTCCTCAGACTCCTACAGAAAAAATTCTTGCTGATATTTGGCGCCAGGTTTTAAAGGTAGACAATATTGGAATTAATGATAACTTTTTTGAGTTGGGTGGACATTCACTACTCGCTACACAAGTTATATCCCGCATTCGACAAACATTTAATCAAGAAATACCAATACATTTATTCTTTGAATATTTTACTATTGGTCAGTTTTCTCAGCACCTTGATATTACAGACACAACTGATAAAAATTTATTAATACCAGTAATAGAGCCAAGACAACAGCTAGAAAATTTACCCCTATCTTTTGCTCAACAACGTCTCTGGTTTTTAGACCAGTTACAACCTAATAGCACTGCTTATAATCTGGTTTATAGTTTTAAAATTCAGGGTTTACTTAATATTGGCGCCTTAGAAAACAGCATCGCTAATATTATAGAACGTCACGAGTTATTACGCACCAATTTTATTAATATTGACGGGCAAGCGCTACAGGTTATTAATGATTGGAGTAATAATTTTAATTTGCCTATAATTAATTTACAATTACTACCTGATGATAAACGAGAAATAGAAGCTTTAAAAATAATTAAACAAGAAATAGAAAGACCTTTTAATTTAGCAAAAGATGTTTTATTTCGCGCTCAAGTGTTGCAATTGAGTTCCGAAACATATATATTAGTATTTAATATTCATCACATCATTTTTGATGGCTGGTCTTTTGGGGTACTATTTGCGGAATTGAACGCAAGTTATATAGCATATTGTGAAGGTTCGACTTCTTCATTTACAAAACTTGATATTCAGTATGCAGATTTTACCTTATGGCAAAGAAAGTGGCTGACTGGTGGCATTTTAGAATCGCAATTTAATTACTGGAAACAGCAGCTAAGTGGAACTTTACCGATATTAGAATTACCTACAGACCGTCCTCGTCCTAGAGTTCAAACCTACAACGGAGCAACTAAGTCTTTCGTTTTATCATTAGAACTAACTACAAAAATCACATCTTTTGCTCAAAAAGAAGGTGTGACTTTGTTCATGACTTTACTAACCGCATTTAAAGTATTACTCTGTCGCTATAGTGGACAAGAAGATGTGATTGTAGGAACTCCCATTGCGGGACGTAACCGTAGAGAAATTGAGGGATTGATGGGATTTTTTGTTAATACTTTAGCATTGCGGACTGATTTAAGCGAAAATCCAAGTTTTAGAGAATTGCTGCTGCGAGTCCGACGGATATGTTTAGAAGCATATACTCATCAAGATGTACCATTTGAGCAACTAGTTGAAGTTTTACAACCAGTACGCAATCTTAGTCATACTCCTATATTTCAGGTAATGTTTGCTTTACAAAATGCATCAATGGGAGAATTAGAATTACCAAATTTGAGTGTAGAGGTTGTAGAACCATTAGTAAAAACTGCGAAATTTGACGTTACTTTGTCAATGGAAGAACGAAATGGACAGTTAATAGGTGAGTGGGAATATAATACAGATTTATTTGATGATTCTACAATAGAGCGAATGCTTAATAATTTCCAAGTTTTATTGACTGGGATATTATCTGATTCCGAGCAAAATATTTGGCAATTACCTTTAATCACTGAAGAACAAAATCAATTATTACTTGCTTGGAATCAAAACGAGGTAGATTTTAGTAATAAATATATTCATCAGTTGTTTGAAGAGCAGGTAGAAAAAATACCCGATGCGGTTGCAGTGGTGTTTGAAAGTGAAGAAATAACTTATCAAGAACTTAATCAGCGCGCGAATCAAGTAGCACATTATCTGCAAAAGTTGGGAATTGGCGCCAATAAATTAGTAGGATTGTGTTTAGAACCATCTATAGCAAGAATTATCGGGTTGTTAGGAATTTTCAAAGCTGGAGGTGTTTATTTACCATTAGACCCGGTTTATCCTCAAGAACGTCTTAGCTTTATGATTGAGGATTCAGAAGTTTCTATTCTTTTGACTCAAAAATCTTTAGCTGATAAGTTATTCATAAATTCGCTGCAAGTTGTGAATTTAGATGCAGATTGGTTACATATTGCAACAGAATCTACAAATAATTTACCAAGTTGCGTAACTGAAGATAATCTTGCTTATATTATTTACACCTCTGGTTCAACAGGAACACCGAAAGGAGTTTTGATATCACATCAAGCGATTGCTTATCACTGTCAAAATATTATACAGCACTATCAACTCAATTCGAGCGACCGCATTTTACAATTTGCCTCCCTCAGTTTCGATGTTTCCTTGGAGCAAACTCTACCAACTCTAACAGTGGGAGCTACACTCTTTATCGTTGATACAAAATTATTAACTCCCTCGGAATTTCATCAAAAATTGATTGATTACGGTTTGACTGTTGTTGACCTTCCTCCTGTTTACTTAACTCAATGGTTGCAGTCTCTAGATGAAAAAACTTTTGTAACTCCCATAAATCAACTCAGATTAGTCATTTGCGGTGGTGAAGCACTACCACCAGAAACTCTAAGAATTTGGTACAAATGTTCAATGACAGGAGTACGCTTAATTAATGCTTATGGACCGACTGAAGCAACCATAACAGCTATCACTTTTACAGTTCCTGAAGATATTACACCAATAGAATTTTATACTAATACTCCGATTGGGCGCCCTTTACCAAACCGCAAAGTATATATCCTTGATTCTTATAAAAATCTTGCTCCTATCGGTGCTGCTGGAGAGTTATATATTGGAGGAGGTTTAGCACAAGGTTATTTAAATCGACCCGAATTAACTGCTGAAAGGTTTATTTTTCATTCTTTTAATAACGAACCAGAAGCGCGTCTTTATAAAACAGGTGATTTAGCTCGTTATTTACCTAATGGTGATATTGAGTATCTAGGAAGAATTGATAATCAAGTCAAAATTCGCGGTTTCAGAATCGAATTAGGAGAAATAGAAACTTTATTAAACCAACATCCAAATATAAAGGAAGCTAAAGTTATTACTAGAGAATATATCCCTGGTGATCAAAGGTTAGTTGCCTATGTTATAGCTAACTCTGTCGAAAACCTAACCCCCCAACCCCCTTCCCTAGGAGGGAAGGGGGAGTACACTTGCTCCCCTCTCCTCATAGGAGAGGGGTTGGGGGAGAGGTTCTCATCTCAAGTACGTGATTACCTAAAACAGCAGCTACCTGATTATATGATTCCTGCTGCTTTTGTCGTGCTACAGTCTTTCCCTTTAACTCCCAACGGTAAAATTGACTATCATGCTCTTCCTACTCCCGATTTTTCTGCTTCTCAAAGTAACTATGTTGCTCCAATAACTCATACACAAAAAATTATTGCTAATATTTGGCGCCAGGTTTTGAAAGTAGAAAATATTAGCATTCATGATAACTTCTTTGAGTTAGGTGGACATTCATTGCTTGCGACTCTTCTCATCTCGCGTATTAGACAAACCTTCAACCAAGAAATACCATTACACTTACTTTTTGAATATCCCACTATTTATCAACTTTCTCTTGCTATCGATATTACTGAACAAACTCAAAATGGTTTATTATTACCACCAATTGAACCCAGACAGCAACAAGAAAATCTACCACTTTCTTTTGGTCAACAACGTCTTTGGTTTTTTGCACAATTAGAACCCAACAGCACTGCTTATAATATGCCGCTCAAGTTACGGCTTCAGGGTATACTCAATATTAATGCTTTAGAAAAAAGTATAGCTGAAATCATACAGCGTCATGAAATTCTGCGGACGAATTTTATTTTCAAAAACGGAGAACCAACTCAGGTAATTAATAAAAATATTGATTTTAAATTACCTATCATCGATTTACAGTCTTTGCCTGATGAACGACGAGAAATAGAAGCTGAAAAAATAGCTAAAAAAGAAGCAGAAAAATTTTTTAATTTAGCAGAAGATTTTTTATTTCGCGTTCATCTATTGCAATTGAATGCAGAAAAATATTTACTTTTATTTAACATTCATCACATTATTTTTGATGGTTGGTCTGATGATATATTACAACGAGAACTAACGGCACTTTATCAAGCATTTTCTACAGGAAATTCTTTACAATTGCCAGAACTTTCTATTCAATATGCTGATTTTGCCTTGTATCAGCACTACTGGTTTACAGATGAATTTTTAGAGTCTCAACTTGTTTACTGGAAACAACAATTAGGTGGAACCTTACCAGTATTAGAATTACCTACGGACTTTCCCCGTCCACAAGTGCAAACGTACCAAGGTGCTTCTCATACTTTGTCGTTATCTTCAGAATTAACAGCAAGTCTCAAATCCCTTTGCCAAAAAGAAGGGGTGACTTTATTTATGACCCTATTAGCAGCATTTAAAGTATTACTTTCTCGCTACAGTGGACAAGAAGATATAATTGTGGGAACTCCCGTTGCGGGACGCAACCGTACAGAAATTGAGAATTTAATTGGGTTTTTTGTCAACACTTTGGCTTTGCGGAGCGATTTGAGCGGAAATCCTAGTTTTCGAGAATTACTAAATCGTGTGCGACAGGTTACTTTAGGCGCCTATGCTCACCAAGATTTACCTTTTCAAAAGCTAGTAGAGCAACTCAAACTCGCAAAGAATGTGAGTTATAACCCAGTATTTCACGTCTGGTTTAATATGATTAACTTGGCTGAGGATTCCTTTAAGCTCAATGATTTAACAGTCGAACCTATTTCTATTCTTGACATCACTTCTAAGTTTGATTTGAATCTTTATGTAGGAGAAAAAGATAATCAAATTCATCTGCGATTTGTTTACAACACGGTTTTGTTTAATGCAGAAACAATTGAATGGATGGGAACGCATTTTCAGAAATTATTAGAAGAGATTTCTACTCATCCAGAAAAAACCATCTCTAGTTTCTCTATTGTAACTGAAACAGAGCGTTATCAATTATCACATCGGTGCCAACGAGTTATTCCTACTAATTCATTTACACAATTCTCAAAAGAAGAGATAGAACAATCTATACCATCACGATTTGAGCAACAAGTAAAAAAATATCCTCATCAGATTGCTGTCAAAACTCAAAACTATCAATGGACTTATAGCAACTTAAATACTCAAGCTAATAAGATAGCTCAAGCACTTCTGGAGAAAAATAACGAGCAAGAGGGCAATATTGCGCTGTTATTTGACCATGATGCACCAATGATAGCTGCAATTTTGGGAGTTCTCAAAGCAGGTAAAACTTATATTCCTCTTGACCCCAAATATCCCAAAGATAGGGTTTTATATATTTTGGAAGATTCGCAGGCTCAAGTAGTATTAACTAATTACAAAAATTTACCTTATGCTCAAGAATTAGTTCAGAAAAAATTGCCTATCATTAATATTGACAATATCAACATTAATAATTTATTTGTAGAAATTAACCAAGAAATATCACCAGATACTCTTGCCTATATTCTTTATACTTCTGGTTCGACAGGAAAACCCAAAGGAGTTATTCAAAATCACCGCAATGTTTTACATTTCATTAAAAACTATACTAATAATCTTCATATTTCACCAGATGACAAGTTAAGTCTATTTGCATCTTATAGTTTTGATGCGGCAATTATTGATATTTTTTCGGCTCTTTTGAATGGTGCTACTCTTTACCCATTTGATATAAAAGCAGAAGGTTTAGCTCATTTACTAGATTGGTTAGAAGTAAACAAAATTACTATCTATCATTCTACCCCTACAGTTTATCGACATTTCATTGAGACATTTAATTCTAAAGAATCAATTGTAAAAAAACAACTTAATTATGTACGCTTAGTAGTGTTAGGAGGAGAACAAGTTGTTAAAAATGATGTTGAATTATATAAACAGTTTTTTGCTGATGAATGTATTTTTGTTAATGGTTTAGGCTCTACAGAATCTTCTTTTAATCTTCAATATCTAATTGATAAAAACACAAAAATTAATCAAAAGTATGTTCCTGCTGGTTATGCCTTTGAAGACACAGAAATTATTTTGCTTAACAATGAAGGTAAACAAACTGATGTTTATGGAGAAATTGCCATTAGAAGCGCTCATATTGCCCTTGGATATTGGCAAAAATCCGAATTAACAAAAGCAGTATTTTTAGACGACCCGCAAGGTGAAAATAAAAGAATTTATCGCACTGGAGACTTGGGGCGTTTGCGACCTGATGGCGCCATAGAATGTTTAGGTAGGAAAGATTTTCAAGTTAAAATTCGTGGTTTTCGTATTGAATTAGGAGAAATCGAAGCTGTATTAAACAAACATCCTCAAATCAAAGAAACTGTTGTCACTGCTAGAGAAGATATTATTGGTGAGAAGCGATTAGTGGCTTATATTGTTTCTAGAAAAAATCAGAATATTATCAATGAAATAAAACAGTACTTAGAGCAGAACTTACCCGATTATATGCTTCCTGCTGCTATTGTTGTACTCGATGTTCTGCCTTTGACTCCTAATGGTAAAATTAATCGTCTAGCACTTCCTACTCCTGATTTTAGCAAGTTTAAATCGTCACAATATACGGCGCCATCTGATAATTTAGAACTGCAACTTACCAAAATTTGGGAAAATGTGTTAAATGTTCGCCCGCTTGGATTAAATGATAACTTTTTTGATATGGGAGGACATTCACTGCTAGCGATAAGACTAGTTACTCAAATTAATAATGTATTAGGTCAAAACATTACCCCGAATACTTTCTTCCAAGCTCCAACAATTAAAAAACTAGCTGATATACTTCGTAAAAAAGATTTTTTTACTTCTAGTTCTTCATTAGTTCCAATTCAACCTCATGGTTCAAAAAGACCTTTTTTCTATATACACACCATTTATGGAAGTTTAATATACAGCCTAAATTTATTGTCTAAACTCGATGCAGACCAACCAGTTTATGGTTTACAAGCAAAAGGTCTAGATGGTATAGAATCTCCCCATACTTGTATCGAGGATATGGCATCTCACTATATTAAAGAACTGAAAACTATTCAGCCACATGGACCATATTTTCTGGGTGGATGGTGTGCAGGAGGTGTAATAGCTTATGAAATGGCACAACAACTTTATGCTCAAGGAGAGACTGTTGAATTACTAACTATTTTTGATGCTTATCCTCCGAAAATGCTACCAGAAGCAAATAAAGCTGTAAATTCTGTTTCCATCAAAATAAAGTCGTCTCGTATTCATCAATCTATGTTGAAGTTAAAAGATATAATTAAGCGCAACCGTAGCTTTTTTAGTAATTTGACACTTCAACAGCAGATAAAATCGATTTGGCAAAAGATTAATCACCGAATTCATGAAATAATTAAGGAAAATGTCTATCAATTTTATATAAGTATGAATCTGGCTTTACCTCGTGCATTCTTCAATTTAGCAGTAAGAGATGCCATCGCTCAAGCTTACAAAAATTATTATCCTACAGTTTATCCAGGGAAAGTAATTTTTTTTAGAGCAATCGAGCAAACTCAAGAACATTCTCATTATTTGGAAAGGTGGGAAGAATTAGCTGGTGGTGGTTTAGAAATTCATGATATTCCTGGTCATCATGATAGTATTATGTCTGAACCTCATGTACAGGTTTTAGCTGATAAATTAAAAGCTTGTATTAAAAGATTAACTACAAATTCTTAACTTTTTAAAAAATTGTTTTAAAAACTCAACCCTCCACTACCGCTTGTAACAAAAGTATCAACAAATTCTCCGGTTTTATCGTTCTAGCGCAGAATGAAATTATTTCTGACGCTAGAAACCAACATTGCAGCTTTTGACGAAGGCGCCGTCAATCCTAAGAGGATGTTTGAAAAGTATTAATATTTACCAAAACCTAACCCCTAACCCCTTCCCTACGAGGGAAGGGGAACGATAATATAAGGTTTTTAAAGCCTCTCCCCGATACGGGGAGAGGTTTGGAGAGGGGTTTGATGTATATTTTTAGACTTTTCAAACAACCTCTAAGAATGCGAAAACAACTAACCAAAAACGAAACTTGTAAACGAGTGATAATTTCATTATTTTAATAAATTAATATTAACTACTAACTTGCGACAAAACCACCATCTATATTTAAAGCAATACCAGTAATAAAAGATGCTTGATCAGAACATAGCCAAATCACAGCATTTGCTACTTCTTCTGAAGTACCAATACGCCCTATAGGATGTAGCTGTTTCACATAATCTATTAGTTCAGGCGTTTTTATTGAACCTCGGCTGATCATTTCGGTATCAATAAAACCAGGGCAAACAGCATTAATACGAATGCCTTGTTTTGCATATTCAATAGCTAACGATTTAGTCAGCCCAATTACAGCATGTTTACTGGCACAATAAATCGGTATTTTTGGAAAACCAACTAACCCAAAAATTGAAGACATATTGACAATTACTCCATTCCCATGATGTAGCATGTAGGGAATTTGGTATTTCATACATAACCAAATACCTTTAACGTTGATGTTTATAATCTTGTCAAAATCTAAACTTGTTTGTTCTGAAAGTGGTGTCAGTGATTGCTCTACACCAGCATTATTGAAAGCGTAGTCAATGCGATCATAAAATTCAATGGTTTTTTCAACCAACGAAGCCACATCTTCCTCAATACTTACATCTGTTTGAATAAACAAACCTTCTCCACCCGCTTCTTGTAAAATTTTTACAGTTTCTTCTCCTTGCTCTATCCGGCGCCTCGCAACTACAACTTTTACTTTTTCGCGCGCAAAAGCAATCGCGCAAGCTCGACCAATTCCAGAACTGGCGCCTGTTACAATAGCTACTTTATTTTTAGCCATAGTACATATCAACTAACAATTATAAATGAAAATTGAAATTTAGCTTTGGTTCTCAATTAATATATGGGCGCCAGTACAGTCTGTTTATGCACTTTTTTCTTGATACATAATTGAGGTAAAAATACCTTGACCAGGCGCCAATAAGTTGTTTGGGTCGTAACGTCGCTTTGCACTGACTAACTTGCGCCAAACCGGATGAAAGTGCTGTTGCCAATCTTTTGGAGAAAAAGAAAGCGCATCTACAGAATATTTGTAACCACCATTATCGCGGTTTTGCTCAAATAGTCTCCGGTTATCAGCTAGCATTCGTTTAACTACTGCATCTTCGGGTGGTGTTGCGGTTCGCAAAATGGAAAAAAGAAACACAATTTCCTCCCTAGGAACCCGGAACAAGGGTAGTTGAAGACGATTAGTTTTGATGGGATATAGCAGAACCGGACCTTGACCTGTATCTGCTTGTGTCAGGGTGGAAACGACTTCACCAATAAAACTTTCTACTACGCTGCCAGGTACAAACAAATTTAACCAAGGATGAGGGTAAGACCAAGTGCCAATGGATTTGAGGAAGGTAACTATTTGGGCTAAACGATTTATAAAATCAAAGTAAGTTTTATCTTGTATTTGTTCTGTACCACGAATGTAGTTTAAACCTGCAAGAAGTGTATCGTTATTGGGTGTAGCAGTGTCCGTATAAAAGCTAGCTGCTTCCAGCATGTAACGCCATCCGCCATTGTCTTTTGGTACAATCTGACCTTCTACAAAGTTGAACCTTTCATCACTGATTACTAAACGTTGATCACGAGTAAACGTTGCCAAATCGTCATAAAATAAAAGAAACACACGGGCATTAGTCGCTGCTTTAATAAGCTTAATTGTTGCTTGTACGATAATTCCACATTGCCCTAACCCTGCGAGCACTGCTTCAAATAAGTCGCGATTTTGAAATTGTGAACAAGTTTCAAGTTCGCCTTCACCAGTTACTACTTGAAGTTCCCAAATATTATCGACCTGTAAACCATAGCGATGGGTGGCGCCGCCAATACCTCCTACTGTTAAAGTCCCACCAATGGAAAGTTCAATGTAGTCTGTGAAAACAGGCGGTGTTAATCCTTGCTCAAGGGTTTTTTGTAATAATTGACTCCACACCACACCTGCTTCAACAATGGCTCGGTCTGCACTAACATAGTGAATCTTGTTAAGCACAGTCATATCTATAACTACACCTGCGTCAACTTGCGGCTGACCATCAGTGGAGTGACCCTGACCGCGCGCAGCGATATTGATATTATAAGTGCGAGCAAATTGGATGATGCTAATAATATCTTGAATTGAACCTGGTTTTAGCACGGCAATTGGTTTGCGATGCACTATGTTACCAAAGTCATTAGCCGCTGCTGCGAGTCCCTTATCATCGGTGTAAAGTACTCCATCCAAACGTGGCAAACTTTCAAACCTAGATATGGCACTGGCAGATGTTACCCAAGAACTGTTGGCTACATCAAACCCTGTGACAAGTGTACTAGCGAGTATGCCTTGTAAAACTGTACGACGTGAAGTTGGGTTTCTCATAAATCAATATTATTAAAGGCGCATTTTACATAAATATTTCGATACGTATACTTAACTAAAGTTAAGTCATAACTATAATTTGGTGCGTGACGCTACAAGTTTTATAAATACCCTGAAATATTTTCGTAGCGTTACGCACCCTACTAAAAATCTTTAACATTAGGCAAGAAAATTTGTTAAACATCCATGTTTAAACAAAATAAATCTCCAGAATAAAAACTCTTTTGAATCTCTTCCTCGCTCAAGCCTATAGAAGCAGAAGTTACATAAAGCTGAGAGAAATCGTTTCCACCAAAACAACAACTAGTCGGACGCTGCACAGGTAACTGTACTCGCAACACCTCCTGACCCAGAAGATTATAACGAATTACACACCACCCATCCCACATCGCCGACCAAATATATCCTTCGTTATCTACAGTCAACCCATCAGGAGAAAAACTTTCACCAACCAAATCTACAAAAACCCTACGGTTATTAATATCACCTGTAACATCATCAAAATCATAAACGTAAATTTTTTGCACACCACTATCCGTTAAATAAAACTTTTTCCCATCAGGACTCCAACCCAAACCATTAGAAATCATCAATCCTTGTTCCATAATATGTAGCGAACCATCAAGGTCATAGCGATATAAACTACCCTGAAATTTATTTGGACACATTGAACCAAACCAAAAACGCCCTTTAGAATCACACTTACCATCATTAAAGCGGTTAGAAGGCATATCTCGCTCTACCTCCATTATCGGCGCCACTACACCCGTCTGCGTATCCAAAAATGCTAAACTGTGACGCAACGCCATAATCAACGTATTTTCACTCTTTACAGCAACACATCCCACCACATCCCCCACATCAAAAAAAATATCTTTAAGCGTCGCAGGATTAAATTGATGTACTCGATGATTATAAATATCTACCCAATAAAGCAAATTGTTAGTGTAATCCCAAACAGGTCCTTCACCTAGACGAGCGCGCGCTTCTAAAACATTTTTAACTTGATATTGCTTTAAATTCATAGTCATCGATTTTTAACTATTTTTTATTATTTCTCAACCGAAAGCGAACTGGCATTTTGTCGGACGGATAAATTAATATGTTTTGCTGTAATTGTTCCAGGGAAGAACGACCGTTGACTAATTCCCAGTCGAAGTTAAGGATTAATAATGCCAACATCATAGTTGCTTCTAACATTGATAGATGTTCTCCTAAACAACGATGAGAACCTGAGCCAAAGTCTATCATTGGTAGTACATTACTTTCCTTATTATTTTCTAACCAACGTTCTGGCAAAAATTCTTCTGGATTAGCATAAACTTCTGGGTCTCTCCCAGCAGCTAGCATTGACCAAGATACCCTTGTACCACGAGGAATCACTTTACCTTCAATCACAGTATCACGTTGAGTCTCCAATGATGTTGAGCCTGAGCCGACTGAATAAAGACGCAATGTTTCTTTGATAATTGCACGAATATAAGCCAATTCTTTGAGGTTTTCTATATTAATACTGCTTTGGTTAGGGCAAACTTGAGGGTCTACTTCAACATCTGATGCTGATGTAGTTGAGCGAATTGTTTCAATTACTTGTTCACACGCTTGGTTAATAATTTTCAGATATTTTGAGAGACTGCTAGAACTAAATTCTGGGTTCCATACTTTGCCGCGCCACTGCCACTCAGTACCAGTTTCTCCCAAAAGGATTGGACTACTTGTAATATCATTCCAAGCTTTGCGTACACCCTTAGACCTAACTAAGCTACCATCTCTCATACCATTATTAATAATGGTATCATCAATTACTTTTGGTTTACTTAAAATAACAATTGGACGACCACCATTCCATACAACATACATTGATCATAGCTGCTTGCTCCAATCAAATAATAATTGGAAGAATTTTTTTTGTTTTACTGCTACTGAAAGTTCTGGAATGTTTCCTAACAGCCAATGTTTAGGAGGAGAGGGAAGTGCTTGTAACGGTTTGTATTTCTTTTGTTTCCACCATTGCAAACCAAGTGTTCCTACTATGCCACTGGCGCCTAATCCTAACACTGTTGCTAAATATGAAAACGAGGAATAAGAACCAATTTGAGCAGTAATGTCTTGGAACATAAATCCACCCCTGAATTAACAATGCGTACATTTTGGCATAAATAATTATCAAAATCTTATAAATAAAATAAAAACATAACAAAAATATACCTTTGGATAGATATTAAAAATAATGATTTAAAATTTGTGAAATAATATATATAAGGGTGAGTTCCTACAGATTATGCAGTAGGGGAGCCAAGACACCGATTAAACGGATGACACGGTAGGGTGCGTAACGCTATAACAATATTTCAATGAAGCACATAATCATAATTTTGTAGCGTTACGCACCATAAATACATAGTTATTAACTAAACGATTAATTCTTTAACAAGCATTATCCTTAACCACACTCATTTTCACCCCACCTTGAGGACTTAGTAAAAAACCTCGACGTGCCGGAATAACAGGGGCAAGTTACTCTAATTTTAACTTATAATTTAAGAGAATCGTTGCCAAAATTAATTTCATTTCATATACAGCAAATACTTGACCTAGACATTGACGAGAACCTCCTCCAAAAGGACAAAATTCATAAGATGAGTATTTACGATTAATAAACCTGTCTGGTTCAAATTTATCTGGTTGGGGATATAAATCTTCTCTATGATGAGTTAAGTAAATACAAGGCATTACATATGTACCAGAGGCAACGTCATATCCCCTTAAATTAACAGCGCGTAGAGTAATTCTAGGAAAAGTGAAAAGAGATACTGGGTAAATTCGCAAAGTTTCTTGACAAACTGCTGTCAAATAAGGAAGTTGAGCGATATTGATTGGGTTGGGAGTCTTTAAACTTTGTAACTCATGCGAAACTTTATGGTAAATTTCTGGTTGTTGATGAATCCAGTACAAAGCCCAAGCAATGGTAGTAGCAGTGGTTTCATGACCAGCGTTAAGTAAAGTTAAAAGATTATCTCTTAATTCAACATCACTCATGCTTTCTCCATCTTCATATTTTGCTTTTATTAGCAAGCTTAAAACATCGTTGTTGTTAGATTGTACTTGCTGGCGCCGCTCTAATATTTCCGCCATTAGTTTTTCATCTATCTGTCGTCGCAAACGGATATATCTTCCCCAAGGACTCCAAGCACCTAAATCTTTCTGTAAAGACGGAAATAATAAAATACTTGCGCTGATTGGTGAACTCGTTAACGAAAGCCAAGTTGTCATTAAATTTTTTAGTTTTTCAAATTTTAATCCCTCATTAATACCAAAGACTACTTTTAAAATAATCGTCATGGTAATTTCTTCACTTAGATGACGAGCAATAAAAGTTTCACCTGGTTTGAGATGTTGTAACACTTGTTGGGTAATTTCACAAATCTGTTGCCCATAATTGAGCATCTGTTCTCCATGAAAGGGAGGCATAATTAACTTTCGGTGTTTTTGATGACGTTCTCCATCTTGTAGAATTAATGAGTTTTCTCCAAGATGAGGTTTGAACATTTCATTGGCAGCACCTGGAGCATCAACAATTTTATTTGTAGGGTTAAATAATTCTTGAATATCTTGAGGGTGACTAAGAACTAAAGTTTCTAGATTGCCAAAGGAATTAGTAAAAAAAATGTCTCCATAATTTTTGGCACAACGATCTAGAAAGTCTAGTGGTTTTAGAGTTGATTCGATTTGTTGAATAAATTTAGGAGTTTTCAGTTTCTCAATTCGTTTAACTGTCATATGCTTTGGCTACTTAGTTACTATTTGCTGTTTATATAATGGGCGCCAGTCATATGTAATTATGCAGTTTTTAATAAAATGCTTAATAAAATTTTG
>NZ_MRCD01000011.1 GCF_001904745.1 Calothrix sp. HK-06
ACAACAGGTTAAAACCTGTTGCGTCGAACTTCATCCCCAGTTTAAAAACATGGGGTTCTCGTTCTCCCTCTCTTTTTTGATAGTGTTTAGCCTCAGCCGTGAAACGAACAATTTGCATCAAAGAGAAAACACCGTGTTGCACACTTTCTCAGGTTGAATACAGCAATCGCTCAACGCCTTTCAACAGTTGCTAAACACGATCGATCATAAGAGAATTCGTTGAGTCTGGACATACGAGCGCTTTAATGCTCAATTGCCCCTAATGCTTTGAGGGTAGCTTTTTGAGCCACTGTCAACCCGGTTGCGCCTTGAATATTCATACCTTCATACAGGCGATTGACCATCAACGTGTTGATACAGCATCCTGTTTGCACATCCCAAAGCTTGATTGTGCGATCGTCACTACCACTAAATAAGATTTGACCATTAGAGCTAAAGATCACTGACCGAACCCAACTGATGTGTTCGCGCCATACGTAGAGGCAATCCCCCGTTTGCAGATCCCACAGTCGAATCGTTTGATCATCGCCGCCACTTGCTAGGAATCGACCGTTGGGACTGATAGCAACCGTCCAGACGGCTCCTGTATGCCCCTGCAAAACCTTCAAACATTCTCCAGTTTGCACATCCCATAATCGAACCGTCTGATCCTGACTGCCGCTTGCCAGTCTGTGACCACTGGAATCAAATGCCAGTGCGAAAATTGCGCCCGTATGCCCCTGCGATACCCTTAAACATTCTCCAGTTTGCACATCCCAGAAGCGAATCGTGAGATCAAAACTGCCACTTGCCAACCATTGACCACCCGGGTTAAACGCCATCGCGGGAATACCGTTCTGGTGTCCGCATAATACATGCAAACAATGATGCGTTTGCACATCCCACAGTCGCACGGTGCAATCATAACTACTGCTTGCCAAAATTTGTCCCATTGGGCTAAACAAAACTGTCCACACTGCCGCGTTGTGCCCTGACCAGCGATCAAGGCGCCCAGTTTGAATATTCCATAGAGCGATCAACTCATCGTGTCGATTGATCGCGAGAGTTTGATTGTCGGGACTAAAGCTGACGTTGCTGAATGATGATATCCGACGGGTTGGGCTAGAAAATGTTTTGTAGGGGTGATATGATCGTAGATCGCCATCTAATTGCAAATGCCACAACTGAATCATTTCATTCTGACCACTACTAGCAAGCACTTGGTCATCCGAACTGAGGCTCAGGGAGTGAATCCCACCAGTGTATCCACGCAACATTTTCAGGTTTCGTCCGCTCTGTAGATGCCACAGTCGCACCGTCTGGTCTTCTCCTGTACTGACCAACAATTGACCGTCGGCACTGATGGCAAGCCCAAAAACATTGGGGGTATGACCCTCAAGTACATGGATGGGTCGCCCGTCTTGAACACTCCACACGCGCAGAGTGCCATCGAGGCTGGCACTGGCTAAATGTCCATCCGGGCTAAAGGCAATGTTCCAAACCCAATCGGTGTGTCCTTCCAGCAGCCTGAAAGCAGTTTTTGGATGTCGATCGTGGCAGAGATGACCGCTCCACAGTCGAATCGATCCATTACGACAGCCGCTAGCGAGCAGTTGACCATCTGGACTGTAGCGCACACACTGAACCCCGCTACTATGACCCTGTAAGATACTCAAGCAGTTCCCATTGCTTACATCCCAGATGCGAATAGTTGTATCATTACTGCTACTGGCTAAGGTTTGCTGATCCGGAGCGAAGTAGACAGAATAAACACTCTGGGTGTGTCCTTTCAAGACATAGAGACATTGCCCTTGCAAATTCCATACGCGCACCGTTTTATCTTCACTGCCGCTTGCTAACTGCTGACCATCGGCACTAAAACTCACTGAGCGAACCCCATCTGTATGTTCTGTTAGCACCTGCAAGCAACTTCCACTTTGGACATCCCACAAGCGCACCGAACTATCACTACTGCTGCTGGCTAACGTTTTGCCATCCGGACTAAAGGCAACTGACCAAACCCAGCCGATGTGACCTTCAAAGGTGGCCAGAAGCTGGGTTGTGCTAATGTTCCAAAGATAGATGTTGCCATTGGAATCGCCAACGGCAATAATCTGCCCGTCTGGACTCAGGTCAACCGACATGGCAATACTGAAGGTTTCTGAAAAGATAGATTTTGCTAAGTCAGCATTTTGAAAATTGACCCCGGCTAAATCGACCTGCCGTAAGTCGGCTTGCTGCACCACGAGATCGGAAAAATCTGAGCCGCGTAAATCCACTTGAAGCTGTATTAGCAGGTTAATCAAATTGCCTGCAACGTATCCTGGTTTCTTTCCCTGTTGGCTTAATAAGTGCCTTGCTTGCGCCTCAATCGCTGCCACACTGCCAAAGCGAGACATCAGCCGCTCCATAACAGGTTGCATAATTAGCCGCGTCTGAATCTCTCGAATATAATCTTTTGCTTGTACTCGCACTAAGGGATGTGTTTGCCAAAGGTTAAGCTGTTGCGTCTCAAATTCGATGCAAATTTGCTGTACGAACCCCTCTGTGATATATTCCATCACCACAGGTTGCAAGAAAAATAACCCATCGTTTTTTTCTATTAATGATCGCCTCAGTAGTGAGTTGACCAAATTAGGTACACTTTGTTGAGAAGCAGGATCAACCACGTTCTCTCGAATCTCTGCGATCGAGACTGGCTCTCTATAAATTGCAAACCAAAACAGTGTCTTCTGTTCAGCCTCAGAAAGGCGAGCGAACTGACGAGCCAGCAAATCGCGAATGTCTTCAAAAACAGCCAATCCCTGGCTGAGATAGGGCAACACCTCTGTAATGCTGCTGTTAAACAAATCCTGAATTGCCGCTGCCACCAGTTTCAGTGCCAACGGATTGCCTCCGTAGTGCTGGATTAAAGTCTCCCATTCGGCTGGCGAACCTGTAAACGCTCCTTTTTGCCCAAAGATGGCGCGTCCGTCATCAGGTGTCAGCCCGGTTAAGCTCAACGATCTCACTAGCACCTGGGTGCCTTCCATCAGTGTTATTTCCCGTGGCTTTTCTCGACTAGTCAGCAACAAACAACTTTGGTGAGACGTATCACCAATGGTTCTAAGCAACTGCCCGTAACCTTCGTAATCCGGGCGCCATTGTCCCACTGGCTCACGCTGCAAAATCGTTTCAACATTATCGAGTAGCAATAAACACCGACG
This sequence comes from Calothrix sp. HK-06, assembly GCF_001904745.1. Lineage (GTDB taxonomy): Bacteria > Cyanobacteriota > Cyanobacteriia > Cyanobacteriales > Nostocaceae > Dulcicalothrix. Next base: position 3,186 of record NZ_MRCD01000011.1, read on the forward strand.
CAATCGCAGATATTGCATCAGTTTGGATATTTGCTGATCAAGCGTCGTAGGAATGATCGGATCTTCCCCATACAGCGGCATGAGAAACTTCAGCAGGCTCGACAGCAGTTCATCCACTGGTGGTGCATTCGCCAGGGAGCGCCACACAACAATCTCAAATTCTGTCTGCATTTGAAGCCCAGCCTTGACCGCGATCGTACTTTTGCCAATGCCGCCAATCCCCAATATTCCCACCAGACGGCAGCGCTCAGACACAACCCACTGCCACAGTTGCGTCAGTTCTGCCTCACGCCCATAAAACGCAGAGGCATCGACCGCCATGTCCCAGTCCTGTTGGGGATTTGTCCATCGGCTTAGAGTCTCCTCAGATGCGGCAGGAGATGTCACGTCTGCCTTCGTCAATTCTAGCCCAAACGCCCGAAACAGATACTCTAATGACTGACGATCGACTCCCAGATCCCGCTTGAAAATCCGAGCCAGCGTATTTAGCGAGAGTCCAGTCCGCTCGCTGAGATCTTCCTGGCTGAAGCGCTTACCCCAGGTTTCGTCCGATTCCAAATGCTGTTTTGCCGTCTGAAACTTTTGCCACCCTTGAGGCGATAGGATGACTCCTCGCACTCGCCCAGAAGTAGAGGAACCTCGTTTAGTTTTTGATGGGTTGGAATCCATATATCAGCCGATGGTGCAAAAGGAACTTACGAATCTTTTCTTTAAATATCAGGCGTTTGTTTAATCAAAAACTGACTGAGAGTTTTAGCAGTACAGATTAACAGTCAGATAATTTTATGCTTGTTGAACTATACCAGATTTAATCATTTGTAACAAACTAACAATAAATCTATTTTGTCAATACATCTAAGTATATAAATTTAAAGTATATAAGCAAATTTATTAAAGAACGATAATCAAATCAGATTTCATTACTTGTAACCCACTTCCTGTGGCTGACAAGGAATGGCACACCAGGAATATTTGATTCTAAGATGTCTACGTTTAACTTCAAACCATTGCTAAATGTGGCGCCGAACTAATTCTGTAAAAACTTGAAAGGAAACTGCACCCCCAAACTTGACCAGTCTAATTGATCATTATCTTGCAAGGTACTACTTTGCGTTACAAATGTAATACCATATGATGTTGTAACTTGCGACGTAACTGCAATAGTTGTAAGTGCTGTTGCGGCAATTGCTCTGTAACAATTTAATACTAAATTCATTTTGCTTTATCTTTATTAAAACTTTCAATCACGTAGTAGATTACTGTGTTTTGCTTGGCAACGATTAAGTATTACTGCTTTTTTATATAAACAGGACTTACACAAAAATTTTGTCATGAGTCCCGCAGTGAAGTATCTTAGAGATTCTTCGCTTCGCGACTAATGACAGTTTTTTGTAAAAATGCGTAAGTCATAATAAATTTTAGTTAAATTTAATACTTGGTTACATGGCGTATCTAAATTTTACTAAGCAGAAATGCCTAAAATTGCTAACCGTCTAAAATAACGCGCAGGTGTGCGAGTTGGCGAACCTCCAAGAAGTGATGCTGACGTGATCAAGTTATTTAACGAAATACCTGGTATTTCCAAGTTAGGCGCCAATAAGAGAAACATTCATGAGTTTTTGTCAGACAAACACGGTAGCTCATATCTTGCACCTAACGGGTAAACCCGTACAAAGCCAATTAGAGGGGATAAAACTATAACTACAATACAACTTTTAAAATCAAGTATGTATTAGATATATTTTTAACTAATTTAGATAGTATTAATACTTGATATTCTCAAATCAAAATTTGAGAATGGTGCCATCGAAAAAATTGCATACAAATATACTGTTAGGAGTGAGTGATAATGAATTTAATTTGCATTGTGGCGCCAAAACATGAGAAAAAGGGCGTTGAAGTTTACAAGAATAAGCAAGAAAAATGGTTTCAATTCTTGCCCACGCCCAAAATCTAGTTTACACTTTGCTGTCATTGATGCCTTCTATCTACCAACAAGAAAATCTCGAAGCAATGTTTGGTATGTTTTTAGAAGCACAAGGTTATCCTCTACCTCAGCAAAGTAAAAGTAAGTCACCCAGTGCTTTGAGCCGATTTCTCAATGTCTATAACTGGTCAACTAAAAGCGTAATCCGTACTGCTCGTAACCGTATTATCAAGGAGATTTTGTTTGAGCGTTCGTTGGGGCGCCAACCATTTTTACAAGTCATTATTGACCTAACAACTTTGGAGAAATTTGGAAAATTTAAGGCACTTGAAAGTTTAATCAGCGTTTACCACGGAAAACGAGGTTTGCATTTGGTTGTGGTGTACTTAGTTGTTGGTAGGTGGCGAGTACCTTGGAGTTTCCGCGTTTGGAGGGGGAAAGGCGCCACTTCCCCAGCAAGGTTGGGATTAAAAATGGTCAAATCTTTACCGAAAAAATTAACTAAGCACTTTAAGGAGGTAATGGTTCTAGTCGATACAGGCTTTGGTAGCATTCAATTTATACACAGTATTCGAGAGAAAAAATATCACGTAATTGCTGGTATCGCTTGTACGCGCAAGTTAGTCGATGGGCGCAGTGTTGCTCAATTACACAAACGAGGGCAGCAACTTTACCTTCAGGGTTTGAAGTTTCCTGTTTATGTCTCTTGGTATTATTTTAAACGTCATGATGGTAAGTATCAAAAACGATTTGTGATTTCAACTAAAGCTCTCAAAGCTAGCACCATTTCTTGGTGGGGTAAACGAAGATGGCAAATAGAAGGTTGGTTTAAAACTGCAAAGCACCGTTTTGGATTGCACCGTTTCGGACAAGGTACTCTCTTAGGGGTTTATCGTTGGTTGGTGTTGTCCTTTATATCTTATGTTTTAGCACACTGGGCTTATTTATCGACGGCGGGCGCCTCCGATTCTTTACCTGATTGGGGAGAAGCCGCAGAAATTGCGTTCCAAACTATATTTCCCCATTTGGTAGTGTTACTTCTTTTACAACATATCGAACGGCTGAGAGACTTGCTACTGAGTCAAGGAATTGACATCCAAGTTTCCAGGTGCAAGATATGAGGTAGCTATATCAATCCTCATTTAAAGGGTGGCAGTAACGGCACCGATAATATTCCTCGTAGTGCCAAAGTAATGGCACCTGCTGAACAAGCGATTAATTCGCGTTTACAATGCTGTTGACTCAATACTCAAGAATTCAACCACGATAGCCAAACTTGGTATTATCGCAACTGGCGCCGCTATTTTAACTCAAGCAGTCGTTACAGCAATTTCTTACTCATTTGATTTATACCGTGAAGATATAACGGTTGAGCAATACAAAGACTTGATTTTAGCTGAAGTTGTAAGGACAGGTATTGCTACACCCATTTTCTTTTTACAGCAGATTGCAGATTAGTGAAGTACCTAAGGGCCCTCCCGCAACGGGCGCCCTCCCCTTCGCAAGGGGAGGGTTGGGGTGGGGTGTACTCTATTTAGATGCAAAACGCTGTAATATTTATTCTTGTTTTAGCACTAATGCCTGAACTGACGGTACCTTATCAGCACCTGTTATTGTCGCTGGATTCAATGCTTTGTTTGGCATGAGTATTGCTTTACCAATCATCCAATTAATTATTCGTCATGTTGAAGCTGGTGGATTTGGAGGAGAAGTCAAGAGTGAATACAAAAAGCTAAGTTTCTCTTAATGATTAGACACCATTAAAAATTACTAGCATCACCTTCTTAAACCAAGTGTATTCGAGGTTGAGCTGAGATACGCGCGCGCGTGCATCGGAAATAATGGCTTGAAACCCTTGCTACGCTTAAGTTTTAATTTTGTTTGAAACTCACTTAAAAGCGCGTCGGCTTACGGATTCAACGAGCGTTGCCATGACCGCACGAGGTAATAGGCGCGGCAAGATATTTGACTCAAAGGAGTTTCTGAAACCAGGAATTACATAATGACGACCTTGCTCCAATGCTCTTAACCCAATGCGAACAACTTGCTGCGGTGAATGTTTCCCAGCCACAACATCTCGTCCCATAGCGTCAAAGAAATTGGTGTCTGTTGCTCCTGGACAAAGTGCTAGCACCTTGATTCCTCGTTTTTTATACTCCATCCATAATGCCTCACTAAACGAAAGCACAAAGGCTTTGGTTGCTGCATACACGGCTTGCCGAGGTAATGAATAGAAGCTTGTCGTTGAGCCAATATTGATGATTACTCCTTCACCTTTTGCCAACATCGTTGGAATAAAGGCATGAGTCAAATCCACAATAGAGACGACGTTGAGCATAACCTGTTGATGATCCTGTTCAGGTGGAATGGCCTCAAACATCCCATTCGTACTGAACCCTGCATTATTGATGAGTATGTCAATATTGAGTTGCCTTGCTTGAGTTTCTTTGTAAACACGCAATCCCTCGCCTTCACGGCTGAGGTCGGCTGTAATGACTGTTACCTGAATGCGATGTTGCTGATAAAGCTGCTTGGCTAAAGATTGCAGTTTATCCTCAGAGCGTGCCACGAGGACAAGGTTCATGCCTCGAATGGCTAATTCATGAGCAAAGCATTCTCCAATGCCACTAGATGCGCCAGTAATCAGAGCAGTTTTTCCGGTGTAGTCCATCGTTTTTCTCCTGGGTTGTTGGTTGAGAGATACAAGATTCATAAATTGAAAAGTTCAAAAAATGAACTTTATATTTAAAAAAATGGACTATTAGGTCGCCAACAGATTGCTTTTCTGCTGATTGAGATGCACTGCTGCTTTACGCATCATGCGAAGCATCTCCTGTTGCTCTTTGGAATCAAGCGCACTGAGAATCGCTTGACTAACTTTCCTGTAATTCTCGATCTCCATCTCATAAATCTCCTTCCCTTCGGGTGTAAGACATATTTTGACAATTCGCCGATCTTCATCAGAACGATCGCGACATAAATATTTTCTGCGAACTAATTTGTCTACAATTCCAGTGGTGTTGGTAACGCTAAGTTTCGCTCGTTCAGCAATCTCCCGCATCATGAGTAGCTGGAACTGACCCACTACACTAATAACACGGCATTCCTGTTTATTCAGGCTGACTGCTTCACCTGAACCCTGCTGTGCCACCTCAAACAGGTCAGCAAGGATAGTGATATACCTTGTTAATTCATCTGCTTTGTCCACAGCGAAACCCAAGCACTTACTCCAGAATGAAAAATGTTCATAAAATGAACTAATTTGAGTATAGCCTAACTAACCGTCTTGTCAACCTCATACTGTAACTTCTTGGCAGCATAAAGATCGCGCTCACCGGACGCGGGTAAATTTGCAACAAACCGAGTAAACAACGATACGGGGAGCAGCGTAAATATTGGCGTTACGTGTCGATTCAAGACGTGATACTAGAATATAAAGATAAATATTCTGAGGCGCCTCAGCATAAATATTTTCTAGCATTACAGCATTAATCAGTACTATTGTTCTTCATGATAAGTGGCGCCCTTTTCCGTTTTTTAGCGCCATCCGGTAAATCAAACTCAACTGCTGAATTAAAATCAACGTTTCCTAACTTCCAATTTCTTCATAACATTAGGCACATGAACTTGTGTAAGCTCTGCAAAATGCTTTGCAAGTCCGTGGAGCGTTGGTTTTGAGTGTCTAATATTACTTTGATGAGTGATGTCATTTATACGGTCGGCCTCAGAACAATCAAGTATGAATTCTGCCAAGCGATGAATGTCGCCGGGAAATAAAACAGTTATATCTTTAAGTTGGCATAAATATACTGTTGTTCTTTTTACTCTCATAGCTAGCAGATAACAAACAACACTGATTTTACTTTGTTTTAAGGCGCCAACTCCCAATCACACTGCAGCCCAGGGCAAACGCATCTTAAACTAGCTTCAGGTAAGGAATAGCGGTCAAATCATAACACAATTTTTTATCCAAAGTATTTATGAATATACAATTATCCAACCATTAACTAATTAAATTAATTATTAAACATTATTAACTAATACTCTCAAATAATATTAATATACTAATAAAAACTCAAAAATCGTGCGATGGATATGGCAAAGCCATATCCGAGCCATTGGCGCCGAAAAAATATGGATACGTCATGGTAGTGTCTAAAAAGATGACCAAGGTGTAAACATGACTTATTTAACAATGGAACCAAAGCAAAAGCGAACAATAGCTGATTTTTTTGAAAATATTCAAGACCCTAGAATTGAACGTACTAAGCAACATAAACTTATAGACATAATTACAATTGCAATTTGTGCAGTAATTTGTGGAGCCGAAACTTGGATAGCAATAGAAACTTATGGGAAAGCGAAAAAAAAATGGTTAAAACAGTTTTTAGAGTTACCAAATGGGATACCCTCCCATGATACTTGTGCAAGATTATTTGCGAGAATTAATCCTCAACAATTCCAATAATGTTTTTTAGAGTGGATAAAATCAGTCGCACAAATAACAAACGGCGAGGTGATTGCGATTGATGGAAAAAAATTAAAACGCTCATATAATAAAAAATCATCCAAGCGCGCAATTAATATGATAAGTGCTTGGGCTGTAAGTAATAGATTAGTTATGGGACAATTAAAAGTTAATGATAAGTCCAATGAAATAACCGCAATTCCAGAACTCATAAATTTATTAGATATTTCTGGTTGTATTGTCACTATAGATGCAATAGGTTGTCAGAGAGAAATAGTTAAAACTATTGTTCAAAAAGAGGGTGATTATGTAATTGCGCTTAAATCAAACCAAGGAAATTTACATCAAAATGTAGAAAACTTATTTAAAGAAGCTATTTCTAAACGATGTAAAGGCTTTAAGGCAAGCAATTATAGTACTCACGAGTTCGGTCATGGGCGTGAAGAAATACGTAACTATCTAATGCTAACAGATGTTTGTAAACATATTGAAGAGAGCGAAAAATGGGAAAATTTTCAAAGCATTGGAATGGTTGAATCAGTAAGAATAGTAAATGGAGAAACAACGGTTGAAACACGCTACTATATAACTAGTCTTGGTTTAGATGCAAAAAAATTTGGAAATTCAGTTCGCAGCCATTGGCGCATCGAGAACTCATTACATTGGGTACTAGATGTTGGATTTCATGAAGATGACTGCCGTATACGTAAAGATATGCGCCGCAAAATTTTGCAATTCTTCGCCATATTGCAGTTAACCTTTTAGGAAAAGATAAAAGTAAGAAATTTGGAATAAAAAACAAGCATTTTTTGGCTTCAATGAATAATCAATACCTTGCTCAAGTTTTAGTATTAAATTTTTAGCTATTTAATTCTTTTTAATTTTAACTAAACTCTTGATTTTACTAATTATAAGAACAAGAGCTTAATATTACTGATTTTGGTCAATAGGCGCCAGTGCTTCGGATATGGCTTCGCCATATCCATCGCACAATTTTTGAGTTTTTATTAGTATATTAATATTATTTGAGAGTGTTAGTTAATATTGTTTTATAGCTGATTAATTTAATCAGTATATAGTTTAAATAATTGTATAATCATAAATATTTTGAGTGAAAAAGTTTTGTTATGGTTTGACCGCTATTCCTTACCTGAAGCTAGTTTAAGATGCGTTTGCCCTGGGTATGTTTTTTCAGCGGCTTCGACGTTTTTCTATTGTAAGTCTTGGGTTTTCCCTACTTCTATTGGTAGCTAGTGGAATTTTTGTGTACCAAGTTTCACCATTGAGAGAACCAACCTTTCAACCTAATAATGCAAACGCAGGCTCATTAGTACCGTGGCTACGAGGTGTAACAGAAGGGCATTGGTTTCTATTCGCTAATATTTTAGCCTTTCTACTGTCTACCAATATCACGCTTATTCTATCACAACAAAGGGTATCTAATAGAAATGATTGGTTGCAACGTTTCATGCTTATGATTTCGGTATGGGTAATACTGTTTATAATTTTTTGGATTATGTTTGTAAGTTACTTACTACAGCAATGGTTGATTGATTAAATGGTGTTCCAGTTAGTCGTAAAAAGACTCAGTATTAAGTATCTGTAATTCTTCAAGGATGCCTCTCGAATAAGCTGTCCAGATTAAAGCATATTATTCGGGTATAAGTGTTTGGCTAATTGCTTAATGTGCTTTGGATACCCTACTTATTTGCAGTGAATGTGGTTTCAATTTTGACTTGTTTGCGATTTGAAGCGTTCTTGTTTGCAGCTCATTACACGTATCAAACAAAGTGCTTTTTATTTCGTTATACTCCCACCGCTGCATCGTGTTTAGTAATACTCCAACTACGCGCGCTAATCCTTCTTGACTAAACCCGCGCGCTACTCTTATATAGAAGTTTAGACCTTAGTCGATAACATCGTATTTGGTGTTTACTTATAATACTTTTAGAGGAATTTGTCAAAGAGGATTTGGTAAATGAGGAACAACGTTAAGGTTAGTCGCAAGAAAACGAGTTTATCAAATACAACAAATCCCTCCCTCTCCTCACCGAATATCCCAACGTTAGGTTCACCAATACGCGGCTTTACCCCAGAAATCAATACTTCCGCTATACAAACATTACCCGATGTATCATCTCAAACACGTTCTAATGATGAACTAGAACCAGAACCTTTAAAACAGGCACCTGTTGTCCATAATATAAGTCGAATTTCCTTACGTCCCCAGGCAAAACTAACAGTCGGCGCCCCTGGAGATAAATATGAGCAAGAAGCTGACGCAATGGCAAGTCAAGTTATGTCGATGTCTAATTCTGCCGTACAACGAATGGCGCCCTCTGAACAAACAGAAGACAAAGTACAAACTAAGCCTTTAGCCGCTAATATTACTCCTTTGGTACAGCTTGAAGAGGCGCCGGAAGATGAATTACAAAGCCAATCTATAGACGCATCTATCCAAAAAAATACTCATTTAGAAAACAAAGTACAAACAAAACCTTCACTACAGCGTGTGGGTGATGATAGTTTCCAAGCTGGGAGTAATATTGAAAGTCAATTAAATAGTAGTAAAGGTGAAGGAAGTTTTTTAGCTGAGAATGTACGAAGCTTCATGGAACCACGTTTTGGTACAGATTTTAGTTCTGTGCGTGTACATACTGGTAATGAAGCAGTACAAATGAATCGAGAGTTAGGCGCCCAGGCTTTTACTCATGGTAGTGATATCTACTTTGGGGGAGGAAAGGCGCTGGATAATAATGAGTTAACGGCACATGAGTTGACCCACGTAGTGCAGCAAACAGGTAAAATTCAACGTCAGTTGAGACAAACGGGAACAGCAGAAGTTACACCACCATCTCAACAACAAGTTAGAACGATTGAAGCATCTACGGGTTCAGTAAGCTGGATTGATCCTTCTTCACCTGCTGGTTCAGGACAATTAGGAGTACCAGACCCGGTGCCACCCGCAACCATTAGTGAAGGATTTATCACAGGTAGTTCCGGATTTCGCTTTTCTAATTATCTGCATGGATATCTAACAACGAATGATTCAAGAACGATAGCTAGTTCTGGACTTCACAGTAATAGTGGTATTTACACTAGCCCTAGCCAATTTGGACTCCCATCTGAAAGATTTCCAATTATTAGGAGTCAAACAAATATAACTCAAAACGGCATTCAGGGGGTTCAGTTTAAGCAACTTGTAGGCGCCCGTACTATCTCTGCTGGCGTTGCCGCAGGTACGATTGGCGCTGGAGTTGGAATTGCCGCTGGTGCTTTGACTGGTGCTAAGTTAGGTGCTGCTGGAGGAACTTTCTTCGGTCCATTGGGAACTGTAGGTGGTGGGGTGGTATTGCAGGAGGAGTGCTTGGTGGCATAACGGGATACTTGGCTGGCACAGCTACTGCAAATAATATTCCTCCAACTAATTTCCCCCCCATCTGGACTGAAATACAGCTAACGGTTATGGCAGATGGTACGCGAGATTTCCAGATATTACGGCACAGCCTCTTTCCCAGCAATAGTTTTTATAGCAATCCTGTTGCTACAAACACTCTTGTTCTTACAAATAGCTATAGTGCTTTAGCAAGTCAACAAACAGCTTGGCAAAATAGTGGTTGGGGAAGTGGTAATCCTTGGGGAATGAATAGACCGACATTCACCCCATAACCAAGTTTTATTATCTGGTTTAACTACGTGTTTTTAATCATCATTTGATGATGCCGATATCTCCATACACTTAAAAGGCACTCCGGTAAAACTTTCAATCTCTCAGTATGTTCGGCGCCTGAATTAACTACTTCCTGTAGGGTTTTGTCAGTTCGGTTCATATAACTTTACAACGTGTCCCATTTTACCGTTATCTCGGTCAACACTCTAAGGCGCCTGTGCATTATGATTAAGCCTAAAGCTACCCGTCGATTACCCGAATGTACAAGGTGTCGTTTTTACTGTGGCAACCCCTACCTGTTTTGTGCAGTAATACCCGATGAACCAGAAGGTGAAACTTGCCCATACTTTGCACCTGATCCAGATGCAGAACAACCGGAATTGTCGCAACCTGACCGCGCCAGATATATCAACGATGAATTAGTAATCGAGCGTGTCAGTTACGGAGTAAGGCAGGCGCCGCAGCATTTAACTAGAGAACAGCAGTTACACCTACTTGACAACCACCCTCTATTTACTGGGAAATGTCCACAGTGCAGTTATACTTTTAACCGTGATTACACCGTTATAATCTATTATGATTGCCTAGAGTGTAGTTGGATGGATGATAGTATTTAATAGCTATAGGCGCCGGATGTTGCAATTTCTAATTGGCACCTGTCCTATAATTTATATATAAAAATTTGTTAGTTGTTGTAACTTTAACAATCGTTGGATGCTCGGCACATCAAATGAAGCTTCGGGAAATGCACCAACATAGACGCCAAATGTTGCAATCTATAATTATCGGTGCCTAGCAGAGCAAAATTCAAAGGTTACTATTGAGTAGTACTCATAAAGGAGCAGAAAAAGACTATTCTTCAGGAGAACTCATGTTTGACCATATCAAATTCGGAGTCAGCAACTATGCAGCGAGCAAAGCGTTCTTCCTCAAGGCACTTGAACCGCTCGGCGTAGCTGTTGTTTCGGAGGGATCACCGACATACGGTGTCGAGATTAGCTCAAAGGGTAAGGCTTCATTGTGCCTGTACCAAACCGAGGAGAAGCCGGCGCATCTTCACTTGGCGTTCACGGCCTTTAATCGCCAGCAAGTCGAAGCTTTCTATCGTGCGGCTCTTTTAGCGGGTGGCAAAGACAATGGTGCGCCTGGTCTGCGCCCGCACTACCACCCGAACTACTATGCAGCTTTCGTCATTGATCCGGACGGGCACAACATCGAAGTGGTTTGCCACGAACCCGAAGCCTAACCCTTCCATCAAGGGGATGCCCACAAGCGGGCTTCGCCCATTTGCGACCGCCATATCTAATTTAATTTAATACTTCTTTGCAATTCACGTACTAAGTATAATTACATACTAGCTTTAAAATTTTTACATAACTACAGAGGGATTGACAAAATAATTAATGTACCTTGGTGGTAGATAAAGCTTATAAATCAGAACAAATTGTTCTCAAATTTTAATTGAGGAAGACGCCGGCTACAAAACCACTTCAAATTTTATTTAATTACTAAATAACTATATACTAATAGTTCAATCCTAGGTTTTTATAGGCGCCAACGAGAGAAGCATTCGTGAGTTTTTATCAGGTAAGGTAGCCATATCAATCCTCACTCAAAGGTGGTGGAAATGGCGCCTAAGGCGTGTTTTCAAACTCGTTATATTACCGTCAACGCAACGTTGTTGAACGTGCTATCAATCGACTTAAGCAATTTCGCCGCATTGCTACCGGATATGAAAAACTTGCAGCCAATTATACAGCCATGATTACGATCGCCTCCATTGTCAAGCAAGGCATCGGCGCGGCTTTTGTTAAGGGGAATGTCTTGCAATTTCTCCCAATTCTCCTACGCCCTGGCTGCCGCCAAGGACGCAGTACCCTTGGGTTTTAAAGATGGAGCAATGGTAGGGGACAAATTTGTGTCGTCAAACAAGTTTGATTGTTGCACACTTTCTCAGGTTGAATATAAGCTTTAATACTCAATAGCCCCTAATGCTTTGAGGGTAGCTTTTTGAGCGACCGTCAGCCCATAAAACGCAGAGGCATCAACCGCCGTATCCCAGTCTTGTTGGGGATTTGTCCATCGGCTTAGAGTCTCTTCAGATAGGCCAGGGGATGTTACGTCTGCCTTCGTCAATTCCAGCCCAAACGCCCGAAACAGATACTCTAATGACTGACGATCGACCCCCAGGTCCCGCTTGAAAATCCGAGCCAGGGTATTTAAGGAGAGTCCAGTCCGCTCGCTGATATCTTCCTGCGTGAAGCGCTTACCCCAGGTTTCGTCCGATTCCAAATGCTGTTTTGCCGTCTGAAACTTTTGCCACCCTTGAGGCGATAGGATGACTCCTCGCACTCGCCCAGAAGTGGAGGAACCTCGTTTAGTTTTTGATGGGTTGGAATCCATATATCAGCCGATGGTGCAAAAGAACTTGCTAATCTCTTCTTTAAATATCGAGCGTTTCTTTAATCAAAAACTGACGGGGAGTTTCAGTAGTATAGATTAACAGGCAAATAATTTTATGCTTGTTAAAGTATACCAGATTAAATCATTTGTAACAAATTAACAATAAATCTATTTCGTCAATAGATCCAAGTATATAAGTAAATTTATCAAATAACGATAATCAAATTAGGTTTCATTGCTTTTGGCTCACTTAGGGTGGCGTTTCTCAAGCACAGAAAAATTAAATTGCGTTTAAATTGCGTTTTAACTCAAAGAATTTGAGTGGTGTGGATTGGGCGATTGCTGAAGAATAAAGTTAATCGAGGTGGGCAGCAAGCTTCACCAATCTCAAGGAGATCAATATGAGTAGCAATTACGTAAACAGTCAAAACATGAAACTCGAAGTTGTGGTATTGCCCGTCGCTGATGTCGATCGAACCAAGGACTTCAATAAAATGCAGAAAGTATGGTTTATTACCGGAGCCTCCAGAGGCTTTGGGTTGGAAATTGCCAAAGCAGCCCTAGCAGCAGGCGACCGGGTAGTAGCGACGGTTCGCAGTCAGCCTGCACAACTCGCGACTACCCTGCACAACCACCCGGAACTGTACGTTGTGCAGATGGATGTTACCCAGGAAGACCAGGTACAAGAGGCTGTCAAGCAAGGCATTGCCCGTTTCGGTCAGGTTGATGTCTTAGTCAATAATGCCGGGTTTGGCATGGTTACAGCAATCGAAGAAGCAACGGATGCCGAAGTTCGTAAACAGTATGATACCAACGTGTTTGGCTTACTCAACGTCACACGTGCCGTGTTGCCGTACCTGCGCCAGCAAAAGTCTGGGCACGTGATCAATATCTCGTCTTTGTTTGGCTACGATGCAGTTCCAGGCTGGGGATTGTATGGGTCAACTAAATTTGCGGTCGAAGGGATCTCGAAAGGGCTAGCGATCGAACTGGCGCCACTTGGCATCCACGTCACGGCAGTGGCTCCCGGTCTTTTTAGTACCGACTTCCTAAGCACTGAATCCTATGTTGTCCCTAAAACGATTATCGACGATTATCAGGCAACGGTAGGTCCGATGCGTAGCGGAGCCGAGGCGCTACACGGGAACCAACCCGGTGATCCGAAAAAGTTTGCAGCTGTGATTCTCCAATTAGCCAATACAGAACATCCGCCGCTGCATTTGCCCGTCGGCAAGGACACGGTCGCAATGTACCAAAGCAACGCCGCGAAAATGGCACGGGAAATCGAAGCATGGCTGCCAGTTGCAACTAGCACCGACCATGACCAGCGCATAGCGGCTTCGACCATAGCCTAAGATGCAACATTCACACATTATTTCCAAAACTGTAACGCTGCCAAACAAGATTGCTCGCTCGTCGAACCTTTTGACCAAGGAACACACACCATGACCCAACTCGAAAAAGGCATGATCTACGAATTACGCATTTATCACGCCATGCCCGGACGACTACCAGCGCTGCTTGCGCGCTTCCAGAATCACACGTTACGGATTTGGGAAAAGCATGGCATCCGTCAGGCTGGATTCTGGACAACGTTAATCGGCTCGAGCAATCAGCAGCTAACCTACATGCTTGCCTGGGACAGCATGGCTGAACGCGAGAAGCGCTGGAGTGCATTTCTCGCCGACCCCGAATGGATCGCGGTCAGCACCGAAACCGAGAAGGACGGTCAACTTGTGCAGAATATCAGCAGCGAGTTGCTGGCGCCGACCGCCTTTTCCTCGGTAAAGTGAGCGATGGGGCAAGCTACGCAACTCGAACTCGTAGCATCCTCGCTGCAACCATCAAAACTCAGTAATGCGGACAGGCAATCACTTAAAGACATATATCTTGCTTATATTAGCAAGCCTTGGGAGATACTTATGTGGCCTAAGACACAACTGATAGATTTACTCAAGATCGCGCATCCAATAATTCAGGCTCCGATGGTTGGCGCTTCCACACCTGAGTTGGTTGCGGCTGTTTCTAATGCAGGAGGTCTTGGCTTGTATGGTGGTGCAGCCACCGCACCAGCCAAACTTCGCCAGATTATCAGGCAAATTCGAGAGCTGACAGACCAACCCTTTGGAGTTAATTTGTTTGCCCCAGCAGTTGAAGCGTATCAACTTACGCCTAAGCAGCAAACACCGATGTCTAAGCTATTAACAAAATGGCACAACGAACTTGGCGCCGGACCTGTGCCCGAACCAATACCAATACTAGGACCATTTGTAGATCAACTTACTATCCTGCTTGAGGAGAAAATACCTGTTTTTAGTTTCCACTTTGGACCTGTGCCAATTGAAGCAATTCGTGAGATACACGCTATAGGCTCAATTGTATTAGCAACCGCCACGACCGTCGGTGAAGCAAAAGCTCTCGTTGAAGCAGGAGTCGATGTGATCGTAGCCCAAGGTTTTGAAGCCGGAGGTCATCGCGGAACCTTTGCGGTGCCTTATGAACACGGATTGATTGGAACAGCAGCGTTGGTGCCGCAAGTAGCTGATGCGGTATCGGTTCCGGTCGTTGCGGCGGGCGGTATCATGGATGCTCGCGGAATCGTTGCTGCATTTGCACTTGGGGCAAGCGGGGTACAGATAGGAACTGCCTTTCTCGCCTGTCCTGAGAACAATATCCCAGAAGTTTATAGGCAGGCGGTACTCCAGTGTAAGGATGAAGACACGGTTATTACTGACGTATTTTCTGGGAAACCTGCTAGAGCAATACGAAATCGATTTATACGTGAAATGGAGAATCACAGGGATAAGATACTGCCATTTCCGGCTCAGATGTCTATAGGGCGGGTTTTGTATCAGACTTCTGCTCAACAATCAAGTCCAGATTTTGTCAGTATGTGGGCAGGGCAGGGAGCAGCATTAGCCGAAGCTCTCCCGGCAGGTGAGCTGATCGAAAAAATTATACAAGAATTTATTGTCGTAAATGCTTCTTTACAACTCAAATAATAAGGTTAAGAGTTCGGACTAAAGTCTATCTCTGAGCAACCGCTTGCAGTAGATGTCAATTACGTAGTTGCAGAGAGTGAAAGTTTTATCGTTATCACAGGAATTAGCCCTTACCGTACATTTTTGTTCGACTGCTACTACACTCCGGTAACACCCGTTGCTTTAGAAGGTACACCTCTCAAAGGCTGGTTTTTTGCCAGGATAGCTCTCGATTGGTTCGCTGGGGAAAATACGGAACCTCATCTGTACCAACTTTGAGTCGAGTGACGGGTCAAAAGTCTAGGACATAGCGCTGTTTGAACACATTTTTGCCGAGATGATGACAAAATTCTGGGTGTGCCCAGAACACTACCCTCCACATGATTCTACGGTGCAGGCAGAACTTCAAGTTCCCCCAAAGTGGGGGAAACGGACAACAAGCAACCTAAGTTAATTCAATTTTGAAAGCGAGGTAAGCACAATGAAGACGAATTTTGAGAACGAGTCCTTTGAATATGAACGTGAGAATTATCAACGTGAGACTGATAGCCGCGATATTTTCGCCGAACGTGTCCGCAGCAACCAGCACAACCTCACCTCTGAGCTAAGGCGCCAGTACGATTTTATTGTTTGCGGATCTGGATCTTCTGGCTCGGTCGTTGCCCGTAGGCTCGCCGAGAATCCCGATGTCAGCGTTCTGCTGCTTGAAGCTGGAGGCGCCGATGATGTACCAAGTGTCATAGAAGCTAATCAATGGCCGATGAACCTTGGAAGCAATCGGGACTGGAGCTTCCAGGGCCAGCCGAATCTACATGTGAACGGTCGTTCGATTCCGTTCTCTATGGGCAAGGTACTCGGCGGTGGATCGAGTATCAACGTCATGGTTTGGGCACGCGGACACAAGCATGATTGGGATTTCTTCGCCTCCGAAGTCAACGATCCTGCCTGGAATTATGAATCCGTCTTGAAAATTTATCGCCGCCTGGAAGATTGGCATGGTGTGCCAGACCCGATGTATCGCGGAACGGGAGGACTGGTATTTGTCCAGCCTGCATCGGATCCAAACCCGATCGCACCTGCAACGGTCGAAGGAGCGCGGGTGGTGGGTATTCCTACTTTTGAAAATCCAAACGGACGCATGATGGAAGCGGCGAAGGGCGCTTCTATCAGCGATGTGCGAGTTCGCAATGGCAAGCGCGAATCGATATTCCGCTCCTACGTCTTCCCTTATATGGATCGGCCAAACCTGACGGTTCTCAGTCATGCACTGGTTACACGGCTAACGTTCCAGGGCAAGCGGGTCACTGGCGTGGAAATCTCTCATCGTGACGCGATCTATCGCATTGGTGCGGCAGTCGAAGTCGTGCTGTCGCTCGGTGCAATCCATACGCCGAAAGTGCTTATGCAATCCGGTATCGGCGATGAGGCCGAGTTGCGGCGATTTGGAATTCCTGTCGTGCAGCACCTTCCTGGTGTGGGGCAAAATTTTCAAGACCACGTTGCATTTGATTGTGTCTGGGAATATGAAAACGCTCTCGAACCAAGAAACAACTTGTCCGAGGCAATCTTTTTCTCGACGAGCCAGTCCAGGCTTGACAGTCCAGACTTATTTGTATGTCAGGCCGAGGTGCCAAAATCCAGTGCCGAGAATGCCGTCCGGTTTGGGCTGCCTGGTGCGGGCTGGACTTTATTTGGGGCGATCGCGCACCCCAAAAGCCGGGGCCGTCTGCGCCTGACGGGAGCCAATCCATCCGACCCGATTCTAATTGATGCAAACACTCTGTCTGATGCAGATGATCTCAAAGCCGCGATCGCCTGCGTAGAACTCTGCCGTGAAGTCGGTAACTCCGCTCCGCTTCGTCCATTTGCCAAGTGTGAAGTAATGCCAGGTAATTTGAAAGGGGCCGAACTCGAACGCTTTATTCGAGATGCTGCGACAAGTTTCTGGCACGAAACCTGCACCGCGAAAATGGGTCGAGATTCTATGTCGGTGGTGGATAGCAACCTGAGAGTGTATGGAATTGACAATCTCCGGATTGCTGATGGATCGATTATGCCGCGAATAACGACCGGTAACACAATGGCTCCCTGCGTGATCATCGGGGAGCGGGCAGCGGAAATTCTACATCTCGAACATCAGCTGCAAACCACCGTAAAAACAAACTCAGGCGCGCAATAAAATCATCGCACTTTTTATTGGCGGACGCACATTTAAGTCGCGTGTTAACTCAAAGAACTTGAGTGGTGTGGATGGGGCGATCGTAGAAGAATGAAAAGTAACCAATTTGAACACCAAGCTTACAACCAAAAGGAGAACAATATGAGCAGCAATCACGTAAACAGTCCTAACATGAAGCTCGAAGTTGTATTATTCAACGTTTCCGACGTTGACCGAGCGAAAGCATTCTACGAGAATCTCGGCTGGCGGTTCGACATAGATGTGGTGGAGGGCGACTTCCGTGGTGTGCAAATGACACCGCCCAACTCGGAAGCCTCGATTATCTTCGGTAAGGGAGTCACTCCGAACAATCCTGGCTCGGCGCACAACCTGGTTCTCGCCGTAGACGACCTCGACACCGCCCGCGAAGACTTGATCGATCACGGTGTCAACGTGAGCGAGATCTTTCACTACGCTGGTGGTCCCTTCAACAACGCCGTGGAGAATCCGCGCGTGGGCGGACGCGACCCGCAAGGTCGTTCCTACTTCTCATTTGCCTCGTTCGAGGATCCGGACGGGAACGTCTGGCTGCTACAGGAAATTACAAAGCGGCTTCCCGGTCGCGAGTGGAACTCGACGCAAGCAGGAGACCTGGACGTTGCAACCCTTGCAAACCTTCTCCACGAGACGGCGGAACACCACGACCACTACGAGAAGACTCACGGTGAGCATCACTGGTGGGACTGGTACGCGCCCTATTTAAGTGCGCGTCAAAATGGTAGCAGTCCAGAAGAGGCAGGCGCCGCTGCTGACCGTTACATGGAGAAGGTTTTGCATGTTCTTTCCAGATAATGCGGTCAGAGTTGCTACACCTACCGAGTACGTGGCGGCTAGGTAACGGCAGAGGCTTACGAAACCAACGATTTTTGCTTAGGAACTCAAGGTGCCTTTTAGGTCTCTGCGCTTGAGGACGCGGACGGCTCTGGCTCCTGCCCCCGACCGCTTCCTCACTTTGAAACCTGCCCAGATGTGTCGGCGCCCCCGAAACTACGAACACTTCCCAATCTATCTAAATTTAATTAAAAGGTAAATAATATGATGATGAAATCCACACATGGCAGCCCGATCCTCGTGACTGGAGCGGCTGGCGATATTGGTGCTATCGGCCGCAATCTCACCACAATGCTGCTCGCCAAGGGGCATAAGGTGCGCGCTTTGGTTAGGCGAGAGGATGAACGCGCTGAGACCCTACGTCAGCTTGGAGCCGAGGTTGTGCAGGGCGATCTGACCGATCTTGCATCGATGCACCGTGCGATCGAAGGAGTTGCGCGCATCTATTTCGGAATGTCGGTCTCGGCGGCTTATCTCGAAGCCACGGTTAACGTCGCTGCGGTGGCTCGCCACCACGGTGTCGAGGCCTTCGTGAATATGTCGCAGATGACGGTGACGCAGATGAGCATCACTGAGACCACTGGTAGCCCACAGCACAAACTACACTGGCTTGCGGAACAGGCATTGGCGTGGTCGGGGCTGCCGGTCGTCACGGTGCGACCGACGGTCTTCCTCGAAGGCTTCTTCCTGCGTCTCGCCGCTGCTGGTGTCCGGGATAGTGACGAACTGGCGCTGCCGCTGGGTAACAGCAAGACCTCGCCTATTTCGGCTGTTGATGTAGCGCGCGCCGTTTCCGTGATCCTCGACGACCCTGCCTCGCACATTGGTCATGTTTACAATCTGACCGGATTTGAGTCCGCCGATCTTGACCACTACGCGCGCGTCTTTTCCGAGGCACTCGGCCGAACTATCCGGTATCGTAACGTGCCGCTCTCTGGGTGGACTGATACGCTTCGTAAGTTTGGGGCGCCAACGCACCTCGTCAACCACCTCGCGGTGATGGCCGAACTTCACGCACAGGGGCGGTATGACCGCATGACAGATGACCTGTTCAAGCTCACTGGCAAGGCGCCGACGAGTATGTACGACTTCGTGAAATTGCACGCCGCTGAATTTACGCGGAGTGAAGCTACGGCTTGAGAGGCAGGTCGCTCGTAGTGTCGAGGTCCCGGTTGGGGGTTTGCTCAATTTAATGACAGCAAACCCGTAACAAGGCGGTGCAAAACACCTGCTGTTCCTGCCACTCGATCGCCAAAGCTCGCGACTTTGTCTTCAACCGTTACGCACCTTGATACCGAGAACTACAGCACAAAGGAATGAGACGATGACCAAACACAAATCAACCGCAGCTTCCGTCCTGTCACGCCGAACCCTGCTCCTCAACGGCGTGGCAATGGCAACTCTTGCGGCGTTCTCGCCAGTGACGCTTGCCGCCATTGGCAAAGAAACTACCAAGAAGAATATGGCCCAGCGCTCCGCAGCAGGCACCATTCGTCCCTTCCGCGTCCACATACCGCAAGAGGCGCTTGTCGATCTCCGTAGGCGCATTGCAGCGACCCGCTGGCCTGACAAGGAGACTGTTGCCGACCAGTCTCAGGGTTTGCAACTGGCAACAATGAAGGAACTCGTCCGTTACTGGGGAACGGAGTACGACTGGCGGAAAGCCGAGGCGAAACTGAATGCCTTACCACAGTTCGTAACAAATATCAACGGGCTGGACATTCACTTTATCCACGTCCGCTCCAAAAATCCTAACGCTTTGCCATTGCTCGTCACGCACGGATGGCCCGGATCGGTATTAGAACAGCTAAAGATCATCGGACCACTGACCGACCCGACGGTTTACGGGGGGCGCCCAGAGGATGCCTTCGACCTGGTCATCCCGTCGATACCCGGTTATGGCTTCTCCGGCAAGCCGACGGATACCGGTTGGGATCCCGACCACATCGCGCGAGCCTGGGTCGAGCTGATGAAGCGCCTCGGATACACCCGCTACGTCGCTCAGGGCGGCGACTGGGGATCACCCATCTCCAGCGCGATGGCGCGTCAGGCGCCGGTAGGATTACTTGGCATCCACATTAACTTGCCAGCGACAGTACCGCCCGACGTGGCAGCAGTACTCGCCAGTGGCGGGCCTGCGCCAGCGGGACTATCCGAGAAAGAACGCGCAGCGTTCGACTCACTTGACACATTATATAAGAAGAAACGGGGCTACGCCGTGATGATGGGCACGCGACCGCAGACGCTTGGGTACGGCCTGACGGACTCACCGACCGCACTCGCGGCGTGGATGCTTGGGCATCCAGGCTTCGCGCAGTGGACGTATAGCGGGGGCGATTCCAAAAAGTGCCCGACGAAAGACGAGGTGCTGGACGACATTACGCTGTACTGGCTGACGAACAGCGCAATATCATCAGCTCGGCTGTACTGGGAGAACAACAACAACATCTTGAACGCGACCGCGCAGAAGACCGCCGAGATATCGCTTCCGGTGTCCATCACGGTATTTCCGGGGGAGTCATATCGAGCTCCAGAGACGTGGGCCCGGCGCGCCTACCGCAACCTGATATACTTCCACGAGGTTGACAAGGGCGGCCACTTCGCCGCGTGGGAAGAGCCGCAGTTGTTCTCTGAGGAGATCCGCGCGGCGTTCAGGTCACTGCGTTAGTTTGAGAGAGACAAATAAAAAATCAGTAATGACCAGCTATTAACAGAGGTAACAATGGAAACAGTAGATGTAATTGTGATTGGAAGTGGTCAGGGCGGAGTTCCACTCGCGACTGACTTTGCCAAAGCGGGTAAGAGCGTCGTTTTATTTGAGCGCGATGCATTGGGCGGCAGTTGCATCAACTATGGTTGTACTCCTTCTAAGGCTTTTCTAGCCGCTGCCCATGCCGCAGGCCGCGCTCGACAAGCCGCAAAGCTAGGTATACACGCGCAGGTTGAAGTAGATTTTTCTACGGTAATGGAGCGTGTGCGTAGTATTCGCAGCCAGTTTAACCAGGGTACCAAGCGGCGATTAGAGAGTGCAGGGGTTAGAATTGTCTACGCTGAAGCCGCTTTCACGGGAGAGCGAACTGTGAGCGGAGGAGGTGTGACTGTGCAGGCGCCGATCATTGTTATCAACACAGGAACATCCTCTACTATTCCTGACATTCCTGGTTTAGCAGGAACGCCTTATTTAACCAACCGAAATTTCTTTGATTTACAGCAGATTCCGCCCCGGTTGCTCGTAGTCGGCGGTGGCTATATTGCCCTAGAGTTAGGGCAAGGAATGGCGCGTTTAGGGAGTAAGACCGAATTAATTGTGCGGGGCGATCACTTGCTGGCTCAAGAAGAACCCGATGTCAGTGCTGTGCTTGCTGATGCCTTTGGGCAAGACGGAATTGGACTGCATTTCAATACAACTGTTCAGCAGGTTGCTTATACCAACGGTGTATTTACCCTAACGCTAAACAATGGTGAAGTACTTGATGGGGAAGCATTGCTAATTGCGACTGGGCGCAAACCGAATACTCAGGCATTAAATACTGCCGTGACAGGCATTGAATTAGATGCACAAGGGTTTGTTAAAATCGACGATCAGTTTCAAACGACTTGCGCTGGGGTTTATGCGATCGGGGACGTTGCCAAGCAGCCTGCTTTTACCCATGTTTCTTGGGAAGATTATCGTCGCTTGAAAGCCATTCTGTGTGGCGAACACCGGACACGCAATGATCGCGTGTTCGGCTATGCCGTTTATACTGAGCCGCAAGTGGGGCGGGTGGGGATGACTCTAGAGCAGGCTCACAAACAGGGCATTGCTGCCCGCGAAGTCACCCTGCCGATGGCTCATATTGCCCGTAGCATTGAGTGGGGGCACGATCTGGGTTTCTACCGCATGGTCATTGACACACACACAAATTTGATCTTAGGAGCAACGCTGGTTGGGTACGAAACGGCTGAACTCGTGCATGTATTTTTGTCACTTATGGAAGCTAAAGCAACATGGCAGGTACTCGAACAATCGGTTCACATTCACCCAACTTACGGTGAAGCATTGCCCAGTCTTGCAAGGCTACTCGTTGGAGATGATATGCCAACCTGTCCCAATATGTAAGAAACGGGCAACTAAACAGGTCATTTTTAAGAGAACGATTGAGTCAATTTCTCAGCCAAAGTTATGAACAGTATAAAGCAGAGCAATCTCAGAAAACTTGGGCTGCTTATACTGCTCAAAAGTTGGTGGAGGAATGGATAAAATATCCGGTATCCGCAAGCAATTGGTCAATAACATCCGTGTCTTGGTCAATAGGAAAATTATTGACGGGCGCCAGTAAAGCAGTTTGTGTAATTACAATACTTGAGTCAGATATAACTAATTTTGTACTTATTGGGATTATAAACTGCAAAGCGTGCTTTCAAATTTACGAGTTTTGTAATTACACAAACAATTTTATGTTAGTGTCGGGGTATCTATAGTTGTTGTTTGTCCAGTATTTAGTAATTATGCGTACTATAATTAGGTATCAATGCTAAATGATACTGTTTGGCAGGAATTCATTTTTTAATATGCTTGTACGAGTGATTCTATCTTTTTAAAGGTTTTGGCATCTGATTACTTCACAAATAGCTCTCTAGTCAAGATATGAGCTATCTGTCATGAGTAGGTGCCTGTGTTAAGTATATCTACTATATATGTGGATGTAGGCACCTGATTATTTGTCGCAAGTGGCGCCACTTGCGAATATTTATCTTGAATGTTATATTGACCTAAAATTCAAACCACTTAGTATTTTTTATAACTCTTTCTACCTAAACAAAATTTAACATGTCAAAAATAATAGGCATCGACAACATGACTGTAGAAGCAGTAAATGATGAGCTATCGAAAGGCGCCAAGTTTGTAGTATTTCCTTACTGCTTCTCAGTAGTGATACTGACATTTAAACGTAGTTCTAATATTTACTTTATTAAAGCAGGAGAAGGTAGCTTTGGTAAGAGCATTCCGTTTTTGCTAATTTCATTATTCCTGGGATGGTGGGGAATACCTTGGGGAATCATTTACACTATTCAATGCTTGTTTGATAACCTTAGAGGTGGAAGAAATATTACAGACCAGGTAATTTCAGCATTAAGGCAAGGGTAATAACATAAATTTTAAAAAACGCTTACCTCATTGTTCGGTAACGGAATTTGTAAAATCAACTATATATGGTCAAGAACGCTCTCTCTGCGAGGGGAGGAACCTTATCATGAAAGTTAAAGCAACAATTCGTCAAGCTTCGGGCGGTTATTTTTCCTTGATGGTTCCTGCTGTTCCAATCGTAAATGGTTTCGGAAAAATGGTGGACGGTTTGACATTATCCAAGCAAGATAGACTTTTATAAATTTACTTTTACCCACGTCGATATAATAACCTCTGCGATAAACAAATTCGTCCTTTTGAACGTAAGGCTTTTGAGATTATATAAGCTTTCAAATTTCATACCTTTGTAGACTTACCTATTACCTCTAAATGAATGAGTTTTGTTAATGGTTCAAATCACAACCAGCTTCCTTTTTCCACATCTCCTGAAAAGTCAGGCGTGTTTTACTTCGTAATTACACTTAAATAAGATTGATTATACAGGCGCATTCAAATGATTCTAATTTTTAATTTTCGCCCCTATAAACATGCTATAGGAATGTGTTATTAGGATAGCTATCACTCAGTATTTTTAAGCATTTAGCTTAGCATATCATATGCGAACCAGGGTAATTTTACTGAAGACACTTGGAACAATAAAATTAATAATATTTTTATATCTAAAAATTTTTTAATTTAATTTTGATTTTTAACGACTGAAAAATTATTTAACTGCAAGCAATGACCCCAATCACCAAAACAGACTCGCGGGTAAACTTGGAACAAGAACGTTTATTACGCCGTATTATAGACCGTATTCGTCGCACATTAGATTTGAAAGATATCCTCACAACGACAACAGCGGAGGTACGATCGTTACTTGGTACTGACCGGGTAATGATTTACAAGTTTCATACCGATGGCAGTGGTCAGGTCATTGCAGAATCAATTTATCATGATAGGCTACCATCACTTTTGGGGCTAAACTTTCCCGTTGATGATATACCGCCGAATGCAAGAAAACTATTCGTAAAATCACGGGTACGTTCAATTGTTAATGTAGAAACGCACAGCATTGGTCAAAGTTTCCTGCATCATAACTTGGAAACAGGAGAACTTGTAGCAGAGAACATCTCTTATCGTACTGTAGACCCTTGCCATGTCAAATACTTAACGGCAATGGGAGTAAAGTTTTCTCTCGTAGCACCAATTTTACATCAAGATGAACTTTGGGGTCTGTTAGTGTCTCATCACTCCCAAAGCCATGTGCTTGGGGAGTATGAACTAGAAGCTGTGCAGATGGTAGTGGATCAACTATCAGTAGCGATTGCCCAAAGTAAACTCCTTACCCAAGCCCATGAAAAAGCCGAACGGGAAGCTACTATTAACCGCATTGGTAATTTACTACACGGATTGCCTACAATTGTACTACAGCTAGCTTTAGAAGCTACAGTAGCTGCCTTTGGTGGTTCAGGAGGTAGGCTTTGTATTAGACACAATGCTTTTAATTTTCAGAATAGTAGCTTTAAGCGCTTAACAGAATGTCTAATTCCAGGAAATGACTTTGTCAGGGTTTATATATGTGGGCGCCAACCTGTGATGCCAGAACCAAATATATATCCACTCATAGAGCAGTATAATATTTGGCAAGAACACTATGAGTTTGGAAAATACGATGTTTGGGCAATTTCAGACATATATCAAACTCCAGAACTATTAACTTTACAAATTGCTTTTCAACTCACAAAAGTTCGTAGCATTTTGATGATTCCACTGGAATATCGTCAAGATTTAGTGGGTTATTTAAGTATTTTTCGTGATGAAATAGACACAGAAACCCTGTGGGCAGGGAGACTCGATTCCGATCAAAGGCAAATTTATCCTCGTTTATCTTTTGATGCATGGCGCGAAACTAAAACAGCACAAGTGCAAAAATGGACTGTTGAAGAGATAGAAATGGCTAGAGAGATTGGTAAACATTTTGCTTCCGCAATTCAGCAGTATGAGCTATACCAACAGCTACAAGCCTTCAATAGCAGTTTAGAAAAACAAGTTCAAAGTCGCACATTTGAACTACAAAGAACATCACAACAACAACAAACTGTATTTGGCGTCATTACTAAAATTCGTGAGTCTCTTGATACTAAAACGATTTTTCAAATCACTACTAAAGAAGTTTGTCAATTAATCAAAGCCGATCGTGTTTCCATTTATCGCTTTGATGCTGATTGGGGTGGTCAATTTGTCGGCGATTTTGAGGTTGCTAGTCCGCACTGGTCAAATGCTTCTAAACTGGGAGTAAATACAATTTGGAATGACACTTACTTACAAGATACACAGGGTGGACGATACCGCTACGACGAAACATTTGCGGTGGATGATATTTACAAACAGGGCTTTACTCAGTGTCATGTTGACAATCTAGAACAGTATCAAATTCAAGCTTTTGTACTTGCTCCCATTTTTGTGGGACAAAAGCTTTGGGGTTTGCTAGCCACTTACCAACATTCTGGTCCTCGTCAATGGTTTGACTCTGAAGTTAACTTTCTTAGTCAGATTGCAGGTCAGTTGGGGATAGCACTCCAGCAAGCTGAGTTACTCACGCAAACACAGCAGCAAGCAATAGTTTTGCAACAAGCAGCAGAACAACAACGGGTACTATTTGAAGTTGTAGCGAAAATTCGTGAATCTCTTGACCTTGATGCCATTTTTCAGACTGCTACGATGGAAATTTGTAAATCGCTGCAAGCGGATCGTGTAGTTGTTTACCAATTTCACCCAGATTGGAGTGGTGAGTTTATTGCTGAGTTTGTCGTCGAAGGTTGGGTAAAGCTGGTAGGTTCAAAAACCAATACAGTTTGGCAAGATAGTTATTTGCAAGAAACCGAAGGCGGACGATATCGCCACAACGAAATATTTGCAGTACACGACATCTATCAGGTTAATCACCCTGAATGTCTTCTTAAGGTTCTGGAGCAATACCAAGTTCAAGCATATGTAATTATACCAATTTTTATTGGACAAAAGCTTTGGGGCTTGCTAGCAGCTTATCAAAACTCTGCACCCCGCTATTGGCAAACCTCAGAAATTCAATTTTTAGCTCAGATTGCTAATCAGCTTGGGGTAGCACTTCAACAAGTTGACTTACTCAAGCAAACTCAACAGCAAACAGAACAGCTAACTCAAGCCCTACAAGAGCTACAAGAAACCCAAACCCAACTCATCCAAACTGAGAAAATGTCCTCATTAGGACAACTAGTAGCAGGTATTGCGCATGAAATTAATAACCCAGTAAACTTTATCTCTGGCAATCTTGTCCACGTAAGTCAGTATGCTGAGGATTTACTCAGTATGCTGCAACATCAACAGCAAGTCTCTACTCAATGCCCTGACATACGGGAGATGCCAGAAGAGATAGACTTAGAATTTATCATAGAGGATTTGCCTAAAATTCTCTCTTCCATGAAAGTAGGGATTGATCGTATCCGTCAAATTGTTTTAGGTTTAAGGAATTTCTCTCGTCTCGATGAGGCAGAAATGAAATCGGTAAACATTCACGAGGGCATTGATAATACTCTACTAATTTTGCAACATCGCCTGAAAGCAAAACCAGACAGTCCTACTATTAAGATAGTAAAGAATTACAGTGACCTCCCCTTAGTCGAGTGCTATGCTGGACAGTTGAATCAAGTGTTTATCAATGTCTTGAGCAATGCCATCGATGCTCTAGAGGATAAGACAAAATCTACGTCTGAACCTGATAATAGTCAAATTACTATCTACACTTCTATTGGAGAAATGAAGGGCAATGTAAAAAGTGTGGCAATTCGCATTGTAGATAATGGTACTGGAATACCAGAAGCCATAAGAACACGAATATGTGACCCCTTTTTCACCACTAAGCCAGTGGGTAAAGGTACTGGCTTAGGATTGTCAATTAGTTATAAGATTGTTGTAGATAAGCATGGTGGAATTTTTAATTGTAAATCTCAGCCAGGGTTAGGCACAGAATTCTGGATTGAAATTCCTATTGATCAACAACATCGTTGCTAATTTACAACAGTTCACGTGAACACTTCAATAAGAGCGAACTTTATCAGGACTTACGCATTAATACCTAGAAACCAGGTTTCTTCGTTGATAGCATGTAATAAAAATGACGATTTGTCTGCGACAATGAATACGTAGAAACCAGGTTTTTTAGCGTAAGTCCTATTTATAAACAAGCGGTATTAGCTAATAGGCACGGAATGCTGTAAAAAACAAGTATCTTGCGGATATTTTATCTATCCGTGACTTTAGTCAACAATGAATTGATGACTTAAGCTATTTAAGAATAATTAGGGGTCATCGCACCATAAGTATTCTTCACTAACTTTTTCAAGACCAATCGCCACTTTATAAAATACTTTTTGCAGTAATAATTCTGGCAATCTAATCCGTGCTTGACAGTACGCACTGGTATCTGTTGAAGGAAGCTCTACTCCTTCTCCAACCAAGTATGAAATTATTCTGCTAACTGCGTTATGGCAGCTTTTATCAACATCTAATACTTGAGAGAAAAATGCCCATAATGTTACTATGGGGTCAAATAAACGACATCTATATTTTATTTTTAATTCACTGATAATCTCACTTATTACGACCTCCGGTAATAATTCTTTAAAAGGCAAGCCAATACTTTGACTAAATTTCTGCTTGAGAATATGCATCTTTTTTGGCACAGTATAAGTAGTCATTTTGATTCCCCGATGATAACTAATCTAGTTTGACTGGATACATCGGGGTTTTTCTACAGAGTCAAATTTGTATTAATTTTGACTACATTACTACTGCCCTAACTTGCCACTACATCCTTCAGTAACTTCGCTGTTTTTCACGCGCAAACTTTCCTTCACCTTTCAAAACTTCAAACCTCTGTGCTGTCTATGTTTCGGCTTATCTTAGTGCCATTCGTCTTACTGAGCAATGGTTATAGAAATAAAATTGCACTAACCAAAAGTCAAATTTGAGCATGGGCGAAAATTTTTGTGGAAGTATTGGGTAGCAATACTTCCAGCCTCCGCGTGGCGATTCATAGCAGGTAAGCTACTTTTAAGCCGATTTACGTATTCTTTATCTTTATGCCAATAGAATATTCAATATCAGCCATAATTTAGCCTTTATCTTCGGGTATTCTAAGTTTAAGAAATGTTGCGCTTAATTGCATCAATTCTTTATTAGCAGTAATTTTACGGATGCTTGAATGTTTTACGGACTACTAATTATAGCCAACAGCGTGATCTCGATTGGTTATTTCGTTATTGCCTTTCTCATACTGCGGCCTTTCCTGCGCGGAGAGCAAAAAACCTCGCTGGTGCTTGCAACGATACTGGTTTTCTTTAGTTGCGCTCTGGGACACGGAGGGCACGTGTTGATGATGATAGCCAATCCTAGGTACTCGCCGCTGCTGCTCAAACTGCAAATTGTAATTGATTCAATGACGGCGTGTATCGCTATCACCTATATTGCTTTGCGCCGCTATTTTTCTTTTCTAGTTGACGGGCCGCTGCTGCTCAACCAAACACAAAAGAAGTTAGAGAAAGCCAATATTGAGTTGCAAGACCTCAACTCAAAGTTAGAATCGACTATTTTGCAGCGTACTATTGAACTAAGTAAAGCGAACCAAGAGTTAGAAGCAATCGCTAGTGAGCGCAAACAGATGATAGCAACCCTCAACCGTAGTAACGCATTTCTTAAAGCTCAACAAGAAGCTGGTCGAGACGGCATTTTAGTGGTTGATGAGAAGATGCAGGTGACTTTTTATAACCAAAATTTTCAGCACATTTGGCATCTGCCCGAAGCGCTGGTACAGGAGGGGGATAACCAGAAAATCTTAACTTTAGTCGTTGCTCAACTGATTAATCAAGAAGAGTTTATGAATAAAGTCAAATATCTGCACCAAAACCCAGAGGTTAAGACTCATGATGAACTGTTACTCAAAGACGGGCGCATAATTGACAGGTACACTGCCCCAATCCACGCCCTTGATGGCACGTATTACGGGCGCATTTTCTTCTTTCGCAACGTTACCGAGCGCAGGACTATGGAGGAGGAATTGCGCCAGTCTAAAGAATTTCTTCGCCTTCTGATTGATGTTATGCCTCAAGCGATTGCTTGGAAAGATCGAAATTCAGTTTTCTTGGGTTGTAATCAAAGATTTGCAACTATTGCTGGATTAACAACTCCTGAAGAGATTATCGGTAAAACTGACTACGATTTAGCTTGGAAGAGAGAGGAGGCAGATTTTTTGCGAGACTGGGACGCTCGTGTAATCAATTCTAACCAAGCTCAGTTGCATATCGTTACTACCCAGCATCACGCAGACGGAAAACTTGCTTGGTCAGATATTTGCAAATTACCTTTACGTGATAAAGAAAATCAAGTCATAGGAATGTTAGCTATTTCAGAGGATATCACGGAGCGTAAAGCTGCTTCGGAAGCCTTACAAGCATCTCAAGAACTACTGAAACAGAAAAATTTAGAGCTAGAAGCCACTCTTAAAAAATTACAACACGCCCAAACCCAACTCATTCAAAGCGAGAAAATGTCAGCACTGGGGCAACTGGTGGCGGGCATTGCTCACGAAATAAATAATCCAGTCAATTTTATCTACGGTAACATCCCTCATGTGACGCAGTATATTCAAGACTTAATGCACCTGCTGGAGTGTTATGAAGAGGAGTACCCTAACCCATCTCCGGCTTTAATTTATCAAAAAGATGAAATTGATTACGATTACTTGCTTGCTGATTTACCTAAATTACTAGAATCGATGACAATTGGAGCTGATAGAATCCGCGAAATTGTGTTATCATTGCGAACTTTCTCGCGCCTTGATGAAGCGGCTATGAAAGCGGTCAATATTCACGAGGGGATTAATTCAACCTTACTACTGTTGCAAAATAGACTTAAAATCAAAACTGGAGTTGAAATACAAATTATCAAAAACTATGAGGACTTACCATCCGTAGAATGTTACGCTGGACAACTTAATCAAGTGTTTATGAACCTGCTAGCTAACGCGCTTGATGCTTTAGAGTTGGAAACTGATAATGGTAATCCCAAAATTGAAATTAACACTTACCTTAAAGAAGGCAAGCACATAGTTATCACTATTACTGACAACGGCAGCGGGATACCAGAATTTGCCCAAGCCCATATTTTTGACCCCTTCTTTACCACTAAACCTGTGGGTAAAGGCACTGGTCTTGGGCTATCGATTAGCTATCAAATAGTTGTTTATAAACATGAAGGGATTTTACAGTTTAGTTCAGTGCCGGGACGAACAGAATTTTATATTGAAATACCTCTAAAACAAAACGTAGATGAAAAATGCAAGCGTCAGTTACCAGCTACAAGCTAGTGATTAACAATTAAGTATTTCTCTAACCTGAATTAAGAAATTACTATTTTCTTGCAATAAAACAATCCTGGAAATAACAAAAATTAAGAGTGTACGATTTCCCTAGACTTGGCTCAATTTTTACTAAAAAATACTACCCTATAACTTTTTATAACTTTATAGCTATCTTGAAACACTATTCATTACTTTATAACTAAATTTAAATATCCAAAAATACATGCAGTTATTACACTGACCTAATCCCTTGGGTAGATGAATTGAACGTAGGGAGAGGAAAATAATACTGGCACAGATTATGACAATTTTTACCCAGTAATTCCAACATGAACACGGTATCTACCCAGCACGATAAGTTTTTAACTCACTATCAAGAATTTCTAAGCCACTATCGACATTATCAGAAAATAGTCAAGGCTATTGAGCAGCAAGAACCCGCTTACCAATTTTTATTGCAGTTGTATCAAGAAGCTGGGCAGGTCTATTGCAGCGCGACTAACTCTTATGAACAAGCGGTGCAAGCAGACCTTGAATACAGAGAAAAAATCTTTACCAAAACTTTAAAGTAGAATCTGTTAAGTTACTAGTAATATTTGAGACATAGAGAAAAGCTGATGATTAGCAAATATTAAGCAGCAGTACTGTTCCTTCCAGGCTAGAGTCAAAATAACATACGCTTAGTTTCGTATTTAATTATTTATGGATTTGGACTTACACACTTCAAGTAATGGTTGGACTGCTTGGGTTACACCTGACCCAGTAGCGACAAACTCTGTTTCTCCTGGCGACAACAAGTTTGTCATTGTCGGCTTTCTTCCCGCTGGACAGTTCTGCCTTGCTCCTAACTCCTTCGAGAGCGCGCAAGAAGCTCAAGAGATAATCTCAAGCTTGGATAAGCAAACCATTGCTTTTGAGTCTGGGGATCAGTTAGTTAAAGTCTTTGCTTGTTTTGATAGCTCTTACTGGTGGCAAATATTTTTTTCTAATCTAAGTAAGCAACCACCACAGCGCATTTACACGGCTTGTAACACAACTGAAGCTGTGGCATTAGTCACCAGTCAGCTTTCGTGTAGTACCAGCACTGCTGCTCTCTAAAACTTACTCAAACCTACCTACTTACAAAATTCAATAGATTCAAAGTTTAGTTCCTGCTTCAACATAGGGAGTCGGCTCCTTCTACTCCACAGGCGTTTTTCCTACGCTTAGGACTTCAACCGCAAGCCACGGTCACTACGACACTTTAATTTTTTTTTTCAGGATGCTTTGTTTTTAGAGCGTTTAATGGTCTTTTTCTGTTTGGTAGTAGCTAAATGGTTATCAGCCCTTTCCAAATTTATAGCAGCATTCAAATCTCGGTCAATGCTAAATTTACAGGCGCCGCAGTTAAAAACACGGTCTGATAGTTTCATATCTTGAATGTGTCCATACGGCTCCTTGGATGCCTGTGTTACAAGATATCTTTAAAGCTTTTGTCTCTCGATAAGTTGAGCAAAAAGTCCTTGCTGTTTAGCTAATTGGTCAAAACTACCATGCTGGACAATCTTACCACTCTGTAGAACATAAATACGGTCGGCATTACGAATTGTACTCAGTCGGTGGGCAATAACTATCCGTGTAACTTTTAATTTATCCAGACTTTCACTAACTATTGCTTGAGTTTTATTATCCAAAGCGCTTGTTGCTTCATCAAATAATAAAATTTTGGGCTTTAATACTAATGCTCTAGTAATTAATAATCGCTGTCGCTGTCCACCAGAAATATTACCACCTCCTTCGCTTACAATAGTATGCATACCCATTGGCATGGCTTTTATATCCCCTTCAAAACCTGCCATTCTAGCAGCTTCCCAAGCTTCTTCGATAGTAATATTAGCGCCACTAGCGATATTTTCAAAAATACTAGCAGACATCAAGCGGCTATTTTGCAAAACAACACCCAACTGGCGCCGTACAGCATTAACATCTAACCCCGATAAATCCTTACCATCATAGAAAATACCACCAGATTCGGGAGTATCAAAACCTAATAACAATCTAAACAAAGTAGACTTGCCGCTACCAGAAGTTCCTACAAGAGCAATAAATTCTCCTGGTTCAGCTTTTATGTTTACATTATCTAATGTAGGAGAACCATCTTGTCGGTAGCGGAAAATAAGATTTTCTACTAAAATTCTACCCGATAGCCTACCAGGGTCTGCATTATTAATACTAACTTCCGGTTTAGCTTTTAATATAGGCTGCGCGCGCTTCCATAATGGTATGACTTGCAACATATCCATAACAGTATTGCTCAAACTAGTGGCGCCACCAATAAAAGTGCCAAAAGCAGAGTTAAACGCCAAAAAAGTACCAATTGATAGTGCATGGGTAGAAGCAGCTTGTTGCTCTTTCCCAAGTAAACTAACAGTAAACGCGAATAGTACGCACGATGTTAGCGTCGGTAAAATTTCATTAACAACTCTGACAATATCTTCGATATTTTGAGTACTTAACATTAACTTGAGTTGCTGACTATATTGTTTACCCCAATAAGCAAACGCGCGTTCTTCGGCGCCAGCGACTCGTAATTTTGAGACTCCATTAATTAACTGTACCATGACACCAGACAATTGCCCTTGAAGTTCCATCATCGGACGAACTTTTCTCAGAGTAAGCACTCCAGAAAAAATAGTTACAGCAATATTTACAAGTGCGGCGCCAACAGCTATCAAAGCCAAAGAGCTATTATAAGAAATTAAAAGTCCTAAATTCAAAAAAGCAAATACACCCGAAAAAACACTTCTTAGCACCGTAGCACTAAGTTTAGAACGAATTTCACTGATAGCGGAAACGCGCGATTCCAAGTCTCCAATAGAATATTGACGAAAGAAAGACACCTTTAAATTTAATAACCTATCCCATACTGCCGACTGAGTACTAGAGTCAGCAAAAGTTTCCAATCTTAAAATCGCGAAACCCTGAGCAAGTTGAAAAATAGTGCCACCAAAAGCAGAAGCAGTCAACAATAACGCAATCTGCATCAATAAACCTCGGTTAGCATCAGGAATTGCATTATCAATTAAAATAGCTGTTGCTTGTGGTATTACCATTCCTAACAAAGATACAGCAATACCAGTTAATATAATAATAATTAAATCTTGAACATGACCGTGCAAAGCGAACTTCAGTAAATCCCATGTTTTCAAATCCTGATCTGGTAGAGGTCGATAAAACATGTAAGCTGTCAAAGAAACATTTGCAGCAACACGTTCGTTTACACGAACACGAATTTGCTCAACCGAATCAAAAATTTCGTAGCCACCAGAAACAGGTAACAAAGCGACCGGACGTTCAGACTCTAAAGTATATCCCAGCATCGGTCCTAAATCGTGTTTCCACCAGTTGTCAGTCAAATGCAACTGACGCAAACGAATACGAGAAGCGCGCGCAATAGCTTCTAAAGGTTGTTTTACACGTTTGAGGTCTTCTGAAGAAGCAGGAGCTTTAATTGTAATTCCCAGCGTGCGTCCTACTGCTCCAACTACCACTAAAAGTTCTTCGTAAGAAGAATTCTCACCTTTAAGCGGTGCATTTACAGGTGTTTCTGTTGAAAGTATAACATTAGACAATTCATCTAAAGTTTCCTCCATCACCTGATGGTTAAGACGTTTTCTTTGTTGGAATCTAAGTACTTCTTTACGATTTTCTAATCGTTTAAATAAATAAATTGCCCTCAATAAATCCATTTGCATTTGCAGCAAAGCAATTATTAAAACATCTGGTTCTTGAATTCTTTGATTATGAGCCTCTAATTCTACCGTATTTTCAGCTTGCAACCACATATTACCACTTAAAGGTAATATCCCTGACGCAGGTTCCTGCATCAGTTCAGAAAATCCCATTAACTTGGCATTACCTCTTTGAATGCTTACCCAGGACACAGTATTAGGGTAGGAACGAAATACTTCACCATCAGCCAAAGACAAAAACTGATGTGTTGGTTCTGGATACCTGATATTGCCATCAGCTTCATAAGTAAAAACCGAACCAAGGTGATTTATCCAATACTCTACTAAATTAATCCCTAAGCTTTTTTGGTTAGCTAATAAAGACTCAAAACTAGAGCGTGACAGCCTCAAAAGCTCTGTTTCTTCAAGGGACACTGCTAAAAGCTGGGACTGTCTTTTGCGTGGCTCTGGCGCCGTAGAAAACATCGCCTCACCAGATTGTACATTAAAAAGATGATGGCGCCCGCCATGTTGATTGCCATTTTCCACAGTGATAGCAAACAGCGACATAGAGCCAGATTGCAGTATCCAAACAGCCTGTGGGTCATCCAGTAATAACGGTTCATTACCTTTAAACCGATAGTGTTCTCCATCAATACCCTTGGTGTTTGTAGATAGCATACTTATCCTATGAAACATAAATTCATGTCATCCAGACACTATTTGTTTTATAGGGGGGAGCCAGACTTGATTTATGCACGGGGCATCTGTATGAACTTTGGCGCCTGATAATTAAAAATTTAATCACATTTGTAGATTTCCTGCCTGATAATCTAATAACGGCAGGTACTTAGTATATTCTAATGCGTAGTAAATAAATGTTTAGTTATATTAATTTGGCGCCTATCAATGCAAAAAGCGCCCCCCTAAACTGCGGTCATGGTTTTATAAGTGCGGTTAAAAAATGTATCAGACGTTTATGCGTCTGTAAGCATATATTAACGAGCTTTACAATTTGTTACAATACGAATTAGGTGAGTAATTATTATTTATGTTATTAGTTTTACTTATCAATACTCCTTCCACTATTTGGGGAGAAAGTAGCGAAGCTGCTATGAGCCGCCATGCAAGGGCTGAAAACATTACCCAGAGAAAGTTTCAGAAAATTTTTCAACTTTTACCCTAAAAATAAGATTTTGCTCAACTAGATACACACTTAAAGGTGTACCATTTAACCCTCACTGAATTTTGCAGCCTGAAACCCTTGTGGTTACGTTACTAAATGCCGTATTAAATAACTTAGACTTGGATTGATACAGCCAAAACAAGCTTTTTCTCCGTTTTTTGCTAAAGAGAGCAATTTTATTTTTGTAAGCCTTTCCTAGCAAGACTTACAGGCGTTGCGTGGCGGCTCGTGTCAGACTCGCTACTTTCACCCCAATTAATACGTTTCGTATCTAAACCAGAGTATTCGTTGTTGTGTGCTTTAAAAGCGTAACGGCGCCTTATATTAGCGTGCGAGCGATAAACAAACAGCAGCAATGGATAAACTTAATTTGTAGGTGCCGATAGTTTATAAGAAGACAGTTAATATGATTCACTTTGAGATTCTAAGTTTGTAACTTCAGAATCATTCACGACAACAGGCGCCTCCAAATGCTTGTTGTGGTTTTTATTATTAGCACCCTTTAGAATTTCTTCATCTAAACAAGCGTAATTATACATAGAAACTTTAAATATATAGTGGTATAAGTACAAAGTTGTTAGTAATTGTACTCAGGGTTTAACGGATGTTTAAGTGTAAAATATTACTTCCAATAATTGGATTATCACTTGCGACTGTTGGAACTTGTATCACATCAAGTCAAGCGCAAGCTCTAATTAAGTTTACTAACGATTATGATTTTGCAGGTGGTATTGTACTAGTACCAGAAAAAAATCTTTTAATTGGTCCAGGTGAGGGAACTTCTACAGGTGCCGATTTTAATCTAAATTCCTTTGAAAGCTTGGTGTATAGTAACCTTTCCGAAGCGGTAAATGCGATTGCAACAGGTAGTACATTCAGATACGATTCAAATCCCTTGAATGTTGGTGTAAGTGATGAACCGAATGGTGGTATTACATTTTTTGGAGAAGGCAGCGATAAAATATTTGGCAGTTTAGTAGGTATAGATATAGTTGACCCAGTAAATTTAACCGCAAAAACAATAGCCAATATCTTTATTAAAGGCGGCGCCGGAAGGTTTCAGAACGTTACAGGTACGGGAACTGTTGTAGGAATAGTTGGCTCTGACCCCAATGCAGCAACTAATCCAGGAAGACTTACTGTAAATTTATCTTTCGATGTTCCAAAAAGTATTCCTGAAAATAATAATTCATTAGGAATCGCTTTTGCAACATTATGTACAGGTGCAATGTTAAAGAAAGCATACCGTGTTAAACAGATAGTTAAATAATTAATTATTGTACAAGTTTTTAACTCCAGTATTATTTACCACAGCAACCGCGCGTTTGTTGTGGTTTTTATTATTGGCGCCTGTTTATAAAGTCAGTAACCTTATTGCCACAACAGGGCAATTCGTTATTGTCGTGGTACTCTTCTCCATAACAACTGGCGCCGCTGCAACCAGTTCAACATCACCATCACCAGTTTTTACCCAGCCTTGCGCTTCAATGATTTGAGGAGTAGGGGAATTGTTTAATGATACAGGCGCCTTTCTATCAGAATTTTCTCGCTCCAAAGTGGCTAATGCTTGTTGGTTAGTGGCGCCTGTAAACGCTGAACTAAAAATACCACCTATTTCATTACCGCGCCCTTTGCCATCAAGATTAATTGTTTCACGAGCATCAATAGTAATATCTCCAGAATTACCAGTAGCTAGAGTATATGTACTAATTCTTCCGCTACCATTCACAGACAACGAACCTGTATTAATATCAATATTACCTCCCCGACCTTAAGCTTGTTCTTCTAGAATAGTAAAAACACCACTAATAACAGTATTAGAAATGGCACCTTTTACACTTACAGTATCACGGGCATTAATTAAAATATTTCCTGCATTGCCTTTACCAAAGCTGCTGGCACGAAATTGTCCACCATTGCTTAATGTAAGAGAATTGGTTGTAACTTGAATATCTCCTCCTTTACCAATACCTCCACGCAATAAATCAGTGAAGGCGCCGCTTTGGATATTGTTCTTATCAATCTCTAATAGGCGTAGATATAGCGTAGCTGACACCAGGGGCAAGTAGTATGAAAACTCTGTTTGTGTCAGTGGAACGATAATATTGCCGTTTCTACGTGCTTATGCTTCCAATTCACTTCGGCAAAGTTATACT
Source organism: Calothrix sp. HK-06 (assembly GCF_001904745.1). Taxonomy (GTDB): domain Bacteria; phylum Cyanobacteriota; class Cyanobacteriia; order Cyanobacteriales; family Nostocaceae; genus Dulcicalothrix. The sequence continues at coordinate 41,242 of NZ_MRCD01000011.1, forward strand.
TTCATTTTTTAAGCACGTAATTACGTGATTTTTTTGAAATCTTGTGGTAAATTTTTATCACTGGTACGATAACTTGGCAGGAAAAGACAGCATATCCTTCCAATCGCAAGAAGGACAAATTATGCTTCAAAGCCCAAAACTCAAGCAGGATAGGGATGTATAAAGTAGAACTAGTGTTAGCTCAACGTTTTTATTAGGTTTAAAGGATGCAAAATTTTGGGACTCACGTATAGCTTATGCTTCCATTTTTAGTCAAAGGACAAGTTATGCTTCCTTATTAGGAATTATTCGCAAATTTTTAGCGTAGCAATAAGGGCTGCAAACACTGAAATTCTAGCTTATGTTTCCAGACCTTGGCAAGTTTTGGGTCTGGTCATATGACAGCTTGGCTATATCTACGCCTAATTTCAAACGCAGGCGCCGTTTTTTCTTTGATGGTACGGCGAATATAGCTGAAAAGTTATTTATATATTTATACCATAATAATAAAATACTTAGTCAATATTTAAAGATAATTTATGTTAAATAAACATTGCAAATTGAAATTAAAAAATAATCGGGATATGCTCATACTGCTTGCGGTACATTGATGGTACTCTTAAGGTACGTAAAAGCCTGTCTGTACCTATGCATTATGTAGTCTAGTACCTGTGTGTGAAAGGTACAAGGTGCCGAAAATGTACCTGCATCTCTAGAAAAATTGTCTTGTATTGGGTACGGTACAGAGGGGAAATTCAAAAATATTTTTTTTTGAAGACACATATTATGTATCGATAAAAAAAATATTTTATCGATTTGTTGTACCAGTACCACGGTAGAGAATTGATGTAACAAGACTGACTGGGACTAAAATTAATGTCTCGAAGTACCATAATATCACGCTGTTTTTGGTACTCAGGAGTGCTAATTTTAGGGTACTAAGCCCTGTTTTTTACGGTCAGGGCAAACGCATCTTAATTAGTTTTGACAAAAAACTTAATTAGTGTATCAACGCAAGAACAAGAATTTATGGTTTGATTGGTTTTTCAGGGGTGAAAGCGATTATTAAAATCCTTGTCAATAAGCGAGGATTAATGCGATTATTTGAAGCTTTATTGACATTGATAGGTTATTGTTGACAAGATGCGTTTGCCCTGCTATCATCCTTGCGACCGTTTGTCAAGAAGACTTTAAAGATGATTTGCTACCTGCATTAGTGGCAGGTATAATGGAGACTTTAATGATAGCTACACCAGTTCCCCCAGGATTAGCTACGCCAATTGCTATATATATAACTAATAAAGGAATAAAAAACTTTTGTAAGGATTTCAAAGTTTAATCTTAAAAAGTAATTAAGCCAAACATTGACATCAGCATCGCTGCTTTAATACTGGCACTACCAAATACATTGAGTAATCTGCTCTATAGATATTTAAAAGCACTTTTCGGGTATCCGCCGAGATATGACCAAGTGCGATTCAATAACTATTGAATTTCTTTCGCGGCGCCTGCAAGGCTTTTTTCTTGCGCGTAATTGTGTTGAATGCCAATTGCGTCACTGTGTATTGTAACATCTTTTGCGTTGGCAGTGCCAACAGGCGCGTTCAAAGTAAAAGTATTTTTATTTTTGCGAGTTTCTGGCATCCTTTAATTCCTTCTATTGAATTTATTGATTCTTTTGAATTCCAATTTGATTACCGTGAATCTTTACCGTTTGTCAATACTTCAAAACCCTGCTCACCTTTTGACCATACTTTTTATTTAATTTTTATGGCGCTCTGACCCTCCTTGGGGGTCACTTGCTTAAAATTTTGGCAAAGAGACTATACTGGCGCCTGAATCCTTACCTTAAATTTAAAACTCGATTAGCCCGACACCAGCAGTATTCTAGTTTTCTGGTAGCACCATCTTGCACATACTCAAGAAAATAAGTTGCGTCATTTGTGTCTAGACTAATAACTTTATACTGTTTGTAAGTTACGCCAGAGTTTGTTTGTTTTGTCAGCATTGTCTAATACCTATTGATTTGTAATTACTCCTGAACTCTAGTTACCTAAGTCTGGAATACACTTTGTTACAGCCGCAGATTCCAGTAGCAATTACAACTTTTCTACTAGTATAAAATTATTCATCTTAGAGAAAGGTTGGCACTGCAAATGCAACCATCATCTAAGTCGTGAAGAAGTAGATAAATTTAAGCCTGATAAGACTTTGGTTGAGGTAACGGCAGAGAGGGAACATGTTTGACTCCATTGTCAGGGACTATTTTAACTAGCACCTAGTGTTTACACTTGGTAATAAAAGTATCATAATAATCATAGATAAGTCCAGCCCTTAGCCTCAATTTTTTGCCAAGATATAATGGTGTACTAAACCAGTGGCACGTGTTTTCAAAGTAAGAAGTAATCAGGCACCGATATATTTAGATACTTGAGTATGAGCGATATTTAAACGGCGCCATTCAATCAATGAGCATTTCAGCAAGCAGTGCATCATTAATAGCGCGCTTCCTCATCGGAGCGTTCTAGAATACCAAAGGCGCCGTTTATAGCTTCTTGTACTTTGGCTGGCAACGCTTCAAACTTGTCTGCATTAATGATGTTAATTCTGCAACCAGATTTATTTATATTTGTAGCGATTATAATTTAATCTATAGAACTTTTTCTTAGACTTTCCAAAGGATTTTAAATACTGTATAAATTCATCGTAGGGTTTTCACGAAATGACAACTGATGTCTGGTTTGGTCGGCACCGCAGTCACATCCCTTCCCACATTTAGAGCTAACATTGACAATAGGAAAGTCTTTAAAAGAACTTTGGAGCCGCTACGCAAAGTTGAACTATTGCTCATATAGCTACTGATGCTGCACTAATTCATACGTATTATTAAAGATACCGCTTTTTAGAATGAATATCGTGCGTATTTAAATGTTTAAGTAGGAGAAATCACTATGACCCTTCCAATGATACCCACCATTACCGCCTTTGAACGGTCGCCTGATGGCGGCAAGGGACTGGCGCGTGACATGCGCGTCCGTTGGGCGCTTGAAGAAGTGGGCCAACCTTACAACGTTCGTCTTGTTTCGTTCAGTGAGATGAAGCAACCCGCGCACTGTGGGCTTCATCCTTTCGGACAAATTCCAACCTATGAGGAAGGTGATCTCGTCCTGTTCGAGTCGGGGGCGATCGTGTTCCATATCGCGGAGCGCAATACAGGGCTGTTGCCAGACGATGCGAATAGTCGAGCGCGAGCGATCACATGGATGTTTGCCGCACTTAACACGATGGAGCCGCCAATCGTTGATCGGGAAATCGCTACGTACTTAGAGCGTGATGAGGTCTGGTACGAGCAGCGCCTGCGTGTCGTCGAAGGTCGCATCCGTAATCGGCTGCGAGAACTTTCCAGTCACCTTGGAGATGCCGACTGGCTTGATGGCGCATTCAGCGCAGGCGACCTTATGATGGTGGAAGTGCTGCTCAGGTTGAAAGACTCGGGTATGCTGGACGACTACGCAAATCTTTCTACCTATGTCGCCCGTGGCGAAGCGCGACCCGCCTTCAAGCGTGCTTTCGCCGCTCAATTAGCGGTTTTCACTGGCAAGCAACCGACTGGCTGACTAGCGCAAAAGTATAGATGTAACACTATTACCCATAAGGTTTCATAACGAATTTCAGTCTTTATATACTTGCCGCTGCTGGTATTAGCGCTGTGGGATATATAATATCGGCGCCACTTATTGCTGAAATGCTTGATTTCTCGTTCAAGCGTGGGGTGTTACCCCCGAATCGCCAGCAGTATCCTCTTATAGAGTGGGGAATTCCGCGAATAAGTTAAAGTTACAGGATGCGGTTATCCCGATATAAGTTCTAGTTATTGTCTATTACGTTTTTGCAACTACAAAGCAGTTCGTTATAAATATTGACATTAGCTTTGAACTTGTTAAAATTTGGGAAGTGTTCTGACAATAAGTTCACATCCTTTAATTTTTTATCACCTGACGAGAAGAAACGTTCCTTCTAAAAAACTATTAATCGGACACAATATATCAATATTATGAAGGTGCCTCTGTTTTCTCCGCTGACTCTGAATTATTTTTTATTGAAACTTTAGCACTCTTGACTCGGCGCCGAGTCAAGAGTGCTGGCAATCTCCCCAGTTTATTTACTTGCCATATCCTGCTAGCGAGCTAAGTTCATTAGTTCTTTAGGAGAAGCTAATAAGTCAATTGCTACGAAGAAAACCTTGTCATCGGGATTCAACAAAAATCTCCAAGCCATATTCATACCCACGGCCGCGCCAAACCAAGGAGTTTGCACTTTACCTGTAACTTTAATTTGGGTGAAACCGTCTTCTACTGGTTCAATGACTCCACGCTCTGGAATTAACTTGAGGTTTTGGCATTCTTCGCGGAAAAAGCGAAATACTGCATCTTTACCAACAATTGGTTTTTGGAAAGGAGGTTGCAGGGCGCCATCGGGGGCAAATAACTCAATCAGGGCATCAAAGTCATTGGCATTCATGTTGTTCATGTAGTTCAACACGGTCGGATTATCCAGACCTTCGATGTTGACTTTGGTGCGCTGTGATATTTCTTTAGCTGGAACAACTGGTTCTGTAACGGGTTGGTAAGTACCTGCCAGTCCTGGGTCGTATCCCATATCAACCACATTATTTCTTAAAACTGTGATTTGCTGACCCGCGTCCAGTCCTCTAATGACTTGCAATACTGCGTTGGCATTGGCAGAAAGCTGATACCCTTCGGGAATAGGAGCAACAAAGCCTTGTTCCATCCATTCTCCAAGCCGATACCAGAAACCTAATTTAATATTGACCGACCAAGTACCATAAGTGCGGCAAATTGGTGTGTCAGCACGATTGGTCAGGTCGCACATTACTTGCGATTGCTCTTGGAAGCTCATTTGCTTAATTTGATTCAAAGTTCCTTCAGCAAATTGCATATTCGCTGCTCCGGGGGCAGCGATGGTGATTGTTTTACCCATTTCCAGATAAGCGAACCAAATCAATGCAAGCTGGTCTTCGGCACTGAGTTGCTTAAATCTAGCAATCGTAGCTGGGACGGTATCAGCCGTTAGAGTATTGGGAAAAATACTGCGGGCTGAATCGATGGTGAATGGCATAATATCTCTACCTAATAGATTTGCAACTGACGGAAAGCTTAAATTGAAGTTTTTAGGAAGCAAAAATGTAATGTCCAATACTTAAAGTATCACGTTGATGTTAAAGTAGTTGTAATTTACTGCTACATATAGCACTGTTATTTAAGTAACGCCAATTTAAACTTGGTTTACCTCTCTATTTTCCGTTTTGTTTGTTTTGTCGGCTTAACAACCTACATAGGTAATCACCCTTCAGCCGTGCCTAAGCCTCAAGCATTAAAGGGTAGAATATAGCATAAGTTTAGCTTGAAGAAAAAGAATTGTAGACAAATTCTTGACTCTAATTTTCAGCTTAAAATATTTAAGTGAAGATTTTGTGAAGAAATCTACTAAAAATCAGGGCAATATGATTTATGACCTAATTTCTTTCTCTAGACGTATAAAAGCTGAAAATGGTTGTCCTACATAATTAGGTAATCAAAAATCATAGGTTTTCAAGACTGATACTCGGCTCTAGTTCTACAGGTACAGCTACCTAATGACATCAGGAACTGCTTTGATTACTTAGTTACCTAGAATCAACACCCAAACATAAATTACGCATTGGACCAATTCTTTACTTATTTTGGGGTACATCAAATCAACTCGACTTAAACGATTGGTTTAACAATCCAGAAGAAGAAGATGTTTGCGCGCTATTAAAAGCAATTAATTCTGGTAATAGACATCCGCCACCAGTTAAAGCAACAGATTTTTACGTACTCGCTTTATCAGGCGCCAGTGGGAGGGTTATAGTTAGAGATTTTTTACAAACTACCGTTGAACAAGTTAAATATTCTTTTTCATCATGGTTTGAGGCACAATCTTTAATTGACTTAACAGGAAAAGTTAAAGAGCCAGCAGGACTTTATAAACTCGCTGCACAAGCTTATCGAGATGCGAAAAAAGAGTTACAAGCACGCACATTAACAGAGTTAGGTTTTTGTGCATTACAACCAGGTAGACGTTTACCTTCAGATTGGCTGCACAAACTATTAGAGCGTGTTAGAGTACAGCGTCAACCAACTTACCGAGGTTGTTCATTAATTAAATTAATACTTATATCTTGGGGGGTTAAGATTACCGTGAGTTTAGATGAACGCATGGAACAGTTAAATCTACGTCAAAAACAAGCTTACTGTTGTGGTCGGTTACTAGCACTTTTTGGCACCATTCAATATTATGCATTGGGTCAAGTTAATAGCAGCGTGATTGATGATTCATATGGTGCCGCATCAACTACACCAAGTAAAATATCAGTTATTCAACTCGCGTAAAACTAGTAATTTTAGGAAAATTAATAACTAATAATAATATCCAATTTAGGATTATTAGGTTATAATTATCTTACAAAGTATAAAACTTTGTATGTAAAGGATACGATGCCTTTAATAAAAATCGTCGTAGCAGTTTCCCTTTAATACCAATTTAATGTGAAGCTGCATAGAAAAGGGCTTCTAAAATAAAGTTGTAAGAGGAAACAGACATAACTTGTTCAAGTGTAAGTTGGTCAAACAACTCTTGGATGCGATTACGTAAATCTTGCAACGAAGAAAACAGCTTATTTTTAAGTGGTTGCTTAAGTAATTCCCAGAGTCTTTCAATTGGGTTCAGTTCTGGGGAATGAGATGGTTGAAGTAAAGGAATAATATTCTCAGGCCAACGAATTGCAGAACTTGTGTGAGCGCAAAGTGGGCGGTGTCGGCTTCCGTCCCGCCCAACTTTGCAAGAGAGCAGGCGCCTGGTCTATTTGTAAAATTGCATAATCGGAGCCTAATTCCTGGGATAGCCAATCTAGAAATTCTTGAAAATAGTCACCATTAAGTTTAGGATACTCATGTAGGAAGTGTTCTCCCGTTAAGGGTTCAATGGCGCCGTAAATCCAAAAATTTTCTCTTCCCCATGCAATAGGTACAGTAGGTTTGACCCCAGGAGCGGTAATAACTTTACCTGTTTGTGTCTTCATGCCAAGTCTGGTTTCGTCTTGGCACAGATAGCGAATGCATCTGCCTTGTGCCAAAAGAGCTTCCAAGCTTAACAATACCGTACCAAGTTTTTTTTAAACCTTTGTACTATTTCAGAGTCTTGTTTATGGCTTTTTGGGCGTGGAGCTTTAAGTTTTGCTCCAAATCGATATCTTACCCACGCATAAACTGTTCCATACTCCATACTTAGGTTATGCTCCTTCTCTAACCATTCAACAATGGCGCCATAGCTACTAAATCCTTCTCCTGTTTCCAGTTCCTGTTTTAGTGCGATTATTACTTCCTCAGTCATTTTAGGGGTTGCACCCGGCGCCTTCTTTATTTCCAATAACCCATTTATTCCACCCAAACGATATTTTTGTAACCATCGTGTGATTGTCGATGTGTCTCTGCCCAAGCGTTTTCCTATTTCCTGTTGCTCGCTTACCTGACCAGTTTTAAGCCACCACAACATTTGGAGTTTTTCTTTTTGCTCTGCGAGTCTGGCTGTTTGTAGCCGTTTCTTTAACTCCTCTTCACTCTCTGTTATCTCTATTTTAAATGGGCGACTCATGGGTACTCTAGGTAGATGCAGCTTACAAGGCTATTATATGCAACTTCATATTAAATTGGTATAAACTGGATAAAGTTTTTCAAACTTTTGATGACCAAGCTGATTTTAGACATCAAATACTAACGGTGCAACAAATAAGCGCTAAAGATTAAGTATTTAAATGTTTAAGTATCTAAGCATCTAAATATTTAAGTTGTTAAGGTCATAAAAAAAGATATCCAAGCGCCCAGTGCTTTTAACGTGGCTAATTCTTTGGTGGTTAAACCAGTGGCGCCTGTATCACCTTGAATTGAACTTAGAATATTTAATAATTTTTAACCAGTGCCCTTAACAATTCAAGATTAATGTTAATGCTTTAAAGAAACACAAATACTACTTTATGTCCACAAATTTACAACCAGGCGAGCGCTTTGTAGATGTTTAATTGCCGAACCATGAAAATAAGTTAGTAAAACTTAGCGATTTTACTCAACCCAGCCTTATGGATTACCATACAGGTTTTACTGATGGCTACCCTCTGATTGTTGTCTTTTACCGTGGCTTTTTTTGTCCGCGAGACCGCGAGCAACTTTCGCAATTGGTACAATTTCAAAACGAATTAGCAATTAATTATGGTAGATTAGTAACGATTAGCGTTGACTCACCAATGGTACAAGCTGCCTTCCGGGCAGGGTTAGGGGCGCAGTGGTCATTTTTATGTGATGAGAAGCGCGAACTCATAACAGAAATTAATATTTTGGATAGCACAGAAGGAGAGTATGCTTATCGCGCGCAACCTTATACTTTTATTTTAAAGAGCGACCTAACTATCTACAAAATTTACAACGGTTGGTTCTTCGTTGGGCGCCCTACTATTGAAGAATTGCGACACGATTTACGTGCAATAATGGAAACACGCGCGGATTACCACTACGAAGACTATGACACACCACAAGTAAAACAAGTTCGCATTCCTCAACAAGAATGGGTAAATGGTGCGCCAGTACTAGGAGCTAATGGACTTTCTGTGGTACAAGGAGTTGTACGTTGGTTTGATATCATTGCAGGCAATGGCATGATTGCCAGAAACGATGGTGGAGAGGACGTCTTTTTTAACTTCACTGCTATTCCTGGGGAGGGATACCGCATCCTAAGCGCTGGTACTCCTGTCAAATTTGAGCTAGTTGAGAGCAAATTTGGATTGGTAGCTCGTAATGTTCAACAACAAAGTTAATATTACTCCTTTTTCTGAAGCGAGCTTTGCCTATTGCACAATCGAGCTAGAGGCTATGACGTTTATAGTAAGAGTAAAGATAGGTACTCTAAATACTAACCCCGAAAAAGTTTATGAATACTGAGCAAGATAATGAAAATCTAATTAAAAAAGTTATGGAATCCCCGCCCGCAACCGTGAAAGCAAAAAAAAAGGTTGCCAAAAAAGTTAAAAAATACACGACTGAAGGTGAAGGAAGTTCTAAACTATCCAGTCAGCTCTACGAAAAAAAAATAGCCAAGCTGCAATTAGAACTGGTGAAAATGCAGTATTGGGTAAAGTTTACAGGTGCCCGCATCGTAATTATTTTTGAAGGACGGGATGCCGCAGGCAAGGGAGGTACGATTAAACGGATTGCGGAGCCTTTAAATCCCCGTGGTTGCCGTATCGTCGCTTTAGGCACGCCCAGCGATCACGAAAAAACCCAATGGTACTTCCAACGCTATGTAGCCCATCTGCCATCTGCGGGTGAAATTGTTTTGTTTGACCGTAGTTGGTATAACCGTGCTGGTGTAGAGCATGTGATGGGCTTTTGCACAGAAAAACAGTACAAGCATTTCATGCAAGATTGTCCAGATTTTGAAAGGATGTTAGTGCGTGAGGGCATTATTCTACTGAAGTATTGGTTTTCTGTCAGCGATGATGAGCAAGAACGGCGTTTTCAATCCCGAACCACCGATCCAGCACGACGGTGGAAACTGAGTCCAATGGATATCGAATCGCGCGATCGGTGGGTGGAATACTCTAAAGCTAAGGATGTTATGTTTGCCCACACTAATATCCCCGAAGCACCCTGGTTCACTGTTGAAGCATACGACAAAAAACGCGCTCGCCTGAATTGTATTTACCACATCCTTAGCAAGATTCCCTACGTGGATATGACCCCACAAGCCCTAGAACTGTCTCCCAGGAAGCCTGCCGAGACCTATGTCAGACCACCCCAAAATGAACAGTTCTTTGTACCACAGACTTATTAGGTAAAAGACACACTAAAAATCTGAACCACCAACTTCTTGGTGGTTCAGAGTTATATTTTGTATTAACTATTACTTAACCACTTAGACAGGGAAGAAAGTCCGCATAATAAGTGGTCTAGCAAAGCCTGAAGCACCAAGCGCTAGCAAAATACTAGTAAAGAACAAACTTATTTGAGGCTTAGAATCTAGTTTTTGATCTTCTCTACCACCTGTAAAGAATAAAGACCAAGCTTGGTTTGCATTGATAGTTTTAAAGCTATTGAAGCTAGGACTAAAAACAAAAGCACCAAACATCTCAGGAGATCGGAAATCTAAATTATTTATCATGTAAATAAGTATAACAATAATCTTGCCAAATAGCTAGTTTTCTGGTGAAAGCAAAGTAGGCACGTCAAGGGTAGCAATAGTGCTTGCACTGACGGGAGTACGCTTAAAAAGCGCTTGGGTGCTTGTTAATCATCGAGTTGGTACTACAAATATTATTTGATAACAGCGCTTATGTAATCGTCAGGAATCAAAACCACCCGAAAACCCAATATTCTTTCTGAACTGCAAGAACTTATGCACCCATTACATATAGTGCTTCCTGACAGCTAAATTAATTGAAGAGGCGCATAAAAATGTACTATCCTATAAATGCAAACAGGCGCTTGTATAAGTTATCTTAGATAATAAAATGGTATTAAAATATACACAAATATTTTAATACATGTAATGTATCTTAAATTTGAAGCGAGGTTATGCGAAAAAATAGTTAGTCAAGATGTATCAATATATTGATTTACCTAAATACTTCTATGAGTAATAATTCTGACCAAAAAAGAATTTTATTTTTATCTGCAAATCCAAGGGAAACATCAAATTTACGCTTAGAAGAAGAAAGAAGAGAGATTGAAGAACGATTACGTTTGGCTGGTTATGGAAAACATCCTATTTATTCAAGCGGCGCCACTCGACCAAGAGACATGCAGCAGGCGATGATTGATTATAAACCAAACGTATAATCCTATGATTTTAAGTTACTGTTGACAACCCAGACATTTCTGGTAGTCACTGTGCCGCACGTCCGGTAGGCGCCGCAAGTGCAATTTTCTTACCCATCGCCTTCCACAATTGAACAACGGTACGTACCGAGAAGGTTTTGCCCGTACCTGGTCCACCCGTAATTATCGAAATTTTGGAATAAGCAGCAATTTCAACAGCGTCTTGTTGTTGTGGTGAGAGCTGCATTTTACGGGATGAAGAAAATTTTTCAATCCAGGTACGAACGCGCGGGATGTCTTGATTTGATAGTCGGGACAGGCGCCTGTTTAGTAGTACTGCTAAATTTTGTTCAGTATGGAAGAAAACAGGCTTGTAACAAATCCATTTCTTCGTCTCAGTAGCAAGTTCTATAATTATGTCACCCTGATTCGACATCACATGAATAATAAATTCAATCGCATCTGCTTTGGGTGTGTGACTATCGGTTCTAAGAAGTTGAACTGTTTTTTATACTAGTTCAGACTTTGGTAAATAACAGTGTCCATCTTCTGCTGCTTGAGAAAGGCAATAAGTAAGACCTGCTTTATATCTAAATTCTGAGTTAGAAGGAACACCCAGACCGTGTGCTATTTTGTCAGCGGTGATGAAACCGATACCATATATATCAACTGAGAGTTGGGAAGGATTATTTGTAACTACACCAATTGAAGCGGCGCCGTATTGTTTATAAATCTTTATAGAATAGGTAGTTGAAACATTGTGGGATTGTAGAAATACCATCACTTCTTTGATGCTTTTTTGTGTCTCCCATATTTCTTTAATCATTTCGATACGCTTTTTAGCGATACCGGGGATTTCGGATAGGCGCCCGATATGATTATCGAGAATATCTAATGTATCGAGTCCAAAATGAGCAACGATACGTTTTGCTGTCGCGGGACCAACACCTTTAATTAGTCCACTACCTAAATATTTTTCTATCCCTGTTAATGTTGCTGGCTTGGTTTCTTGGTAAAAAGTTATTTCAAATTGGGCGTCGTCAAACAGTCCATATCATGTGCGGCAAGTATTTAAGTATTAACTCTTGCTCACACACAATCTGCTGTATACAGCGTAATGCCTTGCGTGCGTACTTTTTTACTAAAGCACAACACAGGTAGCATTGTTTAACGGCGCCTCTCCATCAAAAACTGTTACAAAATAAGCTGGACAACAAATCTTGATGAAAATCGGAAATTCCAGTTTACAGAGATGAATTTGAACTCAACAGTAAATTAAACCACAAAACTTTGAGGACTTGTATAGTTAATTTGTTAAGGCTGGCGCCCTCATGATAGGGTAATCAAGATATGCGCCAAAGCAATATTTATCTTTTTTAAAACAAAAACCTGGTTTGACCAGGCAGTACAAGACAACTACTTAATATCTTAAGTTCGATGAATATTCAAAAACCAAAGATTTTAATTGTTGATGACCATCACTTGCTGCTAAATGGAACAATTAGTTTAGTAAGCGAGCGTCATCCCGATGCACTGGTGTTATCAGCCCAGACTGTACAGTCAGCCCAAGCTTCGGTTGCCGAGCATTCTCCTGACTTGGTAATTGCGGATTTATCCATACCACAAACAGCTGAAACAACGGCGCAAATAGAAAATGGATTGAGGTTGCTGTCACAATTAATGAAGAATTATCCCCATCTCAACCTAATGGTGCAAAGCAGTAATATCAAAACCTTAATTCGCTTGATGCCAGAAATTGATGCCCATCAGGGAGGATTTACAATAGTAGATAAAAGTTCGAGCGTAGAAACCTTTTTAACCCGGATGGATTGGTCAATCCAGGGACTGACCCACACTAAAGATATTCAAGGGGATTTGGAAGTCAAACCAGAGTGGTTGGAGGTACTGCGACTTGCGTTTGAAGAAGGATTGCAAGATAAAGCAATCGCGAGCGCCATGTATAAATCCGAACGCATGATTCGCCATTACTGGTCAAAAATTCAAGATGCATTAGAAATTTATCCAGAAGAAGGAAAAAATATTCGGGCATTGACCCAAATTCGTGCGCGTGAAAAAGGGTTAATTGACTGATTAAATAATTGATGGTGTTAAAGGTGTGTTGTCTATGATATTAGATTCTCATAATACACTTAAGCGTCGAATCGCTCTAGGGATTTTGAGTTTGATGACTATTGGTGGAACTATTTCAACGATTATTCATCGACTTAACCCTCATCATGAGCCAATTTATTTGATAGTACCTCCCCTGTTTGCAATTACATCCTCAATATTACTAATTTGTCTTTATACAAAACCACAAACCTTACAACAAGTAATATATCTAGGTTTATTTGAGGCTGTAATTCTTGTGGTGTTTCCCTCTTGGTTCGTAACCATAAAAGCGTTTACATCAAAGACTATCCTTGTGGAAAGTTTGCCCCCCAGTACTTCAGGATTATTCTTGTTGACCACGTGTATGCTGATAACCCTCCGTCCCCATCAATTGCTGAGGGCAATTATACTCACCTGGTTAGCGGTGGCATCTCCCATTTTGATATACTTAATCCTCAACCCAGTAGAATTACGCAGCCCACGAGGACTAGATTTACTCATCTCTCTAGGCCCAGTTATGGGAGTACAAAGTATTGTAATTTTATTGCATACTCGTCTCCAGTCTATGATAGAACGCTTGTATGGGGAGCGGATTCAATATTATGCTCAAATCATTGAACGGCAAAGTATTCGCCAAAAGGCGATGGAACAGGCCTTTACCCAAATTCATAATGGTCCATTGCAAACTTTGGCACTCCTCCAGAGAGATATCCAACAAAAACAGATAGCTTCAGAAGAGCTTTTACAGCGCTTACATGACCTCAACACAGAGATTCGGGCAGTAGGACGCAGCCTAACAGATGAAAATGATACTAATAACAAACCATTGTCGGCGCCAACAGTACCAGAATTAGTAACCTCTGAAGACACCCTCCGCTTGGGGGAAGGAACGAGTATCGACCTCAATCTTCCCCTGCATAATTTATTACACGAAGTCTATTCGCTGACTCTCAAGCGTAATTTACCTTACTTTCAAACGATAAAAGTTAAAGTACGGAATTTTGCACCCATTAATCAACCAAACCTCACTCTAGAAATGAAACGCGATTTGTGTTTATGGTTAGAGGAAGCTCTATGTAATGTAGGTAAACATGCCCAAGGTGTAACTCGAATTATCGCAACAGGAGAACAACAAGAGAATAAATACATTCTTAGAGTACAGGATAATGGCTCTGGGTTAAAACCCGGACAGCAACAGGGAACAAAGCACAGCTACTTATTAGCGAAAAGGTTGGCGGGGGAATTTCGTCGGGAGTCTTTACCCAAAGGTGGTGTATTGTGTGAACTTTCTTGGTTTGTGGGATGATTGCCGAAAAGTGTAATACGGGGCAAATATAGCGAAGTTGTCATGAAGTGCAAACTAAACGGTCTAGTTTAGTGTCGGTGGAAGGATAAGATTGCCGGAACTAAAACCATGCGGATTGCCGCAACAAAGGCTCTTAAGCTTATTATTGCGTTAACAACCCGCCACCAAAATTTGGCGCCTGAAATGATAATATTGCCGAAAACCAAAAACGATGCCATAAACTTGCCTTAATAGTTAAGTTAGGTAAACATTCTGGAATGCTTTTGTAGCAATGGATAGCATTAATACAGTGCGCGAATTTACGGTTTAATTGACCATAAAATATTAAAAAAATAACATAATTATGTGCTGAAAAAATAGAAGTATAACTTCGCCAAAGTCAATTGGAAGCTATTGCTTACCGAAACGGCAATATTATGGTTTCACTGACATTACTAAACTAGACGGTTTAGTTTGCATTTCATGACAGCTTTGCTATATTTATCCCTGCTAGTTGGAACAGCGACTGTCTATTAGCTGTAGGCAGAGCATAGACAATTTGGTCTAACTGAAGAGGGTTAGATGTTAAATCTTTAAAATTTATGTACAAAATGTACGATGAATACAAAGCCAGACTTGATGAAATGATTAAAATAGGGAAACTCAAAATTGAATATAGAGACAAACTTTTAGAAATTGATCAACTTGTAGAACAAGCAAAAGCTTTAGGGATATATATTGGTCATGGATGGGGAGAAGATGCAAATTATAACATCATTAATGAGTATGAAATTCTTGATAGTGAAGGTAATTTTTTATATATGTCTTTGGCAGATACATGCTTGTACCTCCAAAATTTAATTGCCAAGCATCTTAAAAATCTTTGAACTTGTTTACGAAAAGTTTAAATCTCTTGACGTTTAAACTCATCATACTTAAGAATAATCAATCTAATTGCCTCAAACAGCGCGCGGACGATTACTGGCTCTACTTTATATTTAACTGTCAATACATCAATCCAATCGTCTAAATCAACGTCGTAAGGGTTTGCTATATTCATAGTTTCTACCCAAGCAATGTATATTTCCTCACCTAAATCAGGATGAAGTGTAATAGTTTCTGCTTCCGCGCGTGCCATCAGGATACAGCGTTGATTAATCATACAAGCATCTTCTAGTTTTATGAATAAAATCCGATATGGTTATATACTGAATTGGCACTCATGGTTTACCACATATGAAGCAGTTAACCAAACAATGGCGCCGTCTCTTCTTATAATTAGGTTCAACTTGCTTAAAATATGCAGTTCTTATATCTATAATTTTTGGTATATTATGTGACTGTATGATTTAAGTATTTATAGTATAAGAATATGTTAAGTTAATTATCGATTCGTAATCAATCGATTGGTTGAATGGTGTCCAATTGGCGCCCTCTCATGTCGCGCTGTCTACTACCGTCCTCCAACAATAAAGCTTCGCACGCCCGCGTGTTTCTCACCTCCTTCTGCTAATATGCCGCGTTCGATGTAAATCGGAGCATATCAAAGCTGATTTTAGGTTTATGACAAAAGTAATAGTATAAATCATGACCTTTAGCTCATTACGTTAACAGTAGATAATTTTTATGATGATGACGTAAACAACCAAGAAATTTACCTCGCAAGTATGATGAAAATTAATAAATTTATGCCTTTCTTAGTAAGTGCCGTTGCTTTGAGTGTTAGTGTAGCTCCCTTAATTGCAAAAGCTGGCACAATTCATAACGGCCGCACGCTGGTAGCACAAGCTCAACAGACCCCATACAAAAAAGGAGGTAACTGGGCAAAATTGAATCTTTCAGACACACAAAAACAACAGTTACGTCAAATTGAACAAGATACTAGAAAGCAAATAGAAGCTGTTTATACACCTGACCAGCTTGCAACACTCAAAGCAGCAAGGGAGCAGCATAAACAAGGACAACATGGTGGTCGTCGTGATATAATGAAATCGCTAAATTTGAGTGACGCTCAGAAAGCTCAAATTAAGCAAATTCGAGAAGCGCAAAAAGCAAAGATGGATTCTGTTTTTACTTCTGAGCAAAAGCAGCAACTTCAACAGCAGCGAGCGCAATGGCAGCAGAAGCGTCAACAACGTCAACAGCAACAGCAATAATAAATACGGTTAAAGATTAAAGGGTAAAGTTAGTAGTTATATCTTTACCCAATTAGTATAAATAATATTGTCAGAATTTCTGTAAAGCATAGTGATGGTTACTCCGAGGGCGCCAGTTTTAAAGTTGCCTCCGAGCGCTTTAGCACCAAGGTAAATTTGAACAGCAAGATACCTCGAAGAGAACGATTTGGAAAATTTTGAGCGTCCTCGTTGTCGAGGGTGCATAAAACACTATCAGTCGAATGGCACTAAGATAAGGCGAAACATAGACAGCACAGGGGTTTGAAGTTTTAAAAGGTGAAGGAAAGTTTGCGCGTGAAAAACAGCGAAGTTACTGAAGGATGTAGTGGCAAGTTAGGGCAGTAGTAATGTAGTCAAAATTAATACAAATTTGACTCTGTAGAAAAACCCCGATGTATCCAGTCAAACTAGATTAGTTATCATCGGGGAATCAAAATGACTACTTATACTGTGCCAAAAAGGATGCATATTCTCAAGCAGAAATTTAGTCAAAGTATTGGCTTGCCTTTTAAAGAATTATTACCGGAGGTCGTAAGACATTTTTAATACTCATGATATTCAGTTAGCAAGAAAATTATATAAGTTTTTAAATCCGGGGGATGTGCTTTTAGGAGATAGAGCTTTTTGTGCTTATGCAGATTTAATTAAAATCAAAAGTCTTGGATGTGATGCGATTTTTCGTAAACATCAAGGCCGTAAAACAGAGATGCGACAAGGGAAAATAGTTGGAGATGGAGATAAATTAGTTACTTGGAATAAACCCAAAAAGTGTCCTAATGGTTTAACGCAAGAAGAATTTAATTTATTACCAGAAAATTTGATATTAAGAGAAATTTACTTTTACATAAATATTCCTGGTTTTAGAACAAAACAAGTCAGCTTAATTACAACATTACTCGATAAAGAGATATATTCGACGATAGAAATAGTTAGGCTGTATGGTAAAAGATGGAGTATTTCGATGTTAATTATGCTACTGATATATTTTTCACTCTAAGAAGACACATACTTTATTCGACACGCTTTAATTTATTGAAACCTTTATAGCTGCTTTGTTTTGCTTTATATAAATAAAACAAACTTAAATATTGGGGCTTAAGTAGCATTCGCGCAAAAAAGTGGCTTAATAGACTTTTTAATTAGCTACATTAATATTGTTAAATCTAACTTTGAAAGCATCATTTTTTCGGAGTTATATAAACTGATTTTAATAACTCTTAGTTTATTTACTCCTGAAGGAAGCTTATTAAAATAAAGGTTAGCGTTAATAGGTACATTTTGTATAAAATCAGATTCAGAATATCTGCTACTTGCGCTGTTACCAATCTGTGACTTAGTTGCTAAAAACTCATTTCCAGATGCATCAATTATTCTAGTCTGATATTTTCCGTTATAATTACCATGCATACGCAGAGGAGAATCTTTGCCTAAACTTGTTATTTTCAATCGGCATATTAAGTTATCAATATCTTGACTGATAACCAGAAGTACTTTTATTAAAGTTCACGATACACATTGGGGTATTGAGACTTTTCATAGAGCAATAAAACAGCTATGTGGTATCTGTCGATTTATGGTTAGAGATAGCTATGCAATCAAAACACATATATTTTGCTCGCTTCAAGCATTTGTTCGTTTAGAAAAAATGCGTTCTGAAAAAGTCATTGATAATTGGTATGAAGTACAAAGAAATTTATTCACAAATGTTATTCGTGAATATGTCTTGAAAAATTTAAGCGCTACCTGTGGTGCTTGAATACATAAACTATTTTTTTGTCAATGCGTAAGTCCTAATTTGTTTGGATATTCACCTTGGAATAAAGGCGCCGTTCATCAATATTATCTTTATCGTTTGCGATGAATAGTTACGGTCAGAGATGCAAAGCTAACTGAAGCTGATTTACGCGGTGCCGATTTAAGAAACGCTAATGATCGAAAAAGCTAATCTCAAAGATGCAAATTTAACTGGAGCTAACTTAGCTGGCGCTTTCCTTAGATTAGATATAAACTTAACAAGTTGTATTTGTAAAAAGCTGTAATTATACATATGGAATCATTGATAGATGGAATCCAAACAGACTTAAAATGCTCTTGGGTATGTTTTGATATAGGTGTTATAGATTTTTGGGAAGGCTTACCAACCATCGAAGATATGCCCAGGCTCGTTAGTAAAGACTATATAGGTTATGAAGAAGATATTTCACGACTCCTCACTGATTTAATACCGTGGCTACAATTATCTTGGAAAAAAGCATTTAGCGTTTGTCCATACGCAAGTGATGAAAAGCATTTACGAGAGGCGCCAAGAATTATTTTAATGCCGAATCCTCGGTACAGTTGTATTATACTAGGTGCTTGGCTTTATAAACTGGATAGGGGTGGCGCCACAATGCTGGCTTGTCCCAAAAAATATCAACAATTTTGGTCTTTATGGCTAAAAGCACATGATGCGTTTGAATGTACTCCTTGTAATGATTAACAAATTACAGAAACTACCATTACAGCTAAATATTTAAACACCTGAGATTTATGGATATTGACAGTAAATAACCCTATTAGTCACCAATGACCTAGAAATTGCAAATCCCTCAAAGCGCGGGCTAAAGAGGGAATTTTGGTATTGGGTCTTTTGACTGCTAAGTTAAATTATTTGCTTTCTCGACTGCTTGCTTTAACTCTTTAAAGGTAATACTACCGTCTTCACCCAAACCGTACCGTGCTAGTAACTCCTGGGGGCTACTGGTATTTGTTTCTGATGAGATGATTGCACTTAAGCCAGGACTTAAAAAAAGCTCATTAATAGACACTTTGCCGTCTTGATCGCGATCTAAGTTATTAAAAAGAGATTGAAGCTCTTGCTCGGTTGCCATAACTTTCTATCTGAATTTTTCAATTAAATATATTATTAATATCTCATTAATAACTCATTAATATCTCAAAATTAAATAAACTTATATCCTTAGACGTAGAAACGGGTATCGCTGGGGCTATTAGGCTAGACCGTGCCCTTCAAGGGATTCTCTTTACGCGCTCGGTTTGGATAAAAAAGCCATAATCGACAAAATTATTCTTCCTGGGGAGCAAACTCTTATAAACAAGTAAAAGTGTACTGCGATGCTTTATGCGCGCGTTTCAAGGCGCCTATAACAAAGTACACATGTATTTATATAGATAGGCGCCTATTACCATTGATTCACAAAAGCTATTAAGCAGCAACTTCTTCTTGATTTTCTTCTTCGGAAATTGCTACCAACTTAATATGCTTTCTACCTATATTGAGGGAAAATTCATCCCCTGGTTTTAAACCCAATTGTTTTGTATAAGTAGAACCTATTAGCAAGGCGCCGTTAGACTGCACTGCAATTCGGTAGCTAGCACTACGTCCGCGACTACTCTTGTCCGATGGGGTATCAAATGATATTTCTTCTGCATCAAGTAAAGCGTTGAGAAATTTCATCATATTCACTCGCTCTAGACCATCTTTGGTGACGCTATAGTAGCCACAGGCTTTAGCTTTTTCTTCTTTACTGCTGTTAGGCATTTCTTTGACTTTATCAGTTAATGCCTTACCTTCTAACACCTCAATTTGTTTAGCTTTTTTAGCTGGCGCCTCTTCAACTTTAGGTTTAGCTGCTTTTACTTCCTTGGCAGGCGCCTCACTTTTGGAGGGTTCACTTTGTTTAATTTTTTTAGCTGAGGTCTTGGGTTCAGGGAACTTTGTTATTTTCTTTTTCGCCATTTTGACAGTTCAGTTACGAAATTAATTAACAATTTAATGGAATTTCTTTATTGTATAGATGATATTTACTTTATGGCAACAATTTTTTACATTGTTAGGCGCCTATTTTTTCGCTGATGTAATCATAGTTGGCAAACTTTTTATGGTAATTTAGGGCGCCGTAAGCATATATAGTATAAATTAACTATAAAAATTACTTTATCCCGGTTGTTAATTGGCGCCATTCCTTCTTGCAGTATGCAAATAGCCTTATCACTCCCAGGCGCCTTTGGTTCTCTTTTTCTTTCTCTTTTTCTTGCTAGCAGCATTAGCAAAAGGGTATAGTTCTGGCGCCGAGTAATTTAACAATACTTCAAATGGGGTTAATTTATAACCATCGGAACAGTAAATTTCTTCCCACGTTTTCAATCCCAAGCCAACTTGAGCATCATCCCAATTACCCATAAGTAGAGTATCTACCTTACGCGCGCTGAAAGCTTTTTTTATTATTGAAGCTGACTCAACTGCTTTTAATTTAACAAGTTCATTAATTAAAATAGCATTAAACTCTTTCCCATTAACTTTATAAAATTATAACTTTCGTGTTAATATACTAACACATATTTTTCGTAAATTAGGATAATTTACAGCAATATAAAAGAAGCACGAAGTTGCAGCAAAGCGCTGGTAATCTTCACGCGAATCATCATTAATATATTCTGTAAGTACAGGAATAGCTGGCGCCCCAATTAAACCGAAAGTTTTGGGCAAATCAAAATTAGTCCAATCATCCTCAGTATCATGAAATAAAGTAATTAAGGGTTCAATTGCTTCCGTTGCACGTAGTTGACCCAGTGTTCGCCATGCATGAACAGGCGCCCATACCTCAAGGCTATCGAAGTTAGTTTCATCTAAATTTTTATCAGTTGCCAAACGTATTAGGTCAGGAATATGTTCTTTACTAAAACCAAATTCCTCAATATAGTTAGGTAATTCCTTTAATTTACTACAATCAGCATAATCTAGTAATTTATTTACAGGAGACGAGTAAGGTTCACAAACCATACGTTTTTGATGAAAGTATATTATCACTATTATCACGGAGTGGTGCCGATTCAAAAATCTTAATCAATAGAGTCAAGAGAATGGTATACTAGATTTCAAATGGGTTATATATTACGAGTAGCTAGCGAGGATCAAATTTT
The DNA here is from genome assembly GCF_001904745.1 of Calothrix sp. HK-06. Taxonomy (GTDB): domain Bacteria; phylum Cyanobacteriota; class Cyanobacteriia; order Cyanobacteriales; family Nostocaceae; genus Dulcicalothrix. Next base: position 62,625 of record NZ_MRCD01000011.1, read on the forward strand.
AAATATGGCTTTTGAGCAAATCGAAGCATTTTTAAAGAAAATGCAGTCTGAACCTGAACTTAAAAACGAGGTGCTCGCAGCACCAACCGCAGATGATGTTGCGCGAATAGCACTAAAGCTTGGTTTTGAATTTTCAGGTGATGAATTATTGAGAATGTCAGGTAAGAAAGTTGGCAGCATTACTGTTAGAAAAACTGATCTTCCTGGAGAGTACAACTAGGGGTCACTGTTACTAGACCCTGAAATCTTTCGGGTCTAGTGACAGCTGTAGACTACTTGATTAAAAATCCTTCAAAAAAACAGATTTTATCTGGTGATGCCCTCTCTTGGAGTCAAACCCCTTCTTGGACTCAAGAAGAACCTCTTTTAAAATGCTTACTTACTATGATTCGCCGAGTTAGAAACAATTTATTTCATGGTGGTAAATTTCCTGGGGCGCCAGTAAAAGACCCAACAAGAGACCAGCTATTATTAGAATATAGTATTTGTATATTAGTAGAATGCCTTTGTTTAGATGCGGCGCCTGCTCATAAAGTCAGAAAATACTTTCGTTCTGAAACTTGAGTAGCGTAAAAGCTGACAACTACCTATAACAGTGGCGCCAAAACTTATGCGTACTTAGATGTTTAGGTATCCGAGTACTTATAAGTATTAGGCGCCTGCAAGCAGAAGCTTAACAACATTAATCATCATCTCCCGCCGCCCATCCATAATCAGGAAAGTCCTTTAATCTAATCGGGTCTAGGTATTCTCTAGTAGTTAAAACATAATCGTAATCTTCATATTGATTATCTGTTTCATCTAAATCAATAACCTCATCTAATGTACTTGTAAGCAAGCGTTCAATCAACCATGACTTAGAAGAATAAAAGTCACGCCTTAACCCTAAATAAATAGCACCAAATACAGCTTCAAACATTTCTGCAAAAAGCTTTCCTTGCTCATTTAAATTACTTCCTTTTAAACTTTTACCTAATAAGCAATATTGATGTAAGTTTATTTTACGAGCAAACTCAGATAATTTTACTTTATTTACCAGTTGTTGTTTAAGTCGAGTTAGTTCGCCCTCCGTTAAATCCAAGTATTGTTCATATAAATAATCTGTAACAATTGCGCCAATTATGGCATCTCCCAATTGAGCTAGGCACCTGTACTCTTTTTCTTGTAAATCTTGTTTCTTTCTATCTATATTTGACTCACATAAATATGACGGATGCATCAAACTTATTTCTATTAGTTCTTTATCTAAATCTGAGATACAAATGATTTTTAAAAACGCTTGGATGTCTTGCCCACGTTTAGTACTAAAGTTATAAAATTGTACCATTTCCTTAAGGATATTATTCTATGAATTACAAATGACGCCTTTAGCTGAGGTAGTCAACTAGAAGTAATAGTTTCGACTTTTCTTTAAGTAGTTAATTAGTAATTAGGGAACACGAAGCGCGCGGTAAATGATATATCACTTGCGCTGCGTATTAGCTACGGAAAGATTACTCCTCAATCCAGGAAAATACAGAGAGGATGAGAACAATTTACTTTTGATGCAGTTTAGGTGCCTAAAGTCCTTCAGTTTTAAAGTGGCGCCAGCATTACAAAATTAGCACTCAATCCTTTAATGCATGGTCAATAGTTAAGAGTATTATTTGTAAATTAACTTGCCTCGACAGGTCGAGTTTGTCAAACGGCGCCTATATATGATGAAGCCACGTCTCGGACAGGGAACTATATATGATGCGCGTACATTCGAGACATTATTATGATTATTTTCTCTCAAGTCAATGTTGCTCCAGCAAATACAGGCGCCAGTGGTATAGGCATTATTTATGTAATTGCTGGTCTTACTTATCTAATATTTTACCTAAACAAGTTTAATCAGCGCACAGCCTCTACTTTGGATATAGCACAATTGGTAATTGGTGCATCTGCACTGTTACTAAACGGTTTTATAATGATATTTCAACGCTGGCGCCTGGATGTAGGTTTTCAATTTGCACAGTTTTTGATGTTATTGTTCGTTGGTTGCTTGGCGACTAAGGATATTTTGAAACAACTATGAGTCCAGGTATCTCACATCTTGCAGCATTCTCAATAAGCTTAAAGAAACCGGGCTTCTGTACGAAAAATCAACGTTTCATAGCAAAGTTTTTGTCAAGAAGCCCGGTTTCTAGGCCTGGTGCAAGATGTGAGGTATGGTTTTTCCAACATGGAAACGGCACCTGTACTAGTACAAGCGCTTTACATGGAGCGGCGCCTGTCTTGGAAAATAGAAGGCATATCTATATATAGGCGCCTGTTATGAAACAAAAGTTGCTATTAAAACCTTAACGTGATTTGGCGTTGCTGAATCAGCGTATGAATTTCAAATGTAGAGACGCGATTAATCGCGTCTCTACAGGGGTTTGAACGTAGCGCAAAATTGCTTTCATACATCAAATCAGCAACGCCCGTGATTTTATCAGTACAAATACTCTAATATTTTGAGTAAGCAAAAGGCGCCTTTAATAGTCTTATATAAATTTTTATTTCAACAAATTTTATTCAAAACGCCTTGATGTACATTCGTCCTAACTCGGCTATTGCTTTGGTTAAGGTCGAAGGTTGATTACCTCGTTGGAGAGAGCGCATTAATTCGGTAGCACTTACGGTTCCCAGTTTTAGAGAGCCAGCTACTCGCAATATATCATCCCAATTTTCAGCTATCAAGTCAGTATTTATTTTATTTCTTGCCAACTTATCAAGGGCGCCATAAATCTCTTCTTCATCTAATCGCCAAAATCTTGTGTCACCAATATCTGCAATTCTAGGGCTAAACTGGTAGCCTAATACCCAAAATAGACCAAATACCACCTCACTATAACCAGCAGTATCAGTCATTATTTCAATTGGTCGTAGACTGGTTATTTGCTCCAACAATCCTGATAGTAAAAACAGAGAATCGCGCAACGTACCAGGAATAACAATGCCGTGGAAACCAGTAAACTGGTCACTAGTAAAATTGTAATAAGTTACACCTCGACCCACACCAAAATATTTACTGTTGGGTGCTGCGTTGATAGTTCTTACAGGTACACTAAATCGTAAACCATCTGCGGATGCAACCTCCCCTCCTCCCCAAATTTGTGCAAGTGCAATGCGGGTTTGGGTATCAACGAGTCTGGCGTTAGCACGGATAAGTGTCTCACTGCGGATATAGTTTTGCTGCACCCAAGACAACCGTCCCTTGGTCAATGCGGGTATTTCTGGACGTACCAATGGTTCCAATCCAATATTACATGCTTCTGCTAATAACACCGCACAAATACTAATATCCAAATCTTTTACACGGCTCGAAGTTTGGCTCAAATGGGTAAATTCTTTTGTAAAGCCAGTTCTTTTATCAATTTCTAACAATACTTCTGGCAAGTCAATGCGAGGCAACATTTCTGACACTTGTCTTTTTAAGGCAATTAAACTGGGTGGGTCAACCAGTTTATCTAATCCCGTTAATACTAAATGCTCCTTGCCATCCTTTATTTCAATGCGTGCAGCGGCATTGTCATTAAAATTACTAGCTGTTCGGTGGTAAGCTTCATTCAGTTGGGATTTGAGGATAGACAAAGTTTTATCAAAAGTGGGTTCGAGGTCTAAAGTACGACATATCGCCGCACGTTGGATAGCCCAAGCTTCATCAGATAAAAGTTTAGCGCGAGGGTCTGTATAACTTCGACTTTTAACAACAAAAACATCACGGCGCTGCAATGCAGACCGTAAGCATTGAAGGACACAAAACGTGTAAGCTCTACGGTCAATTACTCCGTCCGAGTTTACAACTAGCCGCAACCAAGACTTGGTAACAACTTTTAATGGTGCAGCGCTCATGTCTGGTTTTGTTTTTCCTTCAATACTACGCAAAAATTCAAGCGCTTCTAAGATTGGTTGTGCGTTCTCCATTCCAGAAAACTCAATTTTTGACAACAAAGACGGTAAAAAGATACGTACATAGCGCCAACGGGATAAAATTGTATCCAGCATTTCATCCTTCGATGGGCGTGCCAAAGATTTTACTTGCTTTAAAGCTTGGCATAATTGCTCACGGCTAACCCGCTCAAATGCTTCCGACCTAATACTAGTGTCCTCAAAATCATCATCAAGTACTACTTCGACCGCTTCTGCTAATTGCAAAGCTGCGGCATCTAAATCTTTTAATGTTCGCAGACGCTCACTTTCCCCTTCGCGTTTTGACCTTGCAAACAAACTTTTAATTAGTAAATCAAGCAGGTCAATCACGTCATCCGTAGCTGTATATTCAAGCTCATGTATAAATGTTAACAAGGTTGCAATTCTTTTTGCGTCCGGCATTCGAGCTATGGCATGAGTTCTTGAAGCCGCTGCATACCGTGCTAAAAATTTAACCCTCGCTGGCGGTATTTTAGATAAATCAATATCTCCAACACCAATCGCACGTATTTCTTCTAAACGATTTATCGCTGCAACCTGGGATTGGCTGCTCACGCGAGTGGGGGAACGAGATAAACGGTCTAATGTGGAATATCGCTGGTTAGAAGGTATTAATAATAACTTCTCCAGTTCGCTTGCTTGTTTTTTCGACGGGAGTTTAGATAAGACATTCCACAAGCGGTTAGCTGCTCTATCCTTTACAGATGCTACCAAACGAGCAAGAACAGTAACACCTGGTAAAAGGATTCTTCGTTCTACCAAACGTGCAGTGGTAAGGTCAAATAACATACTTTGAGATTCCGTACCTAAACTCGCTTTTTGGTATAACCAACGCACTAGTTTCCAATGTTCTGGTTGTGCATGGAAATCTACATATTCGTAGCGTTGTTTAATTAATGCTGTATGCTCCCACCTGGTTTCTGAGGTTCCGTAACGCGACAAGGACTCTGTATCATCAATACTTAATTGTTTGCTTAGAAAATCAATTATAACTTTCGGTACATCGGTTGGGTCAGTTAAAAAAGTACCCAAAAAGCGCACAGTACATAACTGTAAAGCTAGACCCAAGCGGTTATGATTACCCCTCCGTTCCTTAATTAATTTTAAATCAACCTTCCTGCACTTCACAGAATCGCGTTTGCTGCGGCTTGTTGTGAGAGACTACTACCCAACTACAACGCTTTTGCCAGAGAGGAAAGCTGGGGTAATCCCTCTGTACTAAGGACTGCTCTAGACGAAGTTTGGCAAATCCTGCGAGGAAAACCACTCTTGAGTGCTACTATTCAACAACTAAGAGATGCTTGCGACAGCGATGACATAATCCCTCACTCGGACGATTTTGGCGGATATGTTGCTTTATCTCAGGAGGCTGGTTTAGCTATCTACAAAACTTTGGATGCCTGCATTGAGCCAACTCCACAGCGTATTATCGACGTAGTAAAGCGTGTTGCGTTTACTATTGAATTTTTTACCTGGGACGAATCGATGAAATCTATGGGAACAGAAGAATGCATAGAGGCAATTGCTCGCCACTCGTTCGCGGTTAGAGAAATGGCAAAACTGTTAGGAGGATTTACAAAGGCTGAAGAATACCAAACAGCTAAATCGGGACTTTCTTGAATGGCTTCGCAACTCATCTTATCGCAATGGTAAAAGCCTGATTGACTTAGGCTAAGGCATGATTTATGCATTGGACTGCTAGCCGGAATTAGCTAAATACTTTTGAACTACCAAATAAGCAATATCGTAGTTCTACTGACATATTTTGCTTATCCCGGTTTTCTGTTCCGTTGCTACTCGCACCCCAGTATCTAGGTATTTATAAAGGCGCCTGTCATCTAGATATTGGCACCTACCGAGATAGAACAGCTTGGTTTTAGGAAGGGCGCCAAGCGTCAAGATATTCATTATGCTTTGGCGCTCTGCTTTATGGTTGTGGTGGGCGCCATATGAGCATAAACAAGAGTTATCTATATATGGATATGGGCGCCATACGAGAAAATAATATACTCAGTAACAGTTAAACCTTCGCGGAAGCTAGTTTTAATCGGTAAGTCAATAATTTCACCTTGCGGATTCGCCATTAACCCCCGCATCCCAACTAACTGACGTACCTTGGAAATATTACCTCTGGTGCCAGAGAACGCCATCATATATACAGAGTTGAGCGGGTTAGTACTTTTGAAGTAGCGAACAACTTCATCATAATATACTTATGAATTTGTATATTTATAAAATTGAATTTAGGCTACATATTTTACCAACCCTAATCATTTTAATATAAGATATATTAAATAATGTTTAACTCTTTTTCTGATAATACTTCTCAGTGTATTCTTTCATCAGAGAAGGAACATCTAACTTATGAAATACTAACCATTCCTGTATTTTTTGGTCATTAATATCATTAAATTTGTAATCTTTCATTTCTTTGAAAAATGAATATATATTAGTTTTTAAAAACTGAAGTTTCCCTTTTTTCATTATCTCTACTTCATGAGTAAAGTTAGCTTGATTTGAAACATCTTTAGTAGGAATAATTAGTATCCTTTTTACCTTCTCTGTAGAGTATTCATTTTCAAACCAACCACAATGATTATTCATTTGACCTGTTTCAGTCTTTGTTATTTCTTTTCGTGAATCTTCAACTTCACTTTTACACTCAAAAATAAAATACTGTTCGCTTTCTGCACACCAAATATTATCTGGTCCTTTTTAAATTCTCTATCTGGTCTCTGACTAAGAAAACCAAGTGCTACACCCAAATCTTGAAGAGCTTTTTCAAAGTTGTCTGAAGGTTGCCCAAAACTTAAATTCTCAAGTATACTATTTAAAGTCATTATAAGCTCTTCATAATTTGAGTACAAATCTATCCAATTTTTGATTAGTTGAATTCTATTCCCGCTTATATATTGTAATTTTTGATAGTTAACATCTTCTCTAGGTTTTAAAAGTAATGTATTGGATTTAAAAGCACTTTTTTGAGTTTTGTTAGACTCAACTTTACTAATTTTATATTTATATCTAGCCAATGTTTGCAAATACCAACCTTTTTCTGTTTTATCTTGGCAGTAATTATCTATAATTTTTTGTATATATTATCTGACCACTCAACCAAAGCATAGTTAGCAATTTGGTTTGTTTGCCGAACTTCAGTTATACCCAACTTCTTCAAATAAGCTTTAGGGAATAGGTGATGACGTTCAACCCCCGACTTCTTACTTTTAATAGCAGGGTCAAGCAGTTGCGACACCTTGAGTTTGGAGAATAAAGCATTGGCATTGAGTAGATTAAGTGCAGCAAAGTAAGCAAATAATACTGGAGTGCGCGCGGATGATGTTTCCAAAGCGTTAACAAGTGTAATGTTCCAGTAGTCATCGGTAAGGGTATCTTTAATTACCGTATCTAAGGAATTAATAAATTCTTGAGCATTATTAACTGACCGTAGTCTAGCTAAATCCGATTCCATGACGGTTTCAGCAGAAGACGTGTAACGCCCGGTGATAGCAGTCATGAAGAACCAACGAGCGATAACATCCCGAAGTTGATTCGATTTTAGTTTAAACTCGTACTTACCGAGCAAAAACATTATATACGTATAGAGCAACCCAATATCGGAGGTAATCATGTTGCTGCTGAGGAAACCAGCTTGCATTAATGCTTTTTGAAACTCGTGCCAATTGGTTAAATCTAACGTTTTAGCTTGTGCAGCTTTGAGTTCATCAAACTGGACAAGGCGCCTTTCCTCAGAAAACTCTCCTGTCTCCAAGTCTTTACCACGAAGTATCGAGTACACATACTGCAACCGCGCGCGTTTAAATGCCAGTCCTACAGACACTCGTAATATCTGGTCTGGGTCAGGGTGGATGAAATAATTGAATGGGGATGGCGCCGAGCTTGAGGATGGTACACGGCATTCTCTGCAAAATTTTTCTAGCTGTGTTCTGCCTTCGTCCCAATGTACTGATAGTAGTGTCAATATAAAGTCAGCTTGTTTTAAAGTTACACCCTTTGAGTTGATGCGAACAAATATCTCTGATACTTGTTCTTCATTTACGTTCGAGGCAATCTCCATCGTTGTGAACTGGTAACTCTCTAAATTTTTGAGGTCACTAATCGCTTCTTGAATGGTTTGAATTTCTTCTTCAGAAACATCACGCGCTTTTTTAAGACGGTCGAGGTAAGAATTTACTAATCTAAATATACTAGTAGAGCTTGACCACAGTACTGAGATATTAGGTATAAACTCAGGGTCTTTCTGTACTGCGGCATCAGCTACAGCAAATGTAAAGTCTGTGGGACGGAATGCTATTTGAATCGTTATTTCCTTGAAATCTTTGGTTAAAACTGGGCGCCCTTTAAGGACAGCGTATAGTGAAGTTAATCGTTGTTGTCCATCGACTATTAATAAAAGAGGAATTTTCGGCTTTGAGTTTGAGCCAATTTGACGGCTGTTGTTTGAATGGGCGTTTTCCCAAAACAGTAGATAGCCAGCTGGAAACCCTCTGTACATTGAATCAAACAAATCTCTGACTTTCGCAGCCTCCCAAACAAACGGACGCTGAATGTCGGGTAATCCTATTTCACCCATATCTATACGTTCTATCAGGCTGGAAAGAGAGTAATCTGTTCTTTTGTACAAGGTTTTCGACATAACAGGCGCCGTTTGGGTTTATCTACTGGTAGTCTGTACTACTTTAAACACCTGAGTTTACAAACGTCAATTTGTACTTCGACCCCTATCTAATAATGTTTTTAGCCTTGCAATGCAAATGATAAATAAAATTTATGGTTGTAATGTTTGATGCAACAGGAGATTTTAATTATCGGCGCCTGTAATCAAGGCGGGTACGCCCAAAAATCGCCTGCCCAACTTAACAGCTTGTCCACCCGTGAAGCGAATAACAGCAGCAATTAAAGTCCGGCACCTGTCCAAAACTCTTCGTACTTCATGTTTTCCCAACCATCCGATAAAGCATAGTACTCCAGCATTTACTTTAACTCGGCAGGTTTATTCTTATAACGTCAGCTAAACTGAGGTGTGCCCTTACATCAAGAGTATGGATGAAGTAGGTAACGTGATTTACCACAGTCTCAAAACGGGAAGCTCTTCGGAGAAATGCTTCCTAAAGACTTCCCAGTAAAAAAAAAATAGTTCGTGTTTACTACCCAGGAGCATGAACTATGAATTATCAATTATCATTATTTGTTTCCACACCCAAAAATTAGAGGTGAGGTTTCTAGCGCAAACTCAGATTGTATAAGATGCGAAATGTAGTTATTTTTTTCAGGAAGAGCAAAATCCATAAGAGTATTGATAACATTTTTCCCAATTTTTACATTTTGAGGATTTGGATGTCCTATCTTCAACAATATTTCAGAAAGTAGTATGGAAGGACGGGAATGAACACTAAAACTCAATCTATCTTCACCAGCAAAGCGTATATACCAATCATAATCTTGTAAAGTTTCAAGGGCAATTTTTTTTGTTCCTTCAAGGACTTCAACATGTTCAATATTAGAGTTAAATAAATTTCTGAAATCTTCTAACCCGTCATCCCAAATCATTTGATTCTCTGAAAATAGAACTTGGGTTTCAGGCTGTTTTTGTAACTCTAAACCTTTACGAAGACTGCGATATAACAAAACATACTGATAAAGAATCTCAGGCATCTCTACACCGAGAGCATATAAACTAAGTCCTTTACAGAACGCATCAGCCTCATGACATATTTCATTGATTAATGTAGTAATCTCTTTAACTGCAAAACTCGTATAATCTCCTCCTTTGGCTTCAAATGCATCAGCCTTAGCTCTTACGCTAAAAGCCAGAGCAACAAATAATGGTAATCTTTCAGCTTTTCCTGGTTCAATGCGATTGAGTTGAGTACGTAGCCATGCTTCCAAATCTTCTGCTCTTTCAATTAACTGGTCTGCTTCTGTTAACTCAGGTAATATGTATGTAAATCGTTCATATGCCTTCAGAAGCTTAAAAGTCCGGGTTTCAAACTCTTCTCGTTTTCTTAACGCCTCTATATCTTTAACCTCTTCAATGACTTGTTGAAATCCTGTACGCATCTCCTCACGGAGTATATTCATTTTTTTTGCAATGTCATTTTGGCTTGAAACGAGTAGCTCAAGTGTACGATGCTGTACTGTTAAAGCACTTTTAATGCTATTAAAACTTGCTTGTATTTGTTCGTGAATAATATTAAAAGCCGTTTGGACTTCTTCGTTGTTCCGTTCTAATTTGTTTTCTAGCTTTTCAATTCCTGATTGAACTTCCTGATGAATGTTTCCTAATTTTTTTTTAACCTTACGAAGCTGAGTGGCATTGTAGATACCAACACCAAGATTAAGAATATTTAATCCAAGACTAACAATGTTTAACATATCAAAACCTGGTTGAACAGATTGAATCGTTTCTCCACTTGCGCGATGACGTGTACACCAAGTACCCGCTCTACCAACAACAACTTCATAGTCAGAAGCATCTTCCCCCTTAAATAAATATGGTTCTGGTTTTTGAGTAAAAGAATTGAGCATGTTAAGTTGCCACAGTACACTTACTTTTAGTATTCCCACAAACTCTCACAGTTTATCGCTTAATGCTAGGCAAATTTCTACATCTAGATTGTAAGCCACAAATAAGTTTGATATTTAATTAAATTAGAAATCTAAATTGAATTAGAAATTTCAAAAATAGCTTTAATTGTATTCTAAATAATATTTTTATATTTATTCAGTATTTTTAAGGATATTACGAAGTCTAATGACATAAGTATTTTCCGAAGGAAAATTAAGATAATCATTATCTGGGCAAGCTATGCAAAGAAAGTTTAAATAGCTAATTGCCATTTTTTGTTTTTGTCTTACTTTGTTAATTATTGTTAGCGGCGCCAATATTTCGGAAGCAAGAAGAACTAGGACACCTTCACAATCATAAATACAACCTTTAACTGTACTTATATTTGATGCTACGAAAATACCTTGTATAGCTGCCCATATTAGAGCAGCTTGGGAGCAAGGTAAACCATCAATCTTGACTTACGACGGTGGAGCAGGCCCAAAGCGCACAGCAAGACGTAACGCAGCATGTTCTGTATCGCGTGAGAGTATAAGAAATGCAGGTTTGAAAGACATGGAATGCGACGAATACCCACCAGCTATGAGTTTGGAAGGTAATTTTGGTGCTAGTGTGCGTGCGGCACCGTCGTCGTTGTGAACAACGTAGTTAAGGTGGAACAATGGGTAGTTTTGTGAGAACAAACAACTTAAAGTTAGGTGACAAATTTGAAGTCCAGATTGTTGGACAAAATTCATGCCTCGGTAATTAGTTAGAAGTAATCTCGATTGCTCTGTGATACCGATGTATCCATGTATCCTTATGTTGCCGAGCGCCACTTAAGTAATAAATAAAGCAGACGGCGCCGCACTGCAAGCGACAAAGAAACCGAATTGATTACACAAGAGACTGCTGGAGCTATCGCGCATAATAAATCGTTAATTCTGTCTATCCTAATATTTCTGCGCTTGGATTATGAGTAAACAGATAATGGCGAAATCCATTTAAATTTTCTGAGCAAAGAACAATGCGAACAAATAAGGTTTAGTCACATATCCACCATTAGCATTTAATATTTTTACTACAATAGTCGTCGTAAAAAATTAACGAAAACGTTAAGAATACAAGCCGATAAATATCTACTCGGATTTTTGTCTCAAAGCATATAAACTAAAAATGTTAGAACCCTTGAATACGGGTTCCTGCTCTAATATAACCTTGCTGAATCCATTATTTTTAAGTATTTTTGCCATTTGATCAACTCTTCCATCTACATCATGAACTTCAACAACCACTTGCTTTATCTTCTGCCAATCCTGCTCTTTAATTCCTAAAAATACATCTAATTCGCTTTTTTCGACATCAATTTTAAGCAAGTCTACTTTTTGAATATTATACTCTTGTAAAATATCCGATAAGGTTCTCATTTTACAAGTTACTCGCTCTACTTGAAAAGCTTTTTTTCCTTCTTGATGTAAAATAATTGAACGCATAAATTTAGGAAGCCATCGCAGTCGGCGAATGCGAGGTGGTGCTTCATAAATATTATTTATAATAGCTGATTTAAGCTGATTTTGCAACTGTTTTGCATCTTCTGGAAAGGCATTAGACAAAGCTGTCGCGTTAGGATAGTAGTCAAATTGAGTAATCTTTGACTCATCAGAAATTCCACAGGGGAAAACCTTGATTTTTTCTAAATTGAAACGTTGAGCATTAGCTTGCAATACATTAAAAATTGCTGGAATAGGCTCGAAAGCAAAGATATTCACATTTTTATTACAGGATTCATACACTGACAGAGAAAACAAGCCAATATTAGCTCCGACATCAAATACAGTATCTCCTGGATGCAAAACGATTTCGTTCTTAAAATATTCGTTAACTTGTTCATAAAGAACTAAGGCTTCTTCTTTACTAATGACGAATATTTTCAAGCCATTTGGAAGTATAGTTTCAGAGATTAAATTAGACATAACTCAATAACCTGTAAACATACTTGAGCTTAATTTATTGATAAATTCGAGCTAGCTAATACAGGTTTTCCCGTAGACACAACCTGTTCGATAATATCAGCAGCACTAGTAACTCCACCCGCCTGTTGATTAGCTTTTTGCAGTCTAATTGCATTTTTTTTATAAGAATCGTGTGTCAACACTTGTTTAATAGCAGTTCTTAATTTAGAAACGCTCAAATCCGACAGCTTTATCATTTCTCCACAACCAGTCCAGACAATACGTGCAGCTACTCCTGGTTGGTCATTAGCAATAGGAATAGCGACCATAGGTACACCATTACCTAGCGATTCTAAAGTCGTATTTAACCCTGCATGAGTAATAGTGAGGCTCGCTTTTTGAAGCAATTCTAGTTGAGGCGCATATCCTACAACTAAAGGCGAACCAGGAAGCTCTGGTAAAGAGTCCTGGCTGATTCCACCACCAAGAGAAATTACTAATTGTGTATCCAATTCCGCACATGCTTCAGCAATAGTTTTAAAGACCTTCATCAGACGATTTTGTAAAGTTCCCATAGAAGCATAAATTAACGGTTGACCTGTTAATTTTTCAAATGGAAAATCAGCAGAAGCTCTAGAAATTGGGTTATGGTAAGCACCAGTGAAATGAAAACATTCCGGCAAATTTACTCGTGGAAATTCAAACTCAGCAGGTTGCTGGCACAATTGAGCTAACTGCGAGTAACCATCATTCGGACTATAGTGTGGGGTTAAACTCCATTCACGTCGGTATTGGGTTATAACCTCTCGAATCGGCTTCCCAATTCGACGTAACAAAGCATAACCCATTCTGTTACGAATTTTCGCCCACCAAGCAGGGCTATAGTTCCAAGGAGTATTAAAAGGAGGAACGCTAATATCTTCGTTAACCATTAAGGCAGAAGACACGCTAATAAAGGGAATGTCTAAATATTCTGCAACAGTTCCTCCTGCTGGCGAAATTTGATCTACTAATAATGCGTCAATACCAGTATTTTTCACTGCTTCCGGTGCTTTTTGAAGGAAAATATCTGTCGCTTTCTGTATTACATCTACGGTGTATCGCAATGCAGCTAATCCGCTTAATTTTCCAAGTTCGTCGAATAATTGCGCCATAGTTCCATACGGATATTCTGACTCTGCGAACGCCTTAAAATCTAATCCTGCTGAATTAGCTTTTTTTTCAGCGTCAAGAATTCCAACTACGGTTACTCGATGTCCCCGTCTTTGAAGTTCGTATCCCAATGTTGTCATCGGATTGAGGTGACCTGTTGAAGCTGGGCATATAATACCAAAGTGAGTCATAGTAGATGTTTTCCCGTAAAATATAAAGTAAAACTAAGCAATTGTGGCTTTTATATAAGCTATTATTTTGCTTAATTTTATGATTAATCGGTCTGAAAATGAAAACCTTAATCAAAAACTTATATTTATATACTGTAGAGACTTCTATTTTTGTGTTTGAATATCATGATATTGAGTACTGATGTTCGCACTCTTATAGACGGCGCCGCTTTCGGGAGCAAGCAGTGCTTTCAAGGTCTGACACAGCATGGTGCCAACTCAATCATTCATCACTCCACCCACAATTCGGGCATATGTATTGCTCCTTTATAAGTTCAATCCTTTCAAACTTGTGATTGCAGTCAGGACAGGCGCCTGTAAACAAAGGATGCTCCTGAAAGCAGTGCTAACTTTTCTTCAATAGTCCGATTCTGTAATGCTTGTTTGATGACTTGTCCGTTATAAAGGGCGCCTATTTCAGGAGCATAGTATATACATGGGTTTTGTTCTAGACTATTAGGTAATACCTCACAAGACAAAAAAGGATTATCACAGTAGAAGCGACAGCTAAGGCATTGTGGTAATTAATGTACCGTGTGAGGTTTAATCATACTAGTAGATATGTTTTATCAACCGTAGCATTGACGGTTGATACCTGTCTGTTGTGGAAAACGCTTATTCAAGTGGCGCCTGTCTTGTAATTGAAGCACCCCAGAAAGTGTGAACAAATTGTTCACATCGATATTATTGTCAGGCATGGCACCGGACATATCTATACAAGCATGTTTAAAGACTGTTTTAGGAAGGCGCCTGTTCAACAGGTGAAAATCGCAGTTAGTTAGACATAACAAACCTGATAATGAAGTTCAGCAAAGCAATCTCCATACATTATTGCGTCTAAAAGTTTTAACGGAGGAGTGGTAATTCTACGTGGTAATAAAGGTGCCCCACTGCCGAGCGTTACCGAGGCAACAGAAACAATAATCTCATCAAGTAATCTACAATCGTAAAATTGCCCGACTAAATCGCCTCCACCTACTAACCAAATATTTTTATTACCTGCCACAGCAAGCATTTCTTGATGAAATTGTCTAAGAGGATGTTTGAAAAGTATTAATATTTACCAAAACCTAACCCCTAACCCCTTCCCTACGAGGGAAGGGGAACGATAATATAAGGTTTTTAAAGCCTCTCCCCGATACGGGGAGAGGTTTGGAGAGGGGTTTGATGTATATTTTTAGACTTTTCAAACAACCTCTAACATCTCCCTTAACAAATCGAATATCTGCTCCTTGAATCGAAGGCAAAGTGCGAGATGAGAAAACCCAAGTTGGTTGTTCATATGGCCATGCTTGTGAATGCTCTGCATTTTCGTTAGTTTGGTGATTTAAAAGCCATTCATAAGTTGTTGAACCCCATACTCTCATCAGGTAAGTAGTTGTGGTTTCTGGTCAGGTAGTGATAGTGTAGAACCTATTTTCTATGCCTATGCTTATCCAACACCATCCGGTTTTAAGGATTATTCAATTGAGCCAAAAGAAGCAAGTTATAGTGATGAACTAGGGGAATTTATATTGCCTTACGATGCAGTGCGAACAGCTTTGTCACCCGACGAGCTATTACTAACTTTTTTGCAAAGTACTTACCTTGCTGCTGCAAACCTTGGAGAGTGAGATCGGGCTACACTAGAGCGTACACAAGTAATTAGTTAGAAGTACTCAAATGGCGCCTGTATTCACAACCAATGTATCGGCGCCAGGAAATAAAATATTGTTTATTTCTGAGTTGGAATCGTTTAAAAATGGCATTATATATGATGGCAAGACTTACTGGTGTTTATCTACATTTAAGCGATTAAAGCATCATTCTCAAACCCACTTCACAAACCAACGGCGCCTGAATTATCTAACTGTAATATTATCAATACATTAGAACTATCACTTCTTGCTTCTCCTCTCTAACCTTCACACAGGCTCAATAAAGAATATAAGCTGAGTAAATATAGTTCAAATTGTCCGCTACAGGATGCACGTGCAACCAGACTGGTACTTCATGTGCAAATCAAGCATTACAGTTTTCGACCGTTACAAGAGAAAGCGGTTAAATCAATAGTCAATAGGGAATGTCGATTAATAATGATGCCTACTGGGAAATTAGGGAACCATTGGTTCCCATCACATCTTTGTTTACGAATGACTAATAACAATTTTTCCAAAGTGCTTTCCTTTTTCGAGCAATTCGTAAGCTCGCTTAACTTCTGCAAAAGGAATAGTTTCATCAATTACGGGTAAAAGACGGTGTAATGAAATGGCTTTTATCATTGCCTCAAACATTTCTCGGCTACCTACATAAATTCCTTGAACTCGTAGATGATTAAAAAATACGGATGCTGGAGTCAAGCCACCGGAACCAAAACCTGTAAGAACACCAATTGTACCAATATAACCACCCATGCGTGCGGAAGAAAGCGAGCGTGAAAATGTACCTTCTCCACCAACTTCAACCACTTGGTCAACACCTATTCCATCAGTCAAAGAACGTGCTATCTCTTGCCATTCAGGGTTGGTACGATAGTTAATAGTTTCGTCGGCGCCAAGCGCGCGTGTACGTTCAAGTTTTTCATCACTACTTGAGGTAATAATTACTTTGGCGCCGAATAACTTAGCAAATTGGAGTGCAAATATGGAAACTCCTCCAGTACCAAGAGTTAAAACTGTTTGCCCAGGTATTAAGCCACCAGTAGTAAGTGAATTCCAAGCTGTTACAGCAGCGCAAGGAAGTGTTGCTGCTTCTTCATAAGTAAGATGTTCTGGTATCTTGACCCATGCATGTTCGGGTAGAGCAACATAAGAAGCTAACATCCCGTCAATTCCTCCCCCTAGAGCCGTGTTCATCATATCCTCGGTCGGCGCCCCCTGAACCCAATCTCGAAAGAATGTACCAGCGACTCTATCACCGACTTTAAAAGCAGTCACATTTTCACCAATCTCAACTACTTCACTGGCGCCGTCAGAAACAGGAATTACCGGAATTTTTTGATTGCGAGCGTACCCTCCACGAAGAATCACTAGCTCCCAGTAATTCATAGAGTTTGCATGAATTCTTACCAGTACATCATTTGAAACAACTTTGGGGCCTGGTAAATCAACCAGTTTGAGTGCATCGAGAGAATTATGTCCAATAAGTTGGTATGCTTTCATTTTTTCTACCTCAACTTGTAAGCCTATTTTGTGTGCTGGTCATATTTTTTAAATATCACTTCCTCTATCTGTACCGGAAGTATTTACTTAAAAGTGCTATACTTACCAAAAAGTGAAAAATGCTATTCAAGAGGGTTTCAATGAGTCAGCCCAATGTTAATTGTGATTTTTCAAAACCCAATTACCAGGCTCAACCAGTCTTAGAGCGGATTGCCAAAATTGAAATATTTGATGAAACCTGCGAGGGACATCAAGCTCTCGAACAAATTGCCAACAAGTGGACGATATTGATTATTTATGCTTTAACACAAGGTACAAAACGATACAGTGATTTAAAACGGCAGATTCAGGGTGTATCCCCCAAAATGCTGATTCAGAATCTTCGGCGTTTAGAAAAATGTGGGTTAGTTAGCCGCAAGGTTTATCCTGTTGTGCCACCTCAAGTTGAATATTCTTTA
This sequence comes from Calothrix sp. HK-06, assembly GCF_001904745.1. Lineage (GTDB taxonomy): Bacteria > Cyanobacteriota > Cyanobacteriia > Cyanobacteriales > Nostocaceae > Dulcicalothrix. Next base: position 80,061 of record NZ_MRCD01000011.1, read on the forward strand.
ACTCCTTTAGGAGAAACATTAGTTGAGCCGTTGGCAATTCTTTGTGATTGGGCTTGCCAGCATATACACGAGGTTAAAGCAGCTTATAAGAGTAACTTATAAATTATCTACAGCGTGATTAGAAAAATACTGGCGCCTCTATAATAAAGAACAAACCTTGATTAACTTGATATGTCTGATACGCAAAGAGTGCTAGTGCAAAGCTTAGTGAAAGGAGCGGCGCCTGGCCTTCCTTAAGCATAACTATCTATTAAATTGACATATTCTTGAGCAACTTCTAATTGCTCTGGGTTAAGTAAAGCTAAATGTTTTTGATAATATTTAGGTTTGTATTTCAATGCAGAATACACAGAGTCGATAAATGCATAACCACTGTTGTAGTTTAGAGAATAAATCATAAAGGCAGGTAAATAGTAGCGAAATCCTTTTGAGTCGAGAAACCCAAAAGAATCTCCTAACTCTTCTATTAATTCTTTAGGAATCTCTTGCCATTTCTGTTTTCCAGCCATTTTTTGACTTATTTTTCTTGCTTCTTCCATGCTACACCAATCATCAAGCGCTCTTGCTCCATGTAAAGAAAGACCATCTTCAAGGCTGATACCATTAAAAGTTTGATTAATTCTTTCAATCAGTTGTAGTCTCTTATTCTCTAATATATGCTCTACAGGTTGCCAGTTAGAGTCACGAATATCTGCTTCAGTAGGACGACGAACATAATTTAACCATTCTTTATCACAGGCGTCGAACTCTAAAAAATTAAGTTGAGCTTGACGCAAAGAAATTTGACTATTACCTATCCAGTTATAATTTTTTGCTTCATCAACCCAAAAACAAATTGGGCAAAAAAGATAAGTACCAGGTGGCTTTGATTCTAAAGTTAAGTAACCACAACAAGGACAAGGATAAAGTTTGTTTATTTTATTTTCCATAATAACTTGGTATATGACAAAACTACAAATATATACAAGGGCGCCTATAGATATATAAAAGATAAATCCGCGCTTGTATATATATTTTTTATCTCAGATGTATTCCCTCAAGCATCTCAAGCTGTTAATAAGCTGAAACGCTAGCGTCTAGGCACATACAGAATTATTCTTGTTGCGCGCACTTGAGGGAATACCACAGCTTTTTTATCATGGGAAGAATGCACACCATTCCAGCAGCTTATGTTCACGTTCAACAAAAAATATAGATGTAGAGTGCAGAATAAATAATAGTTTAACGACATCCTTGCTTGGCGCCACATGATAATAGTTTAACGACATCCTTGCTTGGCGCCACATGATAATAATTTAATCAATCGGTTCGGGATAATTTTCAACAATCTATAAAAAATTATCAGGGGTATGATGATAATTACTTAATCCTATAGTATCAAATTCATCTAAGTTTCCCTGACGTTCTACTCTTGAGGAATTACCATCCCATTCCAATAATGCGCGGCAGCTGCAACCATTTAACCATCTTCATACGCTACAACATATGTACCCTGGAATCTTTCACCTATATCTTGCAACCCAACCGCGCGCGAATTAGAAAAACAATTATTAGAAGTACTAACAGAAATGTTAGGTTCGGCGCCGGAACTTCAAGTCAACCTACGTGGTTTAGCTTCTCGTCTTGACCCAGATAACTCTAAAAAGCTTAGAGCGTCAGTACTAATGGATATTTTAGAAGGTTGGGCTAGCCAAAAATGGATTAAATTAAATCACGTCACGCGCGATGTCGTTAAGCTCAGAGATATTAAAGTTGCTGAGAACTTAGGGCGCCATCAAATACTATCTGACGATGTACTCAAAATACTTTATGCAGCATTAGGGGATAAAAAAGGCGCCAGATTACCATTACAGTACGAATTAGAACGTTTAGCGGACGAAGTCACCGATAGTACGCAATTAGTCTGGGACAGTAAAGAGTTAGAACAAATACTGTTGTGGTTACATCAAAGGAAAATTATCCGCTTAAGTGAAGGTCTTAACTTATTTCAACACTCTTTAAAAGTTCGCGTTATTAAAGGCGCCTTGACTAGAAGCGCCGTTAATTATTACTTGAAAATATGGGGGTATGACCAGGAACGCATGACCAGACAACCTCCTGCTGTGCGTTTTCAGGCGATGAAAAGCAACGAGTGTTGGCATTTTGACCTTAGTCCATCTGATTTAAAAAACGACTTTGCGGCGTTTATTTGAGGTTTTGGAGAAGGAAGGCAAAATTTTGGTCTCGAAATCGCTTTCTCTAGATAAAGACCGGGCAACGCTACCAACACTGATTGCTGCCTTATTTTACGATTTATCAACAGACAAAGAAATTAAAATACCTTCTCTTGGAGAAAAGAGGGAACGAGAACTACGCGACCTGATTAGAAAAGGTAAAAAACCCGTAGCACTTTTTGTGGATGAGGCACACGACTTACATTACAGCACCCTGACAGGACTCAAGCGTTTAATTGAGGTAGTTGAAGATGGTGGCGGCACACTGAGCGTAGTATTGGCTGGTCATCCCAAACTCAAAAATGATTTGCGCCGTCCAACAATGGAAGAAATAGGCTATCGGGCAACGGTCTTCTCCTTGGAGGGGATTGTTGGTAACCAGCGAGAATATATTGAATGGTTGGTATCTAAATGTACTATTGAAGATACTCACATAAGTGACATATTGTCGGTAGAAGCCATTGATTTACTTGCCATGCGCTTGAGAACACCACTGCAAATAGAGCAACATTTGACACTTGCGTTTGAGGCTGCATATCTTTTTGGGGAAAAACCTGTCACCACGGCGATTATTGAGTCCGTTTTATCAAAGCAAATTGACGATTTGGAACCTACCCTAACCCGCACTAAATAATTCTTATGTACTAATAGGATTGACCTACATAGCAAATATACAATACGTATGTTTTCCTTTACTGGAGCAACTTATTGTTTTTTGTCATGTTGAACGCGGTGTAAAGCGTAAAGCGCAGCTTTTTCCGTAATCCGTAAACGGGGTTTTCCCTTTACTGGTAGGATTTCCTGAAGGGTAGGGTAACATCTCAGAGAATCTAGCTTGCGGCGAATGCTCCGCATTACGCTACGCTCAGAATCATAATTTTCGTAAAAATGCGTAAGTTCTAAAATTATTAAAATAGCCTGAATTACGCCCAATTGTAGCAAAGCTGTCACCAGCCGTCACGCAAAGCTTGAAAACTTTACTGAGTAATGTTTTCATCAAAAATTATGCGACGCTTGAAAATACGATGTACTTTATCAATCAATTATTTTGAAAGCATTGCTGTATAAGCATTTTAGCTATTATATGGCGACTCATAACAGTTTTGCTAGTATCACGCCTAATTGTGACTAAATTAAAAGGATAGTTGATATACTTGAACCTTTTTTTGCTTTGCTTGATTTTTAAGCTATACTAAAGAAAGCATCGCGGACACTATTTATTCTTTTATTTTTATTAATTTTTGTAAATATTATTAGACAAATATTACAGAATTTAGAAGCTTTGAATCGTTGATTGAGCAATTTTTGAAGAAGTTAGAAAAAGTATGCCTAAAGGCGTATTACTAAAAATTAGAATTAATAGCTATTATTCAAATATATGTGACAGTAAATACCATTTCTCTATGAAGATGCGCTTAATGTTTTAAATTCAGGTGGGTACTGCCCACCCTACAGCTTTTTATTTAGCGCAGCTTTACAAAGAATTGGTATAACTACTGTCGAATTTCTGAAAGTGCTGTTTCTTTTAGTTGGTAGTATTCAAGGAATATGAAAGATTTAATACTTAAGTATATACTTTTGTATTTCATTAGTTAACCAACACCAAGTAGTTCCCTAAAATAAAATATACATCTGTATTTGCAAATAAGGCGAAGCAGAATGTACAGTAAAGCTTTTGTAAAAGCATAGTGTTTATGAAAAATGGCTTTCCTGGCACCAAAGACTATCAGTACTAGCGATGGATAACAATTATACTCAGAGTTCGTTTCTTACTGATATGTATAAACACTAAAACTTAGTGGTGGTAGCTAGAGTACGTACCAATCTAATTTTGATGAATCTCCACCTACATACACGTTGCCTCGTCATAGAGGTTGCACGCTCGTCTTTGTGATTTGAGCTATATATATTTGGTGGATAATGGATTGGTGGTGAAATTTTTGCGCTCAAGGATTTATCTTTGCAATTATCCCCAAGCAAGCTGTCTTTATTAATAGATAATGATTAAATCAGGTGTCTGAATCATGAATAATACCAGTGTTTTTCAAGATATCAAAAATCATATTCCTGTCATGGGAGATATAAATTTTAAAAGCCCATTTGCTTACCAAGCAACCTTTGATGTGATTAAGACAGTCAATATGGTACAAATGTCAGCAGCAGAGGCTTATATCAATGGATATGAAGTCCCTGATTCTGTACTGAAAGCGCTTTTTGATGCATGTATGCCCGTATTTTTTCAAGTTTTTCCATCACTTCTAACAGCGTATGAATGGGTATTAAAAGAAAGCGATAATCTCGCAGAAGGAGCACGAGATTTAATGAAGATTCAGTATGACCTACCCCAAGAAATGTTTAATCTTATGTTAGGTAGCAGTGAGCTTATTTATCCTAAGTATACTGTAGGACTGTGGCAAAAGGGAGCCTTAAACCTAGAGCAAGCCCAAATCCACATGATGGACGATGTAATTGAAAAGCTAGATATCAAAGATGGAGACCATATTTTAGACATTGGATGTGGTTGGGGATCTCTGGCAAATTATATTCTTGCCAAATTTCCAAAAGCCAAAGTTGTGGGCTTGAATTTAAGTCATGAGCAATGCGAGTATATCCGCCAGAAAATGAAATCTCCTGAGAGCAACCTTAATTCTGATAGATTTGCCTTGTATGAAGGTGATTTTAATGATGCAAAATTTGATATCAAATTTGATAAAATTGTTTCGCTAGGTGTTTTTGAACATGTGGGTAATTTAACAAAAGGATTTCAAAAAATAGCTTCTTTTTTGAAGAAGGACGGCAAAGTTTTTATTCACATCATGACAATTCGTACTCCTAATAACGTATCTAGCGTTTTCACCCACAAATACATTTTTCCTCACGGGCGCTTCTGGAATTATAATGTAATTCCTAGTAAAAATCATCATCTCAAAACAATTAAAACTTGGTATATCAATGGACGCAATTATTCTAAAACCTACGAAAATTGGCTAAAGAATTTTGACGACAACCAAGCAATAATCAAGAATTTAGATTTTGGCATTGATTATCCTAAGTTTCGTCGTATGTGGAGATTTTATTTGATATGGTTTTCTCGTAATTTTGCCGCGTCTAATGGCGAATATAATGGCAACGGTCAATACCTAATGGTTCATGCTTAATGACTGAACATCTCCCCTGTTCAGATTTGCCTGTATTTGTAGCTCTGCTTGTAAAGAAAAAGCAGATACAAGGGAAGGCTATATAAACAATTTGACATTTACCAATAAAACCAAGTAATTATGAATGATAAAAACATATTACCGATAACTCACCTCCATATTTTTTACTTTGGCACTCACCTATTAGCGTTGTCTGTCTTCTGGTCAGAATTTAATTGGTTCTTGGTATCGCTTTGTTTGATCAGCTACTTTGTTCGTCAATTCGGAGTTGTGGCAGGATACCATCGTTACTTTTCTCATCGATCTTTCAAAACGTCGCGTTGGATGCAGTTCCTCCTAGCTCTTTATGGCTGTCTGTGCGGCCAACGTGGTCCTCTGTGGTGGGCCCAAACACATCGCCTTCATCATCGCTACTCGGATACACCCGATGACCTTCATTCACCACGTTATCAAGGATTAATTTACTCTCACAGTGGGTGGTTCTTTAATAAGCGCTTTGCGAAGACCTATTACGACCAAATTCCGGATTTCGCGAAGTTTCCAGAACTCGTATGGCTAGATCAGCGGTTTATCCTGCCGTGGCTAGTTTTTGGTGCTAGTATGTTTTTCTTCTTTGGATGGGAAGGATTTTTGTGGGGATTTTGCGTCAGCAACGTGATGATTTGGCATACGACTCATTTGATTCAGTCAGCTTGTCATTGCCCTAACGGGTACCGACGCTTTGAGACTACAGATGACAGCCGTAACCTTTGGGCTTTTGGTTTGGTATCCCTAGGTGAAGGATTTCACAATAACCATCATTACGACCCTAGCTCTGCACGGCACGGATTTGTATGGTGGGAAATTGATATAGCCTGGTACATTTTGAAATGTTTGAATTGGCTCGGTTTAGTGTGGGACTTGAAAACTCCAAAAAAATGGGAGAAACAACGCTCATTAAACTTAGGGGAACTGGATAAATGATAAAAGCCTGGTAAAACTGACGACTAAGATGCTTTGCTAGCAAGAATTGTCACAGCTTTCTGCTAAAAAAGCAGATGGATAAAAATGGATAAAATCTTTACTTTATTTAAGGAACAAATTACAAATTATGAATACATTTGTTACAACATGTATAACTGTTGTTTGTGTAGAAAGTATTATGGTCTTGTTACTGATGTCGATACCTCGACTCAGTTTCCTTAGCAAAACCCTTTCTGAAGCATTCACTAAAGCACCCTTGCTTGATCTAATCATTTCCATCCTAATCTGGATTCCCTGGCTTATTAGTAGCATGGTATCTGGTTGGGTAGGAATAGCGGGGACTTTGGTTGGGCAGATCATAACTATGCAATTGTGGATTGTTTATCATGAATGGACTTATCGTAATGCTGCACAGGGCCCAAGAATAGTAAGCTTTCTCAATCAGCGCTTCGGCTGGTGGCGCAACCATCTGGGATTATGGGTAACCGCTATGGCACTGCCAGTGTTTTTTGCCATCCGTTTAGCGCAAATCTTTGTGTATCCGTTTCTCATATGGTTATTAGGGTTCCCAAATTACAAACATAGCGATTGGATCAATGTCAGTCGTCAGAAGTTTGAAGGATTGATCGGACACGATCTGATTTGGTGTTTGTACTGTGATTGGATGACTGGCGTGTACTCCCTTGGCGCTGAAATGCTGCGGAATGTAGAATCTTTTTGGTGTCCTATCCGCTTTTATTACGGCAAGAAGTGTGAAAATTGTCAGATCGATTTTCCAGATATCGAAGGTGGTTGGGTTTCTGCTGACAGTACGATGGCAGATGTTGTACAAACATTGCAAGAACATATGCCCAGCGATCATAGTTGGTCATGGTTTGGTCATTCAAAGAAGCTACACGGCAAGGAAAATCATTAACGGCACTTCCGAGAGTTAGTGATAATACTTCTCAAGAAGCTCTGTTTGTGAGTCAACAATTGCTTCGGTTTGACCTTACCCCACTCAAATTAACATTATGGGTGGGGACTGCGGTCAACATTTTTGCTAATTTGTGAATGAGCGTTTTAAGAATGTAGTAATTACAGTTCGATTACCGCATCGGCAGGAAAAAACGTCATGCTTACACAAAATCTTGCAAAAATGGTGCTGTTGTTGGTAATGCACATTGGAAAACCTACACAACATTTATAGATTACAACCCTCAATATTTTTTGGTGGAAGCAGATAGCGCAGCTAGCAAAAAGATGATTAAACGTGTTTGTTCTTTGTCTGCTTATAAAACCAATTAATAGATTTGCAATAATTAGCCGAGGGCAGAATGTGGCAGCAAGTGCAAATAACTCTTTTGGGTAGGTGCCTTTTCTCGAAGTCAGAAAATAAACCTCAAATTTAGACTGGTCTTAACTTTCAAATTTTGACCAAGATTATTGTTTTACGAGAGTGACAAAAGAAAGTTAGTCATCGTCATCACCAGGCTTGAAGTTTCAACAGACTTAGATAATTTGTCAAATAGACAGAAAGTGCAGATTTATAAGAGGCTGAAAGAACAATGGGAAAATCGTGATGAATGCTATGTTGTAAAAAATTTGAGACTTTGTACTTTACAAACTACAACTAAAACAAGTTAATTGAATCAGTGCCTAAACAGAATAGATTAGTAAATGATTTATTTTTTTTGCGTTTAGTGCCTAAAAGTAGTAAAAAAAAACATCTTCTGGAGCTTTAGCCCGAAAACTTTGCCTAATAATACTTTTAGCAATTCGTCTGATTCGAGCGCGTACAGAAAATCTTTTTCGGTGCGATAACCCCATAACTGGCGGACAATAAAAAGATAGAGTTATCTGTTGTAAACGCAGGAAATTAAAATGTCAGACGAAAAGACTTTTACTAAACCCGAAATTGATTCTGCTGCTGAATACCTTTTAGGTCTTGGTTTTACTCGTCCTCGCAATAGAGAAATTGAAGGTCAAATGCTGTTTACCCGTACTGCAAGAGACGAGAATGTTTCAATAACTGTGATTATCCTCTCAAATAACAGCATTAGATACGATATATCTTCTGGAGGAGGCGACGAGGACTATCCTATTGAAACTGGTGAAATCAATTCACTCTCCCAATTGCGTCTTAAGGTAGCCGAGTTAATTGATTAGCAATATTACACGTATTTATATATCGGCGCCTCTACATATAAAGCAAGTAAGAAAATAAGGATACAGCACTTGTTCTTTGTTTCCTATTCAAACTGCTTTTCTAATTTTGGCTGTAATTAAAGGCGCCAATGCTAGCACCAACAACCCAATCGGTAATAAACCACCATGTAGTATATCGTAATCAGATAATATTCTCTCCCAAGTGTATTGAAAAACAAGGCGCCCTAAAACAATTTCAAACGTGAGAGTAAGACAAAGCCATAAAATACCAATGCCAAGCAACTGGTAAATATTAACTGTATGAAGCCAGTGTATAAACAGTGCAGCGATAAACAATATAATAACGGCGCCTGTAAATACTGAAATTTGCCGTGCGGTAAAATCACCCACCAGTGGCACCAGAAGTAATGTTCGTGCGGCGCCGTGTAATGTTTCTGCGAGTATAATAACAAACCAAATAGCAAGTGCTTTTAAGTAAATCATTTATCAAACCCTCAATATTTATTACTAATTATGATGTTGAGAGAGATTTTAAGAGCAGTGACGAATTAACTGTATATGGGCGCCTTCAAAATAGCAGTATTTAGAAAAAAAGTATCATTTATTACCATAAATGCAGGTCATCTACAGAAAAACAAGCGCCTATTATGGAGCTTGAGTAGCAGGTGAATCGAAAAGTGCCATAAGCTTGAAAATGTTATTAAATAACGTTAACTATAATATTAAACGCTACGTTGCATCCATTATTTATGGAAGAATATTTTTTACAAGTAAACGGTTCTAAATTATGGGTTACCGAACAAGGTAGTGGCTTGCCTGTAGTATTAATTAGCGGTGGTCCTGGTTGCTGCGACTACCTCGACCCGTTGCTGCACTTATTGATGATGTCGCGCGCACAATCAGGGTTGACCCACATGGATGTGGTCGTTCTTCCTCTTCACCCGCGTATGACCTGCAGGCTATAATTGCAGACCTGGATAAAATACGCAAAAGACTTGGTATCAAACAATGGGTGCTGCTAGGGCATTCTTGGGGCGCCGATGTAGCGCTTGCTTATGCTCTTAAATATCCTACTTATACTCGAGTTACGGCTGATTTTACATGATTTTTTAGATTTGTAGTAGGTGTTGATCAAAGTGGCGCCACAAAACAGGGATGATGGGATTGCCAAAGTAGAAGAAATCCTTGGTGATGGGATGGGAAGACCTAAAAAGGTTAAATCGGCTAACGCTGCCTGAAACCCTTATTATTTACTTCACTCACAAAAGTTTTCGATTTACTAAATGTATGTAAATATTACAATGTATTAAAGTTTAGATAATATCAGCCTTTAGACATATACTACCTTGTATAAAAGTTGTTTAAATGGGTAGTAGAAACTCTTAGTTTAGAATCAAATCGAAAATGAAACATGTAAGTTGATTTTTGAATGATTCTGACTACTATTAATATGCTGGTGTCTGTTATGCGGTTAGCGGTGAGTGAAGTCTTACGCTTTGATAGCCTGTAAATATTCTCTATTAAGTAAGTCAGTACAATAAAACTAATGTAAGTTTAGTTTTGTAAAGGCTTTAGGATGTCCTATTTTTGAGGATATTGGGCTATTTTACATTTTCTGATATAGGTTTATTTTTTAACGCCGACTTACTTACTACTATATTTAATAATATTGCTCCCGCTTGTCTTAAGGCGCTTTTATGAGTATTAAGCGCAGGTAAACTTTTTGTCCAAAGTCCAAATATAGCATTCCTACATCATTCGTGAAAAGTTAGAATTCCGGTAACTTCTACTAAACCGGGATTCTGGGACTTGCAATTTTTACAACTCATAACGGTTTAGTTCAAAGCTCAAATTGTTATAAATCTCGAATTTGACCAGACATTTATTTACAACATTGGGAGAACTCTTGTTAAAGGCACCGGAACATGAATTAGTAGCGGCTGCTCAACATTGTACCCTGGACAATTGGCTCATATCAAGAAGGCGCACATCATGAGGTTTAAACCGCTCCGGTTGATTTTTGCCGTGAGCGCTGCTTTCTTTGGGCAGCTGCTTTCTGGGTAGAGATGTTGATATAAGAACTTCGTCTGGCGCCAGGTTATTAGTGAAACTTGGGAATTTGCGTCCTTGGTTGGGGATTTAGAAACGAGCGGAAAGGCAAGTACAGGCGCCTGTAAAAACGCATTTACTCATCACCGTAACGCTCAAGCCGGACGTTATACTCAACTTTCCATCCTTGTAATTCTAAGGGTTTTAATAATTTAGCTACGTTTTCCTCTGCGACGGCACCTTGTTTTACAGCTTCTCTTAGTACATATTTTTCAGTAAGACCATGAATTTTAAGCGAAACGGGCATACTACGAACTAATTCTACAACTTTATGATCCAAAAATGGAAGGCGCCCTTCAATTGAATGTGCCATTTCAACACCGTCACCTAACATCCGTAGAAGCTGAGTTACTGTTTGCCGCGCGGTAAAACTCCAGGCGCCTATTGTAAATATCTAGGTATTTATAAATGTCGGCGCCCCCTAAACGCTTACATCGCTTATCTATTTATTGAGTAAATTTATATACATTTTTCCGAAAGACTAGCAATCTAACTTGTAGAACCAATAGAACTAACAGATTGGCTCAAAAAACATTAGTAAGGAAAAAGTTATGTCAGTAGAAACTCAAGACCGTACATTAAAGCTCCACGACAAAGGTAATGATGTCAAACATCTGCAAGATGATCTGAATATTGTACGCTTTGGTTTTGGTAAAAATAAAGTTGATGGTGACATTGGTAGTCGTCCTGCATTAACAGTTGATGGTGATTTTGGTTTAAAAACCGAAGCTGAGGTCAAAATTTTCCAACGCGAGAACCATTTGAATGTGGATGGAATTGTTGGACCGAAAACTTGGCTTCTGCTGCATGAATTAGCAGCAAGCGCAAGAAGAGCCGGCTAATGTATGGCATGAATAAACGACAGTGCTAGGGTGTCCGCCGAGCGCAAACGAGTGAGGTTTTTTCATCCTGATGTAACGAAAGTGTCTGTGATAGTGGCACTTGTCGTTTGTAAATATTTCTAAGTGTCGTTTCACAAGTAGGCATAAAAGTAGCGAGGCTGACATCAGCCGCCATGCAGCGGCTGTAACCTTTATCCCAGCAACCTTTCAGGAAAAACTTTTCACTTTAAGCAGTGCTAGGGCAGGTCATTTTCAGCAATAGAATTGGTTCTTCCACTACCTCTTGACCGTTAACATAACCTGTGGTCGGCGTTTCAATCCGTAGCAGCGTATATTCGCGCCAAGTATCGAGTGTCTGTGCCTGTAGCTCCTGACACAAGCGCCCGTACCCAATCTCCTGAATTAAAATTTGCCTAATTTCAGCATTGGTTTCGCTTAGAACCCACTTGGCTTTCCACTGATGCGGATGCAACGACCAGGAAGATTACCTGCGCGATGTCTCTAAGGGCAAGCGTTGGGGATGGACGGCGCTACGACCTGACATCATATTTGGCTTTGCAGTTGGCAACCCCATGAACCTCGGTAACTTGCTTGCCGTTTATGCGAGCCTGTGCAAGGAACTAGGCGTACCGTTGCGCTATCCTGCTAGTCCCAAAGCTTACAATATTCTTGCCAATGCTACTGATGCAACTTTACTAGCGAAAGCGATGGAATGGGCAGCATTGAACGAGACGTGTTATGGCGAAATATTCAACATTACTAATGGCGATGTGTTTCGCTGGAGCCAAGTCTTCCCGCAAATCGCCGAATCCTTTGGCATCAAATGCGCCGATCCCCAGACCTTCTCGCTTGTTGAGGCAATGCAGGATAAGGAACCAATTTGGTCTCAGATGGTACAAAAATATGGACTTATACCAAATTCTCTAAAAGACCTTGCCAACTGGCCGTTCGGCGCTTTCATCTTCAACGTCGAGAATGATGCTTTTTTCGACGTGAATAAAGCACGGCGGTTTGGTTTCCACGAGATGTATCTCGACACCAGCGAGGAAATTGTGAAGCTTTGGAGCTACCTAAAGGAACAAAAGATCGTCCCGATGTGAGATTTACATTTGAATATAATGAAGATAAGGTTCGGCGCCTTGTTTATAAACCATTATTAAAGTTAGAACAGAAGAAAATACCACAACTTAAAAAACAATGCTTTGTTAAGCGTTCAACTTCGGACATTAACGGTGCCACAGTTTTCTCAACTTGGGAGTTTACGACTTTAGCAGCGAGTGACACCTGTCAATTTTAAGCGTTGATTTGATGTGAGATGGTTATTTGTGATGATTGAGTTTACCTAGGTGTTTTTGAATTAGAGTTACCTATTAACGACAGTATCACACCTATTGCTCCAAAAATACCAATCACTGTAATATATGTATTTCGTATTTGCTTCCAATTGAGAGGAACTCGTTGTACAAAGTAGTTAGTTGAACGACCAACATTTTTACTCCCCCTGGTGTTCCTCATCAACCACGGAATTTGAGGGCAACAGAACCTGTTTATGTACTAGCCGCGCGTAACGACCCAGATCAAAAAGAGAAAGTTGTACCCTATAGCCCAACGTTGGAAAGTCAGTTTTGTTAAAGTATTTTACCCTGGAATTATCAGTTCTCTGCATAAGTTGAATTTACATAAATCTATTAACCATCAACAAGTAAAAACAATCTTGACCTTGGATAAAATCAACAACTGAAGTGTTACATAAATTTCAGGTGTAAGAATATATCACCTTTCTTAACATTATTAACTACAAATGAAACTTAATATTATGAAGAACAAAGTCATCGCAGCTACACTCGCTTTAAGCACATTTTCGATTGGAACATTTGCCTTTGCTGGTTCGAGTAATGCTCAAAACTCCAGTCCACAAGAATCTTCTGCCTATCAAGCGGGACATCACGATAGTTTTAGCGGTTCGACAGCACAGAAAGAAAACAATCCGGGACAAGGCGCTGAATACATTCAACTCATCGCTGTACTAGCTTTAAGCGGGTTAGCAATTGGAGCATTAGCTTATGTTAGTTCGAGTAATGCTCAAAACTCCAATCAACAAGAATCTTTTGCCTATCAAGCGGGATATCGCGATGGTTTTTGCGGTTCAACAACACGGAGAGAAAACTATCCGGGACAGGAAACTGAATATATGCGAGGTCATCAGAAGGGTTGGCATGATGGACAAGGACAACCAAGAACGACGTTTTAGCATCAGGGACTTTAAAACTGATAAACGGCGCCTATTCATAAGTACCTAGATGTTTAAGTATCGTGCGTATTTATAAGATTGGCGCCATTAATGCTATTAAGCAGCTATTTCTTCTTGATTTTCTTCTGATGAAATAGCTGTCAACTTGATGTTCGTTCTACCTATCTTAAGGGAAGAATATAGGACACAACCTATTAAACGTAGAGGTTGGGTGTTGGTACATGCGTCTTTATCAAAAGCCAGTGATGAATATTGTTTTTTGATTGATATAGTCAGGAATGCTAATAATCTTATAGTTGGCAGACTTTTTATAGTAATTCAAGGTGCCGAAATCATGTATAGTACAAAATAACTTAACTACTGTACTCTAATTAAATTGATTAATAATCAAAAGTTTGCAGTTGGCGCCTATTCTTAAAAACGGCGCCTGCTATAGTTTTGTGAGATTATGGTAGTAACTTTTGTGTAAACTAAAGTTAATTAGTTTTCTTGGAGTGCAAAGGGATGTCAATTAGCATCGAATCAGCCCGTCATATTTTTCCTGAAACACTTGCAGCGGATGTAGTTCCAGCGATTATTGCCCGTTTCAAGCAATTGACAATTGAAGATAGATTGGCATTAATTTGGTTTGCCTATTTGGAAATGGGCAAAAAACTCTCAATCGCAACTCCTGATGCAGTGAACATGCAATTTGTGAGCAGCACCCTCAGTCAAATCGAGCGGATGAGTTTTACCGAGCAAGAACAATTAATGCACGACCTAGCGAGCGGTATGGATCGACCCATTTGTCGCATCTATGCAACCTGGTCGGTAAATATCAAACTCGGCTTCTGGTTCCAACTAGGGAAGTGGATGGAAGCGGGGGTTGTCAGCCCAATACCCCAAGGTTACCAACTTTCAGCCAATGCCCTGGCAGTCTTGCAAGCAATTCGGGATGTAGACCCCGGTCAACAAATTACCGTTCTTCGCAATACAGTGGTGGATATGGGCTTTGACGCATCCCAATTAGGCAGTTACAGTCGTGTTGCCGAACCCGTAGCCCCACCCAAAGAAATATCCGATGCAAACCGAATTACGGCTATTCCTGGTGTCGAAAACCAGATAATTTTGGAATACATGAACAACATGAACGCCAATCAATTCGATGCCTTGATTCAAATTTTTGCTCCCGACGGTGGTTTACAACCTCCATTCCAGCGTCCAATTGTGGGTCACGATGAGATTCTCCGCTTTTTCCGGGAAGACTGCCAGAACTTAAAATTGATACCAGAACGGGGAATTACCGAACCGACAGAAGATGGTTATACCCAAATTAAAGTAACTGGCAAAGTGCAAACTCCTTGGTTTGGACAAGATGTGGGCATGAATATTGCTTGGCGATTTCTGCTCAATCCAGAAAATCAGATTTTCTTTGTGGCAATCGATTTATTGGCTTCTTCTAAGGAGTTGCTCAACCTGAGTCGTTAAGTCCGCTACTTTCAATTCGCTTTATCCATTTATGAGGATTGCATTCGTTGGAGAGCGGTTATGTAAGCTTTTGTACGGATTGTACAAATAATTATTTAATTACTGAGAATTTAAACGATAATTGACGCTACCAATTCTCAATGTGAGGATTGTAGGGGAATTAAGTAGCTTTGTAGTGGTAAGTTTATGGACGTTCGACAAGTTGAAAGTGGTAACGAAGGAATTGAGAACGGTTGGTCTTTGCAGGAGCAGACAATCGCGCATTACTGTTTTGACCTAGCCTACGAGCGGGAAATTGCTGGATTGATGAGATCGGTTCGCGATCGGACTTCCAGTATCACTACTGTCGATGATATATGGCATTTACACGATTTTTTAAGTGCAAGACGACACAACGTTGATGGTAAATACGATTTTCGCTATCCTTTTTTGATTATGGTGTTTGCCCAATTAGTTAAAGAAGGCTGGCTGCAACTTCAGGAGTTGGAAGGATTGGACTCCTTAAAGCGAGCCAAAATTGCCGCCCTTTCCAAGATGTGAAATAACTTTTGGTCATAGGTCAAATTAAAGTCTGTAGCGAGCGGCACCTTTAATAGTTTTATATAAATTTTTATTTCAAAAAAATTTATTCAAAATTCCTTGATATACATTTTATATAAACTTTACAAATAAACATATTTTTGTGGGCGCCTGTTGTTTGGTGTGGGTGCCTTGCTCTTTGATTTCCATTAAGAGCTAACAAAGGGCAACTACAGGCGCATCGCTGCTAACAACACAGGCGCCTGCCTATATCAAAACCAAGCTTTACGCCGTTGTAAGATATTATTTACTAGTAAACCATTGGTTGCCATCTGGTGTGGTGCCATATATCAAGCTAATTTTTGATCTACGCGATCACATTTGTCCAGTAGTACTTTTGCTCGGATAAACAATTGGTTTTGGCAACGCCGCGTTGTCAAATCTTGAATATTAGATACAGGTGCCTTCCCTACTACACGTAACATCAAGATTCAGTGAATTTAGCAGGATTTAAATGACTTTACCTCTAAAAATCATTATAGTATTTCTACTTAATTAATGCGTCACCCATACAATATCTATAATGAATAGCAAAATTCTGCTCCAAACTGCATTAACTCTAACTACGTTGGCTTTGGGTATTGGACTAGAAACTGCCAGTGCAACTTTACTAATTGGCAATACAAGAGGTGACAATGTAGTATTATTCGATGAAGAAAGCGGTAACTTTTTGGGTGAGTTTATTACTCCGGGTAGTGGAGGTTTGAAGGCGCCGGACAGTTTGCTATTCGGTGTTGACGGTAACTTTTACGTATCGAGTGGAGATACAAAGGAAAACTCTGCGATTCTTCGATACGACGGAACAACTGGAAAATTCATTGATACTTTTGCAAGTGGTGGTGGGTTGATTCGTCCTTATGGTGCAGCATTTGGTTCTGACGGTAATCTTTATGTGAGTAGTTTTTTAACAGACCAAATTTTACGCTACGACGGTAAAACAGGCGCCTTTATTGATGTATTTGCACAGGGTAATGGTAAAGCTGGGGGGTTAAATGGTCCCAATGGCTTATTATTTGATTCTGATGGAAATCTTTACGTTACAACTCAAGGTAGCGTTGCGGTAGATGGGAAACCGGATTTTAGCTTTGGTTTACCTTCTCAAGTATTACGTTTCGATGTTGCGAACAAAACATCTGCTGTATTTATAGACCAGCCAACACCATCACCAGATAGTTTTGGTTTTGTTAGTTTTCTAGGATTGGTGCAGGGAAACGGTGGTGATTTATTTGTTAGCGATTTTGCAAATGATATTAGACGTTACGACTCGAAAACAGGAGCTTTGCTTGATACTTTATCTACCAACTACACAGATACTGTTCCTTCGAGTAACTTCATTGGCAGTTTAACGTTAGATACTAATAATATCCTTTACAGTGTAGGATTTGATAATACAGCGAACAGTAGAAACCTTGGTGCCATTCTCCGTTATGATGCGGCTAGTGGTAAACCATTACCTTCAGCAGGTAATAGCGGTTCGGTGTTTGTTCCAACCAACGATAAGCTTTTACGACCAATTGGAATTATTTATACCGATAGGAAAGTTATTCCTGTACCCGAATCATCTTTAACGGTTAGTGTGCTTGCTTGTTTGTCTTTCTATGCAGCTTTAAGAATATTGAACAAGAAAACTAAAAGCGTTTAGTTACGGCGCCTTAAACAATAGACAATCAAAGCGATAGGCGCAGCTGTTTCCAGTCTTGGTGTACTTTTACTATAAATGTCGACGCCGTTCAATATAGCTTACAATTTTGATTAAACTTAATTGACTTATAAAAGAACATATGCTTACTGAAAGTCAAGCACATACGCTCGCAGAACACTGGGTTGAGGCATGGAATTCTCACGACCTTAATATAATTATGTCTCACTATGCAGAATATGTAATCTTAGTATCGCCTGTCGCAGCAAAGCTTCTTGATGACCCATCAGGGACAGTAATAGGTAAAAATTTGTTACGAGAATATTTCAAAAAGGGGCTTGAAGTTTACCCAAATCTAAAGTTTGAACTCATCGATGTTATGTGGGGAGTTTCGAGTGTTGTACTTTACTATATCAATCAGAAGGCTACAAAAACAGCAGAATTTATGGAAGTAGATTCAACTGGAAAAGTCACCAAAGTAATTGCTAATTATAGCGGATAAGACAATTGGCGCCTCGATGGTTGCTTTCTGAACGCAATGCCGAACTACGAAGGGTTTTAATGCAAGGTATTAGATACTCTCGTATTTGCCAAGAACTCAAAGTTAAAGAAATCGATGTTTGGGAAGAGTATAAACTTTTAAAAATTGATGAAATAGTAGATGTAGGGGTATGAGTAACATTCGCATAGAAAACCGGGTTAAGAGATATTACATAAGTAATACAAGCATGTTTAGAAACTGAAACCCTTATTGTCTCGTTGAGTGGTGACTGATGATAAGCAAAGCGTGAATGACCTTCGTTCTGGATAGAATCTTTGTCGAATAAGACTTTCAAGCTTATCCAGGTTTTCGGTGCGACTGCTACTCAAAGTCCGACAAGTTAATTCCCAACTTTTTTGATTAACCAGATTACTCATTTACAAGCTCCATGATTTATCAGTACAGATGCATAGCGCGAGATATCAGGTATTGGCGCCTGCTAGATAATAGACACGTATAAACATCAATTCTTTGTTGCCACTCTAGTTCGTAGCGTCACAATTAGTTAGGGTGCGTTCCAAAACCATTTTTTGCAATTTAAGCGCACCCTAACTACTTCAAATAGCGCAGCACTACTGTTAGCTCAAAACTCCTGCTACAATCAGAAACCCAATTGCGAAGGTCATAGCTAATGCCCGTCCGACAATAACACTGTCCCAGCAGTTCTGGAGATCGCGAATATTGTCTGGAATGTTGCCCAGTTGTACAGCTTCTGTCATTTTTTGATTGACAGGTTTAGCAACGGTCAAATATAAGCTCAACTGAGTCAATAACCCTGCCAATGCCATCAATGCTAACCAACTCGCAATTGTTCCGAGATGAGCGACAATAGCAAAGGCTAAGGTTGCTAGCACTCCGAGAACTCCAAACAAAGGTATTCGAGCATCTGCTGTTTTATGTATATGTCCCATGACGTTGGCGATTGCTCCATCATCACTGGCTGCTAAGGCCGAGCGTCCCACAACTGCAAAGAATACATCAACCCCATAAACCACACCAGCCGACATAATTGCAAGTATTAGTAAGGTGTTAGCCAGCAAAGCGCTGCCCATGTGTTCCGTTGCTCCCATAACTAAAACATTCATGATTGAAATTTCTCCAAAAAATAGTTGGTCAACCAACCAAATTCACTCAAAATAAACAGAGCTATTACTAATAAACCAACACGAAGCTCTCAACCGTCACTCAATTGTGAGATGAACATCTGGAACAGGACACGGTAGGAGCTTTCCAAATCAAAATCTGGATCTGCTAGCTTCTGTAAAGCCAGCCCATCAAATGCTGCTAGCAAAATGGCCGCCATTGATTCTGGATTAGCGATCGCTTCTCCTGCTATCTGGCGCACCAAACGAGTAATGCACTGTCGTCCCGTTGAGAGCATGACCTGAACAGCTTCATGAAAGTTGGTATTGCGTAGCCCTAATGCAAAAAGTTCACACCGTAACCGAAACCATTCTGGCTCATTAACGACTCGTTGTTGTGGTTCGGTAAACGTCGTCGAGAGCAACTGCTGTGGGGACAGGGTATTACACCACTGCTCCACTTCTTTCACATACCGTTCTCCTGCTGTATATAACACTTCTTGCAGCAGTTCATCCTTGCTGTTGAAGTAATAGTGAATCAACCCAGGAGCCACCCCAGCCGCATTCGCAATCTCCTTCATTGTTGCAGCATCGTATCCTGACTCTGCCAGAAGCTTATATGCTGCTGAAACAATATGCGAACGATTATTAGCACTGCTCAATGTTGTTTTCTTACCCATTTAAAATTTTAGTTGGTCGTTCAACCAAATACTAACTCACTTAACTAAATATTGGCAATACTTACTAATTAGTATTATTTATTGCGTGATAATCCTGGTGTTCATTTCTAGAAGACTGGCGCCACTCCTGTTCGTAGTTTATGAGGGATGGCGCCTCTTGGAAGCTCATGGGTACGCTCAAAGTCATTTTTAGGAATATAAACGTACCCTAACAAGGCATTGAGCCGAGATATGTGTTTTTTCTGCATTCCGGGTCTGAAAACCCCTATCCTGTCTAGGTTTGAAAATTTGCTACATTAGAGCCAGAAAAGTCGTTATTTACAACGCGCTCATCAAGCCTTTTTAAGGTCATATTGCAGGTTTTTACACGCATCCTGGCTCAATGCCTTTATGTACTAGCTGATGGCGCCATAAATCTATAAGAAAGCACCCATACACATTCTTAGAGCGTTATCCAAGAAAAATAACTATTTTAGTAATATTAAGTCTTATGACAAATTCACAAACATCTCGTGAGATTTTAGAATTCCTCGTATCAGATGAATACGGTAATTAATCTATCAATTTTAAGTATTTATTCTTTGTTGCCACTCTGATAAGGCAACCTCTATTAAATTATTTAGAGAGCATGAATCCATTGACTTACCTGTTATTGATTTATAAAGCTTGAGGTATTGATTAGGAGAGTAAAGATAATCGTAAGTATTAATAGCTAAAGGATTAGGATTTTTTAATATTGCTAGAGTAGGTGCCTTATCTGGATAAATCATGTTAACCAGAACTTTTTCTATTTTCTTTTTATAGGTGCCGCTGGTACGCCGCGTGCTTGGGACAGGTAGCCATAGTGAGAAACAAAGATGAAGCCATTCACCTTTAAATGAATAACTATAAAATTCGCCTACCATGCGCGTTATAGGTATTTCTCCATTACATTTTTTAAGACCGTAGCGAGTAACAACTGATGTGCTTACTTCTGCGATTCGCTCATCAAAACTCATTATCTTGTCTCGAATTTGCAATGCTAGCTCTTTTTCTTTAGGATGACGTTCAATAAGCATTTTCTCAAATAATCTGGAAATGCGCGGGACAACTTTGATATCAGGTAAGGAAAGATGATTTGTTTCATCCGTGACATACGAGTCTGGGTATTCAAGCTTTTGAGAAGCAACAATTTTATCCTCCAAATCTTTCAGATAAAACATTAACTCTTTATTCATTTGATTAATTTCAAACTTTAAAAAGATAATTGGTAGGTTAATATAAAACTTATCAATATAATTATGACGATGGAAGCTAGGGGCAATTGCAATTAGTTTTATTGGTTGAGTATAATCAATTAAGTCAGCTAGAGGTTTTTCTTTCAATAAATTATGGCAGTAGCGTGTTAGTTGCTGCACCACATACCTACCTTCTACATTCTTTAATTCAATAATTACTAGTTGTCTTGACTTTAATAAACCTAAAATATCACATCTTTCACCTTGAACTGTATATTGGCGTTTTAGAGGTTCTAATCCAAATAGTATTTCTAAGTTTTTCCAAACAAAGTCTTCTAGGTCAACTTCATTTACAAATTTCCAACATTCAGGAGTTTTAACCAAAGCATTCGGATGTAACATGTATCAAAGTAATTATATATATGTTGATTAAACAAAGTTTTAGTACCCTAGGCACCTGCTTTATAAAAGAATATTAATACTTTTATATGCTATTTATAATCCGAGAGAGAGTTTGTGGGTAGGTGCCTATCTTGAGTATATTAAATGCGAGCAAGCCAATTTTGTAATGCTACATCCGCTAGTGACTCTAGAGAAGCAGGATTATAAGCTAATTTACTATAAAAACTATTAATACGAACAGGAGAAAATGATTTGTGGCTACAGCTATGAAATAATCGTAAAGGTCTTTTTTCCCTTGGCATTGCATTCCACTCAGATTCTAGTTTCATCCGACCAAAACCCTCGCTTATATGACCTGCATGGGTAACATTACCGTCCATAACCCATAATCGCATTCGACTAATAACTTGCTTTCTGCCCTCAAATAAAAGCGAAGACGGTGTAGGCAGCCACATAAATACGATTGGTTTATTAAGTTGTCGATAAAAGCAAAGCTCTACTATTGATTTACCCTTACCTTGGTATCTAATCGTTTTCTTAGCTTCGATTTCCTCAGTTACCCGCGCGTCAAAACTCAATATCTTCTCTCGCATCTTTAATATTGCGATTTGTTCATCACCTGGAACGGCGCCCAACCAATCAAGTAACAACTGCGATGGCGCCTCAATATTACTACATGTACTGTTAATATCAAGCTTCTGATAAGGAATTTGAATTTCAGTACTAACGTTAGTATCAACATCTATAAGGTGCAAGTAAAAATCTTGAGATTTCTCAACTACAGTGATTTGTACAAAATCTATATCTAATTTACAGTGCTTACAGTCAATGTAATTATGACGGTGAAAAGTCGGCGCCAGTGCTATCAACTTAACTGGCAGGTTGTAATCTATCAGTTGTGCAAACGGTTTAGTATCAAGTAAATTATCGTAGTAGCGTGTTAGTTGCTGGACAACATATCTATCTTCGGTGTTCTTCAGTTCGAGTATTGACAGCTGTTTGTTATTTACAGCGAGGATGTCGCAAAACTCCCCCTTTGCAGGATGTTGGCGTGCAACAGGTTTAAGTTGAAACAATTGTTCTAAATTATTCCAAACAAACTCTTCGAGTGCGTACTCCGATGAGAACTCATGACCAGTACATGTTTTGCGTAGAGCGGCACCTGCAAGCATATACACATGAATATAAAACTATATGTAAGTATATATCATGTTGAACAGGCGCCGCTGTACGCGATTTACAACAAGATTTAACTATTCTCAAATATTACACAGGTGCCGTCGATGGTGTGTTCGGCGCCCCTAGCCTACCACTACAACCCCATGACTTTCGGAGGCTACGGGCATGGCACGCTCGCACGCTCGTGGGAATTTACGATTTACTCAAATTTGGTTCGACAACTAGAGGATAGTTATCAAAGTTGCGTCGTACCCAATCCATTCCGACTTCATTATTAAGCTTAATTTTTTGCGGTATATTTGGGTAAATCTTCCCTAAAATATCCGAATCTTGTTCAACTACGATTTTTGCTAAATCCAGAGACATCTGTTCAAATGCTTTGAATAGAGGATTTTTTGATAAACCAAATAACATTACATAAGTTCGGGTATGTGTGATTGATTCAGGTATAAATACATAAATTTGAGCAACTTTACCCATATCAACTTCACCGTGAAATATTATCAAGGATGGAAAATAATTTTCTAAATGTGCTTTGAGAACTTTGGGCATTAAGAGTAAACCAGGATTCTTAATTTTCTCGACTAGATTCGCAGCTTTTGTTGGCATATGATAATAAGCGTGCGAATGATGTCCGTTATCGATAAACTTTTCAAAATTGACTTCCTGAATTTGAAATAATGCTCGATGCGTACCATTTTGATGATTATAATCGTGCATATTCAATAACATTGATATTAAATCTGTCTTAACACTAGTATCAGCACCACATCCAATAAATTTATATTTGGCAGCAATTTCATTCAATATATTTGGGATTGTTTGTTTCGCTGACTTTCCTCCATAGGTCCAAATAAAATCACCTTGAATTATCAGTTGTAATGGTTCCAATTGCGGCAAAGTCTTTTTTTTAGAACCTGGTAAAACCGTGCATCCTTCGCTATCGAATTCCAGTGCATGAAACGGACAAACCACCACACTGGTTTTATCTTCCTTCTGTTGACACCATCCTTCTGAAAGCATCGCACCCATATGTGGGCAAGCATTCTGTAAAGCGTTGATATTACCTGATGCATCTTTCCACAACACGTAATCATTACAATATAGCGACACCTTAAAAGGTTTATTAACCGCTAGCATTGATTTATGTGCTATTAACCAAGGAGAACCTTCTAACATCGACATTGTTTTTTCCTTTAGAGCGATTGACAAAATATATTTTGCGAAAATCTGGGACGGATAGGTTACGTCCCGTTGATTATTGATTGTATGAGTGTTTTCGTCTGCGTGTCTCGCTCATTCTTCCAAAAAATCGCTCCATATTCCGAAAAATTATCGCTGCTGATACAGCTTGGGTGTGATGCCAACATGTTTGCGAAAAACCTTAGCAAAATGGCTTTGGCTTTGATATCCGACAAGCTGCGAAACTTGGGTGATTGATAAATTCTTAGTGAGATAGTGCTTGGCTCGTTCGATGCGACATTGAGTGAGATATTGGTGAGGCGCAACTCCAGTAGATTGTTTGAATAATGTCGCAAAATAATGAGGGCTCATGTGTACAATAGTTGCAATTTCTATGAGCGAAATATTTTGTTCGAGATTATCGTTGATGTAAGCGATTGCCACTCTCAAGTTATAGTTTGATAATCCACCAGTACGCTCACTAAAAACAGGCTGATGTGCCGAATATCGTTTCAACAAATGAACCGCTAGCATTGTCGCAACTGTCGAAGCATACAAACGGCTGTCAACAGCACCCACTTCTAACTCTTGTTTTAATGACAATCCAAGCTGTAGAATCAATGGATCATGTACAATTAACTGCTGGACAATCTCAATTCGCTCTGCATCAACAGATTCAAAGGCAACCTGAGAGAGACTTGCAGGCTCAAGATAAAGGTGAATGATTCCTAGTTCCTGCTCAAATATTGTAGCAGGGGCAACTTGTTGAGATGGAAAAATCCCGCAATCACCGACCTCACACCATCGCTGTTGCCAGTGACCATTAAGTTTAACTTTTGCCGAAAATGGGTTAGTGCAGATGTTGATTGTGTGTTGTGCAGGATAAGTTTCAGGAATGGAATAAGGAGATTGGCGATGATAGGCAAAGTAAAAACTACCCCAATCCGCTTTCCGGCTAGAAAGAATAAGGGGTTTGGGTAGTAGTGGGTTGAAACTGTCTGAAGAAGAGGCATCGATCCGTATAGGTTGCTCAGTGGACATTGCAAAGGGTATCTCTACTAGTACTGCTATAGGTATTATTGGCTCAGTTTTCAATTAAACGTGCGTTAAATACAATAAAAAATGGCTTTAAAGTTCCAAGCACATCTGTTGATACCTGACTATCTAAGCAGTTTTTTCTCACTCGTGAGAAATTCGGGATATACTACTCGATGGAAAACTACTCTCTGGAGAAAAGCTAATGAGCGACATTGATAAAAACAAGCAAGTCATCCAGAACTTTATCCAAGTAGTTTGGAACGGTCGCGATCTCTCGGCATTGAAAGATTTCTGGGCAGAAGATTGTGTAAACCATGCGATGCCAGGAACAGACAATCGCGGTCTTAACGCGCTTCGGATCTATCATGATTCATTCTTTGATGATTTTTTCTCCGCTTTCCCTGACATCCAGATTGAGATCATGCAGCAGGTTGCGGAAGGCGATCTAATTGCGACATACATCACCAGCCAAGGCACACATAGTGGCTCGTTCTACGGCATTCCGCCAACAGGCAAGCACATCTCTACATCTGTGATCCGAATTGATCGGGTTCAAGACAGAAAGATTACAGAGCATTGGTCGGTTTCCGACGCGGCAGGTCTGATGCAGCAAATTCAATCTTGAAACGACCAACGATTTAAAAATGTGCTTATATCTCAAGCTTTACAACCTAAAAACACGTCTGAGTTTTGTTCATTATTAGGCTTACCAAAAGAAACATCTTAAAATCGGCGCCATGACCCCTTTCCACAGGCACCCACTAAATACATAAAAAGCACCAATTTTATTTCTTCAGTAGTACAGGCGCCACTTGTTCGCAATATGAAATATCTCAAACACTTATTATAGCGTTTGTTCTAGGCGCCTGCTCTCTCCATGCTTGTTGAGGCTAAAACCGCTGTATGTAAATCTTTGAGAGATTTCGGAGATATCTATTGAGAGAATTCCAAAAATCATCTAAATTGTGATTTGATGCTTTTGGGTTAAACACATTGCTATACCTTTTTCGTAATAAGCTGCTTCATTGATAAAAGTTGGATCCCACATTCCGCACTTCAAAATGTCGTATCAAATATTACATAAATACTTAATGAAAAGAGTAAATAAAATTACATATAATAATTAAGTAAGTTGATATCTTGCATATAACGAGAAAACTCGTAAAAAGTAAATACAAATCACATAAATATAACAGCAATCAAAAAATAGCTTTCAAATATAAATAATAACTACTGAAGCTACAAGTTTGGTATTATTACGTAAAGTGAATAATGCGCGCGATACCATTCGTGAGAGAATCAAAAAAACTCAAAAATATTTTAGAGGTAAAAAGTGTCTCCAATATCAGATGCAAAAATTAAGAATATAGACCACCTAGGAATCGTAGCTGGACTAATTGATGAAATAGGAATAGTTGAAACAATTAATTCAAAATTAGGAGTAGACTCCCGTGAGAGGATTACTGCGGGAATATTAGTTAAAGCTGTTTTAATCAATGGATTAGTTTCTTTATCATCCTAATTTTTTGCTTTTTGCTTACTTGTAATCTGTTGTACTTCAACTTGAAGTGCGGAATGTGGGTCTTAAAGCTATTGACAACCTATTTAAGGGCATGGGCTAGTCACTGTAACTCTAGACAAGAAACGGCAACCGCAAGCTTTGCGCGACCAGGACGACTGGCATTTATTCGCTCTAGCCCACTTCAGCGAGGCGCATTATTTAGTCAGCGGAGACGGAGACGTTCTGGCGCTTAAACCCAAATGGGGTAAAGCCAATATCCTAACTTTAAGGGAGTTTTCAAACAAATTTGTTACCATACCTTCGTCAACACCTCTAATGTATTATTTTATACTATTAACTAGATCTATCAGTTAGTAAAAAAATTTTAATGTTTGAACATGATCACTCTAAGAAAAGCCACAAAATCCGATATTCCAACACTTGAGTATTGGGACAGACAGCCTCATGTTATTGCCGCCCATACTGACGGGGGCGAGTACGACAGCGATGATTGGACTTGGGAGCAAGACCTTGCCATGAATCCTCTCTACTACCAAACTTATATTGCTTTTCTAGATACACAGCCTTTAGGAGTGATACAAATTTGCGACCCAGCCAACGAAGAATCTCATTATTGGGGAGAGATGGAGCAGAATCAAAGAGCCATAGATATCTGGATCGGGGAATTGACCAATACTGGCAAGGGCTACGGAACAATAATGATGCGTGAGGCTATTGAATTGTGTTTCTCTGACCCTAAAGTTACAACTATTTGGGTTGACCCGCTAGCTAGCAACGAAAGGGCTATTAAATTCTATCAACAAATTGGCTTTGTCTTTGTACAGTATCGCCACTTTAACGATGATTACTGTGCTGTACTGAAACTGAATAGAGTTGGCTATAACTTGATTAAGAATAATTAGGTAGATAACACTCTGTAAATCCTCAATAACACCTAGTTAATCAATCAAAGCTATAAACACGTGTTTAAACAGGCCTTAACAAGCCGCACGCAAATTGGGTATGGATAAAGGCGCCTCAAACTGCGCGCGTTAAGTTAATTAACCATATATCTTGTTTAAAACACATTAGTAATGAACTAGGCGTAGATATAGGTAATAGTAAACGTGTTTTATCAACCGTAGCATTCATGGTTGATACCTGTCTGTTGTGAAAAACCCTTATTCAAGTGGCGCCTGTTTACCCTGGAATTAAAACATCCAAGAAAATGTGAACAAATTGTTCACATCGATATTGCTATCACGCATGGCGCCGAACGTATCTATATAAACAGGTTGTAACGCAGTTTTATTGTTGGCGCCTTTTCTATAATTCCTGAAGATTTAGAGTTACCTAAGTGACTTTTCAGCAACTTCCTTGAGCTTTAATAAGGCTTTCTGCCACATTTCGAGCATCTGACTATGACATTCGTCAAAAACTAATACAATCATATTAGTAATTATTGCTCTGAGTGAGTTGATCATTCATATTTTGGGGCGCCAATAGTAAAGAATTACAGTTGCCTTTTACTTTGGCATCGCAACAGGTTGCAAAGTTCACAGAATGGCAAAGAAGTAGTTTAAAACTGGCACCGCTCAAAAAGTGCTGTTTGTAAAGGTTGGTGCCGATAATCTCTAAAGCAGCAGTTCGTGTTGTACATTAACTAATTATTTGTCAATTTAACAAATTATTGTCACAAATGTAGGAAATCCTGAAAACCC
This sequence comes from Calothrix sp. HK-06, assembly GCF_001904745.1. Taxonomy (GTDB): domain Bacteria; phylum Cyanobacteriota; class Cyanobacteriia; order Cyanobacteriales; family Nostocaceae; genus Dulcicalothrix. The sequence goes on from NZ_MRCD01000011.1 coordinate 107,973, forward strand.
TGCCATCTAAAGGTTTGTGGCAGGTTTTTTATTATTTTAAGATTCCAAGCCTGTCAAAGCTTAATTAACATATTAACTGTCAAATCCCAGAAATATAACACATTAATTGTCAGTTCCCAAAAATCAAACAAATTAATGATTTTATAAAATTTAACAAATTCTTTGTCCATTTATTAATATAATACAACTATGTTTTTATAAAACACATCTATGAAGGATGCAAAATCTACTACAAACTCTGCAATGACACATGCCAGCATTGCGGATGTAGAAAACGGTAAAGCAGAAGCAAATATTATTGTTTCTGAACTGTCAGATGAAGCTTTGTTAAAAATGGAGGTTATTCAAACCCTATTAAAAAATAGCGACTGTAGCACACGTGGTGAGCTTCTCAAACAATCAGCAGAAAAACTTGGTAAGTCTGTACGAACTGTGCGGCGCCTAGTTGATAAGTGGGAAAAAGAAGGTTTAGCTGGGTTGGTTCAGAATCAACGAGATGATAAAGGTAAGCACCGAGTTAACAAATACTGGCAAGAGTTTGTTTTGACGACTTACAAAGAAAATAATAAGGGCAGTAAAAGAATGACTCGCCAGCAGGTATTTATTAGAGCCAAGGCGAGAGCAGATGAACTAGGTATTGAACCTCCTTCACACATGACGGTTTACCGAATTTTAAAACCGTTAATAGACAAGCAGGAACAAGCTAAAAGTATTCGTAGTCCAGGTTGGCGCGGTTCGCGTTTATCAGTAAAAACCCGTGATGGCAAAGATTTACAAGTAGAGCATAGTAATCAGGTTTGGCAGTGTGACCATACCCGCGTTGATGTTTTATTGGTAGACCAGCATGGGAAAATTCTTAGTCGTCCTTGGTTAACAACAGTAATCGATAGTTATTCGCGTTGCATTATGGGCATTAACTTGGGTTACGATGCACCGAGTTCGACTGTTGTGGCTTTGGCGTTACGTCATGCAATTTTGCCTAAGCAGTACAGTTCAGAATATGGACTTCATGAAGAATGGGGTACTTATGGTTTACCGCAAAATTTCTATACGGACGGAGGTAAAGATTTTCGCTCTAACCATTTGCAGCAAATAGGAGTGCAACTAGGGTTTGTGTGTCATTTACGTGACAGACCATCTGAGGGTGGTAGTGTTGAGCGTCCATTTAAAACTTTAAATACAGAATTATTTTCAACTTTGGCGGGGTATACAGGTTCTAACGTTCAAGAAAGACCAGAAGAAGCAGAGAAAGAAGCTTGTTTAACACTACGCCAACTAGAGAAGATGTTGGTGCGTTATATCGTCGATAACTATAACCAACGAATCGATGCACGAATGGGCGACCAGACAAGATTTCAACGCTGGGAATCTGGGTTAATTGCAATGCCAGATTTACTTTCTGAAAGGGATTTAGATATTTGCTTAATGAAGCAAACACGGCGCCAAATTCAACGCGGGGGATATCTACAATTTGAAAACTTGATATACCGAGGTGAGCTTTTAGCGGGTTACGCGGGAGAAAGTGTTGTATTGCGTTATGACCCTAAAGACATCACAAAAATTTTGGTTTATCGCATGTCCGAGGGTAAAGAAATATTTCTTGCCCGTGCTTATGCTCAAGATTTAGAGGCAGAAGAACTATCTTTAGATGAAGCAAAAGCGAGCAGCCGTAAAGTCAGGGAAACAGGTAAAGCTATCAATAATCGCTCAATTTTGGCAGAGATAAGAGAACGGGAAACATTCCCAACTCAAAAGAAAACTAGAAAAGAGCGTCAAAAATTGGAACAGACTGAGGTCAAAAAAGCTAAACAACTTACACCTGTCGAAACGGAGAAAGCAATAGATGTGGTATCTATTGATGCAAAACCTACTGGTAAAAATCCTGTTGAGAGTGAGCTTTGCACTGAATCTGGAGAGCTAGATATGCCAGAAGTACTTGACTACGAACAAATGCGTGAAGATTACGGGTGGTAAAAATGGTAGCAAAAGAAGCGCAAGAAGTCGCCAAACAGCTAGGTGATATTCCTGTTAATGATGAGCAATTACAAGCTCAAATCCATCGATTAAATCGCAAAGGATTTGTTCCCTTAGAACAAGTGCAAACTCTGCATGACTGGCTAGAAGGAAAACGGCAATCACGTCAATCAGGACGTGTGGTAGGAGAGTCTAGAACTGGTAAGACTATGGGTTGTGATGCATATCGATTAAGAAATAAGCCCAAACAAGAAGCAGGAAAACCGCCAACAGTGCCTGTAGCTTACATCCAAATTCCTCAAGAGTGCGGCGCCAAAGAATTATTTGGGGTAATTATGGAGCATTTGAAGTACCAAGTAACTAAAGGAACAGTGGCAGAAATTAGAGATAGAACGCTGCGTGTTCTTAAAGGTTGTGGGGTTGAGATGTTAATCATTGATGAGGCTGACCGTTTCAAACCCAAGACTTTTGCTGAGGTTCGTGATATTTTCGACAAGTTGGAAATCCCAGTTATTTTGGTGGGGACTGACCGCTTGGATGGTGTGATTAAGCGCGATGAGCAGGTCTATAACCGTTTTCGGTCTTGTCATCGTTTTGGCAAATTGTCGGGGGAAGAATTTAAACGGACTGTGGAAATTTGGGAAAAGAAGGTTTTGCAGTTACCAGTAGCTTCCAATCTTTCTAGTAAAACGATGTTGAAAAGCTTGGGGGAAGCGACAGGGGGTTATATCGGTTTGCTCGATATGATTTTGCGAGAGAGCGCAATCCGTGCCCTGAAAAAGGGATTGCAAAAAATTGATTTGGACACTTTAAAGGAAGTCACTGCGGAGTATCGGTAGTGGAAGAAGAATATATTAAACCTTGGCTATTTCAAGTTGAGCCATTTGAAGGAGAAAGTTTAAGTCACTTTTTGGGAAGGTTTCGACGCGCAAATGAGTTAACACCTGGCGGGTTGGGCAAAGCTACGGGACTTGGAGGAGCAATTGCTCGTTGGGAGAAATTTCGATTTAATCCTCCCCCAGATGGTCAGCAATTAGAGAAACTAGCTGTCGTGACAGCTATTAATGTTGATAGGTTGACACAAATGTTGGCGCCTCCTGGTACAGGTATGAAACTTGAGCCGATTCGTTTGTGTGGGGCTTGTTATGCTGAGTCACCTTGCCACAAAATTGAGTGGCAGTTTAAGGAAACACAAGGGTGTAAGCACCATAAATTGCGTTTGTTATCAGAATGTCCTAATTGTGGCGCCAGGTTTAAGGTTCCGGCTTTATGGATGGATGGGTGGTGTCATCGGTGTTTTACACCGTTTGTGGAGATGGTTAAGTGGCAAAAACAAACTAACCATTAAAATGAAAACACAGTTTGGTTAAGTACTTTCATTTTGCTAATCCCCATCAATATCATGAATTGACTCAAGGCTTAAATTTTTGCCCATTGCCTTGCTAATTAGTTCCATAAGAGCTTCTGCTCTCGCTTGGAAAAATGCTTCAAAGTCGTCACATCGTAAAGTTTCTAGTGTGATGCAGTGTGATTGCAGTATTCTATCAAGGTTAGTAGCCCCTGTTCCACATAGCTCAAATTCTTTTAGGTAAAGCGAAGGCGCCTTACAGCCTATTGTTTTGTTGGTTTTGGCGCTCAATGGGGTGCGGTTAACAAGACAGTTATATTTTTTGGGGTCAATTCCTTGTTTACGACACCATGCAACAGGAAATATGTGGCGAGAATCGATTTGTTCCTCAAAATAAACAACGTCGTTAATTTCTTCTGCTGTAAACCAATCAACGGCACCTTCGCTTCGTAGTAATGCGGCGAATCCTTGGTAAACGGCGCCAAGTTGCTTTCTAACGCTGATTAGTCGCTCCAATGAGAAATTTGCTTGCGTAATAGCAAAAGGACTTGAGCCACCATCAAGCCATGCTGGAATTTCAACAATATCTCGTTCAGCTTGAGAATGGTGCGAGTAAGTATAAATCTCACCAAATATCCCGTGTTTAATTCAGTGTTGCTTTTCGATAGACTACTGTTTTTTGTTCATGATACAGAAAGAGACGATTGCTTAGTGTTAAATTAACATTAGCTCAGTTTTCTAATTCTAAAAATCTTTATTTCTTAGTCAAGATTAAATCAATTGTATTTGCTGTACCCTGTTTTGCATATTTTTTGTTTTTGACTCCTTGCTTGTGGCTTCTGTAGTATCTAATACAACTGATTTACCCATTGCTTTTGCTATTAAATCAAGTAATGCTCGACGCCGTAATACAAAGAATGTTTCAAAGTCGTCCATCCAAAGGGTTTCCGGCTCTATTAAATGTGAAGTTAAAATCTTATCCAACCTTTTTTTAGAAATGCCCTGTTGTTGGACTAGTTTCAATAAGTACTCAGAAGGTGCCTTTCCACCAATAAATCTATTTGTCCTATCTCGCAGTGGTGTCCGGTTTATCAAACAATTATAAAGGTGAGCCTCAATATTTTGCTTTTTACACCATGCCTCTGGAAATACGTGATGTGATTCAATCGCATCGTCAAATGCTTTTACATTACTCAACTCCTCCCCAGTCGAAAAATCAATTGCTCCATGTTTCCGCAGTAAGGCATTTAGGGCTTTAAATACTGCACCTTGTCGCCTAGTAACCGTCAATAATCGTTTTCCATCGAAACTTGTTGATTCTATTAGACTCGGCACTTTTCCTGAGCTAATCCACTCAGGTGCTTCTAACATGTCCTTCGCAGTAAGGTGGCTTTGCCAAGCAATATATTTCTCTCCAAACAACCCCGACCACCACCAACGCTCTAATTTGGAACGAGAATTGTCGTTGAGTAACCCAACGACGCTAATAATTGCTGCTAAAGTCACTAACTGCATTGGATAAGCAATATCACTTGGTTGCTGGAACCCTAGCCCGTGGAGAAATTTAGCAGTTTCTTTAAACCCAGCTAACATTTGATAGGAATGTGTTTTGTATTCCTCTAGGCTTAAGTTATAGACCCGCGTCCGACAGCCCACACCAGGAAGTTGGTGAACATTCGCTCCTGATTGAATTACGTTTTGGCGCCGATGGTAAGTTGCGAGGAGTGTGACACCAGCAAGCCAATCTGTATTACGTATTTCCTGTAGTACATTAAATTTGTATAATTCGCGAGTAACATCCTCAAAATGGTTGCGTAGTGAAAAATCTGACGCAGCAAACAAGGCTGTTGTTAAATCAAAGAATGTCAGTGGTGTTGGCATTTCATTAACATCCTCGAATACCTGGCAAACTGCAATTTTTGATAGTTCCGGTCTTAACTCGATGACAGCAATTTGGTAATGCTCGAACTTCTTGATAATTTCGGTCTCAAACTGCTCTATCAGCTTTAATTTATCAGCTTCATATTTCCAATGTTTTTGAAATTCTCCTCGCCAAGCTGGAAAATTGAACACCTCACTGACGGGAAACATCATCAATTCGTACTCTCTTTCTGGAGTTGAGCAATTTGCATAACCGTACCGACCTTTTTTGATACGGGTCACTGGAAAGCTGATAATTGCATCAATCCTATCAATATTGGGGTCTAAAGCAGCACGTATATTGATATAGTATACACGTTCTTGGATTTTTTGAGTGCGCTTATCGCGGATGAGTACTGGTCTTCCAGAACGAAAACACATATAAGATGTTGTAGCCCGCTGCTGCCCATCTAAAATCATGCTTTCTGGATTTGGTGGATTGTTAAGTTCTACCCCTTCAAGCAATCTTGGTTTAAAGATGGCGATGGCGCCTGTTTCATTTGTTTTTAGCGTCAAGAATGACCCAATAGGGAAAGATTGCGAAATACTTGAAATCAATTTCATGACTTGCTGGTCTGACCACACAAAGCTGCGTTGTAGGTCAGGAAGTTGGATTGTTCCCGAATGGATGTTTTCCAAGAAGTCTGATAATGCTTCTTTGGCATTGTCGAACATACTGATAGAATTCATTGCTGCTTCAAATTGCAATTGGTAATATTACAAACTCTTACAACAGTAACCTTGGTTGGCGTATGACAATCAACAATCAATAAAGGCAGTATCAAGGTGATACTTTTTTATAAATTTTTGTTAACAATATATTGACTATTGTTCAAGAAGGACAAATACGCTGTTGAAGTTGTTCTGGAATCTCATCAAACGATTCAAGAAAAATATCAGCCAATGCAAGATAACGCATGTGATACTTCGTTGGAGGGCTGAAATTCTCCCCTTGCTCGAACCAGCGTTTGACATTTGCGACACTACAGTTACACAATGCTGCCATTTGCGCGCGCGTCACATCCCATTTCGCTTCAAATTCACGGGGAGTCATGCCCAGTTGGCAGTTAGCAAACCTTTGGATTAAACCTAGTTCATTTTGTCTTAAACGACGGGGAGTGTTCATTGTACTTCCGACTGGGTAAGTGTTACTGGTTCTAAATGATGCTCCCAAGCGGTATCAGCCAAACAAAACTGAGCGCTGTGGGATTCTTTATCGAGCAAAATCAAATATTTCCATGTCCACTGGTGCCGATTTGAAGCGTAAGCATAAAAGCGACCAATGGCTACTCCTGTGTCGGTTTCGTCTTCTTCTGATAACGGACGCCACTGTAAGCGGTCACCGTATAAGAAGCTCGGCATGGCAGCACTGTCAGGGAAATCTTCGGGTAGCGTGGTGTTTAGGGGAGGCACTTCTAAGTTAATACGCGGTAAATCAGTAATGTCATTCCCAAAGCGTAGGTTATCGGCAAAGTTGGTAACAATTTCGTGATTGAGATTTTGGCTCAATTGCTGGATAAGCAATGCTGCTAAGGCGTTAATCTCGTTTGCGTGCAATATTTGACCCGAAGCGCTGGTAATTTTGGAGATATTTTCCAGCAGTTGAGTTACACCGAAATTTTGTACCAATTCTTGGGCGCCTTCAAAGTTGTGTATTGAGGTCATTGCTTAATTGACGGTAGTATTTTATAGTTCTAGGGCTGTGCTTTCTACGAGTTTGGCTGCGTTTTGAAATGCTTGCTTATGTAAGTAAAAAGCTACAGAGAGTAAACAATCCGCAAGCAAGTGACCACAATCGACTAACTCTAACAACACTACGTTGATAATTTGTTGGAGATTTTGCAGCTGCATGAGTTCTACGGACTGACGTACACCTTCACGTAAGCCTGTAGTATCAAAAATATCTTCTTTATTAGAGTCCATACTTTGAAACACTTATGGTCGTAATAATCGATTGAGCGGTGTTTAGAATGTAAAACCACCCAATTAATGACCATAGAATAATTATTGCCATCATGGCAAGAAAAACTTGCCATTTGGCAATTAGGAATTGTTAAGATTTTTTCGTGGCTTTTGGCGATACATTTCCCGTAACTTTTGTAAATACTCTGGTTCTGTGTCAATAGCAGTCCAAATGTGGTGTACCAAAGCTAGACGTTGCTTGTGTTTTTCGCTTGGCGTTCTGCGGTCAATACCTTGCGAAAACCAGTGATTGACTGTTGTTAGGGAACAGTCGCAGATAAAAGCTAATTCCTCTCGTGACACTTCCCAGTGCCTGAGAAACTCGTCGAGTTCCATCAAATACTCGTTTAGGGGGTTTAGATATGCGTTGAACGCATCCCAGTGTCGCTGAGTAGGATTTTTTGCAGCAATACCCATAGCCATCTATATTGCCATTTGGCAAATTAAGCTATCATACCTTTTGGGAATGCGAAATTCTACCAAAAAAATCGACCGCCTAACGGCGGAAAAAAAGGAAAAAAGAAAAAAAGTAAAGGGCAATAGAACTAAAGTATAAAGGGCTACTGAAGAACCCTCCCAACCCCGCAGACTACGCGAAAACCAAACCTGTAGTAGTTGATGCCGACGCGCTCCGCCCTATCGTTGAGGAAGCGAGACGCAGAACGGCAGTCTCCTGGATAGTCATACCAGGAACCGCCACGCAGCACAGCACTTCCTTGCTTTTGATAAATATTATCATTCTTATTATCAAACCAAGCACTACCATCCACTGGCGCCCCTTCATAATTATTGTGCCAATCATCAAGACACCATTCCCATACGTTTCCATGCATATCGTATAACCCAAACGCATTCGCGGCGCCAAAACTTCCTACGGGTGTTGTTTTGCGACGGGATTTTCCTTTAGAACCTCGACCATAGGAGCCTGACAATTTATATTCTTTGTCATTCGTGCCATGATAATTAGCTAAATCAGTTGTAATTGTCTCGCCTAAGTGAAATGGTGTAGTAGTACCCGCACGGCAAGCATATTCCCATTCTGCTTCACTAGGAAGACTATATTTTCTTTTTGTATTTGTGTAGCTAGTAAGACGCGAGCAAAATTCAACAGCATCGTACCAACTGACCTGCTCAACAGGTAGGTTATCACCTTTAAATCTTGATGGGTCTGGTTTTAAATCGCTGTTAACTCGCAGATGCCCCATATTCGCTACTGCTCGCCATTGTGCTTGGGTAATAGGATATTTACCCATAAAGAAAGTTGGAACTGTAACTTCGTGTTGGGGACGTTCACGACTCGTACTACCTTCTTCCGTTTCTGGCGCCCCCATTGTAAAAGTACCACCCCTAATCAGCACCATCTCTAGTTTGACTCCATTTCCCAAGTCTTCAACAAAATGTAGTCCTGTCCGGCGGTGTTTGGTGATTGCTAGTGCCATATTTATTTTTATTTTTTATAATATTTTGAAGGTGAGATAACTTTTCAGCTTGCTTACTAAGCTACCTCACCTAGTTTGATTTTTGGATATCGTCACCGACATCTCAGGAACAGGCTGGACTCTTCAATTACACCCTCGACAGATTCCCACCTGCCGACTCTCGCGGTGAAGAGACATCCCAACCCCGCAGACTACGCGAAAACCAATATTGTTGTTGTTGTTGTCGCGCTCCGCCCTATTGTTGTTGTTGCGAGACGCAGAACGGCAGTTTTCTGGATTGTTATACCAGGAACCGCCACGCAGTCGGGTTCGCCTATCCCTTCTCTACTCCCTCAACCATTCGAGCGAAGTAAATATCTGTTGACGTAAGCGCCAAGTATCTCCGTGTTCTAAATGAGCAAACCAACTTTGTATCGATTGATTTACTTTTTCCCGGTCGATTTTACCACGAGCATATTCTGATTGCAAGCGTCTGAGTCGGCGCCTAGCTAAATGCAAATTACTACTTCGCACGCGAATTCTATCGGGAAATATTCTAAATCCCAGAAAGGTGGCGCCGATTTTTGTTGCAAATAATTGGCTTTTAATTGGATGAATTTGCAGTCTTAATTGAGCTAAATATGCTTCAATAGCTAATCGTGCTGAGGCTAAAAATTCCCAATCATCTGAAAATAAGGCGAAGTCATCGACATAACGAACATACTTACGAACTTTTAGTTGTTCCTTGACAAAATGGTCAAAGCCATTTAAGTAGATGTTCGCAAAAAATTGACTAGTTAAGTTTCCAATTGGTAAACCGCGTCTGCGAGTAATGGGAGTGAGCAAATCATCGCCAGGAAAATATTCAATTACGGGTTCTTGTTCGTTACTATTATCTATAATAGTATCAATTAACCACAGAGTCTCATTACATTTAATTTTTCGACGTAGTAATTCTTTTAATATGATATGGTCAATGCTCGGAAAATACTTCCTGATATCGCACTGGAGTACATAGCGACTATTGCGGGCAAAGTGAGTAAATCTCTTTAATGCTTGATGAGTTCCAAAGCCAACTCGATTAGCGTAAGAATCTTGAATAAATGTAGACTCAAAAATCGGTACAATAATATTACACAAAGCATGATGGACAACTCTATCTCGATAAGGTGCAGCGGAGATAAGGCGACTTTTAAGACCCGTTAAGTGAAAAGTTCGGTAATTTCCTGGTTGGTAAGTTTTATTTGTTAACTCTTTTTGTAAATTAATTAATTCTGTTTCGAGATGGTAATTAAAATCTAAAACATTATCCCGAAATCGTTTACCTCTTTGCGCCTGACGCGCGGCTGAAAGTAGGTTTGTAAATTCTATAATTTGAGGATAGAGATTACCGCGACGCTTCATTATTCTTTATTTCTTCTGTTGTTTTATCCAGCCACCAAGTTCTATACCAATTTCATCTATCAGTTTAATTACATATTCATATCGCTGGGCGCAAATAAAGTCAAAATCGAGTAACATCCGCGTCTGATAGCGTAAAATATCTAACTGAGTGTTTAAAGGCTCTAAGTGAGTTAGTTTATTTTTAGCGTATTTAGCTTGAATCAATCCCTCTAATAAACTGTACAAACCATTGATAATTCTATCTCCTAAAGTAAACTTATGAATCTTGGGTAAGCGCTCAATAATCGGCACATACCATTTAATACAATCATAAGTCTTTTGGATAACAGATAGTTCTTTCATTTTTACTTATTTTTATAAATCTTAATATTTAGCCAAAAAAAATCGACCGCCGTCAGGCGGAGGGGAAGGAAAAAAGAAAAAGAATAAAGGGTAATAGCGCTAAAGTATAAAGGGCTACTCAAGAATCCTCCCAACCCCGCAGACTACGCGAAATCCAAAATTGTAGTTGACGTAGTCGCGCACCGCCCTAGAGTTGATGTAGCGAGACGCAGAACGGCAGACTTCTGGATTGAGAAACCAGGAACCGCCACGCAGCACAGCACTTCCTTGCTTTTGATAAATATTATCATTCTTATTATCAAACCAAGCACTACCATCCACTGGCGCCCCTTCATAATTATTGTGCCAATCATCAAGACACCATTCCCATACGTTTCCATGCATATCGTATAACCCAAATGCATTAGCTACACGAAAACTTCCTACAGGTGTTGTTTTGCGACGGGATTTTCCTTTGGGAGCATCACCGTAAGACGAACTACCATCGTAGCTAGCAAGTTCTGATGTAATGGTCTCGCCAAAATGGAATGGTGTAGTCGTACCCGCGCGACAAGCATATTCCCATTCGGCTTCACTTGGTAAAGTGTAGTCTCTACCTGTATACTCTGAGAGACGCAAGCAAAACTCCACGGCATCGTACCAAGAAACGCGCTCAACGGGTCGTTTATCGCCTTTAAATTCAGATGGGTCTAGTTTTAGTTCTCTATTTATCTGGGGTAATTGGGCAACAAATTTCCACTGTGCCTGAGTTATAGAGTATTTACCTATGAAAAAAGGCTGTACGGTAACTGGATGCTGGGGACTCTCGTCTTTATCACGTCCAGCTTCATCTTCTGGCGCTCCCATTATAAAGCTTCCTCCCGGTATTGCGACCATTTCTATGCCCAGTTCGGATGGTTTGCCTGGGGTTTCACCTAAATATTCGGTAAAGTAAAATGCTTCTTTTTGTTCTTGCTTAATGATTTGCCCACGTATATCAACTGTGACTGTTTTAAACTGAAAAGGTTTTAATTCTTCTAGTCCGTCATCGATAATGAGCGCTACGTAATATTCAAAGGGTTTTAACTCAACTCCTAATGCTGCTGAAATTTTTTGCTCTTCTTCATCCAGAGGATGTAGTTCGTCTTTTGATAATAATGGCGCAAAACCTCGCTCTTGCAGAAAATCGTCATATTTTTCTGACAATTCTCTCCACTCGATATCTTTCTCATCTTTCTCAGATAAGGAAAGTATTAACTCCCGCAATTTTTGCTTGAGAGTATTAAATTTTTCATCACCTTCAATTAAATATGTTAGTGGTGTCCATTGATATTCGTTATCATTTTGGTTGATGCGGTTGGAAATGTAATGGAACATGAAATTACCAAGTTCCTCGATACGCTTTTTGTTTCTCTCGTCCAATTCCTTAAGTAAAGCATTTCTCGTTTCCGACTCCATTTCATACAAGTCATAACCTATAGTTTCGCATAACCCCGATAGCAAAATATCCGCGACAGCATACCAGGGACAGTCTTTGACAAAGGTCTCGCGCAAACAATAAAGTAAATCTGAAGTGAGGGTGAGAGGAAAAGCAGCGTGGTAGGCTAAAAGCTCCACTTGTTCTCGATGTTTTTTTTCCTCGTAGCGTTGTACAATAACACTGAGGCGCCGGGTTGTTAAATCTTCTCTTCTACTGAGTTGGTTTACAGGTGGAGGATTTGACATATCTTAATCTTACTTTCCTGTGGATTTTGTTTAACTACAGTTTGTAAACTAGTTGGTTCGTATGTTAACATTTCACCATTGAGTATTTTGTGTATTTCCCAAGCAGAGGTATGGCGCCAACGTTGAGATGGTAAAGGATTTAACCAGATTAATTGGCGAATACAAGGGGATAGGTTATGTAAAAATTTCCAGATTCCTTGTATTCGTTCTTCGCTATAAATACCTAGTGTGGCGCCTGCATCGCTTATAATTAGGGCAATAGTGCGGTTTTGATGTAATTTGGATAAGAGATTTGTAATTAGTTCGGCTTTAGTTGGATGATGCCATTGGTACAAATATTCGTCTGGATAACTTGTAAACCGATATACCCTTGCGGGGGTAATTCGAGCTTGGTCAATTGCTTGAGTAAAAGGCTGGAGAGCAGCGAAAAAGGGTATCATCGCTAAGTTATCATCAATTAGTAATAAAAGTTCGGCTCGACGAACTTTAACTGGTCGCATTACTACGTCACTAAAAATACCTTCTCGCTCAATTAAGTCAATTGTTGCATCAATATCTAATTCGTATTCTTTGCCAATAGGTACTGGTCGTTTTAAAATTTTCCAAGCATCTCGAACGTCTTGCAGTTTTATCGGAAAATGCTGAGGTGTGAGAATATATTTATTACTACTGTCTTCCGAAAAAGCTTTTTCTTCCGGAGTGAAAGGAGTTTTGAGAGCAGCAGGAACTTGTGTATTGTTTTCGTCTGATGCTTCTGCTGAAGGTGTTCCTGTTTTTTTGGGTGTTCTCCGAGGTGGAATTTTGGGAAGGTTTTCTTTATCCTCTACAGGAGGAGGGGGAGGTTCTTGTTGTGGTTCCTCTGGTTCTGCGTCTTCGGTGTCACGATGTTGCTGTTGGATATTCTTCTTAAAAGCTGCAAAAGCGTCCTCGAAAGTCTTAGCATCGTAGTTAGCGCTGGGTTTGAACCACAGTAACCGACATACCCGTTCTAAATCTGACCATCCACCTAAACCGTAACCTAGGGAGATTGCTTCTCGTAACAGCTGATACTGTTCCAATGTTAAAGTTATTCCAGACTCTCGCATTTTTTGGAACAAGTCTAATAGTAAGGAATCGATTTGGGCATACTCAGAGCTAATCATAGTATTATTTAAGTTAAATTTGTCTAACTATTTTCCATAACTTTTGGGTATATGTTCTGTGCTTCTTTTGTTTTCAATAGTGTCCCTTTTAAGGATAATTTATTGCGGAAGAACTTATCTAAATCCATTAATGCTGTACTAGTATCACTTTTATCTAAATTTAAAAGAGCAGTAATAAAATCCATAAATTCGCTAGTTCCAGGTGGTCTAATTCCAGGGTAGTCTTTCAGCTTATCGTGAATTTCATAAAAACTTTCTATGGCTTTGTTAACCAATTTTTCTTTATTTACACTCTGTTTACTAAAGCGTAATTCAATAATCTCCTTTAATTTTTCTTTTTGAGGAAATTCAACATAAAAGTAAAGACAGCGACGTAAGAATGGTTCTGGTAATGGTTTCTCGCGATTGCTAGTTATAAAAATAATCGGTTTATTATTGGGAGTTGAAACTTTTTCTCCCGTTTCTGGAATTTCAAAACGCAGTTCTTCTAATTCCAGTAGTAAGTCATTTGCAAAATCACTATCTGCTTTGTCAATTTCATCAATTAGTAAAATAGGACGATAAGAATGATTTCGTAATGCTTGACCTAATGCTCCAAACTCTCTATAACTTGTTTTATCCTTCAACCGCTTCTTTAATTCACCAGTACTATTTAGGTATTCTTGCAATTGCTCTATGTTTGTTCCCATCATTCCCATTACTGGGTTTGTTCCCATCATTCCTATTAATTGAGCATCTCGCAATCTTGCAACAGCATCATACCTGTAAAGTCCATCACGCGCGCGCGTCGTAGATTTAATATTCCAGATATAATAAGACCACCATACTTGTGTACTATTCTGGTTTTCTGGGTTTTGATTTCCGAGTTTTTTTAGATATTCTTGATTTTTTTGTGTAAATTCATACACAACTGATGAAGCTAAACGAGTTTTACCACAACCGGGTTCCCCTTCCAATAGTAATGGTCGTTCGAGTGCAATAGCTAAATTTACCGCTTCGATTAAATCATTACTGGGTAAGTAAGGGTAATACACTCGTCCTTCTGAGTCTGTTGGGTAATGTTCATTTTCCTTTTTAGGTTGGTATTTGTCCGTATACTTGTAATCGGGTTGTATTTCTTGTGACTCTTGTTCATTATTCATAATTTTACCCTTGTTCTAGTTTCCAATAATCTTTAATTGTTTCATCATGCTCATCCAATCCAAACACATATTTAAAAATATTAGTTATCACAGCGTAAGGTTCTGTTGTAAATTTTTTAATGTTTTCGTATGTGTCTTGATTTATATTTAAAGCTTTTTGTGAGTCGTTTTGATTTTCCAAATAAATTATCCATTTGTAAAGTTCCTCGGATGAGATTTCATCTAAACTAAGTAAGGTCATATTTTGATTATCAATACTAACATTATTATTTAATTTTCCCATCAAAAAGAAAATCAAATATTTTGGCATTCCTTGCTGATTGTGTTTTGCTAAAGAATCACGAATTTTTGGATTTTGAATTAAATCAGAATAAAATGTGTATAATTTATCTAATCCTTTAAAAGTAAAACTACTTGGACAAGAGATATAAAAAATTACAGTTTTTGTTTTATAGTAATCAGCTAAATTTGTAATAACTGCTTCTCTATCTGGATTTTTTACCGTTTTATCCTTTGTAATTTTTTGAATAAATACATTATCAAAATTGGTTTCCAGCATTACATTGTCAATTTGGATTGGAATTTTTTTCGCGGTCTGTAAACCTCCTATATTTTGTTCTAAAACATATCTAAACCAAGGAAGGATTTCGTGTTTATCTGCTTGAATTATAAAAAAACCTGTTCTATTTTTTATCTTCTCTGAAAAACTTTTTTTCTGGTCTTCACAATTTAATGAGAGTAAATATTTATTTAAGGTCGGATAGTCTTTATTATTGATTGAGCTTGAAATTGTGTCATTAATATCTTTGTATTGGGCAGTAGGGTTTTTATTATTTTTACTGGCTTGTTCTCTTATCAATTGTTTGTAGTCATTTGGCTTTAATTGAACAATTTCATAAAAAGCTTTATCTTCAATTTTAACGCCTTCATATTTAAAGTCCTGTGTATATTTATTATCATCGTAATATTTTTGAAAATTTTCAAATAACATATTTATAGTCTTTTCATTAACTCCTTTCTGACGATTCATAATTTTACTTATTGTTCGGACGTGTAGCTTATCATCCAAGCATTTTGATAATTTTGCGTTCGATGGGTCGCCTTTCTTAAACAATATTTTGCAAATCTTCTCGATTTTTTGCATACCTTGTTCAGTCATTATATATGCTGGTTTTGATTTTACTTTTTTAGTATCACTTGGTTCTTTTTCTGAATTTTGGCTTGGCATTCCTTACTCCCAGTAACCTATCATCAGCACCCCAACAAGCCCTTAATGTCGGAAGACTTGCAGAGACTAACGTTAACTGACTGCATTTTAAACAATAAGCTTAACTAGTACATTATCATAGCAAGTATCAACCCAAAAAGTCTTTAATGCCAGAAGCGTTACTGGGAATGGCTTTGACGGCATTAAAAAAATAACTTTAAAAAACAGTCGATCATCATCGTGATCATCATAGCAAGTATCAAACAAAAAAATATTTAATGCCAGAAACGTAACTGGAACTGACTTTGACTGCGTTAAACAAAATGACAATTAAAAACAGTCGATCATTATCGCGATCATTTGCTGCATCTGCTTTTACCTTTTGATATCTATAAAACAAGGGTCACCAAACAGCGTTAGTGGTAGCTTGCTGACGAGACGCTTGTCGCTCCCTCCGCCAGGTAACCCGTGTACTCCCTGTGTAAATGGTGTGTATATGTTGGAACAAATGAAAAATAAGGAATGTGTGTCATGTGTAGACGAAAAAACGAGCTTCAAATGCCCATTACTCAAAAATTCTTCACTCAAAAAAATCCGCTAGAAGATTTGGTTGAGCCAATTAATCAATTAGTACTCAGCAAAGAACGAAACGCGATGCTTAATCAACAACTACGAGATTTAGTAGAGCAAATGAAACAATTACCACCATCAAGTAGAGAGTGGCGCAAACTCCTCAATCAATTATTAAAGATACTTAATACCCCAGGCGTATTATCCTCCATCGAAACATTAATGTATCGTGGAGTTACAGTGCATTCTCGGCGTATCCAGTTGATTTGTCCCGAAAAATGGCGTGAGGAAGTCTACGCTGAAGCAAAGGCAAATGCTTTTGTGCGTATTGTTGAAGGAATCAATAATTATAAGCCCGAAAAAGCAACATTTAAGACTTGGGTTAATCAAATCCTTGGGGTGGAATATTTAAAGGCTCATAATAATATAGTACGAAACAAAGTACAAACAATGAGCCTGGATGCTATAAGTCATGATTCTACAGCACTAAGCGAAGAAGATAAATTACTTCGAGAGTTTATTGAACAAGATACAGGCGAACTACTCCGTAAACCGCTCAGTTACATAAATCAAGAGACACAAGTGAAAGGACGTATCTTACTTAAAGAAGTATTGTTAATGCTTTTGGATGGTTACAAACAGAAAGACATACGCAGTGAATTACATATTCCCCCACAATCTTTATCCTCATTTATTAAGCGCAACGGGGAAAAGGCAATAGACTATTTACGCAAGAACGGCTTCGACTTTGAGCCAAACATAGAAAAGAAGCGTAAAGTTGATGATACGAAAAACGCTTAGGCATTGCTACTTAAAGTCAGTGGGGTTTGTAAGTACTGGAACAACTTACGTTCAAAGCCGCGACAATAGATATTTACTAACCTAAACCAACCAAAACTAACCAATGTTTATTGTCGCACCTTCTGACAAATCAGTCAAATAGTCAATTAAATCGTCTACTGATAGTAGTTCATCTAAACCAACTTGTGCTGAGGGAGTTTTGGTAAACCCTAAAATTACTGCCTCTGCTAGCGATGGACTTAATTTGACAATAACATAGCCTATTCTGTTAGACCAAACTTCTGATGGAATTTCGCAATACTCTGTTTCGTTTGTTACAGGAATGCACTCTAGTACACCAATATTTTTTACTGATAAATCTGCTGGGGAGAAGAATTTGAGCGTTAGCTTATCTTGACTACTGCTGCGCTCAGGTTCTGTTTCAAATCCTAAAATCTCTAGGTAATAATTAACTGCGTATACTGCCAAACTGTTGAGATATACGAGTTGAGCTTTATCGGTATTCTGATCAGGACAATATATGGATTGGCTAGAAATGCTTGCAGTTTCATGGGCTTTAGTACCGAGGGGTATGGCGAATGATACTTTTTGAGCTTTGTCAAATGCCTCAAACATAGTTACTTACCCTCTTTTAGCTTGTTTCTCTAAAAAATACAACTGTTTAGCGGAATACACAAAATTATGACTAATAAAAGTATATCAACTCTAGTTTCAGTAAACCTAACAATGCTGGTTATTTGACGGCGCCTAACAATAATACAACCACTGCACACCTCAACACAGGCGCCTGCCAGTATACAGTATGCATCTCACAGATAGCACAGCTAGATAGTGTTCAGAGTGCTGTCATGTATTATCAGCCAAAAAAAATTCAGAAATTGCGGAAAAGACTTTTAGATTTGACTAATAAAAGTAGAAAAGAAAACAGATGCTTTTTGAAACCTCCTAAAGTTATTTTTCAGCACTGCGGAAAAAACCTTGAGGTTTGACTAATAAAGGTAGACAAGATTTTTAGCCGGAGAACTATTAATATGTTACGCAAAAAAAACAGAAATATCAGAATTCCTATAGCTTTTCAAGGAGGAGGAGTACGTGGTACTGCTTATGTCGGAGCTTTAAAAGCATTAGAAGAACTTGGAATTTACCCCTGTGCTGTTAGCGGTTCTTCTGCTGGTGCGATAGTTGCAGCTTTTGTTGCGTCAGGCTTCACAGCAGACGAAATGCTGATACTAATGAGCGATAAAGACTTTAGCGAATTTCTAGACCCTGTTTGCGAAATTCCTGTTTTACGCTTGTTGATTGCTTACCTGCAAAAAGGTTGTTTTAAAGGTCAAAACTTTCATGAGTGGATGGAGAGCAACTTAAAAATAAAGTTAAAAAAATCTCTACCCGGTTTCTCATCAACCTTCAACGACATTGACATACCTTTGATAATAACAGCTACCGACATAACACACAAAAAATTAGTAGTCGCTAGCCAAAAAAACACCCTAAGCCTTCCAATTGCAGATGCAGTTAGGATGTCCATGTCGTTACCTTTTATTTTTGTTCCTGTTCGAGTATCAAGTTGCGAAATCGTAGACGGTGGGGTCACAAATAATTTCCCATGTAGAGAGCTTCGAGAATTACTCCCTGACAAGCCTATCTTGGGGTTCCGCCTTCAAACAGAAAAAGAAAACCCTTCATGCAGAAAAGGTTGGTTTGATTTTATTGGGTCTCTTATGGACTCTGCCATTAGCTCGGCAACACATTCTCAAGAATTCTCAGTTAAAAACTTGCACACCATTCATTTACCTACTCTTGGAGTTGGTGTAGCAGACTTTCATATCTCACATGAGAAGAAAATGCAGCTTTTTGAAGCTGGGTATAATGCGACCCTTGCTTACTTTCATAGCGAAGAAGGGCAAAACTTCCTTAAGAAATGTAGCAATTATTAACTACTTAGGACTTACGCAACTGGCACATAAAAAGCGTAGGGTGTGACGCTACGGAACAATTTCAACGTAGCAGTAAGGCTTGTAGCGTCACGCACCAATGACAAGTTGTGACTAACCCAACAAAATCAGGGAAATGTTGGGTTCCGCAAAGCCTCCACCCAACCTACAGATTGTCAAAACCTACGCAGTATTGCCATAGCTTAGGGCTAAAGAAACTAGCCCACGTAGGTGGGCTTTGTTCCATTAGCCACATCCTTCTAGGATGTTGGCGGGTGACGGTAGATAAAAGGACAAGGAGTTTAACCCAAGCATGAAAAGTTATTTACTAGCGTTGCGGAAAAAACCTTTGAATTTGACTAAGTAAAGTAGAAAGCAAAGGAAACTCTATTCCTTTCTTATTAACTGGAGCAAAAACATGTCGTCTTACAAGTTTGTTGGTTACTTTGAAAATTGGGCACAATGGCGCAAAGAAGATGGAAGTTTTAAGCCTGATGCTATCGACCCTAGCTTATACACTCATATTAATTTCGCCTTCGCTAATTTTGGATTTATATCACCAGGTTTTCCTGACAAAGGAGGTCCAAAACTGACCGGAGATTTTAAGGTGCTAGCACATGAGTGGAATGATGAGAAGGAATTGTACCCCGCTCTGCAACAATTAAAGCAGAAAAATCCTAATCTCAAAACCCTTATTTCCATCGGTGGTTGGAATTATAATGACCCAACTTCTCAGTATTCAGGAAAATGGACTTCTGAATTATTTAGCAAAATGGCAGATAAAGGAGAACATAGACAAGAGTTTATTACATCTGCGATTGAATTTGCTCTTCATCATGGCTTTGATGGTATTGACCTTGATTGGGAATACCCAGGAGATATGCGTCAAGGAGGTAATGTCAATGGTGCTGACGACTTTGCTAATTATTTGACTCTTTTAGCTGAGTTTCGCAGTGCAATTAACGGAAAGAATTTACTGCTAACAATAGCAGCACCTGCAATTGTTACTGTTGGTGTACCAGATGACTCACCTTACAAAGACCCGAAAAAATATTTTGAGTGGCTGGGTAATTGTGCGACTCACCTCGATTGGCTGAATATTATGGCTTACGATTATCATGGCGCCTTTGACCCAGTAACCGGTGTACTGGCGCCTTTATTAGAAGATTCAGTTCCTGACGGGCAATATAGTCTCAAAAATACCGTTGAGTCTTATAAAAAACTGGCAAAAATTCCTCCTGACAAGTTGGTGCTTGGTATTGGAACATACGGTCGTACTTTTCAGGTTACAAATCCACTTTCTGAAGATGATAACAAACCAAACAAACACAAAAGCGCGCCAGGAGCAGAAGGAGGCGCCACTAAAGAACCGGGTGTTTTAGCATACTACGAAATCGCTCAACGCTTAGAGAGCAATCAGTATAAAAGAGTATGGCACGACTGTACTCATACCCCTTATGCATATAGCACTACGACAAATGAATGGGTAAGCTATGAAGATGAGGAATCTGTTGCTTATAAAGCTAGTTATTTGATACGCGATGGCTTAGGAGGTGCAATGATTTGGTCGATAGCTCTGGATGACTTTAAAAATGGTTTTCCACTGCAAAAAAAGATTAAGGAAATATTAGATAACCCCGAACAGCGACCAGAAATTACTTGGCATCAGTGTTCTACATCTAACGAACCTGATATCGAAGAAGACAACTTAGTTACAGGTGCTTACTCTCCAGCTATTGCCGTAAATAATAAAGGTATCGTAACACAAATTTTTCTTGATAAGAGCGGTAATGGAGATAATAAAGACGCTTTATTCGTTCGGGTTGGTAAACATACCCCAGAAGGTGTAATTTGGGCGATGCGAGACAAAGTTTCTGACAAAAAAGCCGGAGGTTCAAAAAGTACTCAATCAGACGAAAGAAATACATCGATAGCGATTAATAATAACAATTATATAGTCGTTGTCTTTACAAGTGCTGAAGAGGGTGACGAACTTGATAATTGGAAACTCTATTACCGTTTGGGACGAATTGAAAGTTATAGTATTGACTGGCTGTCAGATGTAATGGAATATGAGAATGGTACCAATCCATCAATAGCCTTAACTGATGATAACACCTTCGTAGGCGTTCATCAAGCAGGAAGATACGACACTTCCAATTTTCGTTATTATCGAACAGGTACAATCAACGGTAGAGAACTTGCATTATCTCCTAGTAAAAGATTCAAAAATAAAGATGGAGGATACGAATTAGGTAAATATCCTGCTGTTGCAGTCACAACACTTAATTCCGGTCAGAATATTGCTCTGGAAGTACATACCAGTGAGGCTTTGTCTTCACAACTTTGGTACCGCTTAGGTATTATACAAGGAGATGATATTAAGTGGGGTATTAGTATATCTCAATCGGATAAAGGCATTTCTTCATCAGTTGCTATTTCTGAAGATGGTTATGTTGTGGAAATTCATAAATCAAACGAATTTAATGGGCTTTGGTATAAAGTTGCTAAGTTAAATACGCAAGATGGGAGTATTAAACTTGATTGGATAACGACAAAAGCTCAGAAATTTGGTAATGGTATTCAACCATCGATTGCTTTAGCTGGAAGTGGAGAAAATTATATTCTCGTACAAACTAATAAAGCGGATTACTCAGGAGATTTTAACGATAATCGCGTCATTACTAGAGCTACTATTCCTATAGTTAGTGCATTTGTGGGCACCATGTCTTTTGTCGAATCAGTAGGAATTGATTTAGAAAGTCACGGTATTCAACTTAATCCAGATACAGATGAATGGGAAAGGGTTGCGTTAGAAATGCCACCTAGCAGCCGTGAAAAGGCGTGGGAGATGTTTAAACTATCTATCATGTGGATACCTATTATTCCTAATGTTATCTCACTCGTAGAAAACTCAATAAATTGTGATGCTGGTGATACAAATGCTTGCAAAGACATTGGAATTGATGCCACTTTTTTAGCTATAGAAATCATTCCATTCGGTACAGCGATAAAAGTTGCTAAAGCTCCAGCAAAATCAATCTTAGCAGTTTTAAAGGGTATTTCTGAAGTTGGTCAAAAGTTTAAACTTGATGACATTCTAGATACTTTGAGAAAGAAAAACCTCGGACCAATAGCTGATTGGTTTAAACGTCATCCAGAGCGTCTTAGCAAAATTCGTCAAATATCTCGTCAAGTAGATATTGAGCGTATGTTCCCTTGTCTTGGTTCTAAGAAGACACCCTAATTGTTTTTAGGGCTTAGAAACCTGGTTTCTCTGTCGATAGCTTCTAATAAAAACAACGACTTTGCGCTTGATTCCAGGTTTCTTTTCGTACTGTACACTTTACCACAACACAAATTATGGATGACATACTTACCTTAGATTTAAGCGATTTTCTGGACGGTGACTTTACAGAGAATCAAAAGAATAAGTACAATGAATTTATTGGAAAATTGCGAGAGAGTTTTAATAAAAATTCTCAGGCTAATGGAAATTTTCTTGTGGATGTTGTTAGTAAGCAAGAAAATGCTGTACTTGCTCTAAGAAAAAATGATTTATACTTAGTTGGTTCTGGTTCTAACAAAGACAACTTAGTATTTCCTAAAAGCGAAAAATCTTTAAGCTACATAAACGAAAGCCTCAACTTTAATAGTCCAGGTCTTTTAACGGGGCTAAAGGAATTAAGGGAGGGGAAACTTGTAAAAGAAGCAAATGGTCGTTTAGTTATTGGTAATGGTACACGCTTATTTGCTAACTTAATTAGCGAAGCCGCGCGATTTGGCGTTATCCGGGAAAACTTTGCTCGGCGTCTAGCAACACCTAAAGGAGATATAGATGTTAACAAGTTTCTTTTGTTAGTTCAGGATTGGGAAAAATTGTATAAGGCAGTTAACAAAGTAAATGGAACTGAACCAGTCAATAAAAAGCTCGTTGGTCTTGGTGATGAATTGGTCGAATATGGTGGTGATGGAGTCAAATACAATAAATATTGCCAGTGTAAAAATGGCATATTGGGCATCAATTTACCTTAAACTTATCTAATAAGCAAGTACCAGGGAAAATACAATACATTTGACCCTGGTACTTTGTCTTTAAGGTTTATCGTATCTGGCGCTTTTACGGCACCAGTCGAACCAAAGCTACAGGGAGACGCCAATAGACTGTTTTTATTTTACGAGTTCGAGCAAACCAGACATTTCTAATACTGTTTCGCTCCAAGTTGCGCTTTAAGAGGCAACTTTTAAGTAACTGGACGAAATTAATTATACAAATAGGTGGCAAAATAATTTGTAGTTATAAATTTAAATTAGTTTT
Organism: Calothrix sp. HK-06; assembly: GCF_001904745.1. GTDB lineage: Bacteria > Cyanobacteriota > Cyanobacteriia > Cyanobacteriales > Nostocaceae > Dulcicalothrix. The sequence goes on from NZ_MRCD01000011.1 coordinate 131,159, forward strand.
TAGAACTACATTTATCAAGTTAACGCATCTCAGATTTTAAGATATGTTTATTTTATACAAAATGCTCAACTTAATTAAGTACGACCTACGCGCTTAAAATAGTTACTGGAGCTACCGCCATGCTAAATGCGTAGTTGTTGATGGAACGACTATTTGTAACTTCCGTTTATTTAAGGAAACTGTAAATATACTGCTCAGAACAAATCATGTAATATTAAGTATCGCCAAAAGGAATACTCGGGCTTTGTTCAGCGAACATACCTCCCTTATCACCCCAACAATTCCAACCCGCGCGAGATAGTCGCGCAAACATCTCTAGCTTACTCATATTTGGGCAAAGCTTAGACACTAAAGCGTAAAATTCGCTGCTGTTTACGACTCTGTTCACATCGAGGCACCTTTATAATACTTGACTCATTATTGGGCATCATAAAATAATATGGCCTCCCCCACCACCAAACGGAACGCGCACAGCAGCATCAGCTTAATGACAATATAAAAGGTGATAGAAATCAAAAAGCCCAAATTTAGACACGTGCGTTAAAAAAAAATACACTGGTGCCTAAAGGAGCAGGAGCTGCAGATACTAAGTGGCACAGATACCTACTAGTTAATAGCTAATTTACATAATTATACAAAGTACTTTTACTTCCATTAAAAAATTAGATTAGTATTGCTTTAATTTAAGTTAAATTCGTCTTAAAGATTATAGATTTTGGCAAATATATCAACACTAGTAACACCAAGTTTTTCTAGAGCTAATCCAGCTTTATACTGAACATCATCATTTGCATATTTCAATGCTTGAACAAGAGATACTATGACATCAGGGTTATTTGCTCCAATATCACCTAATATTGTAGCAGCAGCAGAACGGACATTGTTACTAATATGACTTTCTAAAGCATTTATGAGTTGGGGAATAGCTTTTGAACCAATAGATTTTAAGCAATTCGCCGCATTAGAACTAAATTTACTTTTTTCTGTTAAATTCAACAATACTGGAACTGCCTGTTCGAGTTCAATATTTTTTTGTGCTAATGTTGTAGCTGCATAATAACGTACCGATATTTCATTAGCATTTAGAGATTGTAAAAGTTGATTTACTATTTCTTGTGTTAATGTGTTTGGTTCAACCCCTGAAGATGGTTTAGGTTTTCCCCTTCTTTGGAGCAACTGTTCAAATTTATAATCAAAATCAATGCAGTATTCAACTAATGCATATGTAAAATCAAGAATATCTTTGGCATCTTCTTTAGAAAAATGTATAGAACTATGTACAGCTTCATTTCCAAAATGTTTTAAAGCTTTAGCCCATTCGTATAGTTTGTTATCAATAATTTCTTTACCTCGCATTTTTGCAAGTTTTCCATCAAGTGTATGAGGTTGTTCAATTTCAAAATATAAGCATAACATTTCCATTGTTTTTCTACACATGACTACACTGGATGTGTAAAGTTCTGCTTTAAAACAAGTATTAGCTTCTCTATATGTATCTCTAATATCTTGAGCTTTACTCGATGTATCAGCAAAATCTTGAGACATGGGATATAAATATACAGTTTCTAAGAGTTCCCAATCAGGCTTATCGAATTGCATATCAGTATATTTGTCCCAATCATGTGAGATCTGGATAATATTTATTTCTTGGCAGTTAGTACATAACAAAGTTAGTATTTTATACTCAATCCAGGCTTCGTATCCAGTATCTTTATCAAATTTTGTATTTTTTCTATGCTCTCCCTCAGCAAGAATTATCATTAACGTTTTATTACCACAATGTCCACAGCGAATTGTACATTTAGTAAATTGATTTTTGTGCTCAGTCATAAGGCATCTGCTGTATATATATTTTTTATATTACTCCTACCAAAGGTATAAATCATACTAACTAAAATGGCAAGTATACGTTTACTGACTACAATGCAAGTGAGCAACGCAACTTTGCATTTTTTATTGGCAAATCACAAATCTTGTGATAAAAATATTATTAGAAGAAATGCTCTAGCTTTGTTCACTAAACATACCTACCTCATCACCCCAACAATCCCAATCCGCACGAGATTGTCGTGCGAACATCTCCAGCTTGCTCATGCTTGGGCAAAGCTTAGACACTAAAGCATAGAATTCGTCAGGCTTACGGCTGTGTTCGCGTCGAGGCGCCTTTATAATAGTTGGCTCATTACTTAGTGTTTTTGTATTAGAGAAAGCTTTAACTTTTCCCCTTGTTGCCAAAATACAATGCTCCGTAGCGTTTCTCAACCAATGTCCCGTACCAATACGAGTGGCGCCGTTTTTACTTATCTTCTCCCAAGTTAGGATAGTTTTTTGCTCGAATCCCCAATGCTTAATGCATTCTGCCGCTTCAATTAAATGGTTGTTGGTAAACCAAAGCCAAAGGACACAGCCAGCACGTTCGGCTAATTCAGGTATAGGTAACTTCAGAATTTCCTCTAATTTCATTGGTTTGTAGGGAATGCGATTTCTATGGGTTTCATCATCATTACGCATGGAGTAATACCAGGGTGGGTCTAAAACAATACATTGGTAGGCTTTTTCTGGAAATGGTATTTTAACGTTGTTGAGCAAGCCTTCTAGTTTTGCTAGACGAGTTAAGTAAGCTTGTTTATCAGTTTCAGCAACATTTCGTAAACGCCCTATTTGCAGCACAGCATCTTCGTAGGCGCCGAGGTATTGCAAAATCTCATGCCTTGGTTTTCCGTCAACTCTCACACTTTTGACGAGGGAATAGTATTGGCGCCCCTCGATTGTCTTTTTAGCTATGAATGGCATGGCAACTGTAGTTCTAAATTTACACCTAATTTTAGAACTACAGTAGCCATAATAATGATGTAGGAGTAAAAATGTACACAAATATTCAAGGACTAAAAGCAATTACTTATAAGCTTTTAGTCCTTGAATATTTTTTATATAGTCGGATTTTTTATACCGACCTACTGAACTTACTTTTTCCAATGGCGCCTATAGTAACCCCCTACAAACAGTAACAAAGATTCTGCCAACGCATTGTAAAGCTATAAATATGCATCAAACTCGCGCTCGCTTACCAAAGTTGGGGGATGCCGTAAATCAGCTTGCCAACGCTGAAATCTTGTTTGATTTCCGCTTGGTACATCAATTGTTTGGTTATAATCATCAGCGATGTAGGACACTAATAAACGGTGGAATTCTTCAGTTGTCCAACATGGTTCTTTCTTTGCACTTTCAAAAAGCTGCTGTATGTTTGAGTCTAAATAACCAATGCGATGTGCCAAAAAATCTCTATCAATGATACGAAAAGCCCTCTCTATACTACTCCCTTCACAAGGAAAATTATGCCAATTTAACGTAATTCCAAGACAATTACAAATATTTTTTAACTGTTTTGAGGAGACGAAACCTCTATCCATAAGAAGATTTTTAGGGGTGCCATAAGTATTCCAATCGGAATGCAATTTAAATTGAAGTTTATAATTTTTTGGTAACACTGCATGGCGTAATGCTAAAACATTAACCTCATGACTCGGAGCATCATCATAACCGATATGCAAACCCATGATGCAGCGAGAGTAACTATCTATTATTAGAGTTAGCAAAGGACGGGCTTTCATACCATATTTATTAATTAGCATTATATCTAATTTTGCATGGTCACAAACCCAAGTACTATTACTGAATACCATAAATTCACCCTAACTCGCTTTTTACTAATTGTCTGTTTATCCATCATAAACTGATGGTAATTTTTGACATGTTCATTTTTCTAATTTACAATTGTTTTGTAAAAAGCTATCAGATGTTAATGTTAAATTTTGTTTCAATTTGGTAATCGTGCCAACAAAATTTAGATTAAAAATCAAACATTGACCTTTCCACAAATAACATCCAGCCAAACTGGTATTACAAGTTTACCTTGCTCTAAGAGTATGATTGCTTTTTCTTTATCGAACTCAACAAGGCTAAATTTCTGGGATATTTTATTTTTAACGCTATTCCCTATATCAAGCTGGACTAACATAAAACGCTTATTATAATTAGATTTCAAGGCATCTGATTCTTTATCTCTCAGGGAAGCTAGAGTTTGGCTCGCCACATCAAAATTCAACCCGCAAGACAAAAGATGTACCATCACTGCTAGCTCGAATAAATTCCTTTTTGAGTAATAAATACTACGTCCAGTTCCTGCGTCACTGATAACAGGAATAATTATTCCCTTCTCGCGCCAGTACTGGAGCTGGCGCAGGGTACAGCCTGTTATTTGAGCCGCTTGTTTACTAGTAAAAAATGTGTCTTGCATGAAATTATTTTACATACAGACTTTTATAAAACATTTATGTTATTATTAAACAAAATTGTACAAAGGCTATCCTATGAGCCAAATTACGATTCAATGCCGTTTAGTAGCCAGTGCCTCTACTCGCCAAAAGTTATGGAAACTGATGGCTGAACTCAACACCCCATTGATAAATGAATTGTTAATACTGGTGTATCAGCATCCAGATTTTGAAGCTTGGCGGCATAAAGGCGCCATTCCTGTAGGGACAATCAAGCAGTTATGCGAGCCGCTAAAAACGGATGCTCGTTTTGTTGGACAACCAGGACGGTTTTTTGCGAGTGCGATTGCAACAGTGAGCTATATTTACAAATCTTGGATAAAAATTCAAAAGCGCTTGCAGTTACAAATTGATGGAAAAACTCGTTGGCTAGAGATGCTTAACAGCGACACAGAATTGGTAGAAATGGCTGGGGTAGCTTTAGATACGCTACGTGCGACAGCAACTGAACTTTTAAATCAATTGAACCCTCAGCCTAAGACTGAGGAAAGTCCTAACAAGAAAGGAAAGAAGACGAAGAAGACTCAACAATCACAAGGGGAACGGAGTCTGTCTAAAATTTTATTTGACACATACGGCGATACAGAAGATATTCAGACTCGTTGCGCTATCAGCTACTTACTCAAAAATGGTTGTAAAATACGAAGTCAAGAAGAAGACTCGAAAAAATTTGCTAAACGGCGCCGTAAAGTAGAAATTCAAATTCAAAGGCTGACAGACCAGCTTGCGTCAAGAGTTCCTAAAGGTAGAGATTTGACTGCTGCCAAATGGCTGGAGGCGCTGTCTATAGCGGCTTGTAAAGTTCCGGAAAACGAAGCCGAAGCAAAATCTTGGCAAAACGCTCTTCTAAGGCAGTCTAGCTCCCTGCCTTTTTCTGTTGCTTATGAAACTAGCGAAGACATGGCTTGGTTTAGCAAATTAAAGCTTAACCATATATCAATAAAGCTGTGGAATATACCGCTTTATATTGATTATTTAGTAGTTGCCTTATTTGTACGTGATTCTCTTAAAAATGAAATGCTTTGGTTTAAAAATTTAAAAATAAATAATAGTGATGTACTAATGCAACTTTGGTTTACTCAACTTAATATAAATTGCTTGGCTGGCATTTTATTTTTAAACGGTATACTAAAAAAATATAAAAAACGTATTTGTGTACATTTTAATGGATTAAGCGATTGTACTTTTGAAATTTATTGTGACTCTCGCCATCTTCATTGGTTTAAACGTTTCTTAGAAGACCAACAAATCAAGAAAAACAGTAAAAATCAGTATTCTAGCAGTTTATTTACTCTTCGTAGTGGGCGTATCGCTTGGCAATCTGCTGAAGGCAAGGGGAAACCTTGGAACATAAATCATTTAACGCTCTCCTGTACAGTTGATACTCGTTTATGGACTGCTGAAGGAAGCCAATTAGTTGCTGAAGAAAAAGCTCTTGAAATAACTAAAAGTATTACTAGAACAAAGGAAAAGGAGACAAAAGAAAAAATCAAGTTAAACGACAATCAGCTTGCTTACATCAAACGTAAAGATGCAACTCTGACACGCATCAGTAATCCCTTTCCACGTCCTAGCCAACCTTTATACAAGGGGCAATCGCATATTTTAGTTGGCGTAAGCCTTGGCTTAGAAAAGCCTGCAACATTAGCTGTACTTAATGCCGTTACAGGAAAAATAATTGCTTACCGTAGTATCAAACAGCTACTTGGTGAAAATTATAAACTACTTAATCGGCAGCGATATCAAAAGCAAGTGTTATCTCATCAACGCAAAATAGCTCAAACACTTGCTGCACCAAATCAGTTTGGAGACTCTGAGTTAGGGGAATATATCGACAGGTTACTAGCAAAGGAAATTATAGCTTTGGCTCAAAAATTTAATGCTGGCAGTATTGTAGTACCCAACTTAGATAACATGCGCGAACAGGTCAACAGCGAAATTCAAGCCAAAGCAGAAGAAAAATGTCCTGAATCTATAGAAGCTCAAAAAAAATACGCTTCATCTTATCGGCGTAGTGTCAACCAGTGGAGCTACAGAAGATTAATAGATTGCATTACAAATCAAGCTGCAAAAGCTGGGATTGTCATTGAAGAAAAAAAACAACCTATTCGGGGAAGTCCACAAGATAAGGCAAAGGAATTAGCATTAAGTGCTTATCACGCGCGTAAGAAATCTTAATTTAAAAAACCGAACCTTGAAAATATAATAGTCATTAACAGCGCCGCAGTTCATGCGCCTTACGGCGCCTCTGTGCTGTGCAAAATGTGGGTTAGTTTGACTGTTGTCAGACAGTCTTGCTTTCTGACCCTGGTAGCTGCCCACCTTGAAGCTGCTATCCCTTGTGGATAGGAATCAGGTGCGCCCCCAGTAATAGAGGTGCGGGTTTACCGCAGTGGTGGCTACCGAATCACCTCCGAGCAAGGAGGAACCCACCTTAATTTTTATTTTTGGCAAAGCAAAGCGGGAGCTATTTTACCGGGACTGGCGCCAAAACTTTAAACTCCTTATTTAACAAAGCTTTTGGATAAGGCACTGTCAGTTGATTTATTTTTTTAGTTTTAACTAACAAGCGATTTTGTCTGCCATGCCAAATTTGCTTCTCAGAATCTTGATAAGTAAGGAGTCTGAAGCATGGAGTTTCAGCGTCCATCTCAGCTTGAGGCGGGTTGAAAGTAGAATCTTGGAATGAATATTTAAGCGGGATAATAGTTTCAGCGTCCATCTCAGCTTGAGGCGGGTTGAAAGAAGAGATAGCTTGGTTGGTTTGTCGTTACATCAGTGTTTCAACGTCCATCTCAGCTTAAGGCGGGTTGAAAGCAGTCATTCAACAACTCCTCGCGGGCACTTGCCCTCGTTTCAACGTCCATCTCAGCTTGAGACGGGTTGAAAGATTAGATACCCCAAGTAAGGATCTCCTCCCTTCTTTGTTTCTATTTTATTAAATAAGGTTTAATTATTTAAAATGAATATTTGATACTTGTAGTAATGGTTAATGTTATCGGTATTAACCACAGTGCTATTCTACTGTGGAAACTGGTCAGTTATTTTTGCCAGCCTGCACTAGCTCCGGGACACTAATCTGTTAATATTGACATCAATCTGTTAAATGTGACATTAATTTGTTAAGAGTGACAAATAATTAGTTAATGTACACGTGTATCAGAATATGGTATTAGTAAATTTACCAGAACTTAAAAGTGGAGTTGTTTGAATGACTGAACCACATAAAGCTAACGGTAATGCGGTTGAAGCTTGGCCAAGTCTACCATTCGATAAATGGAAGGACACGTATGCAACACTCCATATGTGGACTCAAATTATTGGAAAAATTCGACTTGTGCAAAGTCCATTCTTAAACCATTGGTGGCATGTACCATTGTACGTAACGGTTCGCGGGTTGACAACATCGGTTATTCCATACGGTTCTAAGACTTTTGAGATAAACTTTGACTTTATTGACCACAAACTTGTTATCAACACTCTTTGTGGCAGTACTAAAACACTTTCTTTGCGTTCGCAGTCTGTAGCCGACTTTTACCAAGAAACAATGACTACCCTGCGCTCGCTGGGTATAGAGGTTAATATTTGGACTACACCCGTTGAAGTTGCAGACCCAATTCCCTTTGAAGAAGATTATAAACACGCAACTTACGATCCAGAATATGCACAGCGGTTCTTTCGTATTTTGGTACAGGCAAACCGCGTACTGACAGAGTTTCGCTCTCAATTTATCGGTAAGGTAAGCCCAGTCCATTTTTTCTGGGGCAGCTTTGACTTAGCCGTTACTCGTTTCTCTGGGCAACCAGGACCCGAACATCCAGGTGGAATTCCCAATATGGCTGATTGGGTAACGCGAGAGGCATACTCTCATGAAGTAAGTAGCTGTGGTTTCTGGCCAGGTAATGATGGTGTAGAACCTGTTTTCTATTCCTATGCTTATCCAACACCATCTGGTTTTAAGGAATATTCGATTGAGCCATTTGAAGCGAGTTATAGTGATGACTTAGGGGAATTTGTACTGCCTTATGATGCAGTGCGAACTTCCCAGTCACCAGACGAGCTATTACTTACTTTTTTTGAAAGCACTTACAAGGCAGCTGCAAACCTTGGCAATTGGGATCGGGCGACGCTGGAGCGCACACGATTAAAGCAATAGTTGGAATTAGGAGCGAAAACGCTTCCATGAATTAGCGGTTAAATCGATTTTAGTTGGTTGAGGTTGACCAGCAAAAAGTGTGGTCAAACGCCACGCTCCATGTAATTATTGAAGGCGCCTGTAATATTAGGATATGCGTTTCGGGCGCCATTCCAAGTACAAAAGTACACATGTAAGTTTAACGTAAAATTAGTCTGGCTGAATCACGTCTTGCATTCCAAACACAAGTCACAATATTACGTCTGTACCGAGTACCTCTTCTGTAATCCCTATCATTTCTGTAATCCCTATCATTTCTGTAATCTCTATCATTTCTGTAATCTCTATCATTTCTGTAATCTCTATCATTATTATTCCGAACACGATAGACATAAGTATAATTAACAACTCGTCCATCACGGTAAATAGGCTCACCACTTTGCCTGCTAACTACTGAATAACCATTGTCTCTGACAATTGAATCACAAGCAATCTCGCCATTTGCCGCCATTGCAGGAAATTGAGGTATTACGCCTAAACTTATGACAGCAGTAGTCAATAAAATTTTTGCACATTTCATAGCTTTATCAACCTACTCTTATTCCAAAGGCTTTAATTAAAACTTAAATCTAGTTTTATTTTAACCACCGTAACGGATGTGGTACTCACTATTTAAGTTATTTTCATAAATCTCGAATTTGCTCCCATCAGCGGCGGCTTTCTTACCAGTTCCCCGAATTGATGGTAAGCTAAATAAGTTGTAAGCATTAATGATATCACGAACCGAGGCTTCCAAAGTTTGAGAAGTAATGTGACGACGATTTGTATAAGAAATCATGTGAGAAGTTACGGCGCCTTTGGTATGACGGGCAGTTTGATTTGGTCCTAAATTACATCCATAACCAAAAGTAGTTAGGATATAACGCTCTGTAGCTTGCTTCATTTTGGCTTCGCTTCCAGACAGATGTCCAAAATGTCTCGTCCAATTTAACCAATGCTCAACATTACATAAAATTTCTAAAATCCCACGTTCTGGCATTTTTTGACGGATTGCTTCTTCTAATTCCCCAACCCCTTTTCGCAAAACCATTCTTGGTCTTGCAGTCGGCTTAGGGGTGCCAGTTGAGTATTTGGAAGCGACTGTACTAGGCTCCGAGGTTATAGAGGCGCCCCAAAGCGTTAAATTTTGTCCCCAGTGCTGGAAACCTGGAAGTGCTGCTGACCCCATGTGGGGTAATACTAGAGCTAAATTTTGTTACCTGTGCGGTACGCAGTTGCGTACTAATTGTGCGAATTGTGGAGAGTTAGTGGGAGAGCATACGCAAAGTATCACTTTTGATGAACTCTTAAACCTTTATTTTGCTGGTTTTAGAGATTTTACTAACTTTATTATCTCCGACACTAATAGTAATCGTTCTCACTTGCGCGGAGTTGATTTGAGTGGAGCTGATTTCAGAGGCTCTAAATTTTACATTAATAACTTCAATGGAGTTATTTTGCGCTTCTGCAATTTAAGTAATCTTGACCTATCAAGGGAATGTTTTATTGAAGCTGATTTGGCTGGGGCTAACTTAAGTGGTGCTTGTCTGTGGCGAGTTTTATTTGATGATGCCAACTTAAGAGGGGCTGACTTGAGCGAATCTGACCTTCAGGAAGCTTGTTTCTTGCGTTCTAATTTGTGTAGAGTTAATTTCGCTGACGCAAGATTATTGGATACTGAATTTCAGGAAGCCAACTTAACCGGAGCCTACTTGGGGGGAGTTGATTTGCTCGGTGGACGCTTCAGGAACACCATAATGCCAAATAGAAGTATCAAGAACGACATTTAAAAATTATTGATTGTAAATTCCCAAAACATATATACAGTAGTAGTTTCAAGCCACTATTTCCGATGCACGCGCGTATCTCGGCTCAACCTCTACTCAAGTGACGCCTGTTTTGCAATTAAAGCAACCCAGAAAGTGTGAACAATTTGTTCACATCGATATTACTGCAATTGAATAGTGGCGCCATGATAAGCTCACGGGTGCATTCGTGAGTATTTTTAGAGGCGTGAGCGCACCCTAACTTAAATAATCTAATATCATAGCTTTGAAGTACTTTTGTTCGTACTTGTTTCAGGCACCAATAATCAGTAAGTGGGTACTTTCGACACCATTTTTTGCAGTTTGAGCGCACCCGTGAGCTAACCTAGAGAACCTAATCTCAGTAGCTTTAAGTACTTTTGTTCTTACTAATTTCAAGCGTTACAAATTCATTAGGGCAATTAATTATCGGTGCCTGTAATTAATACATGATACAAAACATGTTTGTCAAACATGTTTATTCAAAAATTTTAGACAAGCTTCAATAAAAACGGGTATAAAGTTTTGATTCCAATGTGCAAGTTTAAGAGCTTGGAGCGAAGCATTTTCTGCGAGTGAGTATGCTTGCGCTTGGTATGATAGCAAAGTTTCCCACGTTGGATTGTTGATTATCTTCGCGACTGCTAACCCAGAAAGTGATATCGCATTAAGCTGATGTTCAAAGTGTTTGGGAAGTACTAATTGAGGTATACCTGCTAGCAAACAAGTAATGGAAGTTGTTGAGCTTCCATGATGAATTGCCAGAGATTTTCCAGCTAGCACCGTTGTTAAAGGTAGAAAATCACATTGTGGTTTGAGAGTATTTAAAACTAAACTGCGGTGTGGATAATCATCGTATAAGTAAGCCCAAGCATTACCATCACTTTTGTACAAATTGTTTGGAATCGGTGTGACGTGTACACTTAGATATTGGTTCTGAGTTCGTAAATGTTGATACGGGTCTAATTCGGGAATACCAAAGATAAAACTAGTATCACCATTGAGGATTTGTCCTAGAGGTGCCTCTAATTTTACAATTTGCTTAACCGTTTTGCTAACTTGCTCTTGACGCTCTTGAGAATCGAGTGGATAAGGAATTCTTAGATTTGGGAAAACTTCAACAGGTGGTGGTACTGTAAAAGCATCGCCTATAACAATTGTAGGTACAATGTTTCTTGCTGCTAGTACTAAGGAAGGAGCATGGTCAGCAATAACTAAACTTGGCTTAACGTCTTTTATTATCGATTGCCAAGCTAAAAGATGCGGATTTATTAAACAGGGACTACCAAAACCAAACGTCTCTAAAATGTCCGCGTAGCTATAAGATTCTGACCTGCCAGTAAAGGGTAAACGAGGAGCAAATACAATCTGCCACGGAAAACTTGCCGCTTTAATGTTGTAGGATTTTAGTGCGAATACTGGCTCAATTCCATAGGTTTCAAGTTCTTGAGCCAGCACTACCATACGTTGAATGTGTCCCTGTCCTCCTCCCAATTCCCAACCGAATAAGACTTTCATTAGTTGTTATATATTATTTTTCTTATTCAATCTCTTTATAAATATGGTAGTAAGCCCAAAAACACAGACACTAAATAAAGTTGACCCTTCTGGAACAGATACAGGGGTATTTCTTAATTGAAGCTGAGGTTTGCCTCCTAAAGAATATACAAAGGAACCTCGTATGGCAGTAGCATTAAAACGTGGTTCAGCAAAATCCGGTCTATTAATGGCAGAGATAGAAAAATTTGTTTCTATGTTATTTCCCTCCGTCTTAGAGCCACCGATGAATAAGTCTGTTGCTGTACCACCGTAGCCACTTATATCTTCAAGCCCAAACTGGCGCCCGTTTAAGTTGAACCCAAAATCTGTGAGAGGAAACAAAGAGAGATTAATCTCGGCAGGAGGAACTATGACGGGTGTTGATTGATCATCGAAACTGTAAAAACCTGACAGCGGTTGTTCTATGACTAATGGTGGTCCTCCGTAAGCTGCACTTTGAGTAACATCAGTGATGGTAAAATCAACAGTCCGAATAATTGCATATGCTGGGCTAACTTTTAGCGTCCCGAAACCTATAACAACTCCGGAAGCCGTGACTGCTATCTTTTGGTAAGGATTCATAGCCATATTGTTTTAAATATCACCTTTTCCCCTTAATTTTTAGCAATTGTTAAAGTTATATTTACATAAACTTATAAAAACTTCATGTTTACGCTTTTCCTAAAAACTCAGGCACTTTAATACAGATTAAGTTTTCCTTTATAGTAGTGAGTGGCGCCTTTGTATGTAAGAAAAACCCTGCTTCCGTCAAATTTGACGAAAGAAGACTTAACAATACCTCAAACAGTAAATGGTAGAAGGCGAAACACCCGTAGTTATCGAGTACCCAATAACAATGCCACTAATCAAAGGGTTAGAATACGGTGATTGGCGCGGCGGCCGTACTTACTACCAAGTTTACAGGCGCCTGGTATCAGTTCAAATAATCACAGATTTTCAGTACTAATGTTCGCACTGACAAAGGCGCCGTTTGGGCTTACTTGGGGGGAAAGTTGCGAGCGTGATACGAGCCGCCATGCAACGGCTGAAAGTATTGCTACGAAAGGATTACAAAAATAAAATGACTTTTGAGGCGAAAATCTCCAAAAAAGCTTGTTTTGGCTGTACCAATTAAACTTTACACTATTTAGCACAGCTTTTTTGTACGGCATGGCCCCTATATTCATAACAAGCGGCGCCTGTCTTTTCAACCCCGGAGGGTAGTCTCTTCCAAAGTTCACTATCACTATTACTAGTCATGTGTCTAACTATTGTGAGTTTGTTTTAGAGGGAATTGTTTATAATAGAAAACACCTCCAGATATTCTTAAGAAATTAGCTAGTAAAAATAATTTTCGTGTAAATATAGCTTTCGACCATATTCGTAGTAAATCGTAATACCGAGGTGCCAATACTTAGTAACTATTTACCTAAATAATAAAATTAGTATAATCCGAAGTGCGCCTATAGATGAACGAGAAAAGTAAATATATAAAGGCGCAGAACAATTAACTAGCTACGATGTACTACGAAGATGGGGGGTAACTACTGGCAACGAAACAATTAGCACCCAGCTATCGTCAAAAATACAGTATAAAGACTGAGATATAAAACGTCAACAGGTATTTAACCTCGAAGCTCTAATCATTTCCTTCCTGTACCAAGAGCCGCGCGCGGAATAATAATTTAGACTTTTGCATTTACAGTAACTTGATACTGGACTTTGTTAGAGTTAAGCTGTCTGTTCCGAACAATGATGTAGTAAGTTCCTGCTGGTAGGTTTTTACGAGTGATTTGATGTGAAAACGAGTCTCGACTGTTACCGATGGTTTCACCAGCGTCAATCCGTTGATTATTGTTTGCATCACGAATCCATACCAAATCTGTACGCCCACCGTTAGGCGCTATTTTTTCTTCGTTTAAACGAACATTTGAAGTTCCTTTGAGTTCAAATTTACGAAAATCTTCTAGATCATCAGTTGTCGTTACATCACCAGTGAGAGTAAGAACTTGACCACTGTTTAAATTACCTATAGAAATTGCATTTTGAATGTTGTTATCACTATCCGATGTTGCAAAAGCCGGAGAAGTTAAGCCTAAGCAAAGTACACCGAAAACAAAAGCTTTGAAACTAGAATTGAATAATTTCATTTGAAAATACTCTCTAACAATAAAGGTTAATTAGTCCAATCGACTATATTTACTTACATGCCAGAGCTTTTTACTTTATGCAGACGTTACACTCTCACTACGTTCAATTTACCGAAGGTAATTTGAACGTTAACAGAGTTTTCCCGTAGGGTAGTGAGTGGGCGCATGACGGTGAAAAGTCGGCACCAAGGCTATCAACTTAACTGGCAGGTTGTAATCTATCTGTTGTGCAAATGGTTTGGTATCCAATAAATTATCGTAGTAGCGTGTTAATTGCTGGATGACATATCTATCTTCGGTGTTTTTCAGTTCTAGTAACGTTTTAAGGATGTAAAGGGTAGGACAGGCGCCTAATAGTATAAACTTACCGAAAAATATTTTGACTGCTTTCCGTAACAACCGAAGTCTTAAATGTAGTCATCGCATGTAAGCAACCACATTAAACAATTACAATTATGCCTACTGCATTTGCTACACTAAAACAAGGTTCAACTGGCGCCGCTGTTCGCGATTTACAACAAGGCTTAACTGTCCTTAAATATTACACAGGCGCCGTCGATGGTGTGTTCGGCGCTAAAACTAAGGATGCTGTGGTTAAATATCAAAAAGATAAAAACTTAACTACTGATGGCATTGTAGGTATTGACACTGAAGCTTCAATTGAGCAAGATACTTGGATAGCGAAGCGACCAGTTATAAAGCAAGGCGCCCAAGGGCAAGAAGTTAAAACTCTTCAAAGCGTACTCAAAAGCGCTGTTGAATACGGTGTTGGTAATTTTGGTATCACCTCGGTTGACGGTATTTTTGGCGCCAATACTCAAGCAGGTGTAATCAAATTTCAGAAAGCTAATAATCTAACTGCCGACGGTATCGTTGGCGCCGCTACTTGGAGAGCAGTATCTCAACTAATGGCTTTTGATCTGTCACCTGAACTAATCGTTTTAAGTGGTATTTTTACCAAGGCTTGATTTAATATTTAACCTTATCACCTCTGCTCGGTCTTTTACTTTCTGTGGTACATCTGTAAACCTAAGTTTTAAGAGGGTTTCCAGAGCGTTCACGAGTTAAAAATACTCTCAAGCGAGCGCCCATACCTGTGTTACCTCACTCTTCTGGTTATTGCAAATGTAAATTTTCATGAATCAGTGAAGAACATTTATAGACGCAAAGCAAATAAAGCGTCCTGGGTATCTTTGAGCAATGCGAGCCGTATTAGCATTAGCTTGTTGGTAGTTGCTATGGAAGGGAGAGAAAATAACAGTTTTATCAATTCCGGCAGCTTTAGCCCTTTTCAAGTAGATTTCAATAGGTGCGTTAGTATCCCAAGGACCGCTAAGTAGGTCGCCTTTTCCAGCATGGCAGTGGCAATCTATAATCATTTTCCATACTCCGCCAAAAATTGGATAATCGTTTCAACCCCTTTAAAAAAGTTAGACAAGCTAATTTTTTCATTGGGGGCATGAATGTTATCATCATGAAGTCCAAAGCCTAGCAGAACAATAGGTATGCCTAATTGCCGATAGAGTTGTTCAACCAGGTGAATTGTACCGCCGCTTAACGCTAAGTAGAGGCTGGGTTTTTTATTTAATTTACGGCGCCCCTAAAATCCTTGAATTGGTTCCACTGCCTCAATTTACTGGTGCCCGGTCGGAGATTACCGCGCTTAATTTTTATAAAGCTGTCTGTGTCCATCCGAATTTTAATATCTCGTCCTCTACCAGCTTCAAATATTTCTACTCGCTCTCCTTTGTAGTCAGCATCGCTTAGAGTCCCGGCGCGCGGACGCGCATGGTGGTGGCACACTCTTATCCTTTACCTAACGCTTGTTTCAGCTACAGGGTTTGTATTGTCTCCCACCTTTATTCTTACCGTTCTCACTTAGCTCAGGGTTATCTGGTATAATTTGTACACCATCTTCGATGCGCTCCCACCCCCAAATGTACTAGTATGTAGTACTATGATGAAGCGCTACCGTAGCGCGTATAAAAGGTTACTAAATGGCTAAATTCAGAAAATTTCTAATTTTTGAAAGGTTTTTCCCGGCGTTGCATAAATGCGGGATGAACTAGAAGCTGAAACTATTAGTATTTCGTCTAAAATTAGGCAAAATCATCCCCAGAATCAGCAACGCCTTTTTCCCTATTTAATCATGGCGCCTCAAACATTCGGTTACAGGCGCCGATATCATATATATGCTTAGAATCCGTGACGATAGTCATATGCAATTCGTGACTTTAGTAGGAATTATTTTTAATAAATCTGAGAGTAAATAGTAACTAGTGGAAAGGTAATTAAGTCTAAAGCTTGGTTCCAGGATAACCCTTGCAAACCGCGTCTTGTAAGGTTTTTCTCTTTCTTATCAACAGTCGCCAAAAGTGTCATGTTCATTAATTTTTGAATAGTACGTATAATCTAAATTCCTTGTTTTAGGTGATCTTTGCGCTCAATGCCAAATTCCATAATTAAACCTTCACGTTTGGCATTACTGAGTTTAAGGTTTTAATTCTTGCTGCCAAAGCTCCGGTCGGAAGAAAGTTGAAATCGTCTGAATCCTTCTAGACCAAGCACTTGCCGAGGTTAATGAGTGACGCTAAATGCAGTATTGCAGGTAATCAAATCAAAAGATTGTGCTGGGGTTGCAAATTGATTAATGCATAATTCCAAAATCTGTTCTCTGTAGATGAGTATACATTTTCACGAGTAAGGTAATATGCAATTAGTTTACAATTCAGCTTCTGCTGTAATCACTCCACAATCCCAATCTTCAAGTTATTCAGTCTGTACTGAAACTATAAATTTTCAACCATTATACTCTCCAAAACTATCAATGATTTGGGTTCAAGAATTTGATGGAGAGAAATATAGCTTAGTCGCTAAATGGGTAGAAAATACTTATAGCGCTTCCAGGCAGGAATCAGGTAAGGCTTAATTTCACCATAATTGGGGTAAAAGTAGCTCAGGCACTGTTGACGAAACATTGTTTAACAATTCTTGCTGTCGGTGAGAGGATAAGTAACCAAGCATAAATATTTACTGCCGAATAACAAATTATTTATCGTCCTAACAAATTAATGTCACTGTGCAATGGAAATAGTGCGCCGATCTGAACCAATTTCAGGTTATCAGTAGTTAACGACTTGGTTTACCGAGGGTTTGTTTGAGCCATGCTGTTGCCATAGTGGTATTGAGCCGAGATACAACCAAAAACCTGCAACATGACCTGAAAAGGCTTAATTTTACGTTGTCAATAACTAATTTTTTGACTTGGAAGTAACAAATTATCAAACCCAGACAGGGCAAAGGTTTCCAGTCCCGGAATGCAGGAAATTACTTAAATCTCGGCTCAATGCCTGGGTCATGAAGACATTCAAATGACCTTACGTCATTCAAAAATAACTTTCTGACGCGCGGAGGAAGTCCCACAGCAAGCTTTTAATCAAATCCCAAACTACGGGTAGAAAGTAAATACTGTCAAATCTAAAAAGTTTAGCCTGTTATCTCACATCTTGCACCAGGCCTAGAAACCGGGCTTCTTGACAAAAACTTTGCTATA
>NZ_MRCD01000110.1 GCF_001904745.1 Calothrix sp. HK-06
TAAATTATTTGGTATATTTAAGTCAAAGCTATTTTACACCAATTACAACTTAGGCAAAATTTCCGGCAACAATGAACCAGGAACTTTAGATAAAGCTAAATTTTGTCCTTGAATACCTAACTCGTTATGAAATTCGCGTATAGTTTTAATTATATATGAGAGCGTTGTTTGATACGTCTCAGGCTGTTTACTCATACCGTTAAGCGCTTGCAAATGGTTTTCTAACGCAACTTCTAAATGTTGCGAGCGTTCATTTTTATTTCCATCATAATAAACATCGGTAACAAGTTGATAGTACGCTAACCCTAAGTTGTTATGCGTGGCAAAAACATCAAAGCTCAATGTTATTCCGCTTAGTGAATGCGCGTTCTTTAATGCTTGTTGATAAGACTCAATACATTTTTCTAAATATTCGTGTCGTTCTTCTTTTGGTGTTTTAACTTGATTTGCTAAATGCCAATAAGCGGTTCCAAGATTATTTTGTGTAGCAGAACATGCAGCAGGTTGATTTCCTGGTGTTCTAAATTTTAAAGCTTCGTTATAGGCGCCAATGCAAGTGCGTAAATGTTCGCACTCGTTTTCGTACTGGGCTAAATTCCAATAAGCAGTACCAATATTATTTTGAATCATCCCATATTTTAAGGGTTCTTGATTAGGGGTGTAATGCATCAGCGCTAAATTATATGCGGTAATGGCTTTTTTTAAATGCACAACAGGAAGGTTGTACTGTGCCAAGTGCCAGTACGCAGTGCCTAAGTTATTTTGACATGCAGCAAATTTAAGCGGTTCCATGTCGGGAGTACGATAGCGCAGTGCTTCAGAATATGCGGCCACTGCTGACTGCCAGTTTTCTGCTGGATTTGAAAAGCGCGCTAAGTCACCGTATGCTGTACCTAAATTATTTTGTACCCGCGCGTAAGTTTCAGGATTGGTTTGCGGCGATACTAATTTTAATGATAGTTGATAAAACTCAATTGCTTGCTCAATATATGACTGCCCCTCCTCTGAGTTAGGAGGAGTACGGTACAACATCCAATATAAAGTACCTAGGTCGTTCAATATATCAGGAACTTGAGGCGATACTTCATCATATGTAATTGCCTCTTGGTAAGCAATTATTGCCACCATTAAACTTTCTAAGTTAGACTGTCCCTGCTCAATCCGCAAGCGATATAAGTTACCAAGCTTTTGATATCCAAGGGCTAAACTTTCTTTTTCGGCTTTTTTACTATGTAATTCTTCAATTTCCTCTAAAATTACTTGGGGTGAAGTTGTTTCACCTTCTGCACGAGTATCCAACGTCGCAAGCACAAGCTCGACTAATTCTTTGGTGATGTGTGTAAATTGTTCTAGTACTAACTTTTCAGGTGCGTTAGAAATTTCTCTACTTGTTTCTCTACTTGCAGGTTCATCACTAGGTAATCCTACCGCGAGTAATTCTGATTTTAGCGGTTTTGGTTCTTTCTTTTTGTGGCTACGATTAACGGGTTGTTCGGTTCTTTGAAAATCAAATGATGCATCTTCGCTACCTACTCCATTAGGAAGAATAGCATCATTTAATATAGATTCTTCCAGATTGCCTAAATCTACTTCCTGCGATGAAAACTTTTCTGAACCCTTAGTTTTAGCTGTAGGTGTTGGTTCTCCAGCAAAAGTAAACACACCAGTTCGACACCGCCAAAACTGTGGCGCCGATTGTTGTATAGCATGTAGCCACGGACGCGGCACCCACAATAGTAAACTCGACTCTAAAAATCGATTTGATTCCTGTGTTGAGATACGCTGTTCAGTTAGCCGCAAATAGTGTAAAAATAAGCGCTGCGTTGCAACAGGTTGTCGCGTTAACTGCTCAACTCCAACTATTTGAAATGCTGGTATTGGTAGCGGTCTACCCGGAGTATCTTTTGTGCCACCTACAATTGGTGGCGGATAATTTATTAACCACTGGTTAATTTGGGCAATAGGGTTTGGGTCACTCAAATTCAACCGTAACGTTACCAGTCGCGGATACGCTGATGTACTGGCTTCCATTAAATTGGTCTGCTGGTACAAAACCTGCCCAACAGGATATGCCAGTGTTGAATGCAACCGTGCTGCCACCTGATTTCGGAGGTTTAAATCATCACACACCGCCAAAAAGACTTGTCTCCGCAAGCCAAGACTTAGGGCAAGCTTGAGACGGTGGTACACTTGCTTGTTCCAAGCTGAATTTTCTGGGTGTGTAGCTTCATTCACGCTCATGGTGGCGTCACATGCCTACTTGCTGTTTACATTTAATTGGATGAGATATTTGCTTTTTGCTGCCTATAGCTCTTGCAATGACTTCGTTTTTCTACTTTAAACCCTGCTGTTCAGGACAAATAGTGATTTTAAAGTTATTAGCAAAACAAGTATCTTATTATACGTACTACTTTATGTAATTTTAACAAATAAAAAAGCAGGTTCACACTATCGAGTGGGAACCTGAAAATGATAGCAAGTTTTTTGGCTTGAGGTTTTCTCAAGTTTTAGATGTTGAAATTTGATGCAAATTTGAAGAAATATTTAAGAACGTATTATTTTCTAAAGGTCAAGATACCGAAAATGCCACAAATATTAAACCACCAACTAGTACAAATGCTGCAACTCCCAGAAAAATGTAGTTACGCTTTTGCCCATCATTTGGAGGTTCTGCGGTATATACTTTTGGTTCTCTTGCAAAGTTATTAAGACGACCGCCTTCTTCTGTGGTATAGGGCATGAATTGTTCCTTTATTTAAGTTCTTTTGCTTTATGTTACATAACTAGGCATAAGTACTCTCACCTTACTTTACAAAACTTTACAAAAAGAGTTAGGAGTGCTAAGTGCTGAGTTCTTTTCCTACTCAGCACTCAGAACGAGCTGACTTTCCACTTTTAATTAATGGTTCCTGTTAGGGGTGAGGAGGCGCTAGCGTAGTCTTTGATTGGCATTCTGCCTGCTAGATAGGCTAGGCGCCCAGCGGTTGCAGCGAGGTTCATGGCTTGTGCCATGAGGGGAGCGTTTTGTGCTAGAGCGATAGCACTGTTAATTAGTAATGCGTCGGCGCCCATTTCCATTGCCTTAGCTGCTTCGGATGGGGCGCCTATTCCAGCATCAACGACTACGGGCACTTTGGCGTTTTCAATAATAATTTGGATGTTGGCGGCTGTTTGTATTCCTTGTCCTGAACCAATAGGCGCCGCTAATGGCATTACAGTAGCACAACCAATTTCTTCTAAACGTTGGGCAAGTATTGGGTCGGCGTTAATATAAGGTAATACGGCAAATCCTTCTTTAACTAACTGTTCTGCTGCTTGTAATGTACCGATTGGGTCTGGCAGCAAGTACTTGGCATCGGGTATTACTTCTAACTTTACGAAATTATTATCTTCTTGTCCTAATAGCTTCGCCATTTCACGTCCCAATCTTGCTACACGAACAGCTTCTTCAGCAGTTTTACAACCAGCAGTGTTTGGTAGCATCCAAATTTTACCCCAATCAAGTGCTTCTGCTAATCCCTCATGTCCTGGAGCATTGGTTTGAACTCGTCGCACGGCAACAGTAACAATTTGACAACCGCTCATTTCAACACTTTTTTGCATTTCCTCAACCGAGCGGTATTTACCTGTACCTGTCATTAAACGAGAAGTAAAGGATTTTCCGGCAATTTGAAGTAAGTCAGAGGGTGCTACTAAAGAATTGGAAAGTGATAGTCTCGTTTCAATATTGCTTTTTACTATATTCCCGTTACTGAAGTTAGCAGAGTGCGTAAACATAGGTGTAGAGGTTTTTTCGTTTTTTTGGAAGCGAGAGTAATGGAAATGTTCAAGTAAAGCATCACTCGAATGCTGTGTAATCTGATCAGCAATTAGTAATGCAGTGATTGGTGTCAGTAAAATGCCGTTACGGTAATGTCCTGTGGCAAAGGTTAAGTTTTTATAAGGACTTTCACCCAAAATTGGTAATTCGTCAGGAGTTGCGGGTCTATATCCCCACCACATTTCTTCTATTGGGTAATCTTTTAACTGTGGAAATAATCGAATCGCGTTTTGTAGTAAGCTTTGAATTCCGCTAGGAGTATTGTAAGGTGTGAAACCAACATCTTCACTCGTGGCGCCGATAATAATTCGTCTATCGTGCCTGGGAACAATGTATATTTCCTCACCATATAAAACTCTATTTAAGGGTAATTCCGTAAGGAAATCTGGAACGCGCAAACTCAACATTTGCCCTTTGCGAGGATGTACAGGCAAAGGGAACAATTCGTTTGTCCATGCTCCTGTTGCCAAGATGTAATGTTCAGCACTCATTACACCTGCACTAGTTTGTACACCTGTAATTTGACCTGCAGAAATTAAAATACCGTTGACGCGACAATTTTCTTTTATTTCCACACCAAGTGATTGTGCCGCAGTTAATAATGCTCGACTTAGCGCACGATTATCCACTTGTGCATCTTCAGGATACCACCAGCCACCGATTACTTCTTCGCCTAGTCCCTGCTGGTATTGGTGAATTGTTTGAAAGTCTAACCAATAAGAATGATTATCTTGTTCATTTTTTACTTTTACGTCATATACTGGTGTTAAAATGCCACAAGCCCAGTATCCTGTATTTATACCTGTAAGCTGTTCGAGTTTACTTGTCCATTCAGGGTAAAGACTACGTGAGCGTAAACACAAATCACGCATTGCCCCTGGTAAAATTTTCTCAGCATCAGGCGCCAACATTCCAGCAGCAGCAGTAGTAGCAGCAGCTTTATTATCGCGACTGACTATAGTAACATTGCAACCCCGTATCTTTAGCTCGATGGCGGTTGCCAAAGCAATAATACCACCACCAATAATTAAAATATCACTAGCCATCGCTTACAAGTCGTTAGTAATTAGTCGTTAGCTATTAGTCAATTAGCCAAGGGTCTTCATGTTACAACTCTAGGCTGTGACTTACAACTACTAACACTCATAACGCAAATTCTACGTCGTCAGACATAACTACCCATAACTCGTAATGCAACAAAACAAAAGCACAACGATATAACTACTGTTGTGCTTTTATATTAATAATTGTTTACCTGCTTACCATAAAGCCTTAATTGGCGTGTTACCAGAGTTGGAATCAGAACCACTTGAAGTTGTAGATTGGTTTTGGTCGATATTAGTCTCGTTTGTGGTTGAACTATTATTATTGTTGCTTGGAGCGGCGTTGTTGTTCTGAGCCACGGCGCCGCGATTGCCTGAACCAGTTGTTGTGCTGTTAACATTGATGTTAGCAGGCAAAACACTTGATGCTCGGTTTGGCGCCTGTTGAGGAGACTGAGCAGTTTGAGGACCCATTGGATACAAAGAACCAATTAAAGTACCTAACAATATCGCTAAACCGCCTGCCATTAAAACTAGTGGTGTCCATCTACCCATATAAATATTCCCCTTAATTAAATTTATTTGTGTACACCTTATTACTTCCACTTATGAGATGGAAGTCCAGACAATTTGAGAACCATGTCCCCAAAAGCCGTCATATTTTGTTACCGTTACGTCACCTAAAACTTTTGTTTGGCACGCGAGACGTAAATTTCTAGCAGAAGAATGAGGAGGCAGAGAACGACGAGCGTTGTCACGCCAATTGCTTGGTGAGACTGAGCCTTCTATTTCAACAGCACAAGTGCCACAACTGCCGATACCACGACAATTAATTACATTAGAACCGCCATTGTAAAGCTCAACATCATTGGCGAGCAAAACTTTTCTTAAGTTCGCTCCACTTTTACATTCAATTGCTTTACCCTGAGCTAATACCTTTGGCATTGTTATTTCCACTTCACGTGCAATAGCTTCTGTTGTATATTTACACATCACCGAGGTAGTTGTCTTGCTTCTTAAGAACGTTATGACCAAAAATTCTTCACCTCAAATCTGGCTTTACGACACCACGCTTCGAGATGGCACTCAACGTGAGGGTTTATCGGTGTCGATTGAAGACAAATTACGAATTGCCCGCGCGTTGGATGAGCTTGGTGTTCCATTTATCGAGGGAGGTTGGCCGGGTGCGAATCCGAAGGACGTGCAATTTTTTTGGCAATTACAATCGGAACCGTTAAAGAACGCCCAAGTTACAGCTTTTTGCTCAACTCGGCGCCCCAACACAACCGCTGCAACAGAACCAATGTTACAAGCAATCCTTGCTGCTGGCACTCGTTGGGTGACAATTTTCGGCAAATCTTGGGATTTACACGTTATTGAAGGCATAAAGACTACTTTATCAGAAAATCTCGCAATGATTCGCGATAGTATCGAGTATCTTCGAGCGCAGGGGCGTTGCGTTATTTACGATGCCGAACATTGGTTCGATGGCTACAAAAATAATCCTGAATATGCTCTACAGACTTTAACTACAGCAGTTGAAGCAGGCGCCGAGTGGATAGTTTTGTGCGACACCAACGGCGGCACCTTGCCCCACGAAATCAGCCAAATAGTATCCGAAGTTACCAGCCATTTAGGCGCAGTTCAACTGGGAATTCATACACATAACGATTCGGATACCGCCGTTGCAAATGCCCTTGCTGCTGTTATGGCAGGTGCCACAATGGTTCAAGGCACTATTAACGGCTATGGGGAACGCTGTGGTAATGCTAACTTGTGTTCTTTAATACCGAACCTTCAACTTAAGCTTGGTTATCAATGTATAGAAGATAACCAAATAGCTAGATTAGCAGAAACGAGTCGTTTCGTTAGTGAAGTAGTGAATTTGGCGCCAGATGAACATGCAGCATTTGTAGGACGTTCGGCTTTTGCTCATAAAGGAGGGATACATGTTTCTGCTGTAGAACGGAATCCTTTGACATATGAGCATATTCAGCCACAACAGGTGGGAAATAGGCGCCGGATTGTAATTTCTGAACAAGCAGGAGTCAGCAATGTGATAGCAAAAGCGCGCACGTTTGGCATAGAACTTAATAAACAAAACCCAGCGACGCGAGAAATATTAGAGCGACTAAAAGTATTAGAAAGCGAAGGGTATCAGTTTGAAGGGGCAGAAGCGAGCTTTGAGTTGCTGATGCGTGAAGCATTAGGTACAAGGCAACAGTTTTTTGAAGTTAAAGGGTTTCAAGTACATTGTGATTTAGCACGGGGGAAAGAAATAAATAATGCCCTTGCGACAGTAAAAGTTGCTGTGGAAGGTAAAGATATTTTACAAGCCGCAGAAGGTAATGGTCCAGTAGCAGCTTTGGATGCAGCATTACGTAAAGCCTTAATAAATTTTTATCCTCGTATCAGTGAATTTGAACTATCTGATTATAAAGTGAGAATTCTTAATCCAAATGCGGGTACAAATGCTAAGACACGCGCGTTGGTAGAATCACGTAATGGGCATCAGCGCTGGACTACTGTAGGTGTGTCAGCAAATATTTTAGATGCTTCGTATCAGGCAGTGGTTGAGGGGTTGGAATACGGGTTGATGTTAAATGTAGGGGCGCCTGCATTTTGCGCGGTTCACATCATGTAAACTTTCTTGTGGGATGGGCGTCTAAATTTTCTTGTGGAATGGGCATCCCTGCCCGTTCTATATCTTGGATGGGGGCGGGTTTACGAGATATTTCGCTTCGCTGCACGGATATTGGTTAACCCGCCCCTACGATATTTTTCTGTTCTAATGTTGATGTAATGGCGCCTTGTATACGTTGTGAAAAAACACGTCAATTTTTGTTTTCAATATTGGATTTAACTTCTCGAATAATTTCACGTGTTCCATCTGGATGTAATTTGTATTCAAAATGTTTTCCTGCTGGCGTTTCAAATGTCGGCACTCCATGATTTGAATAATATATATTTCTACCTGCTGCTTTATGCTCTGCTATTTCACGTAAGCAACCAGTTTGAGCCTCTTTTTCTAATGTTTCCATCCAGATAAAAAAGTCGATATTAGACGAGAAATTAGGCTTATTACTATTCATAAGAATTTAATTTTGGTGGGTTAGTATCTCAAGGTAGAATCGTGTGGTAAAAAATACATCACTGCACAGGCAAGGATGCCTGTGCTACAACTGATCAAAATTAATGATATAGATGCTGGATATGTGGGGGCGGGTTTACGAGAGAAAGGGCTTCGTTTTAGGATATTGGTTAACCTGCCCCGACGATAATCATGGCTTCTTATTTCCGTCCCAATATTGATGCAATGGCGCCTTACGTACCTGGAGAACAGGCGCCACCTGGTACAAAAATTATTAAGTTAAATACGAATGAGAATCCTTATCCACCTTCATCTCAGGCAATGTCAGTTTTGCAAAATATAGATAGCGAATATTTACGACGCTATCCTGACCCTTATGCTAACGAGTTTCGACAAGCTGTTAGTGATGTGCTGGGTGTTCCGCGTGACTGGATAATTGTTGGTAATGGTAGCGATGAAATTTTAAACGTGCTGATTCGAGCTTGTAGTCAAGGCGCCCGTAAAATTGTATATCCAATGCCCACTTATGTTTTATATCGCACTCTAGGAGCAATGCAGCCAACAGAAACGGTAGAAGTGAGTTATGGTGAAGATTTTAAGTTACCTATAGAAGAATTAGTTGCGGCAAACGGCGCCGTAACATTAATTGCATCACCAAATAGTCCTGATGGACATGCGGTACCAATTGATGATTTACGCTGTTTGGCTTCGCGTCTAGAAGGAGTTTTGGCTATTGATGAAGCATACGTTGACTTTGCAGAAGAATCTGCCTTGGCACTTTTAAACGAATTTGATAATGTTATAAGCTTACGAACTCTCTCCAAAGGATACTCCCTAGCAGGACTACGATTAGGATTTGGTATTGCTAATCCCAAAATACTCGAAGGTTTGTTTAAGGTTAAAGACAGCTATAACATAGACGCTATCGCTTGCGCTGTAGGTGAGAAAGCAATGCGCGACCAATTTTACAAAAATGAATGCTGTCAAAAGGTAAAATTGAACCGCACCAAATTAACCTTAAGCTTGCAAAAATTAGGTTTTAAGGTTTGGGAATCACAAGCAAACTTTCTCTTCGTACAACCTCCAAATGCAAAAGCCGAAGTACTTTACTTAGAACTCAAGCAACGCGGTATACTAGTACGTTACTTCAAACAACCGGGTCTTGATGATAAGTTACGCATTACTGTAGGCACAGACGAACAAAATCAGACATTAACTGATACGCTGAGTAATATCCTTTACAATTGTTTGTCTCAAACTTAATCTGAATAATTGCCAATCTCATATAAACCTACTTGAGACTCTCACACCGCGCATCCACTGATTGGCAATCAACATCAGATAATTTCACAATCATTCTTAACCGCTATTCAGTTATCTATTGATTTTAAGTTGATGACAAACAGTTACAAACTGTCCCATGCTTGGGCTACTACTTGACTTAACCAGCGACGTTGCTGTTTATCGAGAACCATGTCATCGGCAAGTACTTGTGCCGTGAGTTCTTCGAGAGATTGACCTTGGGCACGGACGATTTTGATTACACCTGCTATGGCAGCTGCTACCAATTCTTCATCTACTGGCGCCTGACGTAGGTCAAAAATTTGTTCTGGACTGTTTGGGATAGGATAATTCATGGCGTGATGTAAAGAGCGAACTAATGGATGATAATTTTTGATAAACTCTTAAAATTTCTTTACTGAATTTTCATCTAGCTGATAGGGCGGATATTACCGCACTTTACAGGTTTGTTAAATCTGTCTTAATGAGTAGATTTTTCAGAGATTTGCCAAAAAAATGAAACAACTGCTTTATTTAGAAATTCCAACCCCCGATACAGCGTCAGTTCGAGACTGGCTGCAAAAGGATTTTGCGCCTTTTCAAGATGAGTCAACTTGTACAAAATCAAGAACTCCTGACGGAATTCGATTGAGAGTAGCTTCTACATCCCAAAAAGCGACTATTCCGGACAAACTTCAGGAACTTTCGATATTTGTATGGTCAGTACAGCGAACTACCTACTTGAAAGTTTTTCGCTGGGGAGATAGTAAGTTTCCTACTGAAGCGCAAATTGTCAAGCGTCTTTCAAGAGAAATTCGCAACCGTTTCCCCAATCAATATCCTGAACCACCAGAAATTGATTTATCTAAGCAAACTATATTTGAAGCCTTGGCGCCACATTACCCAAACACCGTCAAGTACTTCCAAAAAATGCCCAACGGTGAATATGACCTAAAACGTGCGTACTGGTGGGAACAACGTTGGCGCCAAGGTGTAAAAAACCCCACCCAACCTCAACAGGTAATTTTTTCTCATCAAAATGGACAACAAAATTCTACTTCTACCCAATACGACATCATTTACATTGGTGGCGCCCTTGGAGTTATTCACGCAGCAGTAATGGCGCAGCTTGGGTATAAAGTATTACTAATTGAAAGATTACCATTTGGGCGAATGAACCGCGAATGGAATATTTCACGAGATGAAATTCAGAGTCTAATAAATTTAGGCTTGGTAACATCAAATGAAGTTGAGTCAATTATTGCCCGTGAGTATAAAGACGGTTTCAATAAATTCTTTGACGCGAATAATATCAAAAAACTCAAGGCACCTGTATTACATACACCAACTGTATTAAATATATCCTTAAAATCAGATAAATGGCTGCAAATGTGCGGTGAAAAATTAAAAGCAGCAGGAGGTGAAATATGGGATGAGACTGAGTTTATGCGTGCTGATATAGATAATAATCAAGTCAGTGTTACAGTTAAAAATTTGACTAATAACGTCGAAACACAAGTTGGCGCCAGATTATTAGTAGACGCAATGGGAACTGCATCACCAATAGCTTGGCAGTTAAATGGTAGTCGCGCATTTGATAGCGTTTGTCCAACAGTAGGAGCAGTCGTCAGCGGATTTGCTAAAGGAGTATGGGATTCACATTACGGTGACGTTTTATATAGTCATGGTGATATATCGCGGGGTCGGCAGTTAATTTGGGAACTATTCCCTGCTGAAAATGATGAATTAACGATTTATTTATTTCACTACCATCAAGTTAACGCCCTTAATCCTGGTTCATTATTGGAAATGTACGAAGACTTTTTTACAATATTGCCAGAATATCGGCGCTGTGACGTAGATTCATTAGAGTGGAAAAAGCCAACATTTGGTTATATACCAGGACATTTCAGCACAAATGCTAACTCGCGCACCGTTGCCTTTGATAGATTAGTCGCAATTGGAGATGCAGCTTCGTTACAATCTCCATTAGTATTTACAGGGTTTGGTTCACTAGTTCGCAACTTAGAACGTCTTACCAAACTTCTGGACTGTGCTTTAAAGCATGATTTATTGAGCGCACAACATTTAAATAGAATACGTGCGTTTCAAAGTAACATTGCAGTAACTTGGATGTTTTCTAAGGGGATGATGGTTCCAACCGGAAAATTCTTACCTCCTGAACGCATCAACTCAATGTTAAATAACTTCTTTGGCTTACTCGCAGACTCTTCCTCTGAAGTTGCCGAAAACTTTATCAAAGATAGATTTGATTGGTTAACATTTAACTTACTAGCGCTCAAAGCAGCTAGAAAAAATCCCGCTTTACTACCGTGGATTTGGGAATTAGCAGGCGCCAAAGATTTATTTCGATGGTTAGGTAATTATATCAACTTTACTCGTCATGCAATAGTTTGTGCGTTATTGGGCAATTGGTATCCTAACTTTCTCGCCAAAAATGAAAAAAGGTTAGAAAGTAACCCAGCTTTATGGTTACGATTGCTAGCTATTAAGTACGCAATTAAAACGGGTAAACCACCATCCAAACAGCAAATAGTTTCCCACGCTGCCGCAGCAACAACCGTCCAAAATCCAGAGGTAATTTAACAGTAATTACCTTTGTGGGTATTTTTCAATGCAAAAACTGTTATTCTGAGTTAAATTTGTCATTCTGAGCGCAGCGAAGAATCTTTATAGTTTGTA
Source organism: Calothrix sp. HK-06 (assembly GCF_001904745.1). Classification (GTDB taxonomy): domain Bacteria; phylum Cyanobacteriota; class Cyanobacteriia; order Cyanobacteriales; family Nostocaceae; genus Dulcicalothrix. The sequence goes on from NZ_MRCD01000110.1 coordinate 11,939, forward strand.
TAAGAAACGATAAGATGCTTCATTACGTTCAGCATGACAATTAGTACTTAATATGATATGTTAAAGACTTAATTTATAATAAAGACTTAGTTAATTATGATAAAAATTATTTGGAAAAAAATAATAGTATACGTATTTTTACTGCTTATAATCGTTGGGGTAATTACAAATTATGTAACATCCGCTCAAAGTACACCAGTATCTCCAAACACTTCAACAGCAACAGTAGAGTTTGAAATTCGAGGTACTGAACCATTTTGGAATATTGACTTAACCAAACGCGCGATAATATTTTCAACACCCGATGTGAAAAAGCAAACTTTCGCTTATGTACAACCGCTTTTTCCAGTCGGACGCACTCCTGATACCGTTCGTGTATATAAACTTCGTGGTGATAACACGCTAATTATTAAAAAAGCTACTACTTGTAGTGATGGAATGTCTGAAACAGAATATCCTTATTCGGCAACGTTTATTTTAGGCAACAAGGTTTTAGAGGGTTGTGCCAATAAAAAATAAACTAAAAAAGCGTTAAAGAAAAGTGGAGAGCAGCAGTATATGACTTAACTCTCCACATCTAACCTTACAAAGTTCCATTTTTGACTAAATTCCGAATAATGTTATCTTTTACCATTAACATACGTGAAGTTTGCATAAGTATATCTAACATTTGGTCACGGCTTAATTCTTGAGCCGATTCTTGCATTAAGCGCATTTGGAATTGTTGCTCTAAACTTAATTCAAACATAGTAGTGTCCATAGTTAATCTCCTTGGCATTAAATCAAATAGCAGATTCGTTATTTCTTAATTACTAATTTATATTCTTATAACAATATTACACACTATCTTGCGGCTGAATTCAATTTTGAGGTTGCAGATATATGTATTACTTAAGATATCTCGCATGTTTATCTAAAGAGTGAAAAATAATACACAAGTATTGATTACGTCTTAGGGTTGAAGAATTATTGATTATATCGGTCTTCTACCGTAGCTTTATGGTTTGCAGACACTAGATTAGGACTTACCCTGCATAAACCTGGTTTCTACGCATTCATTGTCGCAGACAAATCGTCATTTTTATTACATGCTATCAACGTATATTCCAGGTTTCTAGGTTTTCATGCGTAAGTCCTGTAGATATATGTAGATTTTATAATTAATATAGATTTTTTTATATCTCATTATTCTTTAGGCACCGTCTATTAAATTCTCTTCATCAAAAAATGTATTTATAAAGACAAAAATAATTTTTATCTAAAATGCATCAAATAGCTGTATGTCATCAGACAGATGTAAACTAGATTTGATATCGGAGATAATAAAAAAGTCATACAACTACCTCTATACAAAGACATAAATTGGCTGATTTTAATTTGAGTAGTCGAATGAAGTTAAGTTCCGGGGCGCCAATTGTGTTAGGGTTGGTAGCACTTGTGATAGCACATTATGTTGCACTAATTTTTCGAGTTAGTCCAGCAGTTTCTCTATGGTTTCCACCATCCGGAGTTGCGGTCACACTCAGTTTGTGGTTTGGTTGGGTAGGAGTTATCTTAACGTGGATAGCTTCGTTTTCAATGTCTCATTTGTGGGGAAATGACGGTTGGTTTAGACTCGCAAGTTTGACGGATGTTACAGAACCTTTAGTAACTCTACTTCTGTTTCGTTATTATTGGCACAGCAACCTCAATTTTAAACGATTAAGAGATGCAGTGACTTTTATTATCAGCGCACCAATACTAGGTTGTGGAGCTTCTGCGCTGCTTGGTTGCTTGCTGCTTTCAACTGTGGGTAAAATGTCTTGGCTTTCTTTAAGTGAAAATATTTTGCGTTGGTGGTTAGGTAATGCTGTAGGAGTAATGGCAGTTGCACCTTTTCTTTTACTGTTATTTACCCCAATTTTAGTTAAATCTGGCTATATTTCGCCCAGAATAAAACAATCTTTTCAATCTTCGATACAACTAACGGCGCCTGATGATAGTACTAATTTCAATTTTTCCAAGGTAGATAATATTACCCCGAATTGGTTGGAAGCAAGCATTATCTTAATTTTGTGTATATTTATTGCGATAATCACAGTACATAAAGTAGACACATCAAGCGTATTATTTCAGAACTACTCGTTTTTAAACTTTATCCCAATTATTTGGGCAGCAACTCGCTATCAAATTCTTGGTGGTACACTTACTGCAAGCTTCTGTGTATTTGCTACGATTGTGGCTTATATTATAAATTTTCCCAATGCGAATACCTCAGTTGCACTCTTTGATTCAGAAATCTTACAAGTCCATAAACTAAGTTTATTCGTTCAGTGCAGTGTTAGCTTATTAATTGGTTCTGCCATAACCGAACAAGCTACAATGCAAACAATGCTTGCTGTTGAACGTGTGCGTGCAGCAGAATATCAAGCAAAAGCTCAACTCACTCAAAAATTAGAGCTTTTCAATATCCAGCTACAACAATCAAATCAAGAAAAAGACGAACTATTAGAACGCGAACAATCTGCTCGTAACGAAGCTGAGTCAGCAAACCGTATCAAAGATGAATTTTTAGCTGTACTTTCCCACGAACTGCGAACTCCACTCAACCCAATTTTAGGCTGGACTAAACTATTGCGCGCACGTAAACTCGATGAAACCAAAACTGAACGTGCGTTGGAAACCATCGAACGTAACACTATATTATTAAATCAACTTATAGACGACTTGCTCGATGTCTCAAGAATATTACGGAGTAAGTTTACACTTAATGCAGCAGTAGTAAACTTAGAATCAGTTATTCAAGCGGCAATTGAGACGGTTCAACTTGCAGCAAATGCGAAATCGATTAATTTGCAACTTGTACAAACAACTCAATCCTCAATAATGGGGGATATAAATCGATTACAGCAGGTTATATGTAACTTACTTACAAATGCGATTAAGTTTACGCCAAATGGTGGAGACGTAAATATTATACTATCAGAGATAAATAATGGTGATTCTGACACATCTAATTATGCTCAAATTACCGTCACAGATACAGGTAAAGGCATAAACCCAGAATTTTTACCTCACGTATTTGAACGTTTTCGTCAAGCAGATAGCAGCATTACACGCACATTCGGTGGATTAGGTTTGGGATTAGCAATTGTGCGGCAAATAGTCGAATTGCATGGAGGAACTGTAGCAGCAGCAAGCGAAGGTGAAAACAAAGGGGCAACATTCACAGTTCAGTTACCAATTTATAAAAATTAAATCTTGTTAATGCTAAAACCTCCACTAACCTGCTAATTCTAATTCAACTTTGTTTTTGATGGGTTCATCTTTACTATTTACAACCCAATTCGCAATCGTATTTAAAATCTCGGCTTTTTCGGCAGGTGTCGCGGAGACAACAAGCTCGCGCAAATCAGGATTTTGAGAGCTAGCCAGAAAATCAACCGGATTTTTACCAGCGAGTAATAAGCAGAAGTATAACCTTGACCCAGGCGCCAACTCTTCCAAAGCTTCTAACATTTGTTCCAAAGTTGTGTGCGACACGGCGCCACCTTTACCATTGATACCCCATTAGAGAGTACTAAGGGTGAAATTCCAGAAAGCCTTGATTGTAGTACTTTAGAACAATTACTGGGGGATACCGAAGATAGCCCCAGTAATTTAGATAAAGAGCAATTTGTAAAATCCAAGAATGCAACTACATATGGTAAGAAGCGCAAATGGGGAGAGGGTAACGGTTACATAGAGCAGCGCACGATTACCAAAAATGGTAAGGAGTACAATCAGGCTTACTACCACTGGAAAGAAAATGGCAATAAGTATAGCAAATACATTCCTAAAAAATTACTGGGGGTTATAACGAACAAACCCCAGTAAGAAATCAGAATTAAATCATAACCACCAGTAAAAACAGCCCCAGTAATTTAATAAACAACATAGAATAAAGCTCTCCTCAACACACACTTATATAAACTGCGCTTTCGTTATGAGTACAAGCGTCTGTGTGTGCTGGTTTGATGACGTTTGTAGATATTGAACTCTGATGATTAATCACCAAGATTTCTCCGTTGGTGCCAAAAATGAAAAAACCTCGGCTACCGCACCGAGGTGTATTCTACTTTAAACATAATGGGAGATACTATAAAACCGATATCAGAAGATGGAATACCTCTGATATTAAGTAATGTAACGTTTTATTTCAAAATCGTCAAATTCCGAACGGTATAGAAACCCGGTTTCTTTTTGATAAATCCAGTTTTTAACAGAAACCGGGTTTCTTGTATGTCCTACTTTTGAAGTAATTCCTTGATGATAGCCACTGCTTCAGGGGGAATTTGAGTAATCAAACGGATGGGGAATGCTTGTGTCGAAGCAAACTGAGCATAGTCGGCAGTTAGAAACACTTCATATTTTTTGGCTTCGGGTGTAAGTTGAGCCGCAGATGCAAGTACAATACTCTTTACATAATTGCGGACATCAACTGCTTGGGTGCCAACAATTTCACCCCCACTGATGGGAGTATTGATTTTGCCGCGTTGGTCAAGAGTTGCGCTTGGGTCTTTTACACTTAGGTGAGTGGCGCCTATAATACCAACTAAAGATTTAGGATTTGGAAGTTTGTCAAAGCTGATTACTTGTTCGGTTAGTGCGGGTGTTGTTTTGTCAGCGGAAGCAGCGAGTACAAGCGTAGGAACTTGTACTTTAGATAAACCAGTATCGCCAAATAATAAGGATGTGGTGGGGTTTAGTGCAATAACCCGTTTGATTCTATTGTCACGAAAAGAATAATTGTTTTCTGGTAATTCCTGAGCAATACACTGCATACCTTCACCGAGACTAACAACAGCAAGATTATCTTTACACCGTTGTTTAAGAAATTGTAGCTGATACTCGGCGCCACCAACAGCGAGTGCAGTACTTCCTCCAAACGAGTAACCAAGAATAATTACATTATTAGTAGCGAGTTTGCCAGTTAAAGGAAAAGACCTATTACGGTTACTCGTATCAAGTTGGTTTAAGACAAAGCTAATATCTTGAGGACGTTCTAAAAATTCTTGTGGTTTCATAATTCGGTTCTTACCAACAAGTGCCGAATTTACATTTGCTTCGTTACTGCCGGGATGCTCTAATGTAACTACTGGATAACCATGTGATGCTAAATGCTCCGCCAAATATTTTAATTCTGTGCGTACAGACCCCAGTCCATGAGAAAAAATAATTACAGGTTTACTCGAATTAACGTTTTTTGACCAGTATAAATCAACAAGTATTTTTCGTCCCCGTTTTTTATCATCTAAGTCCAGCTTCAAAATTTGAACTTCTGCTGAACCAGCTTTTGAAGCATCAAGTGGTAACTTTAATTGAACTTTGCGACTGCTCAAACGAGGTTCTATTGCTGCCATGAACCGTTGCGTCTGCCAAAACGCAGTATTAAAACTGCCTGCAACTTTAAAAGCTTGTGGTAAATCTATTTCTAGCTGCTTGCTAGGATAATTAGCTATAAATGATAATACAGATAAACCTTGAGGCGCCGTTGAACCTAAAACCAACGCACCACGCACAGCTTGAAACCGCGCATCATCTCGGCGCCGAATTATACTTGACAAGTCATTTAAAATAGTCGAACCAATACGTGTACTTAATAAATTATTCATCGTCACAACACTAATTGGCACATTCGTCCGCAGTGCTGTAACCAGTTGCTGACGCTGCCCAAGCGATAAAGCTTTTGTATAAATATCATAGCCACTAGGAATTTTACCCGTTTGTGCAATTTGTTGCAGTTCCGAGAGCCTAATCGTCTCAGTAAATGGCCCATATCTCACCACTAAAGTATCAGCAGCTTGAGCGGCGCCAATTCCCAAAACCTGTGTTGTTGCAAATGCACCCAATAAACACACAGCTAACTCAATCATTTTCCGGTGTTGCGCCATAAATATTGTTACCTAATATTGTGGTAATTACCGCAAAAATACGGTGAAATTGGCAAAGCACCGGAATTATATAATCACTGCTGTGCTTATGTCTAGGTTGGATTTACTAGTTTTGATTGGAAGAGTTCGCAACGGATACAACGGATGTAACGGATAAATGATGGGAAATAGCTTATGCTAAAACACTATGCCCCATGTCATGAGTCGCGAACGAAGGGCGCAGTTTTCCCGCAGGGTAGCATCTTCTTTTGTTATGAGTCGCGAACGTTAACACAGTTTTCCCGCTTTCGCGCGCATCTTAAAGATTTTGACACCTGTTTAAAAGTAAATTAACCCATTTTTAGTATACTTAGAACTTTCACTTCTGTCGGAGAACGTAAGTTTTCGCAAGTAGCAGATACTATTATTAGCTTGGCAAAAGAACAAAATTTTTTAATTGGTGGAGAGTTAGGCGCCGCGATAGTAACATCATATTTAAATCCAATTGGCGCCACATTACACGTTTTGGATAATCATAGTCTCATTGCTGCCAAACTCAAGCTAAAACCTAGTCCACAAGGAGAAATAACCTTTCTACAACAATTTGCGGTTAATAACGCTTTAGGTAATAAACAAGAAGAATTCATTGCTGACCTATTATTGATTCATGCAGAGCTAATGCTTTCAAATGATGACCGACTGATGGAAACTGCCGCACGCATTTTTAATTTATATATTGAGGGAGTAGCAAAAAGTCCGTGAGAATGATAGCTATAAACAAGTTTTGTTTTCCAATACTTATATAGTAGAAGATTGGGATGCTAAATTCGACACTATCCTACGCCGTTTTCAAGCTTTGGAACAAGGTTTAAACAGTTAATTTTGATAAGATGCAAGATTCCCGACACTTCTATGCGCGTCGGGAATCTTTAAAGTATGCTTCAAAAGCAACAGTAAGTATAAATTGTCATTATTATAGTAGCGAATAATCTGAGGATTTACTGAATATTCAGATGTTTCACTAAATACTGAGATGCTACCCTGCGGGAAAAGCTCCGCTTTACACTACGGTGACTCATGACAATTGAAACATTATCCGTTACATCCGTTGTATCCGTTGCCAGGGTTACTCTTCTAAAGACTTTGCAGTCTTAGATAGTAACTTACCTAAACGTTGAACAGGCCCCTTAAATCCTCTTTTTGCTTCGTGAGCTGCTTGTTGAGTTTGCTCACCCAAACGAGTTAATACTTCTGCAATATCAGTAGCTTTAGGTTTACTACGCTTTAATACTTGCTTAAGCTCTTTTAACCCGTTAGCAATTTCTTGAATACTTTCGTCTTCAGAATTATGCAGCACCTTATACCAAGTATCAATGGCGCCTACAGAAGTTTCGCTATCAACTTGGGTTAAGTCAGCATCTAAAGTATCTATCAAGCCATCGATTTCTTCGATTTGCTCGTGTTCTTCAATTTTACCTACAGTGTTACCAACTTTAGTTAGTTGCTTACCCAATTGACGTACTGGAGTTTTAACTTCTTTTTCAGCGTCCCCAGCATAGTTAGCTGTTTGTTCGCCAATTTCTATTAAAACTTCACTAATTTCATGTCCTGTAGCTTTGTTGCTTTTCAGGAGTTTTGCAAGTTCTTTCAGGTGCGAAGCAATTTCTTTTACTTCGGGTTCTTTTACTTTTTGCAGTACACCTTGCCATTCGGTTACTAGTTCAACTGCTGCTTCTGTTTCTAGGTCGGTCAAATCACCACTAAGTGTTGAGCGCAACTCATTTAGCTTTTCTAATAAGTCATTATCAGCTTTTGAAGAGGCGCCATTTTGTTGTGCAGGTTGCTTTTGTTCTTCGTTATGGTCTGCTTCCTGCTTACTTTTTGCTTGTGTTTTGCCTGCCATAATGTAAAACTTGCTACAGAATTTTGTAAATGTATAAGTTTTAGTTTACGAATCTACAATATCAGTTCCCTCATTCTAAAGAGCCAAAATCAAACAAATGTATTATTTATCGTTTGGTAGAGGCTTTTTTATTTTTTATGATTATTCAATAAATATCAAAGCACAGGCAGGATGCCTGTGCTACCGGAAGCTGTTAAAATTAAGGCGCCAGTCTACTAAGTACTAACATATCTTCTTCGTCTAACTCTACAGGAGTACCACTACGAATCAGCTCGGAAAAATCTTCGTTTGGTACCATGATTGTTAAAGTATATAAACGTGAGGCGCCTGTATTTTTTATCATGTGAGTACCTGTAGGTGGTACTAGTAAACTATCTCCTGTTTTAATTGAAACATTTTTACCATCACAGATAGCTACTCCTTCACCTTTAAGCACGAAAAACATTTCTACTGCCCATTGATGACGGTTGGGTGGAGTTTTTCCACCAACATCAAAAATTTCTACGCAGCAGGTTAATGAGGTATTGGCACTAGCGGTGTCGAAAACAATTGCTAATCGATTTGAATCATGGGGACTTATGCGATAGACTTGATAGTCTTTGGGAGATTTAACGACAGGAATAACACAACTTTTGACGTGCATATGAATATCTCCTATGTAATTGTTAACTCCGCGCCTCCTGTACGGGCGGGTTTACCCATATCTTGATAAATAATCCAAGATTTAGGTGAACCCGCCCCTCCTAACTGCTTTTTGAATTTTTTGGGAGTCGGTGACAAAACCAAAGCATTGTTTGACGTTATATATAGTTGCTTGCCAGCAATACTCAGGTGATGTTGTGGCAGTACAGTCTTCTATTAATATGCAGTCGTATCCTAAAAAGTTTGCATCTTGAAGTGTTGCCATGACACATTGGTCGGCATTTACACCTGTAAATAATAGTGTCGTCCGTCCTAGGTTCCGAAGGATACTATCTAAAGGCGTATCCCAAAACCCTGACATTCTATACTTATCGACGCGAATATCAGATGCCGCCTGTTCTAGTTCATCTACTACTGCTGCTGCCCAACTTCCTGCCATTAATACATGGGCGCCGTTTTTTGGTAATGGGTCGCCTAAACCTACTCCTTCACCCGTAGGATTATATACGTGTAGCACGTTAGCACTAATATTCATCAAGTCTTGACGATTACCCCAATTTACCCAAAGTACAGGAATATTAACTTGGCGTAATATTGGTAATAATTTTTGTAACGGTTTAATTGGTTGCTGTGCAGGTGTTACATCTACACCAATATGCGCTAACCAACCATCCGGGTGACAAAAGTCGTTTTGCATATCGATAACGAGAATGGCTGTTTTCGCTAAATCGATACGCACTTGCTTGGTAGCAGTTGCTAAAATCACTGGTTGTGGGGTTAGCTCTTTCCGAGTGATATCAGCAACCTCGTGATTCACAGACCAAGCGTTTGGTTCTACCCCTAATTTCCGAAGTGGTAAATTCATAAACAGATTTATATTGGGAAGGGGAATTGGTTCGCTACTTCCCGTACCTTACTTTTTAACTCGAAAATTCGCTATTGAGTCTAATTACTTAATTAAGGTTAAAATCGTGGACTTTACTATTGAGAATGCTTTAATTGCCACACCAGATGATTACACTACTACTAAGGTGCAGGTCGTAGATGGCCGTATTGCAGGTGTTTCTTCACAACTTGACACTGTTGGTACGTCAATAAACGCTGATAATAAGCTTTTACTTCCTGGTTTCGTTAATGCCCACACTCATTCTTCCGAAATGTGGCAGCGTGGGATAATGTCTATGTTTCCCCTCGAACTGTGGTTAGCTGAATTATATGACTTTGCACCGCTTGATATTGAAAAGGTTTACTTAAGTGCTTTGGGTACTGCCGTTGAAACTTTACTTTCTGGTGGTACTACCGTTGTAGACCATTTAGTTTTAATTCCTGGCAAAGAACTCGAAACTATTGCTACCGCAGTCCGTGCGTACAAAGAAGTTGGTATTCGCGCTTTTGTTGCTCCCCTTATTCAAGACGAGTCACTTGCTGCTGGAATACCATCTGGAGATACCAAGCAAACTCACGAACCTTATTTTCGTTCTACCCAAGCAACCCTCGATATTATTGAAGAAGCTGTTAAAAAGTTTCATTGTCCTGAAAAAGGTATAAATATTGCTGTGGCGCCTACAGGTATTCAACTATGTAGCGATGCTTTATTTAAAGGATGTGCTGAACTTAGCGATAAATACGACCTTTGCCGACACTCACATTTACTCGAAACCAAAGCACAAGAAAAACTTGCTAAAGAAAAATATGGTTGTACTGCCGTTGAACATCTTGAGCGTATAGGCTATTTAGATTACCGTACTTCTCTAGCACACTGTGTTCATCTTACCGATAAAGATATAGCAATTCTTGCCCACACTAAATCTACTGTGGTTCACAACCCACTTAGTAACCTGCGTTTGGGTAGCGGTATTGCCCCTATCCTTAAATATCGTCAAGCTGGTGTAAATGTTTCTTTTGGTTGTGATGGTGCATCAAGTAACGACTCGCAAGATTTACTCGAAGCTATCAAAATTGGTTCTATTGTACATAATGTGACTGATTTTGATTATCAACACTGGATTACGCCACATCAATCTGTCAAAATGGCTGCATTAGGTGGCGCTACTGGACTAAATATAGCGAATGATAATGGTTCTCTTGACGTTGGTAAAAAAGCTGACTTAGTACTTTATGATTTAACCAGTCTATCATTATTGCCCCGTACAGACCCAATTGGATTACTTGTACTTGGGCGCCCTGTCAACGTAGTAGATAGTGCCTGGGTAAATGGAAAACAAATAGTTGCCAACGGAAAAGTTACAACAATAAATGTTGATAACTTACGGCAAGAATTATTAAAACATAGTCAGTGGCAAAAATCACGCAAATCTAAGACAGCAGCACAGTTAGAAGCGCATTATCGGTTAGTAATGGGTTTATAAAGGAAGGTGGGCATAGACCCACTTACTTCTTGATAAGAATTTACAACAAATTCTATACTCGCTACTTGCTGTACTAATATAAATAGACAATAGATAAGCAAATTTTATCATTTTTATAGTTTTTTTATATGTATTTGCAAGTTTTTTAAAAATTTAAAGGAGCGCTTAATGCTAAAATGTTAAAGAATCATGACATTAAGTAATACTTTGTCAAAGTTGTGAAGTTGGCATTGATGGATGTATGTCAATATTATCCTTAAAATGCTAATTTATGCGGTAAATTTCTTTTTGCCAGATACAAATGTCAGGCTAAAAGTTTGTGTTGCTTTCTTCATCAGCCTATTAACCAATTTGACATATTGCTTTTGCTAATAAGTTTGAAACAGCTGATGTTTGTTTATTCATATATTTTCAAAATGGCTAGAGCAGAATTGTGCAGCTAATTTTTTAAGGTTGCTGTTCATATATTTTTATGGATTTTATGAAAGGACATTCACCGAAAAGCCGGAATAATTACGCTTACCTGTTAAGATTAAATTACAAAAACGTTTGCCTTAAATTTGAAAGTTACTGGTTTAAAATACGCGGTACTTGGGATTCATGTCCTTTAACATGTCCTGTAAATAAACCATCACACAGACATATTTTTTGGAGTTGGTTCGGTAGTTTCTTAGCAATAGCAGCAACAGCTTACTTAAGTGCGAAAACCAATACTCCTTTACTTATGGCTCCCTTTGGCGCCACCAGTGTGTTGATTTTTGGCGTGCCTGATAGTCCCTTGGCTCAACCGCGTAATGTAATTGGTGGTAATTTTGTAGCTGCTCTAGTTAGCCTAACTATTCTACATATTTTCGGTTCGGAACCTTGGGCGATGGGACTGGCGGTGGCAACAGCCATTGGAATGATGCAGTTCACAGGAACTCTACACCCACCTTCGGGAGCAGTTGCATTAGTTGTAATGATGACAAAGGCTCCCTGGCAATTTCTGCTAACGCCTGCCTTGGAAGGTTCTGTTATTTTGGTACTTTGCGCTGTGGTTTTCAATAATCTGGCACAAGATAGGACTTATCCAAAGCACTGGCTGTAAGAATTTTAACGGTGCTGATGGTATAAGGCACCTGATTTGAAAAAATTTATTATCACGAAGCTGGCAATATTGGGAACTAGACAGTCAGTATAATTAACATGCTACCTTGTTGACTGGCATACCTGATACGGCAGCAACAAGGATGAAGCAAACTACAATCAACTCAATTATTACCATTTTAATTTTAGCGTGTGTTAGTGCGGCACCTCGATGTTTAGCTCAGGTAGTTCCCGACAATAATTTTAACTCTTGTCCTCAAAAGAGGCAGGCTTTTAAAGTAAATAATAATTTAGATTTAGTTGAAGCTACTGCATTGGTGGTAGATAATAAAGGTGAAGTCTAGCTAGTCACCGCTTCTACTTCACCTACTCTTCAACACAATTGGTATTCGGCGACAAATTGCAGATAATCAATCACATTTGTACCTAAAATTCTATGCAGCAATCTAATTCTAACTTTAACCAAACTTATGCTTTACCTGTAGCAACTCTTGTAGCTATTATTACTGCATTCGTTGTTAATGTTTGGTCAAATATTTTTCCTATAGGTGGACTCAGTATTGGTGAAATTTCTAATACTGTCTTTAAGGATGTTTTAATTATTCCTGCAAATTATGCTTTTGCGATTTGGGGAGTAATTTATCTAGGTTTATTTGCGTTTGGAATCTATCAAATTCTACCTTCACAGCGAAACAATCCATATCTACGAAAAGCCGGATTATTTTTAATCGTTGCGAGTATTGCTCAATGTGTGTGGGTCTATTTATTTTTGTCACGGATGTTTACCTTGTCGGTGGCCGCAATGCTTTTGATTTTGCTACCACTCATCGGCGCCGTTTTACAGTTAAAATTAGTAAACCCTGCAACTCGTAGTTACAAATGGTATGCGCGCATTCCCATTAGTATTTACCTTGGCTGGATAAGTGTTGCTACAATTGTCAATGTTGCGAGTGTGCTTGTTGCTTCAGGTTGGAATGGTGGAGGAATTTCTCCAACGACTTGGACTATTATTATGGTATTGATTGCTACTGGTTTAGCATCTATCATGACGACAAAATATGAAGATATTGCTTATACTGGAGTAACAATTTGGGCATTAATTGCTATTGCTATCAAGCATTCGAGTAATTTGGCTTTACTAACTGTAACAACATCCGGCGCCGTTGCACTCTTGATTTTAATTGTTTTAGTTCTGCCTCGGTTAAATACTCATCGTTTGTAATTTATCTAAACCTTGTTTGATGTAAATATCTCTTGATGGATTGGGAATCTCTATTTTTTCTGCTTGATATTTATCGTGCAATTTTTTTATAAATATATGCTTCGCTAGGCGCCTGTCTGAAAATTCATTAAGCCGCATAAACACAGTTAAATTAATACTATAATCACCTAACGTGTGATAACGAATGAGTGGCTCATTTATAGTTAGTTCCGGTGCAATTTCTTGCATAACTTCAGTCGCAACAGCCAAAGTCACCTTTTCCACATGTTCCAAATTACTTGTATAACTTACCCCGATATCAATTGCTAAAACAAGTTCTTTAACTGGTAAATGATAATTGGTAAAAATCACCGATGACAGCTTCGAGTTAGGAATAACTATTATATTATTATAAATATCTTTAATTGTTGTACTACGCCAATTAATGTCTATTACATGACCTTCTTGACCAGTTTCGAGTTTTACATAATCTTCGGTTCTAAGCTGTTGTGAAATAATTAAATATAATCCCGCAAATAAATTTGACAAAGTATCTTGAACTGCTAAAGCTAGTGCTAAACCTCCAACTCCTAATGTTGTCAGAATTGGCGTAATTTCAACATCCACTGTTTGCAAAATTATTAATAACCCAAGAATATATACAAGCAATTTTATTAAATTAGATATAAGCGAAGCAGATACAACTTGTGATTTTTGTCTAAACAAAGTTACAAAACTGCTGCGAAGTCGAGCAATAAATATAGTAATCGATAATAAAGCGATAATTATTAAGATTGTTTCAATAACATGTGAAGCATCAGACTTTAATGATGAAGAAAGATGAGCAGCAAAACACCCAGCAACTAAAAACCAGGTGAAAGCGAAATTATTCAGCGAATGAAGTAATATTATTTTTACTGTTAAAGGTTGTTCCGCTTCAGATTCAATGCTAACTAACTTAATTTGCCTATCAATAAATTTTTCTAGAGCAAAACCAACAATTAATCCAATTAAAATAAAAGCACTTGGAACTGCAAATTGTGTCATAATTTGTATCAAAATATTAAATAAATATATTTAATTTTAACACTGAGCCTAATTTAAAGTTTGTAACATCGATTAGAAACCGGGTTTCTTTGTTTATATCTTGCAATAAACATCACAATTTTGTATATAAACCCGGTTTCTATAACAAAGTTTGTCGTAACCTATTGACATTCACAGACACTTTTCAAACATTATCTTAGCTCGACTTTATCCAAAATTAAGAACTTGGTTTCCTTTATCCGGCAAAACCCTGGCTTTCAGGCAAAAACTTTTTGCATGTCACTGATTATCGGTGAAATCGAAAAAGTAAAACAGCCGTCCCACAAGGGTTTCAGCCTCGGCTTTAACGATAAAGGAAAAATGGATAAAGTCGAGCTTAGTAAGGGGGGAACAAAAGTGAATTCTTAGCCCCCCTTCCACGCGGGGGGTTGGGGGGATTTTACCTTACATTAAGCAATACTTCCCCGCTTACGTGCTTCTTTATAGGAAGTTCCCACGTTTCTCAACCCAGCTTTAATCATTTGGCGTTCTAGAACCGAGAAAAAGCGAGCTTTATCGCCACCTTTAACAACAGCTTGGTTGTGCGCTTCTGCAATAGCGACAGGATAACCATAACCTTTTTGCACCTGAGCTAACATCAAACCTAACGATTCATCGAATAACTGTGTATCCTCAGCAACCCATCTAGGTACTTCAATTCGTGCAATTTCAGTACCAACGTGAACATAACAAAAATAAATTTGCTGGTCTTGGTACAATTCAAGAATTCGAGCATTACTACGCCACAAAGGTCCACGCTGTCCAGGTTGAAGTTGGGTTGCCCAAAGAGTGCTGTCTCGTAATGGGTCAAATACCTTGCATGGAACCTTATCGTTTTGGTTAGGACAAAAACTAGCACAGTCTGGCACAGGATGAGTACAAGCAAGCAAACGTAAAAAGTTTACCCCTTCAACATTACGCGAAGCGCTAAGATAACCCATCAAAGGAGCGCGACTAGCTTTCATTTGACCCCACGCTTCTAATATTGGCGGCAAAATATGTTCGCGTGCTTCCAAAGGTAACTGTTCTAAAAACCAATAAATAAGTGAACCATCAACCATTGCCAAAGTTGGAACGCGAGGGTTTAAAAGGGGATTTTGGTCATTTACAACTCCACAAGCTAGCTCTGCCAAAACCATCGCTTCCGAAGCAGTACGACGGTAACTCATCCATTCCTCAGTACGTATTCCCCACTTACGCGAAGCATACAAATCTTCGGGACGGTAAAACACTTCGGGTAAACTATCGAGGAGTGGATGTTTATTTTGTCCGTAATGTAAAACAACCCTTCCAATATTAAGAAGATAACAGTAAGCGATTTCGTGATGATTCGGTGCTATTTGCGAACCGTCAGTAGCAATAACAGTGTGTACCTTCGGTGGAACTGGAATATCAACGCGAGTATCAAGCGGTTCAATCGGAGTAGCATTAGCAAAGACAATGCGGTCTTTCCATTTATCTTGCTTCTCGACAAACTCTTCTTGACGAGCGAAAGCATCAACCAAATATTTAGAAGCTAACTCTAAACGTTTTTGGCTTGCGACAGCTTCTTGCGTTAAGTGCTGACTCAAACCTTGAATTTGACCCGCTAGTTTTGTTAAGTCAAGCATAGAAATTAGTAAAAAGTGCTGAGTGCTGAGTGCTGAGTACTAAGTGCTGAGTTTAAGAGGATGTTTTAAAAGTTAAAGAAATTATAAATTGCCATTAGTCCAAGAGCGAAAAATCTGTATGTAATAACATATCGCTGCTGCTAACCCTTACACCTTATAATGACTCCAAGTATTCATGTACAAATGCACTCTCTTCATTTTTAAGCAAATTCTTGGCTTCTGCAAGTACTTCGTCACCTATTTTTACCTCTCCCCAAGCATAACTGATTGCCTCTAAAGCAGCATATCTTACTTCAGGTTGACGATTTTATAACAAAACTTTATATTTATAAAAAGTGATTACGCTACAAGCCAAGAGTTAAGAGAAAAACACTTCACTCTTAACTCTTCCACTCAGCACTCAGCACTTTTTTATACCCAATCTGAAAAGTCTTGTGAGTATTGTGCTAATGATAACAAATGCATACGGACATCGCTGTGGGCAACTAGACGTTCTGATGGAGTATTATAGCCCCAGTCAGCTAGAAATAATGTCACATCATCTAAGTCGCTTTGCTTTTTAACTAATTGTAAGGTGTTAAGACGGTCTTCGATAAACCAAATATTGGCGCCTTCTGTGTTTGCTTTTAATTCTCTCAATATTTCGTATTTGGGTCGTTTGGCTTCTTTTCCAAATATAACTTCGCGTGGTAAATCTATTCCTTCTTTTTGCAAGAGTTTATGAGCAAATCTACCTTCTTTTGTTGTGACAATATATATTTTTATGTCGCTGGCAATCATGTTTCTTATTCTGTCTGCAACTCCTGGGTAAAATCTATGTAGACTCATCCAATCTTCTAAATCATTCTCAATCCAATCATCGCGTAATGAGTCAAGTTTATGTGCAACTTCTGACGACTGAAGATTAGATTCTGCTAAAATTCTTTTAGTAATATTTGCCCAGTCTTTTAATATATTATCTTCAGATATACCTTCTACTATTGCTTTAATCAAAACAGGCATTTCCCAACCCGTTTCTATTACTGGTCGCAGACTATAAAACATTGATGCATAATCATCGGTTGCTATTTGTTCAGTTGGCGCCCATATTTGGCAATAAGTTCGCCAAGCAACCTCAAAGTACTCGACCATACCGTCACAAATAACACCGTCAAAATCAGACGCTAAAATAGTTGGAATATTCACTGTCATTTTTACCGTACCTAAAACTTTACAAAACCTGTAATTAATTAAAAGTAATTTTATTTAACTAAATAGTAATCTCAAAATCATTATCGATTATATAAATTGATTTGTATAAACATTATAATGAGATTCATTTTCCTAAC
>NZ_MRCD01000111.1 GCF_001904745.1 Calothrix sp. HK-06
ATGGTGATAGCGTTATATTTCCTAGTAAAAACATTTAAACTAGAAAACCCGATTTTAAACAATCGGGTTGAGAAACTAATAAGTTTTACTTATTGAATTAATTTAAATTATTAATCTAAAAAGCCCATTATCATGTCGGAATCGTCGATGCTGTTTGAAGCGACAGGACGATTGCCCATTACTGAATAGGTTTCTGAAACAACAAGCGCGCTGGAAGCGATAGGACGAATACCAGAAAGGTTGATGCTGTCTACTACATCTATTGTATTCGCACCAATTGGACGAATACCCATAATATTCATTGTGTCTACAACGTGTAGATGGCTAACCCCAATTGGACGAATACCTGAAATTGACATTGTTTCGGCAATTTCTAAATCACTTGCGGCAATTGGACGTTCACCGGAAACTGCAAGCGAAGTGGGTTTTTCTTCACGAAGCTCAAGCTTGCTCGATTTTTCTTTTCCGTTGGATGATTCTGCTGGCACTGGCTTATCCTTTGTTAACTCGACTTTGTTTTCTACTTTTGTTTCTTCTGTTTCAACTGAATTGTTGGTTTCAGGTGTGGTTTCAGGTTGACCTTGGCTGTTTTCAACATCCACTGTCGCTTCCCCTTTGAGCTTGGCACGTCGCTGCCGAGGACTGGTTGGTTTGCCAGTGCTGCTGATGCCCATGTATTATACCCTCACTTCTTAATTGAATTTTACGATACTTAGGAGTATGAAAAATTTCCCTCTATATGAGAGTTTAACTTCAAAAGAGCTGACATAGGTATAATTATCTTCATCATATACATATAAGTAAACATTAATCGTTACGATTGGTAAAATTTAATTACAAAATAGAAACCCTAGAAACCCAGTTTCTGGTTATCCGTAGAAAAATACCGTATTTTTAACAAGCGCTCTTGGTGGTACATTCGCTACTATTATGTAGGGTATTCATAGTACTTAAGTACGAATATATGAAAGAGTTTAACCTTCAAGCACCCTTTCAACCGACTGGTGACCAACCGCGTGCTATTGAGCGATTGGTTAAATCAGTAAATGCTGGTAATATGTACCAAACGTTGCTCGGCGCCACGGGAACTGGTAAAACGTTCTCAATTGCGTCAGTAATAGAAAAGGTAGGTAAACCAACGTTAGTTTTAGCACACAATAAGACGTTGGCAGCGCAGTTATGTAACGAATTACGAGAGTTTTTCCCAAATAACGCTGTTGAATATTTTGTTAGTTATTACGATTATTATCAGCCAGAAGCTTATATTCCCGTCAGCGATACGTTTATAGAGAAGACAGCTTCGATTAATGACGAAATAGATATGTTACGACACTCAGCGACTCGCTCGCTGTTTGAACGAAACGATGTTATCGTTGTTGCCTCGATTAGCTGTATATATGGTTTGGGTATCCCCAACGAATATCTTAAAGCTGCAATTCCGTTTCAAGTGGGGATGGAAGTAGACCAACGAGAAATTTTGAAAGACCTTGTGTCTGTTCAATATACCCGTAACGATATTGAAATGGGTCGGGGTAAGTTTAGGGTTCGCGGTGATGTTCTCGAAATTGGGCCTGCATACGAAGATAGAATTATTCGC
The DNA here is from genome assembly GCF_001904745.1 of Calothrix sp. HK-06. GTDB lineage: Bacteria > Cyanobacteriota > Cyanobacteriia > Cyanobacteriales > Nostocaceae > Dulcicalothrix. The sequence goes on from NZ_MRCD01000111.1 coordinate 1,598, forward strand.
ATTGAGTTTTTTGGGGATGAAGTTGACGCTATTCGTTATGTTGACCCAGTAACGGGGGAAATATTACAGAGTTTACAAGCTGTTAATTTGTATCCTGCACGTCACTTCGTTACACCCGAAGACCGATTAGAGGTAGCTATTAATGATATAGCAGCTGAACTCAAAGCACGTAAACTGGAACTAGAAGAACAAAATAAGTTGTTAGAAGCACAGCGCATTGACCAGCGTACTCGTTACGATTTAGAAATGTTGCGCGAAGTTGGTTATTGTAACGGTGTCGAGAATTACTCACGTCATTTAGCTGGCAGACTTGCAGGAGAACCACCTGAATGTTTAATTGATTATTTTCCTAAAGATTGGTTGCTAGTAATAGATGAGTCTCACGTTACAGTACCTCAGATTCGCGGTATGTATAATGGCGACCAAGCGCGTAAAAAAGTATTAATCGAACACGGGTTTCGTTTACCAAGTGCTGCTGATAACCGTCCTTTAAAATCAGAGGAATTTTGGCAGAAAGTCAACCAGTGTATTTTTGTCTCAGCAACTCCTGGGGATTGGGAGCTAGGAATTTCTGAAGATAATGTCGCTGAACAAATTATTCGTCCGACTGGAGTGCTTGACCCAGAAATTGTTGTTCGTCCTAGTAATGGTCAAATTGATGATTTATTAGGCGAAATTAAAGACCGTGTAGACCTACAGGAACGGGTATTAGTTACAACTTTAACTAAACGAATGGCTGAGGATTTAACCGAGTATTTACAAGATAATAGTATTCGGGTTAGATATTTACACTCAGAAATTAATTCTATTGAACGTATTGAAATTATCCAAGACTTACGTGATGGAAAGTTCGATGTATTGGTAGGTGTAAACTTACTGCGGGAAGGTTTAGATTTACCTGAAGTTTCGTTAGTGGCAATTTTAGATGCTGATAAAGAAGGATTCTTACGTGCGGAACGTTCTTTAATTCAAACAGTAGGTAGAGCTGCGCGTCATATACGTGGGCAAGCGATAATGTACGCTGATAACCTTACTAACAGTATGTTAAAAACCATCGAAGAAACCGAACGGCGCCGTGGTATTCAAATGGCACATAATAAGATGCACGGCATTACACCGCAACCAATAGCTAAGAAAAAATCGAGTAATGCAATTTTATCATTCTTAGAAGTTTCGCGGCGCCTGAATTCGCAGGAGTTACAGATAGTCGAAGAACACATCGACGAAATACCGTTAGAAAGCATTCCTGATTTGATTACCAAATTAGAAGCGCAAATGAAGGATGCTGCTAAGAACTTAGAATTTGAAGAAGCAGCTAAGTTTCGCGACAAAATTAAAACCTTACGCGACAAGTTGGTAGGACGATAACTGGCAACGGTGTCACTCCTGTAACTGATGGTTTATTAATGTTTACGTGTTATATTGTAAATTGGGTTCTGCTGTGCGGAATCCAGTATGCAATATCAAATAAAATGAGTATTCAGGCGCCAAAATATATGGATACTATCACCTTAAATATTCCACATTTAAATAGTGAAGCGTTTAAGGAACTTTGCCAAGTTAATAAAAACTTACGCTTGGAACGTGCATCGACCGGAGAAGTTTTAATTATGCCACCAATATATCCGTGGACAGGAAGGAAAAATTCGGGTATTGTAGCTCCTGTCCCCAATTCCTGATAACATGAAGAGTTGAGGTGAGTTAATGGCTCCTCCACATAAAATAATTTCTTTAGATACTTTTATTTCTTTAGTAACACCATTTTGAATATAAGTTAAACGAATAGCTTTTTTCTGTTCAATAATAATACGTGTGACTTGACAATTTGTTTGAATTGTTAAATTTTTACGATGTATAATTGACTTCAAGTAAGCAGTCGCAGCACTATGGCGCCGACCATTTTTTTGCGTAACCTGTAAAATTCCAACTCCTTCTCTTACAAATGCATTAAAATCATTATTCAATGGCAAACCCGCTTCTAATGCAGCTTGAACAAAAATACTAGTTAAAGGATTGATGTAGCGTAAATCTGTAACGTTTAAATATCCACCTACAGCGTGGTAGTCATCACTGCCTCTTGTCTGATTTTCGGCTTTTTTACAGTATTTTAGGACATCTTGGGTGCCCAACCAGGATTACCATTATTTTCCCACCGATTATAATCTTGCCAATCTCCACGAATGTATATCATGGCATTTATGGAACTGCTTCCACCCACTCATTTACCACGGGGGAAGAAAACAGAGCGATTATTTAAGTGTGGTTATTTTTCTGTAAAGTCGGCCCAATCGTATTTTGTTTGAAATAATTTTGAAAACGCAACCGGAATATCAATTTCCTTCTTGTCATCCCGGTTCCCAGCTTCTAACAGTAGTACCTTAACATTTGATTCACTTAAACGGTTTCCTAATACACACCCTGCCGAACCAACGCCAATAACTAGGTAATCGTACATTTATCTTATCTTATATATAGTATATAGAGTAACTATTTACGTTCCACTCTTAGTATAGCCTTTAATCTCTATCTCACGATATAACCGTTATCATCCTTGTTAAAGAGGTAAATAATTGGTAAATCGATAAATATATAAAAAGAACATAACAAGCAAATATTCATTGCAGGTGAAAGTGATGTTACCCACCTTTTTAACAGTCTTGGCTACCACATTAAGCCTATTGATTGTAGATATTCTTTTTCCTGGCGTTATTATCGCCAATTTCCCAGCAGCTTTAATTGCAGGCGCCGTAATTGGTTTTCTTAATGGTTCGCTTAAGCCAGTTTTATCAGCATTGTCTTTACCATTGAATTTTGCCACTTTCGGCGGTTTTTCATTAATTGTCAACGGATTCTGTTTTTGGTTGGCAGCAGCATTAGTTCCTGGATTTGGCGTACATGGAATTGCAGCATTTATTTTGGGACCTGTAATTCTGTCGCTAGGAAACACATTTATTAACAACTACTTCGTTGAAAAGAATCTTGCCCTCAAAGGTAGCGAAAATAAAGCTCAATTGCCTTCTAGCTAATTATTCAACTAAATCCATCTGTACAAATAACTAACAAAACTATGAAAGCACTTCGTTACATTCTTGGTATTGCAATACCTCCTTTAGGTATTTTCCTCACATACGGTGTCGGTCAAACTCTAATTATCAATGTTCTATTGACTTTGTTAGGTTGGCTTCCTGGTAGTATTCATGCGCTTTGGGCTATTTCCAAGTATGAAGAAGCTCTCGACCCCCGCAGAAGTGTATAACAATTTATCTAGGTAAGTAAGGATAAGAGTGGTTTTCAAGAGGTGTAAGTTAAGCTTACACCTTATTTTTTTGAATATATATAATTAATCCTCCCAACTCCCTTATTAAGGGGGGCTTTAAATACATTAATTTACCCTACTTGATAAGGGAGGCTTTAAATAAACTAATTTACCCCCCTTAATAAGGGGGGGTAGGGGGGATTTTTATTTACAATGTAATTTACTACTTGCGAATTGCAGGTTCCTTACCGTTATCTACAGTGTCTTTGTCTTTAAACAAGCTTGTCGCTGCTACAAGTAAGTCTTTTAATACTTGTTTTACTTGATGTTCACGACGTGCAATGGCGCCTCCAGCTTCACCCAATTTAACATCGAGTTGCCCATGCTTTTCTTTGACTTGTCCAATCATTGATTCAGCTTGTGGGCGTGAATCATTGTACCATTTTTTGGCTTCTTCAAGGTAATTAGTTACTTCTTCACCACGTCCACCATAACGGGCGGCTAAGTTTGCTCTAACAATTGCCAGTTGTGCTTGTAACTGAGCGTAGCGTTTTCTTAATAATGCTGCTTCGTCACTATTTTGAATTGTGTTTACAGCAGATTCAATAGAGGTTTTGACGTGTGAAGACTTTTCTGTGCTTGTGTCTTTAATTTCTGCCAAGATTCCGTCTACTTCTTGTTGAATTTTCTCTTCTTCTTCGTCTACCTGCGCTTGCAATTGCTTAACTTGAGCTTGTGTTTGTGCAATTGCTTCGTGTCTTTTGGCATTTACAGCTTCAAGGGCGCCTTCAATTGATGCAGTGACTTCTTCTTTAATTTCAGTACCGCGTTCAGTTAGGTTTTCAGTTACCGCAGAAACGGCTTCACGTACTAGTATACGTAAATCTCTTGAACCTTCTTTAAATTCTCCAACTACCCCTGAAACGGCAGATTTCACGATTTCTCTAACTCGTTCAACTCGCAGTTGCCCAGTTTGTTTCGCTAAATCTAAGTCCGCTTTAATTTGTTCTTTTATGTTATCAGCCATATCTTACAACGGTTCTTACCGCACTAATTAATTGACGTGTCATATTATTTTTATATTGCCGCAATACCTTCAAATTCGTTACTTCCTTTAGGTAGATAATCAGCAGATTTTTAATAACATCTATCTTTAGATATACTTCTCGAGTAGAGTATAATTATAGATACCAGTAATTATGAGGTAAATAAATTGAAGAAGTTAGTAGTTATAGTATTATTATTGATAGTTATTACTATTCAACCAGTATATGCTGAAGATATAGGCGCGGGAAGTAAGATATTTGAAGCAAATTGTGCAGGATGCCATATTAATGGTGGTAACATTGTTCGACGTGGTAAAAATCTGTTTAAGAAGGCTTTGAAACGAAATGGAATGGATTCGATAGAGGCTATTACTGAGTTGGTCACTAATGGTAAGAATAATATGCCTGCTTATAAAGACAGATTGACGGTGCCGGAAATTCAGGATGTTGCAACTTATGTACTACAACAGGCTGAAAATAACTGGCGCCCTCAATAAAATTATGAGTTACGAGTTATGAGTTATTAGTAAAATCATGTAATCCTAACTCTCACTCCTAACTCTTACATATTGTAGAGAAGAATATAAATATCTGCTACCAACGTTAGAGCAAGTTGCTGAAAAAAAGTAGTTTTTATTACCTTACTATTGTATTTAAGTACATTTACGCATAAGATACTTAATACTGCGCCTAATACTCAGCAACATCCGTATATATACTATGTTGCTATAAAAAATTGAAGAGCTATACATTGAGAATTCTTCAAGATTGACTACTTTTGCTGAAGAAGATGTGTCTATTTATACTTATAATTAGTTAAGGTAATTTTATAAACTTCATAAAACGAAATGTTACGCTTACTGGTACGGAGAAAATTCAGATTTAACGTATTATAGAATGACTTAAAGGTTTAAATGCTTTCTGGGCAAGGGTTTCATGTTCTCAATCAGATTTTTAATCTGAAAGCTAGATGGCTAAAATGCTACCCTAATAGGTGATAATTTCACTGATAATGATTGTAAAGATTTTACAAATTTGTTTTTTATTGGTAAAAGAAAAAGAATAGTTTATTATGCTTAATCTAAACCAGCTTGTGCCTGTAGTTACACAAGAAGCACTAAGGATATAGTACTTCTTAGGTTAATACGGCTACAGGAAATATGGTTACAGATGTATTAATCTATTTAATCGCATCTACCACTAGGCGCTGTATCGACCATTGTTTTTATATTTATATTTGTGCATGTGAGTTGCTATGGAATCTTTACCAACCTTTGAAGAGGTAGATTTTCAGAAATACTTACAGGTTCTGCAACGACGTTGGCTGCCTTTAGTGGGAATACTTGGAGTATGCGTTAGTTCAGGGACTCTGTATGCGTTATCGCTAAAACCTTCGTATAAAGCAGAAGGAAGTTTGATGGTTAAGTCAAATCGAACTTCTTCCTTAACTGGGTTGACGCAAGAACTGGGACGTTTGGAAGCTTTGGGTCAAAATGAAAACCCATTAGAAACTCAGGTAAAAGTTATTGCCTCGAACCCTGTAATTCAAGAAACGATTAGCTCGCTAAAACTCGAAGATGGCAAAGGCAAACCGCTAGCAGTTCCAGACTTTGCTGCCAATCTAAAAGTGGAAGGTCTTAAAGGTAGCGATGTTATTCAAGTTTCTTATAAGCACGGTAAACCTGAAGTTGCGGCAAAAGTCGTTAATACAGTCATTGATACCTATATCAGGCTGAATGTAGACGCAAATCGCAGTGAGGCAACGAGCGCTAAAGCGTTTATTGTACAGCAATTACCTGTATCAGAAGAAAAAGTTAGAAAAGCCGAATTTAACCTGCGAGTTTTTAAAGAAAGAAATAAGGTTGTTGTACTTCAACAAGAAGCTGCTGCTGCTGTAGACACAATTACTAAGTTGGAAAGTCAAATTTCTCAAGCTCAAGCTCAACTTGTTGACGTCGAAGGTCGTTTACAAGAGTTAAACAATCAAGCTAAAGTTGACTCTTCACAAGCTGTAATTGCTTCTGATTTAAGTCAAACACCTGGTATTCAAACAGCACTGGCAAAACTTCAGGAAACTGAGACCCAACTAGCACTTGAGCGTACTCGTTTTTCGTCCGGACATCCCACTGTTATTAACTTAGAGGAAAAAGTAGCTAGTCTTAAAAAGATTGTTCAAGAACGTACACAAGAGGTTTCTGGTGGACAGCAGGTAGCTCAGGGAAATTTGCAGATTGGACAATTACGACAAAGCTTAATTGCAGATATTACCCGTGCTAAAGCGCAGCGTGTTGGTTTAAAAATGCAAATCGCTACTCTGACACAACAGTGGAAAGACTATAAACAGCAAGCAAAGTCTTTACCAAGACTTGAGCAGATGCAGAGAGATTTAGAGCGAAACCTCAAAGCTGCTCAAACAACTTACGAAACTCTTTTGACCAAAGTTCAAGAAATTGGTGTTGCTGAAAATCAGAAGATAGCAAATGCTCGTGTTGTTTCATATGCTTTAGAACCTGGTAGACCAGAAGGACCAAAGAAAACTATATTTGTGATTGGTTCCGGTGCCGCTGGTCTTGTTTTAGGGTTAATTGCTGCGTTTGGTTTAGATTTGATAGACCGCTCAGTCAAAACTGTCAGGGAAGCTAAAGAAGTAATGAAGTACACTCTTTTGGGTGTAATTCCAAGTATCAGCAGAAGCAAGGTTCATTCTTCTGCTGGTATAGACCGAATTGTTCCAAAAATTATTGGTAGAGACTTACCTCAGTATCCTCTAGGTGATGCCTATCAAATACTGCAAGCTAACTTAAAGTTCCTTTGTTCTGACAAACCGCTCAAAAGTATTGTTGTTACTAGTGCGGTTGCTAAAGAAGGTAAATCTGAAGTTGCTGCTAATTTAGCTGTCGCGATGGCTGAAGTTGGGCGCCGTGTGTTGCTAGTTGATGCGGATATGCGCCAACCAATGCAGCATCATATTTGGAACTTAACAAATGCAATCGGACTAACAAACGTAATAGTAGACCAAATTGCTTTAAGTTCAGCAGCACAAGAAGTATTGCCGAATTTAGATGTTCTCCCCTGTGGAGTTTTACCTCCAAACCCAATGGCACTGCTTGATTCTCAGCGCATGACTTCATTAGTTGAAGATTTTAATGAAAGGTATGATTTTGTTATATTTGATACTCCTTCCATGTCGGGAACCGCTGATGCTGGAGTTTTAAGTAAGCTTGCTGACGGAATGCTATTAGTTGTTCGTCCTGGAGTGGTTGACTTGAATAGTGCAAATGCGACTAAAGAGTTTTTAACTCAGTCAGGTCAAAAAGTTTTGGGTATAGTAATCAACGGTGTCAATGTCAAAAAAGAACCCGATAGCTATTTTTATTACACTAAATCACGACAACTTGAAACTATTTCTACATCTGGTAATTTCTCAAAAATTAATGAAAAGATATCAGCTTCTCGTTCAAGTAACAAAAAATATTAATAGTTGAACAAAATAAAACCGAGATTTTTGTGAATAAAGAAAATATATTTATTTTCTGCTATCATCAACTCGGTTTTAAGACGAGTAACTTTATAATTAGGAGGATAAGCTATGAAAACATCTTGTTTGATTAGTAACTATAACTATGCAAAATATTTGGAAGAGGCAATTTATAGCGCAGTAAATCAAACTGTAAAATTCGATGAAATTATTATTGTAGATGATGCCTCTACTGATAATTCTGCTGATATAATCTCTACGTTTGCTCAAGAAGCAAATATAAGGTGTATTTTTAAAAAGCAAAACCAAGGACAGTTATCATCTTTGAATGATGCTTTTATTGCTGCAACTGGTGATATTGTATTTTTTCTCGATGCTGACGATATCTATCATAAGGAATATCTAGAAGAAGCTTTGATTTTTTATAAGAGACATACCGAATGTGATTTTATGTTTTGTGCTTATGAAAAATTTGGAGCTGCGTCAGGAGTGTTTAAGGCTTATGAATTCGATTTAGATTTAGGATATTCTGTACTCAAAACTTTATGCGCTAGTGAGTGGATTGGTTCTATTACCTCAACTATATCAATGCGTAAAAATATATTACATAAAGTTTTGCCTATAATGCATACCGAAGATTGGCGTGTTCGGGCTGATGATTGTTTAGTATGGGGTTCATCTTTAGTTGGCGCCAAAAAGTTTTACATGTCTAAACCTTTGGTTCAATATCGTATTCACCAATTCAATAACTATCATAACAGTAAAAGTAAAATTCTTGACATTGACAAAAGTTATGAGTATAAAAGATTTTGGAAATGCCAATCTCTATTCAATTATATTTGTCTAAAAAATAATATTAAGTTACCTTTAATGCTAACTTATACATGTTTAAATGAATTAAAAACAATACCATGTCCGGAATCTAAAGATTTTTTTGTGTATTTAAAAATAATCTTCTTATTTGAACAAAATATTTACTGGAAAATTAAGGGAATTATTCAACTATTCGCTTATTTTATAATAATCAAGATTAACGGTAAGCTCAATAAATAAGTAATGCTGATGGCAGTAAAAAGTAAATCTTAAATCAATGAAAATTCACAAATTATCAAAATTTAAATCTCACTCAAAGTTACGTGCCGCTATCGCAAATACAAGTTGGTTGTTTGGCGACCGCGTCTTGCGTATGGGTACAAGCTTGGTTGTGGGAGTATGGGTTGCACGCTATTTAGGAGTACAACAATATGGTCTTTTTAACTATGCTTTGGCTTTCGTGACTTTGTTTACTCCTGTTTTCACCCTTGGTTTAGATGATGTAGTAGTTCGCTATCTTGTACGTGAATCATCCGACAAACAGGAAATTTTAGGAACTACTTTTTGGTTAAAGTTCCTAGGTGGAGTTGTTTCCGTATTACTAGCAGTTGGCTTTACAGTTTTATCTGGTGAGGTTGAAGCATTAAAGATATGGTTAGTTGTGATTTTGTCAATGGGTGGAATTTTCAGAGCTAGCGATACTGTTGAAATTTGGTTTCAATCGCAAGTGCTATCAAAGTATACTGTAGTCGCTAAAAACGCGGCATATGTAGTTAACACTTTAATTAAAGTCGCGCTTATATTAACTAAGGCGCCGCTTTTGGCTTTTGCTTGGGTAACGTTAGCAGAATTTGCAATGATGGCAATTAGTTTAGCAATTGTTTACCACAGAAAAGTCTCTTCGTTATGGCGTTGGAAATGGAGTTACACTACTGCGAAGAATCTTTTAAGAGAGAGTTTACCTTTAATTTTTTCAGGGTTCGCTATTCTGATTTTCATGAAAATTGACCAGATAATGTTAGGTCAAATGCTAGGCAATAGAGAAGTTGGTATTTACTCTGCTGCTGTGCGTATTTCTGAAGTTTGGTATTTTATCCCGTCAGCTATTGTTGCCTCCGTTACCCCTTCTATATACGCAGCAAAGGAGAAATCGGAAGAACATTATTATAAACGTTTAGGGCAGCTACTACAGTTAATGGCTGGTATTTCAATTGCAATAGCTCTACCCATGACATTTTTATCCAACACCATAATCACGGTGATGTTTGGAAGTAATTTTGCAGAAGCTGGGCCAATATTAGCAATTCATATTTGGACTTCGTTGTTTGTGTTTATGGGTATTGCCACAACACCCTGGTTTATTGCTGAAGGTTTAAACAATGTTTCTCTAGGTAAAACTGTACTAGGGGCTATCTTAAACGTTATTCTCAACTACCTACTAATTCCTGAATACTCTGGGCTTGGAACTGCAATTGCAACAATAATATCCCAAGCGGTTGCCGCTTTTGTAAGTAATGCATTTGATAAAAGAACTCAAAAGCTTTTTCTTATTCAAGTCAAATCGATGCTACCTTTCCCAATTAATTAATTTCAGTATCAAAAAGGGAAAGTTAATGACTATAGAAAGATTATAAATAGCTAAAAACAGGGGAAATTTTGAGTAATAAAATATGAAGACACCAGTTACTTTTATTATTTTTAAACGACCAGAAACAACACAGAAGGTTTTCGATGTAATTCGTCAAGCTAAACCAGCAAAGCTTTTTGTGGTTGCAGATGGTCCTCGTGCTGACCGCGATGGCGAAGCAGAAAAATGTGAAGCCACTCGTACAATTATTGAAAAAGTTGATTGGGACTGTGAAGTTATCAAAAATTATTCTGATGTAAATTTAGGATGTGCTAAACGAGTCTCTAGCGGTATTAGTTGGGTTTTTGATAATGTCGAAGAAAGCATTATCTTAGAAGATGATTGTATTCCGCATCCAAGTTTTTTTAGATTTGCCGAAGAATTACTCGAAAAATATAAATATGACACAAGAATTGCATCAATCACAGCACAAAACGCTCAGTTAGGACGTAAACGTAGCAATTACAGTTATTACTACTCTCGTTATAGTCACTGTTGGGGATGGGCAACTTGGAAACGTGCGTGGCAATCTTATGATTTGCATATCAAGCTTTGGAAAGAAGTCAAAGCAAATAATATCTTGGGCGATATTTTACACAACTCAAAAGCTGTGGGTTATTGGACTAAGGTATTTGATTCAATTTATGAGAATCCAACAGGTATAACTTGGGACTATCAGTGGACATTTGCTTGTTGGATGCAAGGAGGTTTGAGCATAATACCGGATGTGAATTTAGTTTCAAATGTTGGTGTAGGCGCCGACTCTACGCATTTTACATCAGGTGAAAACTTCTCGTACATCAACATGCCAACACAGACAATGGAATTTCCATTAAAGCATCCACCCTTTATAGTTCGTAACTCAAAAGCAGATAACTTCATTCAAAATACAGTATATACAAACAACCAAATTCAAATGATGCAGCAAAGATTTAATAAATTGCGTGCATATCTCAAACCCCACCCCACGCGTAATAAGCACGGAGAGTGCTTCAACCCTAAAGCATTTAAGGTAGAAAAGTGAAAGTTAAATTATCCGAAAAAATCTTAACTATTATCTTATTGCTAATCACTGTAGGAGCTTTAGCAATAAAACCAGCACAAGAAGTTTCTCCGACTCCGCTTGGAGGCGCCATTGTTGATACACTGCTAAATGCGCTGTCATACGCAATTTTATTTTATTTAATACTGCGTCACTGGCGAGGATTTTTCTTTGTAGGTACAAAAGGTGTACTTCAAATTACATTACTTGGACTTATTTTATTTTCTGTTTTATGGTCAGGAGATATAGCTTCAAGCTTAACTTTCTTAAGAGGTTTAATTAGAATCTATTTGCTGGCAATTTACCTTGCGATGCGCTACACCATTCGAGAGCAAATGAGATTCATAACCTTTGTACTCTCCGTCTCAGCAGTTTTATCAATAATTTGTTCATCGATACCTAGTTTTGGCGGAATTCATACAGCACCAGAATTATTAGGAATGTGGAGCGGTATATTCGGTCACAAGAATGAATTGGGGTATATGATGGCTTGGAGTGCAGGGGTTTGTATGCACCTTGCTCTTAGCGTTAATCGGTTTCGATGGTTGTTGTGGATAATATTTGGCATTTCTGTATGTTTAATTATTTTGTCGCGCTCTACAACTTCGTTAGTAATTTTACTAACAATGATTTTACTTTTACCTTTTTACGAAAGTTTAAAAAAGACTAATTATAAGTTGCAAGTTGTAATGGTTGGTACAGCAATAATATTGCTAGTTACTATATCAATGCTAATTGCAAATAACGTTGATAGTTTAGTCGGTGCATCTGGTAAGGATTTGACGTTAAGTGGACGTACTGACTTGTGGGACTTTATATTTACAAAAATTTTTGAAAGGCCTTGGCTCGGTTACGGGTTTTATGGTTTTTGGGATAGTGAAGTTGCCGCTAGTATACGTGTACAGCATCCTTGGGCAAGTAATGCTCATAACGGTTTTTTGGAATTAGTCTTGGAATTAGGATTTGTGGGTTTTTTCCTTTTTGCTGCTGGATTAATTCAATTTGTGATGATGGCGCTCAAGCGAATTACATCAATAGCAAAAAAACCAGAAGATTATTGGTGTATGCAAATGCTAGTAATTATCATCATCGTTAATTTTTCAGAAGCTAGATTATTAGCTCCAAGCTGGAATTGGTTTATGTATATCACGATGTCGCTTTCTTTAAATGTCAGCGAATATATGAACAAGAAGCAAGCTATTAGGCAAACTGAATTAATAGCTCAAACGAATTATTAAGAGACAATTTAAAGACCAGTTAATTAGAGGTTAAGAAATATGAAAATCTTACATATTAGCACACACGACACTAGTGGTGGCGCCGCACGAGCAACATACCGATTACACAAAGGTTTACAGAATATTGGTGTACAATCACAAATGTTAGTGCAAGAAAAACACAGTAATGATAAAACTGTAATTGCACCTAATATGAGATTATTTCAAGGTATTGCTAAAAGCAAGCTAACATTTGAGGTTTTACCGCTAAAATTATATTCTCAACACAAGAAAACTCCCTTTTATACTCAATGGTTGCCTGATACAGTAGCTTCTAATGTAGCAAAAATAAATCCAGATATAATAAACCTACATTGGGTTAGCGCTGCTTTTATGCAAATCGAAACTTTTGCAAAATTACAGCGTCCTCTTGTTTGGACTCTTCATGATATGTGGGGGTTTACTGGGGGTTGTCATGTGACTGGAGAATGCGAACGTTACAAAGCATCTTGCGGCGCCTGTCCTCAGCTAGGTAGTAATAAAGAAAAAGATTTATCTCGTTGGGTATGGCAGCGTAAAATCAAAGCTTGGAAAAATTTAAATTTAATTTTGATTACACCAAGTAGCTGGCTAGCTTCCACAGCAAAGTCGAGTTCAATTTTTCGAGATTCACGAATCGAAGTTATTCCACACGGATTAAATACACAAAAATTTCGCCCTGTTAATCAACGTCTGGTGCGAGAAATACTTAACCTACCTCAAGATAAAAAACTTATTTTATTTGGAGCTATCGAAGCAACGAACGATAGGAATAAAGGATTTCATTTATTATTACCAGCACTGCATGAGTTAAGTAAGTCTGGATATAGTAAAGATTGGGAGGTCGTGATTTTCGGCGCCTCGAAACCAGATAATTCTCCTGACTTGGGTTTCAAGACACACTATTTAGGACATTTATATGATGATATATCTCTTGTAAGTGTTTATTCGGCAGCAGATGTAATGCTTGTACCATCGCTGCAAGAGTCTTTTGGACAAACAGCTTCTGAGTCTTTAGCTTGTGGTACTCCAGTGGTTGCTTTTAATGCAACAGGTTTAAAAGATATCGTTGACCACCAGCAAAATGGTTATTTAGCTAAACCATATGAAGTGGAAGATTTTGCAAAGGGAATCAACTGGGTACTTGAAGACAACGAAAGACATCAAAAGCTGTCATTTTATGCGCGCGAGAAAGCCGAACGAGTTTTTACATTAGAACTTCAAGCTCAACGTTATTTTTCTCTGTTCCAAGAAATAATTGAACCGAAAAATAATTCATCTGTGCTTCAACAAGAATTACGAACAACTGCTCCATTGGCGCCATTCGATGAACTAAGAAACTGAGTTTCTTATCGATAAATTTATAAAAAAGCTGCATAAGTAGCACTGTGCAGCAATTACCACGATTCTTAAGTAAAGTTTTTGACAAGAAAGGAGAATATACTAGATGAAAGTACCTATTGCTTTTATAATTTGTACAGAACCAGGTCGTTTGGAAGCTCAATCTTTGATGCTCGCAGAAAGTATTCGCAAGTTTTGCGGCAACCTCAAAGATACACCTATATACAGCTTTCATCCTAGAGTCGGCGAACCGATTGCTCTCCAAACTCGAAAAGCGTTTGAGGATTTAAACGTTATTCACCAGCAGCTACCTATAAATGAAGAGTTCCACGATTATTATTTGGCAAACAAACCTCTAGTTTGTGCCTATGCAGAACAAAACATTGACGCTGATATCTTAGTTTTTCTAGATAGCGATAAGTGTTTTTTCTCTGAACCCAAAGAATTTTTACTTCCAGCAGACTGTAACGTTCGGATGCGTCCTGAATACGGTCGAGGAGTGGGTTCCGTAGGTACTCAAGACCCAAATGAGTGGTACTGGCAAAAGCTGTACGAGGTTTTAGGAGTAAAGCATGAGGTTTTCGTGAATACACCAATCGGCAATAAAAAAATTAGAGCTTACTGGAATTCTGGGTTGGTCACGGTCAGAAGAAGCGCTGGCGTTTTTACTGCCTGGAAAGACAATTTTACAAAAGTAATGTATCTAAATATTAATCCTCCCCAAGGTATTTATTTTGTCGAACAGTCAGTGTTGTCTGTAACTTTATGTGCGCTACAAGAAAACGTCTCGCACTTTTCTGACTCTTACAGCTATCCGCTTCCTTTACATAACCGATTATCCAAGTCATCAAAGCTTAAGCATTGGCAGGAACTAGTTTCCATTCATTATTTCAACTTATTTTACTATCGTGACTGGAATACTCAAATAAAAAGACTAAATAATTTTAATCTTAATTCGGAAAAATACTTGTGGTTATGTGAAGGAGTAACAAGACACGCAATGCCACGTACATCAGTAATACATCGGTATATGTTAACTGTTAGAAAAATCGAGCAAAAACTACGAGCTAGGAATGTAAATATCAACTTGAGTTCTTGGATAGAAAAACTTGCAAATGTCTAAAATGTGTGGATGAAAATTTAGAGCGAGTAATATATGTTGTTTCATGGTTTCTATATTCTGAACACTCAGCCTTTAATTGTTTCGTTTCTTGGCAGTTATCCTTTTTTTAGCGGAATTGTTTACGAGCAAAATAAAATTCAATACAAACCTTTACCAAAATGGTTTCGTCCCAAACATGTTTTAGAACATATTCCTGGATGGTGTGCGACACCCAAACAAATGTTGTCACGAAAGCTCAAAGCAAGCTTACATAGTTTAGAGGGTAGAACACATCACCTAATGGTTAATGCTTCAGATGAAGAACAACTAAGAAAACGTTTTTTTATTCGTGGAGGACACTTTAACCAGAACTTTTACATCAACGAATATTTGTATCAGGTACTCGATGAGCCAAAAGTTTATGATGCAATTTATACAGCTCAACTCAATTCATCAAAACGTCTTGGGTTAGCAAAAGATATAGAGAAATTAATGGTTGTTTCCTACGGTGGTGATTTACACGCTTACTGTCCAGAACTAAAGCACGCTGACTTTAATAGAAGTTTTCTTCCACGTACCGAGCTAGCAAAAAAATATAACCAATCGAGTGTTGGCTTAATTCTTTCAGCAATGGAAGGAGCTAATTTAGCTTCTAGCGAATACCTACTTTGTGGAATTCCTGTTGTTAGCACACCGAGTAAAGGTGGACGAGATGAATTCTTTACTCCTGAAAATACCATTATTGTACCCCCAGAAGCAGAAGCTGTTGCTCAAGCAGTAGAAACTTGGAAAAAACTAGCACCAGACCCCCAAACAATTCGCGCTTCAACTCTGAAAAGAATGCACGAATGGAGGTTGCAGTATTGCGAATATATTGCGCGTTTAGTTGAAAAAGAAACAGGCGAAAAGAAGAGTCCAGAAATGATGGTAGAAAAACTTTTTGCGGCACCGAATGGTATTCAATCTCGCTATTTAAAGTGGGAAGAATTACATCAAATGAGTCAAAGTCAATTGAATGCAAATTTCTCTATATAGATGGGATATAAAATCTATGAAGCAATCTCAGATAGCTGTAATCATGACTTGTTTTAACAGACGAGAGATAACTAAGAGTTGTTTACGTGCGTTATATCAACAAGCAATACCCTTTGATGTTTACTTAACTGATGATGGAAGCTCTGATGATACAAGTAATGCAGTTAAAGCTTCTTACCCACAAGTTAACATTCTTCAAGGAAATGGAAATTTGTTTTGGGTTGGAGGAATGAGACTAGCGTTTGCTGAAGCACTAAAAAGAGATTATGAGTATTATATTTGGTTGAATGATGACACAATCATCGAATCAGATGCTTTTGAACGCTTGTTAATTAACCATCAAGAACTATCAAAGCGAGGTCATGAAAATTCAATAGTAGTTGGTTCAACCAAAGATGCACTGACAGGAAAAGCTTCTTATGGTGGTGCAGTAAAATCTCAACAATGGTATTCAAACAAATATAACTTTTTAGGCGCCAGTGAAACCCTCCAAGAATGTGACACAATGTTTGGCAATTGCGTGCTTATTCCTCGTAGTGTTGCCAAAAAAGTCGGAAATATCGATGCAGCATTTATCCATACTTTAGGTGATATAGATTATGGGTTAAGAGCAAGAAAAAATGGTTGCTCAGTATGGGTGGCACCTGGATACATCGGTACTTGCAGTAAAAATTTTATTCATAATAGCTGGGTAGACACAAAACTATCAGTTATAGAACGTCTTAAAAAAGTTACTCAAGTTAAAGCCTTTCCGGTCAAACCTTGGAGCATATTTTGTCATCGTCACTCTGGCAAATTGTGGTTTATGTACTGGTGCTTACCTTATCTCCGCGCCATTGTTGGTTATAAAAACTTAGCCACTTCCCCAACATTTGCAGAAGAGATTACCCAAACAAGTTCACAAGTTTAAGATAAATAAGATACTACAATGCAGCGACATCTTGGTTTTTTAGCAGCAGCACCTAGAATTTCAACTCATCCCGATGCAGAAATGGCTGGGCCACGTTCCCGCGTTTTGGGAATTATCAAAGGCTTTAAGACATTAAACTGGCATGTTGATACCTTCATTGTTGGCGACCGGGTGTCAAAAAATTGGTCTGCTAAAGGTTCCGCAGAAGAAATTAGTAAAGGTTTTATTCGTACCTTAGCAGTAGATATAGTACGTATTGGACTAGGTATTCTTAATTCTTTTAAAAGTTCAGTAGAACTCAAAAATAAAGTAGATTGGGTTTATGAATACGCTGCAACATTGCAATGCTTAGGATGGATTTTTCAGCGTCAAGGAATACCTTGGATATTACAAGCTGAAGCTTTACTATTTTATGAGGCAAAAGCAGAGCGAAAAGCGTTAGTATTAGATAAGCTAGCTCGGTGGATGGAAATTAGAGCATATGAGCAATGTGATGTTTTAGCATGTGTTAGCGAAACATTAAAAGAAATTCTAGTTCGTGACTATGATATTCCTAAAGAAAAAATTGTTTTAGTGCCAAATGGTGTTGATATTGACTTTATTAACCCAGAAATTCATACACCAAAGCGAATATTTTCTGGCTTTACAATTGGTTTTGTTGGTAGCTTATACGCTTGGGCTGGCTTAGATTTACTCCTTGAAACAATGTTTGAATTGCGTAGCGAAGGATTTGATATATCACTAGCTGTAGTTGGTGATGGTGCAATGAGAGCTAGCTGGGAAAATCTGGCTCAAGATTTAGGTATCTCAAAGTATGTATCTTTTAAAGGGCAAGTCTCTTGGCAGGAAGTTCCACAATATTTGGCTGGCTTTGATATTGGCTATTCAGGACAGGTTCAGTTACAAATGGGCAAAATGTATTTATCTCCGATGAAGCTGTATGAATACATGGCGATGGCTAAACCTGTTGTCGCATCAGCCTTTGAAGATGCTCAAAGATTGATAGCAGATAGAAAAACTGGTTTTCTGTTTCAACCAGGCAATAAACAAGATTTGAAGTTAGCTCTAATAGAAGCTTATCAAACTAAAGAAACGCTACCAGAAATGGGGCACCTTGCTCGTACAGAAATAGTTAATCACCATAGTTGGACTGCTAGAGTACAGGCTTTAATCGCAGGCGCTGAAAAAATATTAGAAAAACGCTCATTGCAGCCTCAGTTATCTGAAATTACTCAAACAATCTAGTAAAACCTTATTAAATCCATGATTACCAATTCAGCCTACCAATTTCTTGGTGTTCAGCTAAATGCTCTTAGTATCCCCGAATTGAATTCTTTGATTGATGAAGCTGTTCAAAAAAATCGTAAATGGATTATCGCCAATCACAACTTACATAGTCTTTACATATACCACAATGACCCAAAAATGCGAGCTTTTTATGCAAAGGCAGAATATACCCACATTGACAGTATGCCTTTAGTTTTGGTTGGTAAACTTTTAGGCTTTCCACTCAAACGCGAACAAAGAGTTACATATGCTGACTGGGTATGGCCTCTAATGGAAGAAGCTTCCCGCAAAAACTGGCGAGTGTTCTACTTGGGTTCCAAACCAGGAGTTGCAGAAAAAGGTGCCAATATACTGCGTCAAAAATACCCTGGATTACAGATAGCTTGTACAGATGGCTATATCGACGTTCGTAAAAACAGTAAAGAGAATCTTGCCACCATCGACGCTATAAACGCTTACCAACCTCATATCTTAATGGTCGGGATGAGTATGCCACGTCAAGAGCATTGGATTCTTGATAATTTAGACCGTCTGAGTGTCAACTCGATTCTGACTAGTGGAGCTTGTCTTGACTATGTAGCTGGCGCTGTTCCTACTCCTCCTCGTTGGATGGGTAAACTTGGCTTGGAATGGTTATACCGTTTATCGAGTGAACCAAAAAGGCTTTGGAAACGCTATTTAGTGGAGCCTTGGTTCTTAAGCAAGTTATTGCTGCTAGAAATTTTAAATATTCCAAATCAAGCACAGCAAAATGCTGTTTCTAAAGGTCGTTATTAGAGTAGTAAATTATATTAAGGAGAATACAAAATTGTGGTTGGTAAAAATATAGCCTTGGGAAGTTATGATTCCGACTTACGCTCGGCTAAAGGCACATCGATACAGAAAGGATTACTGATAAAGATAGCACGAGTATTTACATTGTTTTTTATAGATACTCTTTCTTCGATAACAGCATGGATTTTAGCACTTGCATATGGTACTCCAATTGACTCTCCTTGGGCACAAAATCCATCTTTTATACTATTGAATATTAGTGTACAACTTGTAATTTTTAGTACAATTGGGCTTTACAGACCAGGTTTTCATCGCCGTAATAATTGGGGTATTATTCAAGCAGTATCTATATCTGTACTACTATTGTCATTTATCGCATTTCTTTACGAACCAAACCGCTATATTTCGCGCTCTTCTCTACTGCTGTATTGGTCGTTGTCTATTGTTTTCGTCTGCACGTCTCGTTTGATATTTGATTTATCCACCAGATTTGTACGTCGAAAAGGGATGGTTCGTCATCCTATTTTTATAATTACTCCTCCTGAAGAAAGAGACTATCATTTAAGGTTAGTCAAAAAGGAAGATTGCTACAACATACAAGGTATTGCAGATTCTAGTTGTTTAGATTTAGCTTCGCGAGACAAGACTTTTGAATATCTCCGCTCGCAAGGTATTACAGAGGCTTTTGTTTCTTGGAGTGCGATTAAAAACCGTCTATATATTTCCTGGCATTTCTCGACTGCTGGAATCACGCTCAAAATGCTTCCATCTGAGTATGAATCTCGCCATCCTAATTCAACGTTATGCATGGTTGGTGATATTCACTGTCCAACTATTTCGGCGCCAATCATTGTTGGCAGTGATTTTTGGATGAAGCGACTTTTGGACATAGTGTTTTCAACAATTTTAGTGTGCTTACTTTCACCCGTATATCTTTTAATTGCCATCTTAATCAAATTAGACTCTCCTGGACCTGTGTTCTTTAGACAAAAGCGAGTTGGTCTAAACAGCAAGGAGTTTAAAATTTGGAAATTCCGAACAATGGTAACAAATGCTGAAAAGTTGCAAAAAGAGCTAGAGGCAAAGAATGAAGTTAAAGATGGTGTATTGTTCAAGCTCAAAGATGACCCACGTGTAACCAAGATTGGTAAGTTTTTACGTGCGTACAGTTTAGATGAGTTACCACAAATCTTTAATGTACTAGCTGGAGAAATGAGCCTTGTTGGCCCTCGTCCTTTACCTCTTCGCGATGTAGAGAAGTTCACAAACCGTCATTTTATTCGTCAAGATGTGCTTCCTGGAATTACTGGTTTATGGCAGGTTTCTGGACGCTCTAATATTGATAACTTTGAAGATGCTGTAAAATTGGATTTATATTACATCGAAAATTGGTCTATATGGCTCGATTTTAGAATCTTACTGCTAACTGTAAAAGTTGTTTTACGTAAAACTGGCGCCTATTAACTACTCTCTTGTGGAGACGTTACGTGTAACGTCTCTACAAGGTAAAATTATTTAAGTTAATCTTCTGATATTTAACCTGATAATCGTGAAAGTTCAAAATTACTATAAATGCTCAACTAGCTTTGGCAAGTTGAAATTTTTTTTTGCAATCGTAGTTATCTTTATATGTAGCTTGTTAATTTACCCTGGTACGGTGAATGCTAGCACTACCACAAGCACTAAATACGAACAGCGTACAAACCATAACCCCGACGGTATTGGTAAATTCTATATGGGTCGTGAAATTGCTCATGTAATGGGACATACAGGCGCCATGTGGTTAGAGCGTCCAAGTCGAGAAGCTGAAGAACAACCTAGTAAAATAGTCAACGCACTAGAACTAAAACCCAATAATGTAGTTGCCGACATAGGCGCTGGAACAGGTTATCTAAGTTTTTTGATGGCGCCGACTCTTACACAAGGTAAAGTTTTAGCCGTGGATATTCAACCAGAAATGCTCGACATCATTAATTTTTTCAAAGAAGAAAAGCACATTGATAACGTAGAACCCATCTTAGCAACTCTCAATAGTCCAAATTTACCATCAGAAAGTATTGATTTAGCCGTCATGGTCGATGCGTATCATGAATTTGAATATCCTTATGAAGTGATGTCCGGTATTGCCAAAGCATTAAAACCAGGTGGTCGAGTCGCACTTGTTGAATATAGAGGTGAAAACCCTTTTATTCTGATTAAAGGGCTGCACAAAATGACACAAAAGCAAGTAAAAAAAGAAATGCAAGCTGTAGGTTTAACGTGGCAAGAAACAAAGAATTTACTACCACAACAGCATTTAATGTTATTCACAAAAGCCTAAAAATTCATCTTATGTAATATCTTGTGGAACAGGCATCCTTGCCTGTGTCAGATTCTGGGCGGGCAAGGATGCCCACCCCACAAGAGCTAAATTTGAGTATTTTAATTTGGTGCCTTTGAGTCAATGTTTTTAGGAATCACACTCAGAGTTTTTGTCGCACTATTCCATACAACCCATCCAAACTTTCCATCTAACTCATGGTCAGTATCAGAAACATTAAAGTAAAGCTTTTCACCACCTCTTTCAATTGCAAAATCTGCATTTTGTGCATACACAACTTTAAACCCCCTATCACGTAAGACAAACATTGTCCACTGTTTTAAAGACTGTCTTGTCGGGTCATAAGGAATTAAAGGTCTTCTGATGGCATCTTCGATAACACTGTACAACTTAGCTTGTTCTGACATTGTTTTACATTAAAACGCTTTTTACTCATTTTAAATAATTATTGCCCATTAACTTTAGATTAGAGGCGCCTCTCTTTAACTAGGGTCACAGCGAATTTCTACCATGAACCCGTCTGGGTCGTAGAAATATACACCTCTACCTGTAGGACGACTGACTGGGCCATGTGCGATTGTTATACTATTTTCTTGTAAAACCTCTACTGCACGGTCGAATGATTCGGGTGATATGTCGAATGCGAGATGGTAAGCTCTTGTAAAGGTGTGTTCTGGATTTGGGTCGGGTGGTTGTAAATCGGGTTCCCAGAATAAATCAAGTATAGTACCGTCAGGTGTTTCAAAGTTAGCCACTTTTCCTTCAGCTACTAATTTTGCTAAGGTTTCGGGTATTTCATCACCTATTAGCTCATGTAACCCCAAAAGATTACCGTAAAACTTCCGCGAAGCTTGCATATCTTTAACATTTAGCGCAATATGGTGAACTCGTCGCAAATCACCGCGCGTAAGAGTACTGTTTAAATGAGGAGAACTTAATAGCATAACTGCACCAAAGTTATTTACTAAGACAGAAGCGAGACTTTACTCTTAAATCTTAAGATGGAAAATAAACTTCTGCTATGGCATTTGATTATTCTTTAGATTTTAAAAATATAGACTTCCGCGCACATCCTGAACTTTACCGCGTTGGCAAAGGTGAACAAGGTGTACTGTTAGTAGAGCCATATAAATCGGAGATTTTGCCGTATTGGCGATTTAAGTCTCCAGAAATAGCCAGAGAATCCAGCGAAAAAATATACGAGATGTTTCTTGCTTATTTAGAGCAAGATGATTTTGTGGGTGCAGATATGGCAAGAAAATTCCTGCAAATGGGATACACCCGTGCGCGTCGCTATGCAAATCACAAAAGCGGTAGGAAATATAAAAGTAATCCCCAAAAAGAATTGTCATTTGAAGCGCAGCAACAAGCTCGGCAATTAATTTTACCTTATGAAGAAGACCCTATCAAAGCTGAGTCGGCGGCGATTTTTAAACAAAAGTGGCAAATTGCAAAAACCGACCCTAAGTATCTTCACCTTTTGAATCAACACAAAAAAAGTTATGAGTTGTAGAGACGCGATTAATCCCTACCCTGCGGGAAAAGCTGCGCTTTACGGGAAATCCTCCGGATAACGCGTCTGTACGAATTAGAAGTTTAAGAAATATTAAATTTTGTAAATTTGAGGTTAAAATATCTCTAAAGATAGATGAGGTGTGCCAATCTATTCAAAACATCTATCGGGAGTTAGAAATAATGCAACCAGTTAACGTAGGACAATACCATTTAGCTCAAGTGAATACAGCAAAAATGCGCTTTTCACTCGATGCTCCAGAAATGGCTGATTTTGTTGCACAAATTAATAGTGTTAATGCCGTTGCTGATGATGACCCTGGTTTTGTTTGGCGACTACGTGGTGAAGGTGCTGAAGATGCTACCAGTATTCGAGTGTTTGATGATGAGAGTATTTTGATTACTTTGACTGTATGGAAATCGCTCGAAGCTTTGTCTAATTATGTTTATCACGGCGCCCATAGTGATATCATGCGTTCTCGGCGCCGTTGGTTTGAAAAGGTAGAACAGCCAATTTTAGCAATGTGGTGGATATGTGCAGGTTACACACCAACGGTTAACGAAGCGAAGAAAAGACTGGAACATTTACAGCAATATGGCTCTACACCTTATGCTTTCTCGTTTCGTAAACCATTTTCACCGCTTGATGCACTTGAATACGAACAGCTAAATCTGGCACTGACCTAAAATCAATATAAAAATGATTATGATTATATAGTCCTAAACTTAAAGTATCTGCATCGCTAGAACGATGTTGTAGATATTAGTTGTTGCGAGGATAAAGCTAAAACCGAACAACTATATAAATGACTAGCTCAACCTTACCCAATACATTAAGCAGCATTTTTGAAGAACACTCCCAACCAGAAGCACTTTTCGATGCTTTAATGCCAGCACTAGGAGAAATTTTAAAATGTGACCGCGTATTTCTGTACGTGCGAAATCCTAATACCAAAATTGGTATAGTTCCCGTTTGCTGGCGCCTTCATAGTGAAATTCCAGAGGTGCTAGACTCTGATTGGAAACAAGAACCTGCATCTTTAACTTCAGAAGACCCAATGTTTGCTGCTGCTGTGCGAACTGAACCCTCAATTTATATTGAAGATGTTGAAACTACAAGTCCAGATGTTCTATCCGTTGAATTTGAGCGTTCATCGTTTGGACACCGGGCACTAGTTCACGCGCACCTATGTCATGAAAATCAACTTTGGGGAATTCTACAACCCTGTATGTTTAATACTCCAAGACTTTGGTCGCAGTTCGACCGTGAAGTAATATCCTCAGTTGAAACTTTACTCACACCTGCTGTAGTTAAATATGTCAAACAATTTACAGCTTAATCTTGAGCAAAAATCTTAACCATTAGGGGTAAAGGAAAGTTTTACCCTTTACCCTTTATTCCTTAGCCTTTA
Organism: Calothrix sp. HK-06; assembly: GCF_001904745.1. GTDB lineage: Bacteria > Cyanobacteriota > Cyanobacteriia > Cyanobacteriales > Nostocaceae > Dulcicalothrix. Next base: position 25,809 of record NZ_MRCD01000111.1, read on the forward strand.
CCCCTCTTGTCAAACTTGTAGTCGTTCTGCTGGAGCAGCTTTTGGGTAGAAACCAAAACAACCACTAGTAGCAAAAGCTGGATTTCCCAAGGCGCCAGTACCAAGCTTATAACGAAACTAATAATAGCAATACCACCAGCGAGATAACCTATCTCGTCAGTGCTTTTTTGAAATAAGTAGCCGCTAACTAAAGCAGTCAGAAGCGGTAATAAAAATGCCAAGACCATCTCTTTAAAACCTCTGAATTCACAAGCAGAAGCGCATAGATATAAATCTTGCGACCTTCTAATATAGCAAAAGTAGTAAATTTTACACTTACTTTCAACTTTCGTTACTGCACCCTGCTTAAGATAACAAGGATGGGGAGTTAAATTCCGAATCCATTTGGTATGTTATCTTAACATCTGATTATAAGAATATTAATACTTACAAAGGAATAAAAAACAAAAAACCTGTAAACCACGTCAAATCGTTATTCTATTATGAGTCATAGGTATAAATGCGTTAATATTTCTTAACATATGTAATAATTTTATATTTTGATAAGATTTCAAAGGATATAAGTATATTTGTTTAACAAATTTGGATTTGTTTGAACTATATCCAAGGTAAGAAAAATTTGTTACTAACACTCAAGAAACCGGGCTTATTCACGATAAACTAGAGTTTCTATGCAAAATGTTGACAATAAGCCCGGTTTCTCTTGTAAAAGTAGGTTATAGTAACTTCGGTTTGAATAGCAGCTTAAAACATCCGATGCTTAATATTCCACAGACTCTAGCAAGCGAACTTAACCTTAAACCCTTTCAAATTGAAAGTGCGCTTGAACTTTTCCGTGAGGGTGCGACGATTCCCTTTATTGCACGATACCGTAAGGAACGCACTGGTGAGATGGACGAAGTGCAGTTACGGGACTTATCAGATAGATATAGTTATTTAACAGAGTTAGAAGAGCGAAAAGCGGCGATACTTAATTCAATTAACGAGCAAGGGAAGCTAATCCCTGAGTTAAAAGCGAAAATTGAGACTTGTTTGCAAAAAAACGAGTTAGAAGATTTATATTTACCTTATCGTCCTAAGCGTCGTACACGTGCGACTATTGCCCGTGAAAAAGGTCTAGAAGCTTTGGCTGAGTTTATTAAGTCTTTAAACGTCAAAAATGGGCCGCTTGTTCCTCTTGAACTTGAAGCAGTTAAATATGTTTCAGAAGAAAAAGGTGTAAAGAGTGGTGACGATGCACTCAAAGGCGCCGCCGATATTTTAGCAGAGGAAGTTGCCGAATTAGCAGAATTGCGGGCATACTTACGGGATTATTTGTTAGACGAAGGTACGTTTGTCTCCCACATCAAAGACGAACACTCTGAAGGAACGACAAAGTTTGAGATGTATCGTAGCTTTAGCGCAAAAGTTAGAAATATTGCACCTCACAACTTATTAGCGCTGTGTCGCGGTGAAAATGAGGGGATATTGAGTTTTGAAATATCTTACGACGAAGATACAGTGCTTTCGTATATAGAATCTCAAGTTTGCAAGACAAAGCACCGTCCAATACGTGCATTTTATCAAGAAATGCTCAAAGACGCATTTAACCGCTTGATGAAAACTTCGTTGATAAATGAAGTTATTGCCGAGAAAAAGCTTTATGCTGATATTGAGTCGATAAAGACCTTTGAAACAAACTTACGCGAGTTGTTACTATCGGCGCCTGCGGGTATGAAACCAACAATGGCAGTAGACCCAGGTTTTAGAACTGGTTGTAAAGTGGCGATTCTTGACCAAACGGGTAAATTTTTAGAATATCAGGCTATTTTCCCCCATACTGGTGCTGATGGACGTGTAAAAGCTGCACAGTCAGTCAAAAATCTAATTGAGAAATACAAAATAGAGTTGATAGCTATTGGTAACGGTACAGCATCACGTGAAACCGACGAATTTATTGGTGATGTACTCAAAACAATTGACCGTAAACCCGTCAAAGTTATAGTAAACGAATCGGGAGCATCTATATATTCGGCGAGTAAACTAGCTGGTCAAGAGTTCCCCGACCTTGATGTTACCGTGCGCGGCGCCATTAGTATAGGTAGGCGCCTGCAAGACCCACTCGCAGAACTTGTAAAAATTGACCCTAAGTCGATAGGGGTGGGACAATATCAACACGACGTAGACCAGAAACTATTAAAGAAAAAGCTCGAAGAAACTGTAGAAAGCTGTGTAAACTACGTTGGTGTAGATTTAAATACTGCTTCGAGTCAACTATTAACTTTTGTTTCGGGCATAACATCAGCAGTAGCTAATAATATAGTCGCTTATCGTGATGCTAACGGCACATTTAAAAATCGGCGCCAGTTATTGAAGGTTCCCAAACTTGGGCCAAAAGCTTTTGAACAAGCAGCAGGTTTTTTAAGAATAAGGGGTGGTGAAAATCCTTTAGATAATACTGCCGTACATCCAGAAAGTTACAAATTGGTAGAAAATATAGCATCTGACCTCAAAGTTCCAATAAACCAGGTAACACAAATTGCCGAAAACCTTAAAAAAACAGGTTTGAAAAAATACGTTACAGATACCATTGGAGAACCAACCCTGCGTGATATCCTTAGCGAACTAGAGAAACCAGGACGTGACCCACGTGCTGAATTTAAATATGCCACCTTTAAAGAAGGAATCAAAGAAATTACCGACCTCAAAGTTGGAATGGAATTAGAAGGTGTTGTTACTAATGTCGCTAACTTTGGCGCCTTTGTCGATGTCGGTGTTCACCAAGACGGGTTAGTACATATATCCCAACTAGCCGACAGATTCGTAGATGACCCCAAGAAAATAGTCAAAGTCGGACAAGTCGTCAAAGTCCGAGTCATGGAAGTCAACGAAAAACTCAAACGCATCGGTTTATCAATGAAAGCCGTAAAATAGTAGGCCAACCACCTGAAGGGGTGACAAAGGCGCCTACAACATAGACTCAATAAGCCTCATAGCTCTC
>NZ_MRCD01000112.1 GCF_001904745.1 Calothrix sp. HK-06
TTATGCCCTGAGAGCTTTTTTTACTCAATTGCCGACTTTTCAAACATCCTCTAAGATTGCTATAAAAAAATCGCGCGAGCGTTTTCAAGCATGTAAACAAGCGAGTCACGTATTACAAACACGCAGGTTAAATTCTCTATGTAACTTGTCTTCAGCAATTTCTAACGAAGAACAACAAGTAAACAAGCGCAAACATTTTAATCGTGGTCAATGCGGGAATAGTTCAACAGAGGTTTGCGATTGTATAAATTTAGGTTGTAATTCAGTTGATTATGTTTCGATTGATTGTAGTGGCATAGACTGTGATTTGCATCATTGTTTTTCAATAGATTGTAATGATATAGATTGTAGCGGTATCGACTGTAATTTTTTTGATTGTGGTTGGGGTAGTTAGCATCCAATGTCATGCTGAACGTAGTGAAGCATCTCGCAAGTATCGAAACCTTTGAGATTCTAGCCTGCGGCAAATGCTCCGCATTACGCTTTACGCTCAGAATGACAAATTTGCACAACTACACGTTGACAGCCGAAGGTCTATTAACTACTGAGTAATTATCTTGACTTTGTTTAACAGGTGTTGGTGCCAGTGTTTCGCTACCTGTAATTAGTCTTGCACCTCGGTTGCGGGTGATGTAATTCCATCCCCACTGCACCATGACGACTAACTTATTATTAAACTCAATCAAGAAATAAACATGTACAAATAGCCAGAATGCCCAAGCGAGGAAACCTGTAAGCTTCGTAAAGCCCAAATCAACAACCGCGCGATTGCGTCCAATCACTGCTAGGCTACCGTGGTCTTTATATTTAAACGGCACCGGAGTTTTTCCTTTGAGTCGTGTTTTAATAACTGATGCTACATACTCACCTGCTTGCATCGCAACTGGCGCCACTCCTGGTAAGGGTTTACCATTTTGATGTGAGTAATTAGCTAAGTCACCAATTACAAATATATTTGGATAATCTTTAACACTAAAGTCTGATTCTACTACAACACGTCCTGCACGGTCGCATTCAACCGAAGTCGCTTCCGCAAGGGTTTTACCCAATGGTGACGCTTTTACACCTGCTGCCCATAATACTGTTTGTGCAGGTATTTGCTCAACGTTATCACCACTTTTAATTGTGACTATATTATTTTCGATATTTGTCACCATAGTACTAGTGCGTACAGTTACGCCTAACTGCTTTAATGATGAAGCAGCTTTTTGTGATAGCTCTGGTGCAAACGGTGGTAAAACTCTGTCTAAACCTTCTAAAAGTATAATTTGCGCTTCAGATGTATCGATATTGCGGAAGTCTTCTTTCATTGTATGGTAAGCAATTTCTGCTATGGCGCCTGCAAGCTCCACCCCAGTTGGGCCACCACCAACAACCACAAACGTTAATAAAGCACGCCTAGCTTCTGGGTCGGTTTCTTTTTCTGCTGCTTCAAACGCACTAAAGATACGGCGCCGCATTTGAATTGCATCTTCAACTGTCTTTAAACCAGGTGCATGTTCTTCCCATTCATCTTTACCAAAATAAGAATGTTTTGCACCCGTCGCTAAAATTAACGAGTCATAACTTACCACATCATCACCCATAAAGACTTTTTGTGCCTCTGGGTCAATACTTGTTACTTCACCCAGTAAAACCTTAGTATTTTTACTCTTATTCAAGACCGCACGTAGCGGTGAGGAAATATCCGCAGGTGATACCGTACCGGTGGCAACCTGATACAACAGTGGTTGAAAAAGGTGGAAATTGCGCTTATCAATCAGTGTAACTTGAACATTATTCGCACGGCTTAACGCTTTCGCTGCGTACAACCCCCCAAAACCACCTCCTACTATTACGACGTGAGAACATTTTGACGCCGGAGTTTCCCCTGCTATAAATAGCGTTTGGTCTAATGGTGGCTGGTTATCGACTGCATCTACCATAAAAAGGTTTTCCTAATTTTGACATTCCTGTCACTATTCTTAACAAATTTTAACTATTTTGTCGTAAGAGTTATTGTCTATTTTTTACATATTAAGTTTTGTTAAAGTGTCAAATATTTCGTTTTATACGTAAATAATGATACTCATTCGCTACAATGTACGATTGACTTTTTTCGCAATTTGTAGACCAAATAAAACTTTAATGTAAAAGGGACAGGCAACGATGCCTATCCCACAAGATGTCTCACAAGATATATCACAGGAGTTTTTTGGTTTTTATGCAGGGTTGGGCACTAGTTGAATTACACCCCATTGACCGTTGGTTAACCAATTTGTATCGCTTGGCGCCACTTTTTGTACAACTTCTGGCTTAATTCCTGCGGCAACTTCAGATTTTAGGGTGCGTAGTGCAAGTAATGGCGCCGGGAAATAAGAGATAATATCGTTAATGTTGGTGGTGTAGTCCCAATGCCTGTCACCGAGTAATCGACGGTAATTTGCGTCACCTTTAATAATTGTCAAGTTACTAGCAGCTAAATCATTTCTAATTACATCAGGCATTTCCCAAAAGGCTAATGGCGATGTCCAAAAGTAATCGCTGCTTAAAAGTAATTTTCCTAATTCCAAGTATTCTTGTAGACGGTTAGCTAAAAATGTTACATCCAAATTATTTGATTTAGCAAAAAATTCAATTGTTTGATGTACATCTTGAATCATGGCATCTGAGACAAAAGTGGGATGTAGTTTGAGATGTAACTTAATTTGTTTAGCTAAACCGCTACCGAGTAAAAAATCAACCAAACATAAATCGCAAACCAACTCAAACCCAGCATTATCAACAACTACATCAAAACGTCCTTGCTGGTTCTTGTTAATTAAATCAACTACCGAAGCTGCATCGTTAACTAATATATGTGCTTGCTGAGTCTGAATATCAAATTGACTGCGGTCGGTTTCAAATGCTGACCACAAACTTAAATCAACGCGATTACCCCATAAGGCAAAATATAATAAACCTAATAATGCCTCTTTTGGTTCGGGATTCTCTAACCAGCTATTAACTTGATGACATAGTGTAGCGATAGCGTCAAAACCAGTTTCTAAACCTTGACGCTTTTGGAGTGCGAACGGGTCAACACCTTGCGACTCACCAGGAGCAAAATAACCAGTAATATTTAGAATTAAACGGTAAAAATAAGTTTCAGCAAAAAACCAGGGAATATCAATCCAACGTTGCCCAAGAAAAGATTGAAGGTATTTATTCCAACTATTAAAATCGCCGCCAGTGTCATCTACCAAAGGTAGTATATACCCACTCGGTAAAGCACAAGCAAGCTGTTCTAAACCATCATTAACAGTATTATCAAAAGAATTTTCGACTATAACGCGACGAGCAATAGCAGGCATTCGTTGCGTAACAGTATACTCTGTAAAAGAACCAACTTCGGCGCCGATAAGCGGTGATGGCAAAGGAAGTTTAGGAAGTGATGTAGTCATCCCATCTAACCGTTAATAGTAGGAACATACTGCCGTAACAAATCATCGACAGGTTGTCGCTGTAAAGACTTAACCATCAAATTAGATACCCTCTTAGCCAAACGACTCGAACTTCTTACAGCTAATATATCAACATCTGGTTCCGAAGGATTTACATTCCATTCATAGAATAATATTTTCTCCCACCTAATAAACACCCCATCCCCCATCCAAATGCCATTTTCCATGAATGAGGGTTGATATGTAAACCCATTTAATAACATGTAAACACCAAAAATGAGTCGAGAGACACCAGCTATTCCTTCAGAAGTGTTGTTATCTGTAATAAATGACCTAATCGATATTGCTGCTGACACTACAAAAAGTATTCCAGCAAGAAAAGCTAATACTTGACCGATATATCTCCCTTTATTGGGAATTGTCAACAGTGACCGACCAGCTTGTGTTCTCCCCACAGCCAAGTTGAAAATCAACCAGAGAGCTAATGGAATCAAGAGAATATATAAAATGTCACTAATTTGAAGTGTCATTATTTTAATAATCGATTCTAATAGAGCGGTTTTGATGTAAACATAATATTCCAATCTCTTTTAAAATTAAGCGATAAAACTATTAAATTTTTAATAAACCCTGTGGATTTACCGATAGAATTTCACGTCTTTGTAGCCCTTCGCTGTGTAAAATTTCGTTTGCTGCTAACAAGCCACTACTGACAGCACGCTCCATTAAACCGCATGGAAAAGGCATTTTAACCCAATCGCCTGCATAAATTAAGTTATTAATATTACTGCGAGTTTCGGGACGTTCTGCGTAACTATTAGGTGGATATCCAGAAAAGTTTTTTTGGTTGACTAGTTCACGGTGCAGGATATTAGCTTGCTTGAGTTCAGGAACAATATCATACAGTTCCTGCTCAAAAGTCGCTAGCAGTGCGGATTGAGTCGGAAACTCTTTCTCTTTATAGCAGTAAGCATGTAACTCAACGACACTACCACCTGTACGTTGTGACCAGTCGATAAATTGCTGCTGGATACGGTGATATAAAGTAATGCTGTCTGTGAGTGCGTAACCAGATAGCGATGTAAAGTTGCTTTGTTCCCAAGCAAAGTCACGGTCGAACCAAAAGCGACATACAGCAAAGGGGTCTGCGATGCTCAATTTTTCGATTTGCTCGCGTGATTTTTGATTAACGTCTCCATCTAAACGCTTGAAAAGCTGTTGCACTCCAGGTACATCAGTGGCAAATATATAGTAATCTGCTACAACCGTCTCTGGTTTCACAGATTCTGGTTTAACTGCAACTAATTGTAACTCGTCACTGTAACCTTTCTGGGGGCGCCCTTTTATTTCAAACTTGGCTAAATCTGTTTCTGCTGGACCATTGAGGACTTTACCATCTGCTGCAAATACTGCACCATGACAAGGACAGTGAAATTTACCATCTTCTGCCATTTTTACGGTACACCCTTGGTGAGTACAAGTTAGCGAGACAGCTTCTTGACTGTTTTCTGCCACTGCGAACACTTCGTCTGCGGCGCCAAAATATTCTATCTTGCTATTATCGCCAACAATATGATTACGCTTTACAGTAAATGGTACATCACTGGCGCCGCTACCTACTTGATACGTGAGTGAGTTGACGCTGTTATTTTCAGCTTGAATTTGACTAACAATTGCATTTGTGACAACTTTACCACCTTTACTTTTAATTGCATCAACAATTGGTTGCACTAAACTAGTACCCATATCATCTTTAGTACCATTAAAAGCTAAACCTTCTGGGTTCCCAAAAAAATAAAAGTGGAAGAATTGCATTAATTCTCCCACACTCATTAAATCAGGTGCATTCAAACTTGACTTGGCAAAAGGTAAAAAGTATAAGTCATACAAACCTTGAGGAAAATCTTTTGCTACCCAATCAGCAACCGAAATATTATCAAAACGTTGATAATTCTTTTCACGCTCGAAACCACCTATTGCTTGAAATACCTGTAAATGTTTTATCTTCGTTAAATTTATTCCCCACTGCAAGCGATTTGGTGAAGCAATTGCCAAATCAACTATGTTCCACGGAAATGCAGAACTGCTGGGACGAAATACCTCTGGTTTATAGTGTTCGCGGTAAACAAGCGAATAAAAATTCAGTGATTGAAAGTTATCTGTAGCATTTAAATCTTTAACTAAACTATTTAAATTATAATACTGCGGAAAAAATCCATGAAAACCATGTTCCATTCTAAACTTATCGGTGCCGACATTAACCTGCCAACTAGCAATTTTACCTCCAAACTGCGGAGATTTTTCTAGTATTGTTACTGCAAATCCTCTTTGGCTTAACTCATATGCACAAGCTAAACCAGCTAAACCCCCACCAACTACCACAGCAGTCTTAGGTTGATTTAAAGTTAAAGGCAAACTCAAAGTATCTTTTTGAAACACTGTTGGTTTGGGTTTAACAAACCGTGAATATCCCATTACCCCCCCAACAGTACCAACACCGAATAATTTTAATAATGTTCGACGAGAAATAGGAGTTTCTGGCAAGTTTGAAAGTGTAGTCATAGATTAATAGTTATGTTTCGGTGTGTATTGTACTTGTATCGACAAATATAATCTACCTATCAATTGGTAGGTAAAGGCAAAAAAAATTATTTCGGAGTCAGTCCGTCTAACAAAACATCTATCATTTCATTAACTATGACTTGTTTAGCTCCAACTTCGTTTCCAGATATCACCATTGGAATGCTTTCCATTACCGATAAGAAAAAACCAGCCAGTACATTTGCACGACAACTACGAATTTCTCCTTTTTGCTGTGCTACTTCAAACATTTGCTGTACAGGGATAAATATACATCTACGAGAACTTGCCGACAACTTCTTAAGATTTTCTTCACTTAAACATGGCATATCAGTGTGCAGCATACTTAGAAGATGCACAGGTGGTTGAGACAGAAACCAGTTTGCCGCACAATTTAGCTGTGTGCGTAAAGTATCTTGTTGTTCTATTGCATTTTGTAGACCTTTATGATGATGCTCAAACTCTAATTCAGTTACAGCTACAAAAAGTTGCTCCTTACTCTCAAAATGATAGTACAGAGAAGCTTGCCTAATTCCTACTTCCTTAGCAATGTCTCGCATTGTTACACTATTGTACCCGCGCGCACGAAACAATCGCTCTGCCGCATCAATCACGCGCGAACGTCCACTACAGACACTTGATACATTTGAGAGTGGCATCTCAGTCAATGTAAACTTACCTAACGTTTGGTAGTTAATATTCTTAAGTAATTATAGTACTAATGGCGCCATTCTCAACCACTGGGAATTTCAAGAATAGACTTTTATTTTTACTTAAAGGTAACTTTAAATACAGCCAAAAGTTACGCCTTGTTTTTTCAGCCACTTACGGTAAACTATCGAGTAACGGTCACTTGGGAGATTTACCTCTGCTTGTAAATCAAGAGGAAGACGTGGCGGTCTTTGTGATTCAAGAATCACCCGATATTCTGATATAATTTTCGCTGCGTGAATAGACGTACCATCATGCCAAACAACGATATCTTCTCCTAACAACCTTTTTGGCAGAACGGCGCCAGGTTTTAATTCTTGAACGCGCGTGATAACATGCCAGTCATTTAATAATACCTGGTCTTTCTCCATAAATACCAGCGGCTAATGTGTTAAAGAATTTACACCTTCATAATATATACCAATCCGCACATCATTTATAAGATACACACTTTGTAGAGACGTGATTCATAAGAGCGGGAAAACCTCCAGTTTACACGTCTCTACATCTAATTATGTATATTAATGGCACTATTATACTAATAATATAAATCATTCTCAAGAATGAGGTTTGAAGATGCGCGCGAGTTTAAATTTTTATTTAAAACTTATCTTAGTATATTTTGAGGTAATAATTATATGAATTATCTTATAGCAGTATTACCAGACAGAATGCAGGCGGAAGCAGCGTATACTGCACTTGAAAAAGAAGGTTTGCCTACAAATCAAATTGATATTTTAGGAAAAGGCTATAAAAGTGCTGATGAATTTGGATTAATCAATCCTGAACAGCAAGCTAAAAAAGGATTTAAACGTTTGTCACTGTGGCTAGTTCCTTTCGGCTACGTTGCTGGTTATGCTTTTAATGTTTTAACGCGTATTGAAATATTTCCAATTGGTGATCTTGGTAATCACGTTTTTGGAGGAGTATTAGGAGCATTATCCGGCGCCTTGGGTGCGTACTTCGTAGGTGGTGGAGTTGGTTTAACAGTGGGTAGTGGGGACGCTTTACCCTATCGGAACCGCCTCGATGCAGGCAAATATCTTGTGATTGTTCGGGGTACACAAGAATTACTTAATACGGCAACTCGGATTCTGCGCTCCTATGAACCAGAGAATCTGCAAGGTTATGCAGAGGCACAAGCTTGATAACGAAACTAAGAAAAAAGGTGGATAAGCTCAATCCACCTTTTCCTTAATTCATGCTTGTCGCTGCAACAACTGAACCTTTGAAGTGTCCATTTGTCTTTCCTAAACGCTCGGCAATAACTTGACGGTAAACTGCTTCATAACCATCAGCCATTTTCTGAGCGCTAAAGTTCTGCCAAACGTAGTCACGGCAAGCGTTACGGTCAAGAGCAACAGCTTTATCAATAGATTCAACGCATTCATCAACGCTTTCACAGACAAAACCAGTCTTACCATGCGCGATAATTTCAGGTGTGGAACCCATCTTCATTGCAATAACTGGTGTACCAGCAGCCATTGACTCAACCATTACTAGCCCAAAAGGTTCACGCCAGGTTATTGGGAATAGGGTTGCGTGCGCGCGTCCCATAATTTCATTTTTTTGAACGTGGTTTGCTTCACCTAAATACTGAATTTGCTTACCGTCGATATGTGGCTTAACCTCGCGCTCGAAGTATTCAACGTCTACCACATCAACTTTACCAGCCATTTTTAAAGTCCATCCAGAACGCTTGGCAATTTCTATAGCGTGGTGAGGCCCTTTTTCTGGGGATAGACGACCGACAAAGGCTAAATAAGGTTCTTCAGATGGTTGAGGGAAAAATTTATGGCTGGCAACATCTATACCGTTATAAACCGTTGCAACACAATTCAAATCTAATCTTGGTTCACGCTGTGAATCTGAAATGCTGATATACGGCTGACGTTTAGCGTGCTTGAACATCTTTTCATTGTCAGGCGTAAAAATACCGTGGAGGGTGTGAACTGTGGGCGTTGAAACTAAATTAACGAAAGGTAAGGAGCTAAAGCCGACATGAGAATGAATAACATCGAACTCAGAAGCCCTTTCGTAAACCCAATTAAGTTGCAGCATTTCATAAATGCCGTACTCTCTAACGTTTGAGTCTAATCGCAAAGCGCGGGGATGAACTGATTCGAGCTTTGCTAAAGTTAGCGAGTCTCCCGAAGCGAAAAGCGTTACTTCATGTCCGCGTCGAACCAATTCATCTGTCAGCAACCCCACCACTAATTCAGTGCCACCGTAACCTGGTGGTGGTACTCTTTCCCATAATGGAGCAACTTGAGCAATCCGCATTTTTTTCTCCTTAAATGTGATTTAGACACACTTGCGCTTGTTGAAGGCACCTGTGATAGTCTTAATTGTGTTAATAAACGTTAAGCCGATTTAGCTGAATTTAGCTGAATTTAAAAGTGCATTTGAGATTCTGATAAGAACTTTAAGGGTTTGAAAATCAAAACCCTATCTACCCGAAGTATTGAAATTATCCTACCACAAGAAATATTTTTCTCGGAATATACCTTTAGATAGCTACTATAAAGACTGCTTAAACCAGACACTTCAAGTGTTGTTCAGTTTAGATATGGCTTTTTAAAATTGACAACTACCATGCGTAAGAGTTTTGGTACTACTAGAATTGCTACAATAATAGTAAGCATTTAGTACAGCTATATAAACAAGCTGGTAAACGTATAATTGGTATTTACTCTATAAGAGTAATACTATACCCGTTTATTCAGTTTTTAAAGAAAGCTGTATGTTGTCATGAATCAGTAAAAAGCTCACACTGCTTACTTTTGCGTTGTAATTACTGATAGTTTATTGGATGATTATGAAGATGTTTATTTATCGAAGTTAATGTATAAAATGTCAACAGTACGCAGGGCATGAAGCGTTTTGCTTAAAGTAGCTTTTTGGGCAGCGTTAAAGATACTTCACTCCGTTCAGTATGACACATTCGATACTTAATCAACGTTTTCGAGCCACAAACAGTGAATTTTACCTTAAGTGCAGTTTGACAGTTGAAAATAGTAATAAAAATTACAGAAATATTTAACAAACTGATTCATTTCAAATTATCTCGTCTGAATTCTTTGTACTCAATCTGTAAAATTCACCTTTGATATTGACTTATGGATAAAGCTAAATTGTGGGTAGGTGTAGTTTCCGTGCTTGTTGGCTACTGGGTACTAGTTAATTTAATGATGTAGGTCAGTAGTTGTATAGGCGCCTTCCAAAAATAAATTAACCATCTAAGAGTGGAATGGGCATCCTTGCCTGTTCCAACTAAGCGGGTGGGCTGCTATGTATACGGCATCAACTTCGCCGCTATTAAGGCATTCTTCATATTGGTCGTAGGAGTAAGTTTTTACACCGTATTTTTTGCCGAGTTCTTCTCGTTTAGTCGGGTCGTCAGAAACTAATGCTGTAAGTTGAGAATTGGACGCTTGTGCAAACCCTGGTAAAACTGTTTCTTGAGCTATCCACCCAAGTCCGACTACTGCGTAACGAATACGATGACCGTTGTTTGAGTTAGAATTATTAGCCATAAGTTCCTTTTTGATTAGTTCCTTTTTTATTTTGATAGTGTCAAAATAGAGATTGAGAACAGAAATTATCTGCTTCTCAGGCTAGAAACTTATGCTAATAGTTCCATCTTCCTCACGATGGAGAGAATTTATTATTTATCTTTATGTCATTTGGCTCTTGTTAAGTTGTCAAACTTATAAATACATATAATAACTTTGAATTTTTTACAAAAATTAATTAAATTTCAATATAAATAGTTTGCAAGCTTGATTTTTTAATCCCCAAGATAGAAGCTATTCAGAATTAAATTGTTTAATTATATGTAGAGACTTGTTTACGGAGTGTCCCGCAGGGAATATATCACGTCTCCACAAAATTTTCTGGTATAAACGGAATATTTTTCATACATCAAATTAACAACACCACCTTATAAAATGGAAACAAGGTCAAATACACAAGTTATAGAGCGGAAGCTAGAACAAATTGGCAATATCTTGCGGCTTGCAGGATGGATTGGTTTTTGGGTGGAACTTGGGTTTGCTGTAGCTGGGGGACTGACCTTGTTATTTGCCATTACCGGACGCAGTTTTAACCAAACTATTACACCTGTTACACCTGTACCGGGAGCAGCAGTTAATTATACTCAATCCACTACACCAGGTCTTGGAATTGGTATATTTTGGGCAGGTTGTGGAATATTACTGTTGCTATTTAATGTTTACTTAGCGTTTCGACAAACAAGACTAGCTAGACGACTCCGTAATGGTGACATTAGCACGCATCCTAAGAAATCTGAAGTGATGCAAATTGTGCGATGGGGTATTATTGCGAGTTTGGTAGGAATGCTTGCAACAATTATAGGAGGTGGCATTACTCTCGCAGTACTACTAGCAAAATCAATTGCTGTACCTCAAGGTGTTGCTGTAATTGACCCTAATCGTATTATCCGCGCGCTTGATATTTTTGTTGCATTAGCAAATATGAATGGTATTACTGGAAACTTTGTCGGTTTAGTTGCGGGTTTAGGTATTTTGAATTGGTTATACAGAGAATAGCTCTTAATAGATATTTCCATAAAAGAATTATCCGGCGCCTGCAATCCTTGGTAGAGACGTGATTAGTATGCCTATTGGTATAATAAATTAACATATTTTAAGCAAGTACACCATTTAACACTAAGTTAATTGCTGCTTGGGTGTAACGTTCAATCATTTCATCACTAAGTAATTCGACATCTGGGGTCAGGTGTTTTAGGTTTTCATAGGCATTTGCATAAAAAACACATATTCCCGCTATAGTTAGTGTTGTCATATATGGGTCTTGTTTAGAGAAAGTCCCTTCTTGCATTCCTTTTTCTAATATTTTTGTAACGTATGTAAGTGGTTGTGACCAATTTGTTTGCTGAAAATATTTACCTTGATTTTGATTCGCTTCTTGAAATAACAGCATCCCTTGATAACGATGAGAAATTTCATAAGCAATTACTGTTCGCAAAAACACTTGTAATGCTTCAATCGCTGGTAGTTCCTCCAAATTCATTTGCGTAAGCATCTGTTGAAATTCAGAAGCTGGCCGCTCTAATACTGCTTGATATAACCCTTCTTTACTCTGGAAGTAATAATAAATCATCCTCGGCGCCACTCCTGCACTTTTAGCTATCGCATCGGTTCGGGCGCCAAATAAGCCATTTTTCGCAAACTCGATTACTGCGGCATCTAAAATTTGCTGTTTTGTTACCTCGGCATCACGAGTTGCCCGGTTGACTTTTGATGATGGTTGTGTATTATCTGTACTGCCCACAGTCGCATTCAGGTCGTTTTGCAAGCTTCTTATCTGACTTTACAAGCTTTTACTCATAGTTACCACCTTTTAGGCGAAAACTATGAATTAAATTTTTAATTAACTATTGACAGATCGCGCACGGTTATTTCATGCTGTATCTATGAAATAAATTTTTAATTCATTACCTCGTTCATCAAATACAGGTTATGCAACAACTCAAATCGGCTCTAGAAATGCCGGGTAGTTTTGGTGTACCACTTATTGGCGATCTTCAATTTGCCGAAAAGGAAGGTTATTCTTTACTGCAAAGTTGGCAACGCTATGGTTCAGTTTTTGAAATGCGTCAATTTGTCACGCATTGGTTGCCAGAAATTTATATCAACCCAGAAGAATTTGACCCAGACCGCTTTGCACTTGGACGCGAAGAAGACAAAAAAGTCCCATTTTCATTACTAGGTTTCGGAGGTGGCGCCCATGTTTGTATCGGTCGAGAGTTTGCGCTGATAGAAATCAAAGTTTTTCTAGCTACGTTACTGTGTCGCTACCGTTTTTCCGTAACACCAGAATATTCTACATTGGCACTGTCTTAGTTCCTCCCAAAGCTCAGAATCAATTGCGTGTACGTATAACAAAAAAATAGTAATAATTATGACTCGTTTTTTAATTGCTACAATTGCTGCTGCTGGACACGTTAACCCAGCTTTGCCAATCGTGCGTAAGCTTGTTGAACGCGGTCACGAAGTATATTGGTATACCGGAAAAGGCTTTAAAGAAAAGATTGAAGCAACTGGCGCCCGTCACGTTCCTATTTGCACAGGGATAGATTTTACTGACATCAATACTATTCCCCTGAATTTCATAGAACAAAAAGATGCTTTAAAGGGAGTAGCGCAATTTAAATTTTATCTCAAACACGGGTTTATTAATTCGGCAGTAACGCAACTGGAAGATTTAACTAATATATTGAATGAATTTCCGGCTGATGTTTTGCTATGTGATGTTTTCTGCCTTGGTATTTCGTGGTTACATGAAAAAACAGGCTTACCTTGGGCAGCGTTTGGCATGTCAGCGCTACCTTTCAATAGCCAAGATACGGCGCCTTTTGGTTTAGGAATTCCACCGGGTAATACTTGGCAGGGAAAATTACGAAATCGATTTCTTAATTACTTATCGCAGAATGTCTTAATGCGTGATGTGACAATTCATCTTGACCGTGCCCGTGAAAGTGTTGGACTACCAAAGAAATCACAGGATTTTTTCACTGCTGCTTTATCTCAATTTTTGTATCTACAAGGCACTACACCGTCTTTTGAATATCCTTGTAGCGACCTTGCACCACAAATTCACTTTATTGGAACATTTTTACCTCCGGCGCCTGCATTTACACCTCTTGCTTGGTGGGATGATTTGAAATTAGATAAACCCATAATTCACGTTACCCAAGGTACAGTTGCAACAGAAGCAAGAGATTTAATTTTGCCAACAATTGAAGCCCTTGCAAACGAAGATGTATTATTGATTGTGACAACAGGAGGACAACCGATAGAAAATTTACAGCTTAATCCAATTCCTCAAAACGTTAGGTTAGAAAAATTTATTCCTCATGCTTATTTGTTACCTTATGTTGATGTGATGGTAACAAACGGTGGATTTAATGGTGTACAAACAGCTTTAGCTTTTGGTGTGCCAATGGTGACAGCGGGTCAAACAGAAGAGAAGCCAGAAATATGTGCTAGGGTTCATTGGACTGGAACTGGAATAAACCTAAAAACTAGTACACCGACACCAGGTCAAATTCGAGATGCTGTAATGAAGATTCTTTGCACACCGAAGTATAAAGAAAAAGCAGAAAGCTTTAAAGCTGAAATTAATCGCTATGATACACCTACTCTGGCAACAGAATTATTAGAGCAAT
The DNA here is from genome assembly GCF_001904745.1 of Calothrix sp. HK-06. Classification (GTDB taxonomy): domain Bacteria; phylum Cyanobacteriota; class Cyanobacteriia; order Cyanobacteriales; family Nostocaceae; genus Dulcicalothrix. Next base: position 13,927 of record NZ_MRCD01000112.1, read on the forward strand.
TGGCATTAACTAAAAAGCCTGTATATACTACACATGTTTAATAGTGAAAATATCTACATAGGATATGCGGGTTATTTTTTGCGACTTTGTTGCAACCCCTGCCCAAGAAAGATTTAGAACTGGTGAATTATCACTATAATTTAATCGAGCTTCTATAGCAGCAGCGCGACTCCAAACCATGCCAGCTGAAATTAATTGGCGATTACAATTTTCCTTCCATTACCTGTTTTGCCATTCGTTAGTACATCACAAGCATCTTGTTGTAGTAACTCGTTCAATAACTTTGTTGATTCTAATTGATTCATATGCTTTACTGTCCTAGGGCAGGCAAGATGCCTACCCTACAAGATAATTTTAAGCACCAGGTTTAAAATAATCCCAGAGTCTATCACCAGAGTCCGCGCGGACTAATGCTACAACTACATCAGGTAAAGCAGTTACACTTGGATATACAAGATAACGCGGTTCCCAATGCGGTTGAAATTTGTCTTTGTATGCACGCAAACCTTGGAAATTATAAAAGCGTTGCAAGTGGTCATAAAGATATTTAAGCACTTTATCCCGGCGCCCAGTTTTTCCTTGTAAGCTTTCTCCGACTCCAGCTAACGCAATTAAACCAATATTAAAGCTGTCGTAACCACATTCTTTGTAATGCTGAAACATCGAAATAAACAAAAAGTCTATCGTGCCGTTTTCGATGGACTTGCGATGACGCATTAAATCATTGGTGACTTCGTTGAGTTGATATTCTGAAACTATATTTGTAAATGCTGCAATTTCTCCCTCATTTGATTCAACTACGGCAATTTCACTTCCACGTAAATATTCTTCGTCGAACCAACCTAAAGAAAATTGTTTCTCTGAACCTTGCACAGTTTGTAACCACTCATCACTCACAGGTCGCAACTGACGTATTAATTTATCACTAATTGGCGGTTTATAAAATTTAACTTCAAACCCCATTTTATTCATGCGGTTAATTGCTGTACGTAAGTTTTTACCCGCTTTACCCTGCGTGGTAAATGCTTTTAAATCAACAATTGCTTCTTCACCAATTTTAATTACTCGAAACCCCTGTGATTTATACAAGTCAATGTTATCAGGTAAAGTTTGATAAAATGCTGGATACCAATCGTTACGCTGGCAAAATAATTTAAATCCAACTATTGCTTCTTCACGGTCTTCGCTTGGCCCTATTGGGTCACCCAATGCAATGGCGCCACGTCCTTTTGGTACATACGCAATTACACTGCGACCAGATGGACTAAAATAGTAACTTTTATCACTTAGTAATGTAAATGATGCCAACGAGGAACAGCCATAATTTTCAACTATTTCCTTAGCTTTTTGTCGTTCTTCTGGCGCCGCTTTACTTCGTAAAAATACTGGTTGTAAAATTGAAAATAAAGCATATGCAATTGTACAAGCAGCAATTATATATATAGAATTAGCAAAGAAGTCTCCAAACCTACTTTTCGGTTGCAGTCCCCAGTTATCCTCGGTAAAGAACATTGCCAAGGTTTGTAAAATTGCATCACGCCAATTGAAGTTTTCTGTAAATTTACCGTCTAGTAAATAAAATCCAATCGTTCCATATGCTAGCGTAAATAACAAGGCGCCTATTAATACTCTTACTCCTTTTGCTATCGAAGGACGGTCAGAACGCGCAGTAAACACATGGCGCATTGCTATCAACTGTATAAGTAATACACCTGACAATAAACTTTCTTCGTAATCTAATCCTTTAAATATATGACTAATAATTGATAAAACTAACAAAGTAACAGTTATAAACCAAGCAATTCGTTTACGACGCAATAAATTAGTTGCCAAAGTCAGCAAAATAAATCCTGTTAAGGCAGCAAATATATGACCACCCGCGCGGATTTCAAATGGCAAAAATTGTTTTAAGATATGATTGCGACCGTATAGATTTGGCGTCACTGATGACAGTAAGTTTACGATTCCAACTAAACCAGTAAGTAGCGACGCACTCCATAATCCGATTTTGATTTTTAATTGATTATTCATTGGTCATTTTTTAAGACGGGATGGTTTTATATTTATGAGACTTTGCCATTGACTTCCTACATAAGATAGCGAACCTTTTAAATGTTTGTGAAAATAATTCCAGCCTATATCTGGTCCCGATAATCCATGTCCACCTGGAAAAGCATAGTAAACGTTTTTTATGCCAAGTTTGTTTAAGGTTTCGTGAAATGTAAGAGTAGAAGCTAGTAATTCAGTATCATTTTTTCCTGCGTCTAAATAAATTCTTAAATTCGCACGTTGCTGAGGTGTAAGCTGTTGCACTATATTTTGCGGACTATTAAGGGCGCCGCTAGTATCTGTAAAGTAACCAGTATGGCTAAACAGTATATTAAAGTTATCAAGATGACGTAAGCCAATGTTAAACGCACCCCATCCCCCAGAAGAAACTCCCCCCATTGCCCAATACTTCGGTTCAGTAAGTACACGGTAGCGTTGTTTGACTACTTGTACTAACTCAGAGCCAATCAAAGTACCGACATTTCCATTCGGCCCATCATAATAATCAGGGTCATATATTGGATTCGAGCCACGTTTGTCGTTACCATCGGGTGTAATAACAATGGCTGGTGGTAATTTCTTAGATTTATATAGTTCTCCCAGAATGCTAATAGTTGCATATTTATCTACAAACGCACGCTCATTATCATGACCTCCGTGTAATAAAAATATGACTGGGTAACGCTTCTGCGATTTTGCATCGTACCCAGGAGGAAAAATTACCCCGTATTTACGGGTGCTTTGCATTGCTTTACTCTCAAAAGTCTCAAGCTGAAACTTTAACTCCGTGTCTGTAACCTCTTTTGGTGGGTCAAATTGTGGGGCGCCTAAAACAAAAACATACCAATACCCAGCACCCGTTAGTGCAGCAAGCACACCCAAAATTCCTATCAATTTTTTGTAAGATTTCATTTAATAAAACTTCAAATAACTACATGAACGCCCATCAATATAAATCTTAAATAAATCTAGATTTTTTGTTACAAAATATTACATATAATTATTACCCAAGATTAAGTAGATTATATCTTGAGTAAATTAGGAAGTTAAACAGGACTTACTCTAAGAAACTGGGTTTCTACGGTTTCTAAGGAGTTTTGGGCTTATCAAAACCCAGATTATCTGCCGCATGTGCAATTTGAGCGATTTTAAATTGCTCACCCACAAATGTTAACGAATCCGTTAAATGTGTCCGCCAATAGTCCCAAGTATGGCTGCCTGGAAACGAGCGAAACTGATTATAAACCTTTTGTCGGCTTAGTACCTCACTAAATGCACGGGCTTCTTCGAGTTCTTCGGTATCGGATATACCAGAATCTAAATATACTCTTAGTTTTCGTAAAGTCGCAGGCGCCAGTGTCTTGATATAACTAATGGGACTGTTCTTGGGTCCACTCTTATCTTTAAAATAGCCACTATGACTAAAAAGAATCGAGAAATTTTTAGAATTTTGTAGCCCCACATTCACGGCGCCCCATCCACCCGAAGACAATCCACCAATTGCCCAAAAGTCAGGATTCGCGATAGTACGGTATTTAGATTGTATAATTTTTACTAGCTCTTCTCCAATTGCTGTAGAAACTTTACCATTTGGACCATCTATGTATTGTGGGTCCCAATATCTACTAGAACCACGTTTATCATTACCGTCAGGAGTTATAACAATACTCGGCGAAAGTTTACCAGTTGCGTACAAATTTTGTAAACTTTTTAGCGCATTACCCTTTTGCCCAAACCAATCTGTGGGATTACCATGTCCACCATGAAGCAGAAAAACAACAGGATAACGTTGAATTTTATTTTGGTCGTAACCAGGAGGTAAAGAAATACCGTAAGTGCGATTTCCCGCCATTACAGCACTAGTGTAAGTTTCTAGTTTATACGTTAAAGGAACAGTAAGGTCACTAACACTCGGTTGAGGAGGAAGAATCTTGAATATCGTATCTCCACGAGGTTTGATAGAGGTAGTGTCTGATTGTGCCTTTGCAGCAGCATCAGGAAAATATCCACAACCAAATAGAGCTATTAACGAAGTCAGTAAGAATAATTTAGATTTGTGGTTGTTCATAATAGTAAGTAGAAGACTTGATTGATTTACAACAAACCACCTGTTACATCCGTTGTATTCGTTGCCAGCTTTTTCACCCAATCACCAATTGCAGCATTTACTAATTCCGAACATTCAGCCATTACCAAATGTCCGGCATTTTTGAGATGCAAATGACTTCTGTCTGCAAACATACTGGCTAACTCATCACCCATCTCAAGTGTAAAAGTAGGGTCTTTGTCACCACTAATAACTAAAACTGGAACTTGAGATATTTTAGAAGATGGATTACGGCTGAAAAAACTATAATTCCAAAATATTTCTAAGGCTTTATAAGTTTGAAAATCTGTAGGTACAGGACATTCTCTAAAAAATCTAGCAATGGTCGCATGACTGTACGAAGTTGTCACACGGTTACTCAATAACTGCACACCTGGTAGTTTGAAAATATATCTCCCACCCCAACCCATAAATTTCATTAGAGGAATTTCCCACCACGGTGCCAAATTATGGGCGCCACCAGCAATTGCTATAATTCCACTAACTGAATAATGATGTGCAAACTCTAAACCTATCGGGACTCCATAACTGTGACAGCATAATATCGGCGATTCAATATTAAAATGCTGTAACAATCGTTTTAAATCCCGACGATGCCTATCAATTGAGTAACGAGAATAAGCACTCGACTGCCCATGTCCTGCTAAATCGTAAGCCAAAACCTCCCAACCTTGATTTCGAGCAAATTCGTACTGCACACGCAAGTTAAAACGATTTCCTGTTCCCCCGTGTAAAAACACAATCGCGGGTGTACTACCTGGACTGTGGCAAACTTGTAAATTTACCCCTTGTCGCAGACGAATCATAGAACCACGCAAAGCATCTTGCACCGAGTCATTCATCATTTATTAAAATTCTCAAACAAAAATTAAATCGATAACCGAACGGTCGTATTTTATGATGTTTGATAATAAATACGAGTTGCAGCTAAAACTTGCCACTACAACTTTATACAAGTATTGTGTTAATCCTGTGTCGGAAAAATGGCAATTTTGCGAATATTTAAGTGCAATTTTAATTTTCTATATGCTTAAAAAACTCCAATTGAACTTCACTTCCCTAATTGGTTTGGTTTTGCTCATGCTTTCAGTATGGGCAATTACTCATGAGTTACGTGCTTATAATTACCGTGATGTGTTGAATGCTATTGGGAGCATTCCTAAAATTCGGTTGAGTTTGTCGATTTGGTTGACTGCACTAGGCTATATAGTACTTGCAGCATATGATATTTTGGCATTTGCTTATATCAGGCGCCCGTTACATTGGAGTAAAATTGCCTTTGTTGGTTTTACTAGCGCAGTTTTTAGCAACACCATTGGTTTTGGTATATTAACTGGAGGCGCCATTCGATACCGCTTTTATGCGAGTTGGGGAGTACCCGGTGTTGATATAGCGCAAGTCATAGCCTTTGAAAATATTACCTTTTGGCTAGGAATATTATGTGTTGCAGGATTAATGTTCGTAGTCAATCCGCTACAAATTCCACCACAATTACACGTACCTTTTAGTGACGCTCGTCCAGTTGGTGTATTATTTTTAGTACTAGTTTTTATATACTTACTCGGCAGTCTATTTCTAAAACAACCCCTTGTTATACGCGGTCATGAGTTTAGATTTCCAAGTTTCAAAACCGGACTCGTGCAAGTTGTAATATCGAGTTTAGACTGGCTATTAGCAACAGGTGTACTTTTTGTTTTACTACCAGCAAACACATCGCTAGAGTTTCTAGACTTTTTAGGTGTTTACTTACTCGCAATGTTTGCAGGAGTTGCCAGTAACGTCCCTAGCGGACTAGGTGTATTTGAAACGATAATCTTACTTATTCTCTCTTCAAAAGTTTCTGGCGCCGCACTTTTTGGTTCGATGCTTGCTTATCGAGCTATTTACTATCTTTTACCAATGGTTATCGCGGCAGGAATGCTTGGTGTGTATGAATTTAGACACCGTATTAAGTAGTGATTTTTAAATATTGGAAGATACTACAAAACTGATCAAAAAAATGTAAAGTTTTTCTTTTAGATAGCATCGGATTCTGATAAGTTAGTATTCTGAAGCACTCCAAACGCCTTAAACGCTCAAAGCGCAGGCGCCGGAAATAACAGGTTTTGGTAATACCTCTATTAAAGTTATGTCGCTAATAGTACAAAAATACGGTGGTACATCTGTCGGTTCGGTTGAACGTATTCAAACGGTAGCGCAGCGTATCAGTAAAGCTGTCAAAGCTGGAAATTCGCTTGTAGTGGTGGTTTCTGCAATGGGTAAAACCACGGATGGACTTGTCAAGTTAGCGCATGAAATTTCTAGAACTCCCAACCGTCGAGAAATGGATATGCTGCTTTCGACGGGGGAACAGGTTACTATTGCCTTGCTGAGTATGGCTTTACAGGAAATTGGGCAACCAGCGATTTCGATGACAGGCGCCCAGGTAGGAATTGTTACCGAAGCTCACCATACGCGCGCACGAATTTTACATATAGAAACAGAACGATTAGAGCGTCATCTTCAAGAAGGTAAAGTAGTTGTAGTAGCAGGGTTCCAAGGTATTAGCAGCACTGAGGCGTTAGAAATTACTACCTTAGGGCGGGGTGGTTCAGATACTTCAGCAGTAGCATTAGCAGCGGCATTACGGGCAGATTTCTGCGAGATTTATACTGATGTACCAGGTATTCTTACTACTGACCCGCGATTAGTTCCTGAAGCGCAGTTAATGGACGAAATAACCTGTGATGAAATGCTGGAACTAGCCAGTTTAGGGGCAAAAGTGCTGCACCCGCGTGCGGTAGAAATTGCTCGTAATTACAGTATGCCTTTAGTCGTGCGTTCAAGTTGGAGTGACCAACCGGGTACTTGGGTAACTTCAAAAAAACACGAAGAGCGTTCGCTAGTAAATTTAGAAATAGCTCGTCCAGTAGACGCAATCGAATTTGATGCCAACCAAGCCAAAATAGCATTATTGCGTGTGCCCGATAAACCAGGAGTTGCCGCACGTTTGTTTGGAGAAATTGCACATCAAAAAGTCGATGTTGATTTAATCATCCAATCGATTCATGACGGTAATAGTAATGACATTGCTTTTACTGTAATGACACCAATCTTAAAAAAAGCTGAAGCAGTAGCAGCAGCTATTGCACCAGTACTTCGCAGCACCCCAAAACAATCAGAAGAAGCTGAGGTATTAGTAGAACAAAACATCGCTAAAGTTAGTATCGCAGGCGCCGGGATGATTGGGCGCCCAGGTGTGGCAGCAAAAATGTTCGCAACACTAGCTGAAGCAGGTGTAAACATTCAAATGATTTCTACTAGCGAAGTCAAAGTAAGTTGTGTAGTAGACGAAACCGACTGCGAAAAAGCCGTCACCTCCCTAGTAAAAGCTTTTGATATTACCACCTCCCCTTTTCCCCACTCAGACACTCGGACACTCGGACACTCTCCCGTTCGCGGTGTTGCACTCGACCTAAACCAAGCGCGTTTAGCAATTCGTAACGTTCCTGATAAACCAGGGATGGCAGCAAAGTTATTTGGGTTACTCGCAGAACACAATGTTAGTGTTGATATGATTATTCAGTCACAGCGTTGCCATATTATAGATGGGGCGCCAAGACGAGATATTGCTTTTACCGTCGCACGTCTTGACGCTGAAAGTACCCAAATTTTGCTTCAACAAGCAGCAGTAGAATATGGTTGGGGCGAAGTCGTTTTAGATAGTGCCATCGCAAAAGTCAGTATAGTAGGCGCCGGCATGGTTGGGCAACCTGGTGTAGCTGCAAAAATGTTTGAAGCACTAGCGCAAAACAAAATTAACATTCAAATGATAGCTACATCTGAAATTAAAATTAGCTGTGTTGTTGAACAAGAGCAAGGTGTTAAAGCTTTGCAAGTCATTCACGAAGCATTTGGTTTAGCTGGTAGGGAAAAATTTGTAGTTCCAGCTTAAGAAGTGCTGAGTTTTGAGTTTTGAGTGCTGAGTACTCACTACTCTCTACTTTACTCAGCACTTTTTACTCTTATAACTCAGAGACCACAGCTAATTGTTGAGGTTTTTTCTTGTCTCTTAATGCTAGCGCTGCGTTTAAAGTCATCTTAGGTTGATTCGGTTGCATAATAACTGCTTCATAACTCACAACACCAGCTGTTTCACTACCAATACATTGCGCTGCTGCGAGTGATAAATCAAGACTACGAGGTGGAATATATGGTCCTCGGTCGTTAACGCGCACTATCACTGATTTACCTGTTTTTGTGTAAGTTACTTTTAAGTGCGTGTTAAATGGCAATGTCTTATGAGCAACCGTAAGGTCATTCTGATTATATGTTTCACCATTGGCAGTAGTACGACCGTGAAAATATCCACCGTACCAAGAAGCTAAACCAGATAATTTCTGATTGGAATACACCAAACCATACATATCTTGCTGTCCTTCGGTCAGTGAAAGCTTTGGCGCCTTTAATGCACTCCGAAGGTTATTCACCCAGTCAATAGCTATCAAATCGGCACTTCGGGTTGTATTGCCGGATATTTCTTTGTTAACTCTCAATAAAAAGCGATTACCCGCCATTATTGCTGGGGCGCCGTCTACAGTAGCAGGTCGTAATTGAGATGGGTCTGAGACTTTGGACTGAAACAGTTTATTCAAGCGCTCCTGCATAACACTTGCCTGTAGTTGGTTTGGCAAGTTAGCAATCAAGTGATTATCTATCCAAACTTCATAGTTCGTTTCATCGCGACGAACGGTTACAACAGACAAATTCGATGAGCGCTTTGGAGACTCGAAGGAAATCGGAAGACGGAACAAGTTTCGCAATGTGGGAGGTAATCCTTCCCGTAAGCTTCGTAAAATCTTGTTTGCAAAATCACTGTCGTAGTCGTTCGAGTTAAGCAACTGCGGTGCTGATGAAACGCTTGTTTTGACTGCATTCAAAGCCTTTGGTACTAATGTTGATGATTCGTGATTTCTACTTGTAGGTGAACAGAACTGATTGCTAGTAGCTTTTTCTGAACTCGATGATAATTTTGCCGTTGGTATTTGCCTTGGAACATTTACAGCTATTTGATTCAACGACAAAAAACCACTAATCCAAGAAGTTACGAAAAAAATTCCAAGAAATAGCATGGTGTAGTTTATATTTTGGTAACAGCGCCTCAAACGGGTGTAAACCTACTCCTGAGATAATTAATTAAGTGCAAACTGAATCTGACCGAGAACAAATATAGCCTACGGAACACATTAGACCTAAGCACCAAACAGAGCCGGACATAAATTACTGGAGTGATCCCCAGCAGAATTCATATTATCTTGTCCTTGTTAAACAAGCAAATAAAACTTTTCGATTTGTTCCTGACTTTTTCGACTTTTTTGATTTGAATTTTTTATATATCTAAATTTTTATGCTTTAAAATATGCAAAAATACTATTAATATCAACAGCCATTTTACTTAATTAATTCCAATGACTAGTATAAAGTATTACATAGTTGATGTTTTTGCTGAAGCTAAATATACCGGGAATCAATTAGCTGTATTCACCAATGCAGGCGCCCTACCCGAGGCGCAAATGCAAGCTATAGCTAGAGAAATCAACTATTCAGAGACAACATTTATTGTTTCAGAGCAAGCAGTATATGGGGGGTATAACGTTAAAATATTTACACCAGCCCAGGAAATTCCTTTTGCAGGTCATCCAACCTTGGGAACGGCTTACATACTTCAACGAGAGGTTATTAAGCAATCAGTCCAAAGAGTTATTTTGAATTTACAAGTTGGACAGATACTAGTTACTATTGACAACAGTGGAGCGAATGAACCATATTTATGGATGCTACAAAAGGCACCTGTTTTTAGCAAGGAAATATTTTCTACAGAGATAATTGCGGAAGTTCTGGGAATACAAATAAGTGAAATAGATACCAAGTATCCAATACAAGCTGTTTCAACAGGTTTACCCTTTATTATTGTTCCTCTCAAAAATTTGGCAGCGTTAAAAAGTGCAAAAGTTAATCTAAGCAAGTATTACAACCTAATTCAACAAAGTAGCGCAAAAAGTATTTTAATTTTTAGTCCAGAGACTTACTACCCAGAGAATCATTTAAATGTACGTGTCTTTTGTGACTTTCTTGGCGTACCCGAAGACCCAGCTACAGGAAGTGCCAACGGATGTTTAGCAGGTTATTTGGTCGAACACTCATATTTTGGTAACAATGAAATCGATACGCGCGTTGAACAAGGTTACGAAATTAACAGACCATCTTTAATCCTCCTCAAAGCCAACAAAAAATTACCAAGCGAACTCATTGAAGTACATGTAGGGGGAAAAGTAATTATGGTCGCTCAAGGAGAATTTTTATAATAAGTAAGCTCACGGCGCCTTGCCTGACTGTCCCTATACTGCCTAATAATTCACGGAGGAGGTTTTAGTTTTATGGCTTCACCATTTCCAGGGATAAACCCATATTTGAAGAATCCGTGATTTTGGTCAGAAATTCATAGTTTATTGATAGTAGCTATTTTCCGGAAATTAAATCCTGTATTATTGTCTTTACTCATCACCTGCTTACCCAACACCACTGGTTAAAAGCACTTTATCTGACTCCTGCTTTCCCAATTTGTTGTCTAATTCTCTTTTGTCACACACTGTGCCTTTAAATACAAAAATACTAGTAAAGCAGCGCCTCCACATGACTCACAAACGTATTTATTAGCGTTAAATGTAAAAGAGATGCCAAATGTAACGGAATGCAACGTATAATGAAAACGGCAAAACCGTTAAGAAATATTGAAGAAAGTAAAGTAAATGCGAGTAGCAATCGCCGGAGCAGGTCTAGCAGGATTATCCTGCGCTAAATATTTGACCGATTTAGGTTATACTCCCATCGTCTTGGAAAGTCGAGACGTTTTGGGCGGCTTAGTCGCAGCGTGGAAAGATGAAGATGGTGACTGGTATGAAACTGGGTTGCATGTTTTCTTTGGCGCCTATCCCAATATGTTGCAGCTATTTAAGGAATTGGGAATTTCCGATCGACTGCAATGGAAGCAGCATACAATGATTTTCAATCAACCAGAAAAGCCAGGTACTTACAGCCGCTTCGATTTTCCCAATTTGCCGGCACCCTTCAATGGGATAGCAGCAATTTTGCGTAACAACGACATGCTCAGTTGGGGTGAAAAAATTGAATTAGCGAAAGGACTGGTTCCGGCGATGCTGCGGGGACAAAAATATGTTGATTCAACTGATAGATTTACATTCTCAGAATGGTTGAAACAGCAAGGTGTTGGCGATGATGTCGAACAAGGCATATTTATCGCCGCAGCTAAATCATTAAATTTTATCGACCCCGATGAAATATCTGCCTTAGTGCTGTTGACAGCTCTAAATAAATTCTTACAACAAAAAAACGGCTCACAAGTAGCTTTCCTAGACGGTTCACCAACCGAGCGTCTTTGTCAACCAATGGTTGACCACATTACCGCACGAGGGGGAGAAGTTAAAACGAACGCTCCTTTAAAAGAAATTTTGCTGAACGAAGACGGTAGCGTTAAGGGTTTCTTAATTCGTGGACTCGAAGGTAAAAGTGATGAGGTTGTTACTGCTGACCTGTATGTTTCAGCAATGCCAGTTGATGTAATGAAAGTGATGCTGCCATCAATATGGAAGCAAAACGAGTTTTTCCAAAAACTTGATGGCTTAGAAGGTGTACCAGTCATCAATATACATCTTTGGTTTGACCGTAAACTTACAGATATAGACAATTTGTTATTTTCGCGATCTAAACTTCTCAGCGTATATGCTGATATGAGCAATACCTGTAAGGAATACGCGAATCCCGACCGTTCTATGCTGGAATTAGTTTTTGCACCAGCAAAGGATTGGATAAACAAATCCGAGGAAGAAATTCTTAAAGCGACGCTTGTAGAATTAGAAACATTATTTCCTCAACACTTTGGTGGCGAAAACCCCGCAAAGCTTCTGAAACATCACGTCGTCAAAACCCCTCATTCGGTTTATACGGCAACACCAGGTTGTCAAAAATACCGACCTTCACAAGTTACCCCAATTTCAAATTTTTACCTCGCAGGGAGTTACACCATGCAGCCATTCCTTGGCAGTATGGAAGGTGCCGTGCTTTCTGGTAAACTGACAGCGCAGGCGATAAACGCCCAAGCACACCTAGAGGCGAAAACCTCGAGCAAGCCAACGCAAACCCTCCAGCCTGCAACGAATGCTGCAACTGCCTGATTCCCCCCCGTGCATGAAAACCTCCGTCTCTGCGGAAGAGTCCTACAATCTGTGTCGCAACCTCACGGCGAAGTACGCTAAGACATTTTATCTTGGCACTTTGTTGATGAGTCCGGAAAAACGGCGAGCTATTTGGGCAATTTATGCTTGGTGTCGCCGTACAGACGAACTAGTCGATGGTCCTGCTGCTGCGATTACCACACCCGAAACTCTCGACGATTGGGAGAAGCGCTTGGAGTCGATTTTTGCAGGTCGCCCAGGTGATGATTTGGATGTCGCATTAGTAGATACCCTTGACTGTTTCCCTCTGGACATTGAACCGTTCCGCGACATGGTTAACGGTCAACGAATGGACTTATTCCGTAGTCGTTATGACACCTTCGACCAACTTTATATCTATTGTTACCGCGTTGCTGGCACCGTTGGTTTGATGTCTACTTCGGTAATGGGTATTGATATATCTCAAAACTCGGCGCCTTGGAACCGTAACCGTCAGTTGTACGTTCCTACAGAAGAAGCCATTGCCCTCGGTATTGCCAACCAACTTACTAACATCCTTCGTGATGTTGGTGAAGACGCGCGACGTGGCAGGATATACCTTCCTTTGGAAGACCTCGCACGCTTTGATTACACCGAAGAAGACTTATTTAGAGGTGTAATTGATGACCGTTGGCGTGCGTTGATGCGGTATCAAATTGCCCGTGCCCGTGAATTTTACACCAAGGCTGAACGGGGAATTAGTTTCCTGGCGCCTGATGCCCGACTACCAGTATGGGCTGCTTTAATTCACTACAGCCGCATCTTAGATCGAATCGAACGCAACAACTACGATGTGTTCTCGCAACGTGCTTACGTACCACAATGGCGAAAATTAGGCAGCTTGCCTCTCGCTCTTGTACGCGCGCAAGTTCTTTAAAAAAATTACAAGCGAGAAAACCATTAGTCACACGTTGCAAACTCATCGCGGCGGCAATTCACAACAGGCGCGTAAGGGTAAAACAATTTCTTTATCCTTACGCTGCTTGCATTTGGGCGCCTGCATGAAAGCTAAATTACCTTTTTTAAAAACATTGTTGACATTCACATTAAAATCATATACATTTATTACTCGTACACCTGGAGAGGTGGCTGAGTGGTCGAAAGCGGCAGATTGCTAATCTGTTGTACGGCAGGTAACTCCGTACCGAGGGTTCGAATCCCTCCCTCTCCGTATCAAAGAAGATAGTTAAAATTGCTGAGTGCTGAGTGCGAGTAAAGAGTTTTAACTCCTAGCTCCACTCAGCACTTTCTACTCAGCACTCATTAAAATCCGCCAAAGTTATAACCAACACCGATTAAAAGTCCAACATCAGTTTGGTCGAAAAATCCGGCGTTGATTGCTGCGGTTGCTGTAAATTGTTGAGTTAGTGGAAAATCAACTCCACCTGTCACCAGGAATGCGATTTGTGAGTTATCACCACCTGTTTTAATGGCGCCACCAACTCCAACATAAGGAGCAATTGGTAATGGCTCTACAAATGGGTCATCAGGTTGCTGTAGAGAAAAATCATAGGTGACAGGAATCAAAATGGCTGTGTTATTACCAAAAACTGCCGCAGGTCGCACTGAAAAAGTTCTTGTCAACCCGATTTTACTCATCACAGCAAAGTTACCATCTCCTAGTGCTGAATCTCCACCACCAAGACCAATATTACCTGCCACACCAACATAACTTGAGCCACCACGAGTTGTTCGACCTGGGTCGATATCTGCTTGTGCTACTTGTTTAGTCGTTTGTTGCTGGGTTTGTTCTGACTGTTGAACTGGAGTTATCACTTCTTGTTGCATTAACGCAGCAGAAGTTGTTGCTGTTGTTCCTGGAACGGGTGTTACCGCTAAGTTATGCGCGCGCTTTAAAGCATTATTCAGCTTTTGGGCACTTGTGGGCGCCGTTTCAGCTTGGACATTGGTACTTGCTAGTAGCACTATAGACGTTAGACCTAAAGCGCAAAAAATTCCGTTGCGAGAAAAAATACTTTTCACGTTCACTCCTCAAAAAAGACTGTCACACCAATTATTAAGTTTAATTGCTAGACTGCGATTTTTAGCAATATTCAATATTTAACACCAAAAATTTAATTTCAACATCGTCTCGGAGACTAATAAAGATAAAATATGTTACCAGATGATACTGTTATATAACATTGATTATACGGTTGACAAAACTTAGTATGTTTTTGTGGTACACGCTTACTTCACTCTCAAACTGGAACACATGGCAATCATGTTTGTATGGTTAATATACAAAATAGATAAATACCTATATAGTTATACTTGTTATAGTTTTGACTTATAATCA
>NZ_MRCD01000113.1 GCF_001904745.1 Calothrix sp. HK-06
TCGAATCAAAAAATGAGTATAGTCACATCTTGCACCTTCTCAACAAGCGTAAGGTGGGCACTGCCCACCTTACGCAATAATAAGTATTACAAGCTCTTTCATTCTCAATAAGCTCGTGATGCAAGATGTCAGTATAAAAGCTTGTAATGCAAAAGTTATAACCTAGTTTTCAGATAAGTCTAATGATGATAATGTCACATCTTGCACCTTCTCAATAAGGGTAAGGTGGGCGGGTATATTAACTGATTTATCTGCACTTGAAGTCAAGAAGAAAACATAGTAAATTTAAATACATCTAAAAAATTTCATGTTTCTATCCTCTTTTTTACAGGATGGGCAAGCTTAAGGGGTAAATTCAACAACAAGCTAGAAATAAAAACTGTGCTTATGCTTGATAAATTTTTTATTAATTTCAAATTTAAATATGCATTAACACAAGGCTAACTGAGTTGAAACTTTTCAATATTTCTAGGAAAAAATCATGAAATGTAAAACATTACTTGTCACTAGTGTTGTTTCTTTAGCATCATTTTTAGCAGCTTTTCCGGTGAAAGCAAATGTTTCTTACGAACAAATGCAAGGAGTGAATAATGTTTCTGGAATCTCAAATCTCTCTGTTATAAATCAGTTAAATCATCCTTATCTTATCGCTAGATCTAATTGGGTGACGCTAGCTGGAGGACGCTCAAGAAGAATTAACCTACGTACAAGACCAACTATCAACTCGGGTACTAAGGGCTACGGTTTAGGTGGCGATCGCGTCAGAAACTTACAATGCGTTCAAGACCAAGATAGAGGTGGTCGTAACCGTAACTGGTGTCGAGTAAAATTCCCAAGATCGGGAGCAATTGGTTGGATTCGTAGCGATAACATTATTTTCAGCGATGGCGGCGAATAAAATTGCAGTCTACATCATCGACTAGTATAGTCACCCCTTTTATTGCTAAATTTATGTACGTTTCAATGCCCTTTTTCTCATACTTTGAGGACATAAAGCAAATAAACTTGGCAAGCAGAGATCGTGGCGCCGACACCATGCAATAACTATGTATCTGGAGGCAGCAAGGAAATATTTATGGTATCACTTTTTACGCGATGCATTGCAGAATTCATTGGGACATTTGTTTTAGTTTTCGGTGGATGCGGAAGTGCTGTTTTTGCAGCAGCATTTCCAGATGCGAAAGTCAATCAATTAGGAATTGGCTTTGTAGGCGTGGCTCTGGCTTTTGGGCTAACAGTGCTAATTATGGCTTACGCAGTTGGTCATATTTCTGGCGCCCATTTTAACCCAGCTGTATCATTTGGCCTTTGGTCAGGAAAGCGTTTTCCTGGCGCCGAATTACTTCCATACATTATTGCTCAGGTATTGGGAGCAATATTAGCCGCAGGTCTTGTTTATTTAATTGCCACTGGTAAACCAGGATTTACACTTTCTGGCTCCAATCCATTAGCGACGAATGGTTTTGGGGTACATTCTCCGGGAGGCTATTCACTGGCTGCTAGTTTCATTACAGAGGTTGTACTTACCTTCATTTTTTTAATTGTGATTTTAGGTGCAACAGATGGTCGCGCGCCAAAGGGCTTTGCACCAATTGCTATTGGTTTAGCACTAACACTAATACATTTGATTAGCATACCTATAACGAATACATCGGTTAATCCTGCTCGTAGTACTGGTCCGGCACTTTTCGCTGGTGTAGAAATGTTTAAACAAGTATGGCTGTTTTGGGTAGCTCCAATTTTAGGTGCAATATTGGCAGGCCTATTTTATTCAAAGGTTTTAGGTGAATCAGGCGCACAAATTGTAGGTGAGACAGAACGTAAATTTTCGCCCGATGTCGATGATTATTCACGACGGTAGACTTGTAGAATACGCTTGTACCACGTCAATGAAGGTGGATATAACTCGGCGCCGGGATGTTTTTCTTGAGAGATAATCTCACATCTTGCAGCATTCTCAATAAGCTTAAAGAAACCGGGCTTCTGTACGAAAAATCAACGTTTTATAGCAAAGTTTTTGTCAAGAAGCCCGGTTTCTAGGCCTGGTGCAAGATGTGAGATAATGGCAACCGCTAAAACGGGGGGAACCCCCGCCGGGTATAATATTAATCGCGTCTCTAGCAAGAGTTTAAGAAACGCTAATAACTAATCATCTGATAATCGAAAGCAGTATGTTTTCCAGCAATTACTTGTGAAACAATTTCCGGACAGATTTTTAATCCATTTTGACTGTTAGTTAGAATTACAATCCCCGTACCAAATTTTCTAGAAGCAAGGGTAAAAATCTTAAATGTATTCACATCCCCCCAATGCCAAAAGAAATTTTCATTTCCCATTTTTTCTAATCCCCATCCCAAACCCCAACCTAAAAACTGATTTATTTTAACTTGCGGTTGCAACATCTGATTCAAGGTTGTTTCTGTGAGTCTAGGACTATCATTAGTACCCGGTTGCATAATGGCCATGAGAAATTTAGCATAATCAGTTGCGGTAGTACGTAGGCTCCCAGCTGCACTTGCTCGCTTTGGTTTACCTATTGGTACGGGTTTACTTTGGCGATCATGTCCGTAACTAGCAGTGGATTCGTAACTGGGTAGCCAGACTAAACTACTGTTGGACATTTCAAGGGGTGTTAAAATCGAGGAGCGCAAATACTCATTTAAAGGTTGTTCAGTAATTTCCTCTACCACCTTTTGTAGGTATAAATAGCCTTCTCCTGAATAACTAAATCTCGTGCCTGGGGGAAAGTTAATTTTGAGAGGTTCATCACCACTCCAATTTGGAAAACCAGTAGTATGGGATAGTACCATACGTGCAGTGATAAGTTTAATTTTTGGGTCGTCTATGTAAGGTTTCGCTGTATATTCTGTCAATGGAGTATCTATATCGAGTTTTCCCCTTTCGACCATTTTCAACACTGCATAAGCAAATAACGGCTTAGTCAACGAAGCAGCAGCAAATATAGTATCGTTAGTCACAGATGATTTAGTATATTTATTTTTTACTCCAAAGGCTCTGCTCCACAAAAGTCTTCCATCCCGAATAATAGCCAACTCTAAACCGGGGACTAACTTAGTTCGCATCAATATAGGAATTTGCTCTTCAAGATTAGCGATTACCTTATCAGTAGCTGCTAAAGAATGGTTGCGGTGTAGACTAAGCAAGCTAAATGTAGATAGCCCGATTAGAGATTGTATACCGCAATTTAATAATTGCCTACGAAATATTTCTGTCATATTGAAGTCGAGAGTACATTCAATAAATAATACTCTAACTTTTCATTGCATCAGGTTATGTTACCTCCTGCTTCTTCAAAAACGCCTTAATTACTGTATAGATTTCCCTTTTCTGTACTTTACTATAACGACCATGTTCAGTATTGCGGGCAGTATATAGTTGAGATTTATGGCGCCCACATCACGGAATGCTTGATACAGCCTAGTTGCATGGCTATAAGTTACAAAAGTATCTTTCTCACCATGTATTGTCAGAATCGGGGGATACCTACCCCACAATAAAATTTTGGATATTTTTTAATTTGGAAAGCTAAGGATTACTTGCAGGAAGATTTTTATACTCGGCTAACATTAAATTTGAATCATTAGCTGCAAATTTATAGCCAATACCAAAATTTAGAGGCTTAATATTTTTGCGAGTGGAGTATACTCTCCTTAAGTCTTCTTGGTAGCTACCTGAGAATAAACGAATAGGACTAGTATAAGACCCATAAAATTTTAAATTCCATTTAGAATTATCAAAGGCTTTAAGATGGATGCCAGAGTCATCCTGTAATATTTTTTTACTACCAGTCAGGATACTTCTCCGAATTTTTGAAAAGCTGTCATTATACATTAAATATGATGCAGCTTTTAAATAAGTGATGTTCTTATCGATTCCACTAATAAATTTATTCAACTCCGGTCGTTTTTTCAGACCATCATCTGATAAGTCGGCAGATAAATAATATAAAGTGCGAGGTTGAGATTCTCCTTTGGGGACAAAAGCAATTTTAACTCCGGAAATCATTCCTTTCTCCAATTTATGAATTTTTCCATCTTTGCCTATGCCAATATTTTGCACATCTAAAATACGGTTTTGAGTACGCGCGAGAAACACATATAAAATCGGTAAAACCCCTTGTTTCTGCAAGTCTACTTTCATATCGTTGGTACGGAAAAAGCTAAATTGCAGAATTGCATAAAGCGAACTTCTAACTTTCTGTAGTTTTTGATTTTGTTCGCTTTCTGAAGCTGTAGTCAAATCTAATATTTTACCTACTGGTTCTAAACCTATCAAGAAATATTCTTTTCCTTTGGGAAAGAATGAATAAGCATACAGAAAATCTGGACCGCTAAAAGGATAAAAAACAGTTGGAGAAATATCATTTACGTGCTTTAGTTCTTGTTGTGACCATTGTCTAACTTTTGTTAACTGTTGTTCTTCTAATTTTGTCCAAGTATTTTCAAAATATTTTTGCTGGTTTAGCCAAATATTACTCTTTTGTGATCGAGCTAAAGAACTATTATTATTTAGCTGTATTCCTGCTAAAAATTTAGCTGTATTTGTAAGTTTTTCTGATTTGATTTTATCAAAAGCCGCATTTGCTTGCTCTGGTACTGGTGCAGTTAAGTTTTTGCATCGATTAAGGTAATCGATAAGGGTGCTTTAGGCAGGCTATTCGCCGTAACTAAATTAATAACATCATTAACAATTACTTGCAATTTATTACTGTGCTTGAAGTTTGGAGGTGTTGTGAGGTTGTAAGCAACTTCCGAATCTTCTTGCCCTAATTGACGAGAGGGAATTGGCAATGACTTACCCCAGGAAGGAAGTGCTTGAGAAATAGCCTGCAATTTTAATGATTTTGAACTAGATGCTTTAGTGGGAAACGTACTTGGAGATGCCAAAGGACTCGCTGGTGAATTGAATAACTGCAAAACTGCTAATTTGCGAGGTTTTTCTAATAGATTTTTGGGGATCAAAGTGAGTATTAATGTACCTAAAATTACTAATGCAACATTGACCTTAACTCCGTAATATAAAAGCGGAATTCGGTATAGCTTAAATCTAAAACTTGAATTCAGTATATTTTTATATTTGCCAGTGCTGTCCGTACTGCTATTTTTGCTATTTTGTTTCATCTCAATTTGATAATAATAATGATTATAAAAAATTACTCCTATAGGCAACAGAAAAAGAGTATGAAATCGTTGTATAACTTACTTCTGTACGCAGTTTATAAGTAACTAATTATTTGATTGGGATTAAACCTGTTGTTACTCTGGAGAACACTAATCAAGCCACGTTTTAAGGCTTTGATTTAAATAAATTCGACACTTTATTTTATGATCCTAGCTAAAACTTCTAGCGATTAAGTAGGAAGTAAAGCTCTAAAAAGCTTTCAGCAAGTTGGTTTTCCCAAAATGATAAAACACGATTAAATTTAAGCAATTATGAGGACAAAAGGAATCTAGATTTTAGACACCTCCGTGAAAATTGTCTTCTCAAAAGAGGCGTATTTAAATCTTTATAATCCTGTGACACATGCAACTAGCAGATTTTTAGCATAAAAATACATTACACAATTAGATTCATAAAATCAATAGAAAAAAGTAAATATATGCAAAATATTACTTTAGATAGATGTTTAACAGTAATAGAAAATTTAGTAGCTACGGATGGAATCCATCACATAAAGCACGAGCGCTCTGGTCTGGATGCGTTTGCAGATAATCATGTACCCAGATACAAGCAGAGTGCATTACCTGTTTCATATCTAAGACTTGATCTAGCTGCCAGAGAATCACGACATCATCGAGACCAGCAGATGCCAATAGTGGTTTATGGTTGCTCGTGGCTGGATAAAATGCTACATCGAGTGCGCGCTTTTCATGTCCTTCTAAGGTTGTCCGCAGGGTGCCATCTAATGACCAAAGTTTAACAGTATTATCCCAACCCGCAGAAGCTAGGACGGTACCCCAGCTGTTGGGGAGGCCAGAATGAGGCGGGATAAATGTGATTGCATTTACCCGGTCGGTGTGGGCGGGAATAGTACGAATTAATTTGCCGTTTAATGACCACAGCTTGATTGTTTTATCCTCGCTGGCTGTAGCAAAAATCTGTCCATCAGGGCTAAAAGCGACATCCCAAATGGTTTCATTATGACTTTTTATGATGAGCTGTGGTTGAGACGGAAACTTTCCGGTCGCGTCCCGGCGCCAGAGCCGAACGAAGGTATCTCGACCCCCAATGGCTAACCATTGGTTATCAGGGCTAAATGCTCCGGCATTAAGTCGGTCGCGCTTTTTGGGTAGCGACTCACTCAGGCTTTGGAGCAAAGTGCCATCCCGGCGCCAGAGTTTTGCTGTACCGTCCCAACTGATGGTAGCTATTTCTGCTCCATCGCGACTAAACGCCACATCGCGCACTGTTACGTTATGTGCCAAGATCGTTTGTAAGCGTTTGCCTTTAATCGTCCATAAGGTCAACGAACCATCATCGCTAGCTGCTGCAATCTCTTTGCCGTCTGGGCTTATATCAACTGACCAAACCTGTCCGGGTGGTGGAGTTAATGTATTGAGGAGTTTTCCAGCTCGATTCCAAAGTTTAATGGTTCCATCAGTACTAGATGAAACAATTGTTTGCCCATCAGGGCTTATCGATATATGCCAGACAGAGGTACTATGACCCCGCAATATTGTTAAAAAATCGGGTTGAAATTGCCACAACCGCACCAAGGAATCTTCGCCACCGGAAACTAAACGGCGACCATCGGCACTAAAAGCGACCTTCCACGTACCGTTGATATGCCCATACAAGGTTTTATTAAGGGTTCTATTACTGTTCCACAGCTTAATCGTATTATCCCAACTGCCTGAAGCCAGCGTCTTGCCATCGGGGCTAAAGGCCAATGTCACCACACTGCTATCATGCTGTTTAGCTGTTTCCAATAGGGTGCCATCCTTCGTCCACCATAAAATATTACCAATCCAATCGCCTGCTGCTATGGTCTGACCGTCGGGACTAAAAGCTACGCTGACCAGACGGTTTTTCCCTCTTTTAGTTACAATCGGATTATTTAGTTGTCGAATTTTCCTACCCTTTAAATCCCAGAGGATGAGAGTATTGTCATCACTAGCGGAGGCTATAAATTTATTATCGAGGCTAAACGCCACCTTCCCAACTGCATCACTATGCCCCTTTAGAGTGTGAATCAAAGCGCCATCGATACTCCAAAGTTTGACTGTGCCGTCATTACTAGCTGAGGCAATCCATTTTCCGTTAGCACTAATGTCCACTGAACGTACCGAATCTTGATGTCCCTTAAGTGTCTTTATCGGTGTACCGTCTCGCTTCCATACACGCACCATGCCATCCTGCCCAGATGAAATCAACTTATCTCCTTTGGGGGAAAAGGTGACATCAAAAACTTCTCCCTTATGACCATTGAGTACCTTTAGCAAGACACCATCATCTCCCCACAAGGTAATTGTACCCAGTTGGTGAGCAGCAGCAAGGCGCCCATCGGGACTGATAGCGATAGCTCGCACTTTTCCCTTGCTACCATTCAGGCGATTGCGTTCAACTACCTGAAAGGTAGCACGACGTAGATCGAGATTTATCTTAGTGGTTAATTTAATGGGTACATTTGCTAATTTGCCCAACTTGGTCTGCGCTTTAATGACGCTGACCAAAGCATCTAATCGATTCCCGGAGGCAAACTGAGCTTCGGAGACGTTGGCGATCGCCTCGATTTCTCTTAAAGTGGCTTCGTGGTTTTGAGCAAAGCCATAAAATCCAAGTAAACTTGCAATGACAAATCCAAGACTTATGCTTCCTAGCAGCCACTTTTGCAAGCTACTCGCGCGCTGTTCTTGTCGAAGCCGCTTCTCAACTTCTTGCAGGCGCCGAACTTCTTCTTCGCGTTTCAGGTTATCCAGGTCTGTGCTAGTGCCAAACCATTTGATTACCTGATTGTTAACATCCCGCATAGGAATCGCACGATTGAGAAACCAGCGATAGTTTCCCTCGTTATCTCGCATTCTCAGTTGCGCTTCGTAGGTTTCCCCCGTCGAGAGCGAATGTGCCCAGGCAGCGAGGCTAGTAGAGCGATCATCGGGATGAATTAAATCCAGCCGTTTCCAGTCCGTTACCTCAGATAGCGTTTGCCCTAAAAAGGTATTTCCTTGCTGGTTAGTATAAGATAGCGTACCATCTGGCTCGACAATCCACATGACCTGGGGCATTGCTTCTGCCAGCTGCCGAAAGAATCGTTCACTTTCCTGCTGTACTTCAAGTTGCTGCTGGATTACCTGCCGTTCTGCATCCTGACTGGCAGCAAGAAACTGGTAGTCTAAATCGCTAAGGCTTTTATTCTGCGCCCACTGTTGTGCTTCCAACAGAGATTTTCCCCATAATAGTTTGGATGTATCTCTACGTTGGGAAGCAACCCAAGCATTAATTGCAACTGCATAGGGACGTAAACGGTTTAATTTGTGGTTTACCCAATCCAGATTGAAAACATGCTGATAAATCCGATTTTTAATTGCCAAGTGATCGCTTTGCCGTATGACTAATCCTGACAGCAATAATTCAATTTGCTCTCGACTGTCGTCCAAGGAAACCAATTCTCCCTGCAAGAGTTGCTGATAAATACCCAGCAATCGTCCGGTGCGGCTTTCATTCCAGAACAAGCGATCCCGAATGGTTCGCAGATGCACTGGTTCATCGTGAATTTCCCAGTTATCTAGTACATAAGCTCTGACAAACTCATCTATCGACAACATTTCTATATCGGAAGAAATCTTAAGTGATGACCTTTCCGCTTTTTCAGCGACATAAACCACAAGCTGACAGATTTTTTGGGTGAGAAAAGGTTGTCCTTCCGTCCAATGAAGGATAGCCTGAAGCGTGATAATAGGGTTTTCTACCACAGCCTTGAGTCCTGCTGCCAAAGGTGCGGCTTCTGCAAAAGTAAACCCATCTAACTGGATTGCATGACCGATATTAAAAGGTGTACGTTGCTTATTAGTAATTAAATCGGAGGGCGTTGTCACACCAAATAGGGCAATATTCAAGCGTTGATAACAAATATTATGCGCTCGTTGGTTATAACAAGCTCGAATCCACGCGAAAAAATCGTCAGTGGAAAATTTTAGATTTAATAGACTATCAATTTCGTCAATAAAAATGTAGATTGGTGTCTCAGGAAATTGCACGAATAAAACTTCTTCTACAAATACCGTCAAACACTGAACCAAGGATATGCCTGCATGGGTAGCAAACCAGTCTCGATAACTCACAGTAATAGGTAGCTGAAAACTATGATACAGGCTGATTATAATGCCGCGATACCATTGATCGCGCGTGATGTCATCGCTACCCAATCGAGTCATATCCAAATACGCGCACTGTGCCCCATCCTGTTGAAGTTGTCGCTTCACTCGCACCAGTAACGATGATTTACCCATCTGTCGCGCATTAAACACATAGCAAAACTCTCCTGCCCGAAGTGCGTTGTAAAGCTGTCGGTCGGCTTGTCTCACTACATAATTGGGTGCATCCGCCTGAAGGCATCCGCCGACTTTGTATCGAAACGAATCTCCCGTCATTGTTAAGAAGCTAACTCAAAATTATTGGCACTGTAAGGTAGAATTTTGCAATTTAAATATTTTATACGAATAAAGGCGTTTTGTCAATTAACTAGCAACATAATTTTTTATATGAGGATAACTAGCGATTTTGTAATTACTAGAGAGTATTTCTAGTAAATAAGGTTAGAGAGCGCTTAACTGATTTATTTTTACTTGACGTAAATAGTGAAATATGGAAAATTAATTCTCATTAGTAATTTTGATTAGAAGAGACAATAAAATATTTGTTCTCAATAATTGAGAAATTTCAAAAAACTTGCTTCGGAGACAATCGTTAATGAAATTAAGAATTGTATTTTTAGTGGGATTAATAGCAATGGGTGTAACAGCCCAACCCGAATTCACTACTGCTCAACAAAGTGAGTCGGTTCAACAAGCACCACAACAACGAAACGATAGACGGGAGTCAATTGCTAACATTAATCCTAACAAGCCCATCCAAATTCGTGTTGTGAATCAGTCTAATGTTAGCATCCTGGTTGTACTAGCAGAACCAACATCACGCGAACATAACGTACCGCCTCAAAAGTCTGTTACCTTTGGTACACTCCATACTAGCTATCTACCACCACCAGTAGATTTGACGGTATACACGGATGTCAAAGAAATGAATTTACGCACTCAAATCAAGGTTGTAAATAATGAACTAATTGTCACCGTCAGAGCCAAGCCAGCAACTTATGGTATAACACGTTCTATTTATATAGACCCAAAGGGCGCCATCTATCTCTACTAGTCTTTCCTAATGGAATATCTTCGCCAAAAGCATGAGTGCCAAAATGCTTTTGGCATCAAAGTTTCTTAGTAAAATAAATATTGAATTTACTTGTTAAAGGCTGATCATAGAATCCTTAGACACCAAGACTTTATTAAGAAATGTTTTCCGTAAGATACTTTCCAAAGAAATCTTCATACAGTTGACAACTAATCTGCCATTTTTGTTGCTGTAATTGAATTAACCCTATACTTTCTAATTTATAGGCAGTAAGTAGATCTAGATGAATATTATCATCTTTTTCTAAAATCTTTGTGAAAATATATAATAATTGTGAATTTTGTTTTAATCCACTCAATAAACTTTGCAAATGTTGGCGATAAATACTTATGGGTGTAATTGCTGTTTTGCAAATCTCCTCTAATGTTAATTCTTTGCAACAAATGTAATAAAGAGTCAAATTAACTAGCGCTGGGTGCCCTCCTACCAATTTCATTAATTGTTGCGCTTGATTATTTCCTCTCCAATCAATGCCATAGCGTTTTGCTAATTCAATTACTTGCTCAGTATTGAATCTTGATAATTTTAATGGTAATCCAATATTAAAAGGGGATTGATTAATATTAAGAGGAATATAGACCTCAGTCGAATAAACAATCAACATTCTGAGTTTATGCCATATT
The DNA here is from genome assembly GCF_001904745.1 of Calothrix sp. HK-06. Taxonomy (GTDB): domain Bacteria; phylum Cyanobacteriota; class Cyanobacteriia; order Cyanobacteriales; family Nostocaceae; genus Dulcicalothrix. The sequence goes on from NZ_MRCD01000113.1 coordinate 11,052, forward strand.
TCTTCTTGTTGCGCTTCTTCTTGCCATGAACGTAATAAAGGTAAAAATTCCTTGGCTGAATCAGAAAATTCAAAAATATGGTGAACATTATCCAATACCAATAATAAAGGTTGTTCTAGATGTGTAAGTAAACACTCTTTCATGTAAAGAGTGCAACTTAGTTTATTACCAATTTCTCCATTCCAGTATTTTTCTGAGTCATATTCTAATCCTAGTTTATAATAAATACTGGCGATGAACCATTGCATAAATAATTCAGGCTTTTGTATAACTTTTGTATCAACTTGATTAATATCAAGTTTGACAGTTTCATAATTTAACATTTTAGCATAAGCTAAAATCCTTAACATCAAAGAAGTTTTACCCATCTCTTGACAACCTTGAATCCGAATCACACATCCTGGTTGCATAATTTCTTTATATGCTAGTTCTTCCATTGGAGGTCGAGGAATATATAATTCAGAATCTAAAGATAAAGGACCACAAGGGTATCTACAATAGTTATCAATTTTACCTTCAGAGTGATGATTAAGTGATAGTTCATCAGCTACTTTTTGTATGGTTACAGTTACTTTATCAGCCTTTTCTCTCAATATAATTGCATTAAAAATTTTATCTTCACTAACAACTGTAGAAACGATTTGAGGTTCTACTTTAGCTGAAAATAAATCTGCATTACATTCGTCTTCTGGAAAATCTCCATCGATTACTTCTTCTGAATAATTTATATCATTAACATCACCGTCGTTAAAAAGGGTATAATCTCCCTTATCCAACCGCAAATTAAAAGTACTAAAACACATACGTAAAGTACGCGGATCCACCCTACAATTTAAAGACCATAAACGACTTATAGTTGGGGTAGAAACCCCAATACGCTCACTTAGTTCTGCTTGTGTAAAGCGTCTTCCTCCTCTTTCTCTTCTCTCTTCTTCTAAAATTGCAGATTGAAATTTCTTCAATCCAGCAACAGTTAAAACTACTCCCCGTTTTCTTTTTGATGCACTATTGTATTGTGCCATATCTGAATAAATTATTAATTTTTTATAAAAAACCTTATTAAAAATAATATCTTACCTTAACTGATATAAATATTATTTTTTGATTAAATACTAAATTAAATATTAAGAATATTTTAAATCATAACTAGTCATAAAGCGTTTTGTCAATGTAGTTATTTGCATAAAATTCTGTAATATCATGATAGCCAAGGATTCCACGCTATTTAGAACAAGAGTATTAAAAAAAATATTAGAGTACTTGTACTTATTCAGACTAGAGAGTGCTTAACTGATTTATCTGTACTTGAGGTGAATAGTAAAACATGAGACATTTACTGCTAATAGTGGCTTTGATTCGTTTTAGCGTAAGGGTAATTATGAGAGCAAACATATTTTTGCCATCTGTACTATCTACTATATTAATTGCAGGCGCATTAATGGCGCCAGAAACAAAAGCAGCGAGTGTCTGTGGAGAACAAACACCGGAAGCCAAGTTTAAAACCCCAAAGCACTTAGTAACAATTTGTCCTGGTGAAGCAAATTTTCAAATGGTTATCACTTATTACGATGGTTCGGGGTATACCAGAGTACCAGCAACCCGTGAAGGCAATAAGTATTCTGGAACTAATGGTCAGCGTAACTACATCATTGATTCCAGAAAATTTATCATTGGTACTGATGGGGAACAACCGATAACGGAAAATGTAATAAGTTCTTCTGCTCAAACAGCTGGGCAAAAACAAAGCTCTTCGATTCGGAATGATACAGTAACTTACGGGACTTGGACGTTTTTTCAAAACAATCGAAGTATTCAACTTCCTGTGAAACAAGGACAGAAGCTCAAAGTTAACTGTTCCCGTACAACCAATATTCCTGGTAGTAACTTTGAATATGTAGAAGCAACTGATAACGATGGCAATAAAGTTTGGATAGCGAAAGCAGCTTTAGCTTCCAAATGTCAACCTTAGCAGAACTGGTTCTGATGACATTGTTTGGTCTATATTATATAAACTCAAAGGGCGCCATATCTACTAGCCTTTCTCTTATGTGCATCTGTGTAATAATTAAAACAAGTAGAGGAGCTTATGTTGGATGTAATCAAAATAAGTCGATTGTCTCGATTTATGACTTTTGCCGTTTGCGGTATTTTCTTGAGTATAGTTTCCATTAAGGCAGAAGATTCTTCAGTATTAGCGCAAAAAGTTAAACTCACTACTCCTCCTTTGGTAATTGCACAAAGAGGCGATACGATTGAACTGAGAGCTGAGTCGGGACCAGATGATAAAGGTCGTTGGCGATTTTACCAGCCTAGTAATGTTTCAGATGACGCAATGCAAGCCCAAGGTTGTACCAATGTTCACGCTGGTGATGCAAGTTGGCGCTGTCGTAACCGGAAGATTCGGGTACAAGTGAATAATTTTAATCCTAATCGTCCTAATTATAACTACGGAGGCTCTACACGTGAACTCAGAGCCGAGTCGGGACCTGATGACCAAGGTCGTTGGCGATTCTACAGACCATATGATGTTTCAGAAGACGCAATGCAAGCCCAAGGTTGCACCGATGTTCACGCTGGTTATGCAAGTTGGCGCTGTCGTAACCAGAAGATTCGGGTACAAGTAAATGATCCGAATCGTCCCAATAGTCCTAATTATAACTACGGAGGCTCTACACGTGAACTCAGAGCCGAGTCGGGACCTGATAATCAAGGTCGTTGGCGATTTTACAAACCAAATGATGTTTCAGAAGACGCAATGCAAGCCCAAGGTTGCACCAATGTTCACGCTGGTGATGCAAGTTGGCGCTGTCGTAACCAGAAGATTCGGGTACAAGTAAATAATTCTAATGTTCCTAATTATAACTACGGAGGCTCTACACGTGAACTGAGAGCTGAGTCGGGGCCTGATGATCAAGGTCGTTGGCGATTCTACAAACCAAATGATGTTTCATGGGATGCAATGCAAGCCCAAGGCTGTAGGTTTGTTGGGGGTGGTTCTGTGAGTTGGCGCTGTCCACGCGATAAGGTTCGGGTGCAAGTCGATGAAAAGCGTTAAATCTATGTAACACTCCATAATCATCAATCATAATGCACCTATGTCATTAAATGCACAATTTAGAGTACTGTATGGTTCACCGCTGAGTCGTCCGAAAGTTGCGAAATTTGCTGTGATTATACTTGTGGTGATGACTACCATCACCACAAGTATTCTCGTAAAAAATTTGCTGACTTCGCGCTCGCTCGATCAGTTGCGCGTCTTTTTTCTGGCACTGTTCTGGTCGGGTTTACTATCTATAATTCCGATCGCAATCCTGCGGTTTCTTGATCGTCGCGAACGAGAGTGTACTTGGCTTTATGTACTAACCTTTCTTTGGGGAGCATTGATTGCTACAGGAATAGCCCAACCCATTAACGCCCTAATTCTTGGGTATGTTAAACAGTTTCTCACGCTGCACCCTGATATTCAACAGTTTTTTGGTTCCAATGGAGTAATGATTATCGGCGCACCCTTGGCTGGTCCCATTGTAGAAGAAACCACAAAAGGTATCGGTGTGCTGCTGCTGTTTTGGTTGCTGCAATCAGAGTTTGACAACGTGCGGGATGGATTTATCTACGGCGCCTTAGTTGGCATCGGGTTCAACTTTATTGAGGCAGCCACATACGTCTTGGCTGGCTATGTCGATAATGGGATCGCTCCGTGGGGCGGTCAATTAATCGCACGCTATGCCCCACTTGGATTTATTGGCCATCCGCTTTTCACTGGGATGTTTGGATTGGGACTGGGGCTAGCGCGGCAAACGATGCGCGTTTGGCTGCGATACACGGCACCTATAATTGGTTGGCTGATGGGCTTTTCGGGTCACTTATATCAAAATGGCTTGGGGTTGTTGATATTCCTCCTTGGCTTTGCGACTGCAAAGGATACAGACGCGCACTTGGCCAAGTTGAAGTTGGGAGATACACCGCCTCTGCAAGCCTTTATCCATCACGGCTTGGTAAAACCGATTATGTTTCTCCCGTTTGTGTTGGTAACCGTTGTCATGCTTTGGCAAAGTGGCATATGGGAGCGGCAAGTGATTTGCGAAGAATTGGCTTCGGAGGTAGAACCTGTGATTACAAAAGAAGAATATGAGGCAGTAAAGAGTGATCGCATTTTCAGAACTCGCCGCATTCAAAACATAAATCAAGACACAAATCGACGCACAAGAGCAGCAATTGTCCAGGCACAAAATGAACTAGCCATTCGCAAATGGCTAGTTAAGCAAAAAGGTCAGGTTGTAGAAACCGATCCAGTCGTCTTATCTTGGCGAAATGAACTATTGCGCTTACGAGATGATAAAACACTTCTCCATTCAAACAAACAAGGGGTTTAAGTTTTTTGTTACCCAAAGTTGCAATTTCCTAAATCTAAACAGTGATTTATCTTCATGAAATAAATGTTTTTAAAATAGCCTCAATCAAATCGCCAATTGATTATTATTGTTAAAAATCGTCGAAGTATAAAATAATGTCCCCCTTCAAAGCGCTGCTAATTTTGACCGGAGCCTTCTCGTCCGTCGCCTTTGCTAAATTGATCCAGACAGCGATAAAACCCGAACCTGCGATCGCCCAGACTCGACCCAGAGTCACGCCTTACCGCACCAAAACAGTTCCCTGCCCAGCGGTTCTGCCCGCTGAAACGGAAGGAGAAACAGTAACCTGCGGCGTTCTGGTCGTGCCCGAAAATTACGATCAGCCCAATGGTCGCCAAGTTGAAATCTCCTACGCCCGCTTCTACAGCAAAAGCCTGTCCCCCTTACCCGATCCGGTCTTTTACTTGGAGGGAGGACCAGGGGGCAGCACCATAGGGCATTTAGATGCCTACAGTAGGTTGATTTTTGCCCCTCACCGTCAGACCCGTGACGTGGTATTTTTTGACCAGCGAGGAACCCAGTTTTCATCTCAACTCGGGTGTGCGCCCACCGCGTTTGCCCTGGATGAAATGGGCAGCAAATTTGACCAATATGTGAAAAAGATAGCGGATGACGATCCACTCACAGACGATCTGACGATCGCCAAGTATGCCCTCTGTGCTCAACTGCTTCAGAGACATGGCTTTGACTTGAGCCAGTTCAACACCCCTAACAGTGCCCGCGATACCGTGAATCTAGCCGCTGCCTTGGGCTACAAACAAATTAATCTGTATGGGATTTCCTACGGCACCTATCTGGCTATGGCGATCGCGCGCAGCCACCCCAGCGTGGTGCGGAGTGTGGTATTGGACTCCACTGCGACACCCAGTGTCAACAAATATACTGAGGGAGTGCGACGGGTGGTAACACCTATGGCGAATCTGCTGAAAGACTGTGAAGCGGATGCCGCCTGTAACCGGGCGTACCCCAATTTGCAAGCCCGTCTCAATGCTCTGTTGGAGAAACTGGTTAAACAGCCCATTCCTTTGCCTAAAGTGGCTACCTCAACTGCCAAGGATGAAGTGGCAGCGGCGGCTGAAACCAGCATTACGCTCAAGAGCTTTGCGGATAAAGTTCCCGACTGGCTGAACACGCAACCCAGTTTCGCGGCTTACCTACCACTGATGATATCCGAACTAGGGCGGGGCATCACAACCACTTATGAACAAGCCCTCTCTAAAAAACTCTTCAAAGCAGATTCTAAACCCGAAAGTGTCCAGCTAGTAGCCTATTACCGGAAACTGGCGACTGATTTTGAAATTAAAGCTCAAGAACTTTTAAACGCAAAGGCAACCACCGCTCAACGGAAACGTCCATCAGTCCAATGGGTTATCCGGGTGCAAGAGCAAATTAAAACGTTGCCAAAAGCTAAACAAGATCTGGCGATCGCCAATTTGTTTGGGGTGGGCTATGAATCTGGGCGGATGCGCGATCGTGCTACGCTGATGACCTTCACCACTGAAACGTTTCCAGCCAAGACGGCACAATCCTTGAGTGCAGCGTTGCAGGCGATGCCGGAGGCGGAAATTCGCTACATTTATCAACTGCTCTCATCTCTGATCAACCAGGTGAATGACATCGATGCGACGAGTACCGCAGGCATGCACTACAGTTTTGATTGTCGTGAGCAGGTATCTTGGTTTTCCCAAACCGATGCCGATGCCGTTTATCGTAGTCTGCCACTGCCGCTGTTAGCGCAACCGTCCCGATCAGAGATGAACGAGCAAGTAGCAATCTGTAAACACTGGCCCGTTAAACCGGCTGAACCAAGTGAGCATCAAGTGCAGAAGATTAGCATTCCCACGCTGGTGATGCAAGGGCGCTACGATGCTCAAACCACAACCGATCGCGGCATTCGAGCGATGGCATGGTTAACCAGTGGCACCTATGTGGAGTTTCCCAGCTTAGGACATGGAGTGTCTCTAACGCCGTGTGGTAAAGCTGTTGGGATGGCTTTTCTCGATCGTCCAGAGATCGCACCCAATACAAGCTGTACTCAAGCACTGAAGCCCAAGTTTATCCTACCACCCGCATCAGCCCAGTAGATCGGGGATGACACCATTGACGCTCACGGCCGTTCGTCGCAGAAAAACTGCCAATAATGTGTAACGACAATGCCTAACACACCCAGCCTAAGAGCCTAATATTTTTATTAATGAAGTCATTTTTTGGCACAGGGGGTCAATTTAAATTTGAACCTCCCCCTTAAAACTTAGAAATAAGTCGAATCTTTATCCGGAAAAATATTACTAATTTTAGTTTTTCTTAATATTGTTAAAAGTAAAAACACTTTAGAATACTTTTGTAACCAAAAACACATCAAATTAGACTAGTTTTGACTTGATAAAAATCAAAAGTAAATTAAATCCTTTTAATTTTTCTCATTCAGAATAACCTCTACTTATTTGGCTTGAAACAATAATTAATACTAGGAGATCAAGGTGGAATATCTAGCTTATTGTTCAATGTTTGATGCGAATGAAACAGCAGAGCCAGAATTAGGACTTCCCGAAATACAATTTAACTTTCAAAAGCTTTTTAATCAGAACGTGTTTAAATCTACAAGCTTGGCACTAGCAAGCCTTGGTCTTGTGTTCGCAACGTTTGGAGAAGCGCAAGCAGCAACTAGAGGATATGTTCGCACTAGTGGAAATTGCTTGCGGGCACGTACTCAACCGAGTGTATATTCAGGAGTCACTGGATGTTTGCCAAATGGTTTGCGAGTATCAGTTGCTAGATATGCCGGAAACGGTTTTTCTCAACTAAGTTCAGGTTATTATGTCGCAAGCAGATTTGTCACTCTTAGTCCAAGAAGAGGAAATTCTTCTGGACTTGGTGTTGGAGGCCCAATAATATTAAGTCCAGGTTCAACAGGCATTACAGTTAGCCAAGTTCAACGTAGTCTGGGAGTATCGCAAACTGGATATTACGGTCCGGTAACAGAACGCGCGGTGCGTAACTTCCAAATTAATAATGGTTTATTAGTTGATGGTAAAGTTGGACCACAAACCAGAATTGCGCTAGGAGTGTGAATATAACTTTCTGACCTCACCTTAATAAGTGCTGCTGTAGCATTCCTATATAAATTGTAAAAAAAATATCTGCGTAGAGGCGCTTTTGAACCGAAGCGTCTCTACAAAGATTAGATTTTACATGAACTGGTGTGCTTACGGAATAATTCAGTTTGACCAATTTTCAATATCAAATTCAAATTATTAACTGAGGAAAAATTATGAAGCTTTCAACATCAGTGTTCGTAACTATTCTTTCTTTAGCATCAATTGCTACTGCCTTGCCAGTAAAAGCAGACATTATTAATCCTCAGTCTCTGCTAATTGCTCAAAAGAAAATAACTCCCGTTACCCGCTTGACGCGGAAAAACTCTAATCAGTTTTTTATTACGATTAAAGAAGGAGAATTTAATTTTAAGGGTACACTTCGGAGAACCAAAGGTAGTACCTTTATCGCTGAGGATAGGCAAGTTCGTGTGATATATAACCGTAAAACTAGTCGTATAGTTGTAATTAACAAAAAAACTGGGACGGAATATTACAACTACATATTTTCTACGACCAGTGAAGGAGCATTATAGCTTAATTTAAGGACTTTAAACAACTATGAAATTTCAGACTCGGTTGATAGCCACTATTTTTTTTGTAGCATCAATTGCTACCGCCTTGCCAGTTAAAGCAGATACAGTTAATGCCCGTTGTGATATCTATCCTAAAGGAAAAGATCGGGTATCTTCTTCAGGACTTTGCAAATTTTCTCAGCGTCAAGGATTTATCAGGATTGAACGAAAAGATGGAGTTAGTTATGAACTGCGACCTGTAGGCAAGCAACCGGGAAATTATCTTGATCAAAACGGGAAAAGAGCTTATCGTCAAGCTGGATTAGGAAAGAAAGGTCAAATTTATCGATTAGCAAAAGAGTCAATTTACGTTTACTGGGACACTGCTCCTTATAATCGTTAATAAGGCAGAAGTATGCTCATCTAAGAGCAGCTAAGTATTTATGTTCTTATTTAATCGATTTCTCCGTCTAACGATAATACGGTTTGTATTGAGCAGTCTGGTGACAATCGTGCTGGTAGTTGGCTGTGCCACCATCGCTCACAGTCAACTACCTTCATTACCTACCGCAGCTCGTAATGATCCGCGCAAACCACCTAGCAATGTTACTCGTATAGGAGAATATGAGGTTGCAAACGTATATTCACCTTTAGATAGAAAATTCTTGTTTGAGGTTGTTTCTCCCACGATTTTTAATCGCGAAAATCCACCAGAGAAAAGTCTTCCGGTAGAGGTACGTGCCGAAGAAATTAGCCAAAGATTACAGCGAGTGACTAAACGAGCTATTTACACTAATCAAAATGCTATCATTTCCATTACAACCCTTAATAATCATCCCATCCTACAGCTTCAGGATGATAAAACGGCACGCCCATTACGACTGCTGACAGTAACAGAGCCAGATGCTGACTATTATGGTAAGCCTGTAGAAATACTAGCAGAGGAATGGCGAAAAGAACTACAAACAGAAGTAGAGCGTATTGATAAACTCTTTACTAGTAAAGTTTTACTTAAACGCACTGGAGAAGCCCTGCAAATCATTCTTGGATTGCTGTTAGGCAGTGGTATACTTTGGTTTTTACGACGGATTCTGGTTAAAAAACAAAAATTATTACAAACTTATCATCAAGAACCCATAAATACGGTAGAACAGACAGCTATTAAGGGAACTGAAGAAGTAATAACTGATACTCAACCGACACAGTTCAGCGAAGAAGAAGCAGAAGTAATCGCTCGCTATAAATCAAGGCTTTTAGCCATCATACACAAAAAGTTCAATATTGAGCGCCAACAAGGAATATACTCCTTTCTCTTATGGCTAGTATTCTGGACATTTATTCTCATGTGGTACGTTGGGATTACCATCATCATATATCACGTTCCTTTCCTGATGAGATGGTCAACATATGCTATAGCTACTCCCCTTGCGCTACTCACTCTTTGGTTTTTTATCAGTCTTGCTATTAAGATAAGTAAAAGCTTAATCGATAGTCTTATCCGTGCCTGGGTAATTCATCCCTCTTTATCACTAAGTGAAACCCAACGAATTACCTTAAGAACTGCAACAGTTTCTGGAGCATTAAAAGGGTTAGCCACTGTTGTTTTTATCACATTAGGTATCTTATGGTCTCTTGGATTATTTGATGTACCTACTAATTCAATTTTGGCAGGAGGTGCTGTCATCGGTATTGCAATTTCTCTTGGTTCTCAAAATCTGATTAAAGACCTAGTTAATGGTTGCTTGATTTTGATGGAGGATCAATTTGCAGTAGGAGATGTAATTCAAATTGGTGATAAAAGCGGATTAGTGGAAAATCTTAACCTACGCGTCACTCAATTACGAAATGCCGAAGGTCAATTAATCACTATTCCAAATAGCAATATCGTTAATGTCTGTAATTTAACTCGTCTTTGGTCACGGGTAGACTTTTCCATCATAGTTGCCTATGAAAGCGACCCCAAACAGGTTCTTGATGTTTTAAGGAAAGTGTCGCAGCAGTTTTATAGTAAACCAGAATGGCGCGCACGCTTACTAGAACCACCCGAAGTGCTAGGGATTGACGACATCTCCCACATCGGAATGTTGGTACGTGTCTGGATTAAAACAGCACCTATGGAACAGTGGAGCGTTGGACGAGAGTTCCGTCTACTAGTACGGCAAGCATTTGAAGAAAATAATATTCGGATTGGCAAACCTTAAACTCTTCTACATGTTTTAAGAAACAAATGTTTTTAAAATATCCTCAATCAAATCATCATAAGATAAACTACTACCCACCGAAAACGCAAAAAAACGGATAATGTATTTATCCGTGTTTTTTGATTTCAATACCACAAAACTGATCTTGAATTGGCGCCGAAATTATTAAGCAGCGATTTGCTCAACTTTATTCCAGGTATTATTACCTACAATTCCATCAGTTGCTAAACCGACTCGTCTTTGGAAACTCTTAACAGCAGCTTCAGTACCAGAACCGAAATCGCCGTCAACCTGACCACTATAATCTCCAGAAGCCTTTAATGCAGACTGTAAATCTCTGACAGCTTTACCTGTACTACCTCTTTGTAGCGTTGGACGATTGGAGTTAGAATCATCAGAAGTTTGGTTGAACAATGCTTGCCAAGTTCTCTGTCCCACAATACCATCTGCTGTCAGAGATGAAGCCTTCTGAAAAGCTTTCACTGCTTCTGTTGTCTGAGAACCAAAGATACCATCAGTTTGACCTGGAGCATAATTTAGTTTATTTAGTAGCCTTTGCACTTCTCTAACTGGTTCACCAGAGGAACCTTGTTGTAGAGTTGGTTCTGTTACTGCTGACATTTATATTCTCCTGTTTGTTGATTTACCTGGTTTTATGGAAAAAAGAAAAACTTTTACTTTTATCTGACTAAACTTCCTCGTTTCATTTGAGCAAAGTAATTAGCCATACGATTGCTAACTCAAGTAGCAATCTATACCTAGTTAACAAGTAATAAGTCTGTCTTGTCTGAGTATAAATTTCACAAAAATTCAACAGACAGCAAGAATTATACTATTAAACTTATGTATATATTATTACTTAAGATTTTTATAAGTCAATATCAGTTCAATCATTTAAGGCTATAATTTAGAATCATTTAAATCAATTAGTCTTGAAATGTCTTTGTTTATTATTAAATGTTTAAAGATACTAAATACTATTTTTGAATTTTGATATTTATATAACATTCAAAAATTTAGCTATTACTTAGGTAATGTCTAATTTTATACTTTTCCTAATTGAAACCTCAAATAGCTATTAGTTATAATTATTAATCCAAGTTGTGAGTTACTCATAAGACCGCCATTGCTAATATATCGTGTTAACCAATATTTTTCTATCTTCACAAAAAATTTATATACACTGCTGACCTCTTATCATTACTTGAATAAAAGTCAAAAATCTTATTAAGTACTGTATATTGATAGATATACAGTAGTATTTGTATGATTAGGCATTTTGAATAACCAAGGGCGCTAGGGCAAAAATGATATTGCTTATCCAGAGACTTGTGATTGCTGTTTTATTCAACTTAGTTATATTCGCAATGACGATAAGTCTTACAAATGCAGCATTTGCAGAAAGCGTTTGTCCTCAAGGAATGGCGTTAATTCCAGGTGGTTTTTTTTCTATCGGGTCGGATAATTCCGGTTATGTGGAAGAACTTTCAGCATCTGATGTTTCTGTTAGCAGTTTCTGTATGGATCGGTATGAGGTCACAAATGCCCAGTTTGCGAAATTTGTCAAGGCGACGGGATATATAACGGTTGCCGAGCGACCATTGTCGAAACAGCAATTTGCTTTGTTGGATGAGGAGCTATTACCTGGTTCTCTGGTTTTTCAAATGCCACAATCCGTCAAGCAAGTGTCGTTTTTAAGTTGGTGGCAGTGGGTTCCTGGCGCCAACTGGCAGCATCCTTTTGGTTCTGGTAGCACAATTACCAACAAAGAAAATTACCCTGTCGTTCACATTGCTTACGAAGATGCTGTCGCTTATGCCAAGTGGGCAGGAAAATCACTTCCTACCGAAACCCAATGGGAATATGCATCTCGTGGTGGATTGGATGGTGCGTTATATACGTGGGGCAATCTGTATTCACCAACGCGCGCTAATACCTGGCAGGGAATCTTTCCGTTTTTTAATACGAAAGCAGATGGATATGTTGGTATGGCGCCTGTAGGTTCTTTTCCTGCAAATAAGTATGGTCTTTATGACATGACTGGTAATGTTTGGGAATGGACAAGCGATTGGTTTGCTTCGGGACACGTAAACAAAGCTCATCGTCTCAACCCCACAGGTCCAGGACACGATGACAGTTTTGACCCGAATAAACCGTTTGAGAAAGCTTTACACGTTATTAAAGGAGGTTCTTATTTGTGTGCGCCAAACTATTGCAGTCGTTATCGTCCAACCGCACGGGAATCTCAAGCTGCTGATACTGGAACAAGTCATATTGGGTTTCGCTTGGTAAAAAATTTAAACTTGAAAACCTCTCCCCCAACCCCTCTCCTACAAGGAGAGGGAGTACAATTGCTCTCCCTTCCCTCATAGGGAAGGGGGTCGGGGGGTTAGGTTCAGCTAAAAATTAAATCGAGATCATGTACATCTATGCCACAATTTCATTTCAAAAGAGCAATTCTCTGCTTAATGACCACAGTACTGCTCTTCACTAATATCTTTACGGCGCCTGCTCTTGCTGTAACATCCCAAGTCCTACCTGCTCCACAACCGCCCTTCAAAGGCAAAATAGGTATTACTTACAAAGACTCTAAACCAGATTTTCCACAACCAATTACTGCACCAGCAAATGCTCCAAATGTCCTACTAATTTTGCTTGATGATGTTGGGTTTGGACAAGCAAGCACCTTTGGTGGCCCAGTAGACACCCCTAATTTGACTCGTTTAGCTGAACGTGGTTTGCGCTACAACCAATTTCATACGACAGCACTTTGTTCACCTACGCGCGCGGCGTTGTTAACTGGGCGCAACCATCACTCAGTAAGTACAGGTGTAGTTGAAGAGTTAGCCACAGGCTTTCCTGGTTATACAGCAATTTTACCAAAGAGTGCTGCTACGGTTGCTGAAGTATTGCGTCAAAATGGTTACAGTACTGCTGCATTTGGTAAGTGGCATAATACACCAGACAATGAAACTAGTTTTGTCGGCCCGTTCGACCGTTGGCCAACGAATGAAGGTTTTGAGTATTTCTATGGCTTTCTTGGTGGTGACACAAATCAATGGAACCCCGCTTTAGTTGAAAATACTAAGCGTGTTGACAAACCAACTAATAATTCTAATTATCACCTAACTCCTGACTTAGTAGACCATGCCATTGCTTGGATTCAGTCGCAACAATCAGTTGCTCCAGATAAACCGTTCTTTACTTACCTTGCTACTGGCGCCACTCATGCTCCCCACCATGCACCTAAAGAGTGGATTGAAAAATACAAGGGTAAGTTTGACCAAGGGTGGGATAAATTGCGGTCAGAAACCTTTGCACGACAGAAAGAACTAGGTGTAATTCCCGCTTCTGCCGAACTAACTCCTCGTCCTAAAGAACTTCCTGCATGGGATTCTATTCCAAAAAACGAGCAAAAACTTTATGCCCACATGATGGAGGTGTTTGCTGGATTCCTAGCACATACCGATGCGGAAGTGGGAAGGTTAATAAATGCAGTTGACAAATTGGGCGAATTAGACAATACCTTAGTCATATATATAGTAGGGGACAATGGCGCCAGTGCAGAAGGTGGATTAACTGGAACCGTTAGTGAAATAAAAGTCTTTAATGGTGTGAGTGAAACCCTTGAACAATTATTCGCTTCATACGATGACTTAGGAAGTCCCAAAACCTTTAATCATTATCCAGCAGAATGGGCATGGGCAGGAACTACACCTTTCCAATGGACAAAGCAAATTGCTTCTCACTTTGGTGGAACTCGTAACCCTTTAGTAATTGCTTGGGGTGACCGCATCAAAGACCGAGGTGGAATTCGCAGCCAATTCCATCATGTAATTGATATTGCTCCCACTATTTATAGAGTTACTGGAATTACTGAGCCTACCAGTGTTAACGGTGTAGAGCAACAACCTATCGAAGGCACTAGTCTAGCTTACACCTTCGATAACCCCGATGTACCTTCAAGGCGCCAAACACAATATTTCGAGATGTTAGGAAACCGCGCGATTTATAATAAGGGCTGGGTCGCGGCTGCTCGTCATCCTCGTTTACCGTGGGAACGTTCAACAGGCTCAGACTTTGACCAAGATAAGTGGGAACTCTATAACATTGATGAAGATTTTAGCGAAGCAAATGACCTTGCTGCCAAGGAACCTGATAAACTCAAACAACTGCAAAACCTGTTTCTAGCGCAAGCGCGCAAGTATAATGTATTACCTTTAGATGACCGTCTATTAACGCGGTTTGATGTTGGTATCCGTCCTACTTTAAGCGCTGGACGCACAAAGTTTACGTATTATCCAGGTACTGTAAGAGTTCCCGAAGGTAGCGCTCCTGACCTCAAAAACAAGTCTTTTAGCATTACAGCAAACATTGAGGCTCTGGACGATGATACAGAGGGTGTGCTTGTTAGACAAGGTGGACGTTTTGCTGGTTGGAGTTTCTTTTTAGATGATGGCAAGCCAAGTTACGCCTACAACTTTTTAGGTAACGAGCGTACAATTATTCAATCTTCTGAAAAAGTGCCAAACGGAAAATCTACAATACGATTTGATTTTGAGTTTGACGGTGGAAAACCAGGTGCAGGTGGAATAGGGAAACTATTTATTGATGATACAGAAGTTGCTCATGGTCGCATTGAAAAAACCGTAGCATTCCGTTGGGGATTAGACGAAACTTTTGATGTAGGTCGAGACAACGGTACACCTGTAGTGGAAGATTATGAGGCGCCTTTTGCATTCACAGGAAGCTTGCAGCAAGTAACTCTAAATCTTAAGTAACCTATGAATAATCCATTGTTAGCTATAGATTCATTAATCAACTTTTCATTGATTAATAAACTAGCATTCCTTACATTCATAGTTACTACGATGCTTGGTACAGGCTTAAGTCTAACTGTAAAGCAAATTCTAGAACCACTTCGCAATGTTCGTTTAGTAATCTTCTCGCTTGTAGCCAACTTTGTTCTTGTACCTTTGTTTGTGTATTTGCTTTTGCAAATAATGCCTCTAAGTGAATCCGTTAAAATTGGTTTCACTATCTTAGCAGTAGCAGCAGGGCCTCCAGCATTACCTAAACTTGCCCAAATAGTAAATGGAAATATCGCGTTTTCTACAGGGCTAATGATGCTGTTGATGTGCGGCACAATTATTTACATGCCGATTGTACTGCCCCTAGTATTGCAAAATGTGCATGTTAGTGCATGGGATATTGCCAAGCCACTAATCTTTGTAATGCTGGCGCCGCTTTTGATTGGGTTACTGATTTTTAGCCGTTACGAAGCAATCGCTAACATTATTAGACCGATAATGCTTCAAGTATCGAGCATTACATTAATTCTTGGTCTAGTAATATCACTGATACTTCAGTTTAATAATCTAATCTATTTAGTTAGGTCAGGTGCCATAATTGCTTCCCTAGCTTTTATCACCGTCTCTTTTGGATTAGGTTATTTCCTAGGAGGCTCAGAGCAGGATATACAGCGAGTACTAGCTGTAGGTACTGCTCAACGCAACATTGCAGCTGCCTTATTAGTGGGTGGAAGCAACTTTGACGACCCCAATATAATAAGTGTGATTGTGGTAACAAGCTTATCTATGATTACGATAATTCTACTAGCAAAACCAAAATTTGCAGGAGTCACATCTCCTACACCAATCGCAAGCGATGTACTATAGGCTTCATATCATGTCCGGTTGATTACCCGCCCCGGTAGAGACGTTACATGTAACGTCTCTACAAGGTTTTTATTACGGTTACGCTACCTTTCAAGAAACAATAGCAAGCTGTAACTTGGGAGTTTTACCTTCTAATGATTTAAGGAATATCTTTTACCTACCATAAACTAGCCCCAATCGGAATCAAATTTGAAAGTAGAAGAAAAAGAATACAGCGATTTTTATCCTTACCTTATCTAACAGTTGAACAAATTTGGTTGCCGATAGTATCCTTGAGCTAGTTTATCAAGTACAGCCTGCATTGTTCGTTTAAAAGTGGGCACCAAATAATTATTAACACTACATCTTAAAGTATTCACGTACTGATAATTGTACAGATATTTTATCAAGTGGCACCATGTTAAATAATACATAAGAACTAGGCACTTTGATTGCATCGAGTGCATAAAACAGCTTATTCATCACCTATATATAAAGTGGGGAATATCTTTTGCGCTCAAAGTGAATGTAATTTACAATTCTTAACTAATATGAGTATTCATACGAGTATAAACCAACAGTGGAAAACGCAAGTATTGGAGCGTTTTTTAGAAATTTTAAAGGCGCCTTACGGGGATTTTCAAGCTATTTGGAATTTTGCTAACGCTATCAACGATGTGGAAAGCCTGAAACAAACGGTGGAATTGCTGTTGCAGCATCCAACAGCAAAGTACGCATTTCAAAACCGTCTAGTTTTAGAATCTGTAGACTTAGAGCAACTTCATACCCTTGGGCAAGGCACTTTGGGGTATGCGTATAGCAATCACATGAAAACTAATAACTTGAAGCCAATAAAACAGCCAGTCATTGAGAATGATTATACATACTTAATGTTTCATTTAACAGAAACTCACGATATTTGGCATGTGGTTACTGGTTCCGACACCAGCATGGCAGGTGAAACAAAGTTGCAATCATTTGTAGCGGCACAACTTTTTACTTCCCGTTTTTCGTTCGCTATGCTCGCAAAAAACTTGTTAAAAACAGCGGTTGAAGATTTAGAATTAGCACCATTACTTATGGATTCTCTAGCTACCGGATGGGTTATGGGTAAGCAGGCTCAACCACTATTTGGTATTCAATGGAACAAACTTTGGGACACACAAGTAGCGGAGTTACAATTACAGTGGAACATTTTATCGTTAAATTAATGGCGCCTGTTAAGAGTGATTATTTTTACAAATCTTGTTCATTAGGGAGGCATTTTTGTGCTAGCTCGCGTGGCTAATTCTTTCGTAGTGTTAAACCAGTGGCGCCTTTTTATCGTAACTTTTCGGCTACTATATATCGCGCGTATTTAAGTATTTGGATATGGTGCCATTCGTAGATTTGCTACAGCTTGCATTGTTCAAGTTTAAAGGCGCCGGATAATTATTAATACTGAATTTTAAAGTATTTGCGTTCCTTGTAGCAGCATAAACAAGTGTGAAAGTGGCACCCGTGTTTCTATATGTAACTTTATTTTTTGTAGATAAACTCTTCCAGCTCCAAGCAGTGCCTTCAGATGGAACATTGATAACAATAATATACGTAATGATTATTGCATAAGACT
>NZ_MRCD01000114.1 GCF_001904745.1 Calothrix sp. HK-06
AAAAGTATCAATATTAACCAAAAACCTAACCCCTAACCCCTTCCCTACGAGGGAAGGGGAACGAGAAGATAGGGTTTTTAAAGCCTCTCCCCGCTTGGGGGAGAGGTTTGGAGAGGGGTTTTATGTAAATTTTTAGACTTTTCAAACAACCTCTAAGACACAACAAAAATCATCCGTTACATCCGTTTTAATCCGTTGCCAATTTTCTACACCGATAAAGTTGGTAAGGAATACCAATGCGATAATATTGCTTCTCATCCTTATTACAGCCCAATTGCAAAGAAACATTTATTTGTTGAGGAAAATCGCGTTTTCGCAAACCAGAAGCAACAACCCATAAATTCAAAGGCGCCTTCTGGATTGGTAACTGTGCTAATTTATCTATAACTGCTTGAAAATGAGGTTTTTTATCAAAGAAAGCTAAATTAGTAGACGTTAAAGAATTATTTTGGAGTTTTTGTAATGCCAACCCAAAGCTTAATCCTAAAGCCACATCTTGATAATCACTGTATCCCACTACTACCATTAATGGAACTGAAGGTTCTTGGTTAAAGTTTCGCGCGACTAGTTCCGGTTGGAAGGGTTTTTGAAAAACTAAATTGAAGTTTAAGAATATACAGCTAACAATACCAACAACTAAAACCGCTGGAAACGCTTTACCCCTTCCTAATAAACTCACAGCGAATAAAGTGCAAAAGCCAGGATAATATACAAAGTTATAACGCGGTACGACGGTAATATCTTTTTGAGTTAGATAAATAATGGCAAAAAATTCTAAGACTACACAAGCAGTAAAACCCAATAGTGTTATGGTAGAAAACTGAGTGTCTGGATTTTTTAAAAGTTGTTTTAATCCTTTTATTGCTTCACGAACAAACCATAATCCGCAAAACAGCATAAAAACAGCACTAATAACAGCGTTGACTATTAGTTGTTGTTCTACAGGAAAGGCAATCACCATTAATAGCCAGTTAATTATAGTTTGGTATAATGGCGCTACATGTTGAGGCGCCTCTAACCAACCAGTTTCGGAACGCTTGGAGTGATGCAGCATTACCATGAACCAAGGAACAAAACTAACTGCAATACCTGTGATAGACAAACTTAGTGTTAACCAAATTTGACGGTGCCTGACTTTTTGCCATATTAATAGTGAAACTAACGTAGCTATTTGAGCGATTAAAGCCAGAACACAAAAGTAATGCACGTAGAGACTAATACTATTGGCTATTGCCCAACAGCCCCATACCCAAACACGAATTCTTTGATGACGAAAAATATCCTGCTGAATTTTAATTAGAAAGAGCAGCGCTAAACTAATTAACAGCATCGGCAAAGTATAATGTCGCGCTTCTTGAGAAAGGTACACAGCAAATGGAGAAACAGCCATACAAGCTGCTGCTGCTAACCCAGCTTGAGGTGAAAACGCAATCCGGTTTACCCAATAAATGACAAAAACTGTCGCCACACCAAATAAAGCTGGTAGAAATCGCAATTCAGCTATCCAATTTCCTAACGGTTGCCACCACCCCAACCAAGTGTACATAGTGCAGAAAAACAATGGTGGGTGTGTAGATTGCGAAGCGAGATTGGCAGCAATATCATGACAGCTTTTTCCTGATTGATAGCTAAAAATCTCTGTTAAGTTTGTTAATGGAAATACCTTACCGAGAGGTAAATCTTTGTAATTTTTACCTAAACTAAAGATAGCGGTGATTACTTCATCCATCCATAGCGGTTTAAAATCTAAATTCCAAAACCGCAGGAAGGCGCCCAGTAGAATAACCCCTAGTAAAATTTGGTAATGTAAATAAACTTTCCGTTTTATCATTCAGCTTAGTTACCAGCGCTCAAGCATAAATTAATTAATAATCTAAAATTCTAAATTTTATATGTCAGACGCTTATATTACCAATTCAGTGCCACTAGATACATTTGCGCTAAGGAATGCAGCAATTAACAGCATTCGTAATGGTTTGCGTTTGGGGCAGCAGCAAATGGCAGATTGGACCGAGGGTAAACTCGCAGTTTCTGCGGTTCCTGGCGCCGGCAAGTCAACCGGGATGGCAGCAGCAGCAGCTATTGCGATTGCGCGTCAGTATGAACAGTCAGCGATTAGTCTTGGCAATACTCGGCGCCAATTAATTGTCGTTACATTTACTCGTTCTGCTGCTGCAAATATTAAAATCAAAATTCGTAATTACCTGCGTGACCAATTATCTTTACCTCAAACTGGGTTTGTAGTCAACACACTGCATGGGCTAGCGTTAAATATAGCCAATCGTCACCCCGAACTTTCCAATTTACAACTTAACGAAGTAACTTTAATTACTCCTAACCAAAGTCATCGTCTCATTCGTAACGCTGTTGAACAGTGGATTGCATATAATCCTGGACGTTACATGCGGTTACTAGAAGGTGTCCAATTTGACGGCGAAGAGACTGAAAGATTGCGGCGCCAATCAGTACTACGAACCGAAGTATTGCCCGAATTAGCAACAACAGTAATTCACGAAGCCAAAAGTTCTGGCATATCTATAGAGAATCTGCAAAATATGAGCAGGTATATAGACGATGAATACAGAATATTAAACGTTGCCGCTGGGTTATACGAACAGTACGAAAATTTAATGAAAGCGCACGACTTTATCGACTACGACGACATGATTTTAGCAGCATTGCGAGTTTTAGATGACCCTCATGCACGACGTATCGAACAAGGTCAAGTATTTGCCGTATTTGAAGACGAAGCGCAAGACTCAAGTCCTTTACAAACGCGACTTTTAGAAATTCTCGCCACAGACCCCTCCCCTACCCCTCCCCTGCGAGGGGAGGGGTCGCGAAGCGGGGGAGAGGTAGTTAATTTAATTCGAGTTGGCGACCCAAATCAAGCAATAAATTCAACCTTTACTCCTGCAGACCCTATATACTTTCGCGAATTTTGTGAAGAATGCGATGGTGCCAATCAACTCGCCACAATGGATCGTGCTGGACGCAGTAGCCGTATCATTATCGAAGCCGCCAACTTTACACTAAATTGGGTCAACAGTTTTTATGGAGCAAAAGCAAATCCCATTTCCTCCACTCTGCACTCTGCACTCAGCACTCATAACTTTCCCAGTCCTTTCCGTCCACAAATGATTTGTACTGTTGACCCAGATGACCCACAAACAGATGCAAACCCTCCTCATGTTGGACGTGGACTAGAAATTTGCACTCCGCGTGATATTCATCACACTGTTGAATTATTAGGTAAACGTATAGTTGAACTTTTTACCCCAGACCCGACTAAAACGCGCGCTGCGATTTTAGTACGCGAAAACCGTCAAGGTAAATGGTTAGCTGAGGCACTTGCTCAGGTATGTAAAGACAATAATATAATTTTGTATGATGCAGGCGAACGAGATAGACACTCACACGTTCCTGCTGAAATTTTAGCTTTACTGCAATTTTGCGACCGTCCTCACTCTCCTGATTTCCTCAAAGCTGCTCTCGATGTTTTGGTAAAAAGACAATTAGTCCCAACCCAAGACCTTAATACTCTTGCCGCACAACCAGAAGACTTTTTATATCCGGGTCCACTTGCTCCCGAACAAGCTGAACCCGTGCAAAAAGCCGCACGTTTATGTCGAAGTTTACTTCAAGCCAAGCTAGCGTTACCATTGTATCAATTAATATCTTTTATTGCCTTAGCGCTCAACTACGACCAAGCCGAACTCGCAACTGCCGATAAACTTTCTGAACGGCTAACACAGCAAATAGCTAGTACTAATTCAATGGGCTCAATGCTGGGCTTTTTAAGCGAAATTGTTAGTTCAGAACGTTTTGAAGCCGTCGAAACCGAAGACATCGAAGCGCGCTACACCCGTGCAGGACAACTGACTATTATTACCATGCACAAAGCTAAAGGGTTAGATTGGGACTATGTATTTATACCGTTTTTACACGAAAACTTGATACCAGGTAAGTTTTGGATACCACCACAAGGACAATTTTTGGGGAACTACACACTTTCCGAAGTCGCACGCGCGCAAATTCGTGCAGCACTCCACGGAGAAGAAGACATTCCCAGCGTTACCGAAGCTTGGGAACAATCAAAATATCTCAAAACTGCCGAAGAATACCGTTTACTATATGTCGCAATGACACGCGCAAAGCGTTTACTATGGATGTCTGCTGCCAAAAAGGCGCCCTTTACTTGGAGTAAACCCGAAAATCTACAAGACCAAAATCCATGTCCCGCATTTAATGCATTAAGGCGCCAGTTCCCCCAATGTATTGTAGACCTAGCCGTTTCCAAATCTATGTAGCACAGCCATTCTTCGCCTGTGCAGTCCAAAAATTACACAGGTTGATTTGCAGGCACAACTAATATCCTAGGAATTAAAACATTGTCTGGTTGTTCTAAAATAAACCGTACACTGCGGGCAATGTCTCCTGCTTGAAGGGCACCTCCTGAATTAATATAGCTTTTATCTTCTTGGTTCCAGTGGTCATACAAACCTGTATCAACTGTACCAGGTGCAATCGCAGCTACTTTAAGACCTGTGCCAGCCAGTTCCATACGCAAAGCATCGGTAAAAGCTTCGACGGCGTATTTTGTACCATTATTTACTTGTTCTTTGGCAAGTGTTGCTTTGGAAATATATTATTGACAACACAGGCGGGGACGCCTGTGCCACAATTAAGTTTTGAGTAGCTTGGTGATAGCATTTACTAGTTCTTCTGGACTGATGGGTTTTGCTAGGTGTAGCTGAAAACCAGCTTCGCGCGCTTTTTCTTCATCAGAGTCGCTAGCGTATGCTGTTAATGCTATTGCTGGAATTTGATTACATTTATATTCTGATTGTACAGGCGCCATTTCTCGAATTTGACGAATTAGTTTATAACCGTCGGTTTGCGGCATGGCGATATCACTTAATAGTATATCTGGCTGTACTTGTTCAATAATATTTAATACTTCGGTTGCTCCCGATGCGATGGTGCCAGTGGCACCGCTTTGTTCAAGTATTAATTGTAATAACTCGCGTGTATCTGCTTCGTCGTCCACAATTAGTATCTTGACTCCTAATAATGAGGTTGAAGAATTACTAGCAGTCGAAATATTAGATTCAGAAAATACCTGCTCCACTTGGTAAGCTGCAAGTATGACTGTGAACGTCGCTCCTTGTCCTTCTCCAGCACTGTATACTTGTACTGTACCATGATGCAGTTCGACTAACGTGGGAAAGAACTGCAAGAAACTGGTCTTTGACTAAATTCGCTGTTTCTGCTTCGGTTCTTGCTTGGACTTCCCGCATTAACAACTCTTCACGTTCAACTTCGGTAGCTTTTTGTGCGCTAATATCTTGTACGGTTCCTAACATCCGAACTGGTTTGCCGTCAGTATCATATAATGTACGACCGCGCGCTGCAATCCAATGAATGCTACCGTCTTGCCAAATAACTCGGTATTGTGTATTGTAATCTTTCTGGTTTAATATGGCGCCTTGCGCTGTTTCTAAAACCCGTTCTCGGTCTTCTGGATGTACATTTTCTAGAAAAGTTTTTTCACTTACATCCATACTGTCGAGCGTAAAGCCCAATATGTGCTTACACTGATTTGAACAGAATGCCATACCCGTCTGTAAATGAAAGTCCCACATTCCTATAGCTGTAACTTCCAGAACGAGTTCTAGACGTGCTTGGTTGTCCGTATCAATAAGGTCACACATTTTTTTGAGGCAAGTCAAAGTTGTTTTAAACCAAATTCTCAATCAGTAAAAAATTACATTCAATGCAAGTTTGTTACTTAAATAGCAATTCGGTCAACTCTAAATACCCCTGTTTTATACCAGCAGTCAAAGTTGAGCGATTGACTTCTTCTTTGCAAAACTCGTAGCTAGTATAAGTTTTGCAAAGTCATAAAGCGTTGTTTGGGTACTTTCACCAACAATGACCTCAAAATAAGAAATATTAGTGAATTAGCTTTAACATTGCTCACAATAATTTACCTTATTTTTAGAGCAGATAAAATATAAATTAATTTTTGTTATGAAATTTTTACTTTTGAACGCAATGACCTGTTAGGGATGATACAAGAGAGATTTTACAAATCTAGAGAAACCGGGTTTCAAAGTCGATACCCTGTAATTACAACAAGGATTTTGCATAGAAACCCGGTTTCTTGAAATTATGCGGTAAAATCAACAAAATCGTAGTAACATATTAGATTGTGTCGTTTTAAAGCCAATTATGCCTAAGCTAAAAACTAGAAAAGCTGCGGCGAAACGGTTCCGCGCAACAGGAACCGGTAAAATCGTTCGTCGTAAAGCTTTTAAAAACCACCTTCTCGAACACAAATCCTCGAAGAAGAAGCGTAACTTGTCCAAAATGCCAGTTGTGGATGAGCGCGATGCTGAAAACGTGCGTATGATGTTGCCTTATTTGTAAATTCAGGTTAAATTTTGGAACTCTCAAGGACTATTTAAGTTATGACACGGGTAAAACGCGGTAATGTCGCGCGCAAACGCCGCAAAAAGATTCTCAAGATAGCTAAGGGTTTTCGCGGTTCACACTCAACGCTGTTTAGAACTGCCAACCAGCAGGTTATGAAAGCACTTCGCAGTGCATATCGTGACCGCAAAAAGAAAAAGCGTGATTTTCGCCGTTTGTGGATAACCCGCATTAACGCTGCTGTACGTCAACATGGAATGAGCTACAGCAAGTTTATCGGTGCCCTCAAGAAAGCTAATATCAACCTCAACCGTAAAATGTTGGCGCAAATGGCTGTTCTTGACCCACAAGGTTTTAGCAAAGTAGCTGAAATTGCCGCAAGTCAAGCGTCATAAAAGGTAGAAGGACGAAGGTAAAGGTAAAAGACTACCAACAAGGTTTGCTTATCTAAGCTATGATTAATCGGCATAGTTCAGATGCACCTTGTATTTTGATTAGAATGCGATTTTCAATCGTGTAGGTATGAAAATGCGGTTTATAGTAATCATATTTTTTACTTTTGCCTTTTGCCTTTTACCTTGTACAAAACCTTGTGGGGCCGCCCAACTTGAAGAAATTCAGCAACGCGGTCATATTAGAATTGCCGTTAAAGATAACCTTCCCCCGTTGGCATTTCGTGACCAAAGTGGTAATTTACAGGGTTTAGAAATAGATTTAGCGCAACGTTTAGCAAAAGACTTACTTGGCGCCAGTAAAGCTTCTAAGTTAAAACCAGTTCTAAATCGTGACCGTATTTCTCAGGTTTTAGATAATAAAGTAGATATTGCCATTGCTAGAGTCACAGCTACCCCATCGCGCGCACGTATTGTAAATTTCAGTATTCCTTACTATTTAGATAGCACTGTTTTAGTTACTAAAGACACATTGCTCCAGAGTTTAGATGATTTTAAACAGCGTAAAATAGCCGTTTTAGCAGGCTCAAGTACAATTGCTCGGATAAAATATTTTATACCTAATGCTGACTTAGTTGGCGTGAATTCTTATATCGAGGCTCAAAACCTGCTAGAAAGCAATAAAATTGATGCTTTCGGCGCCGATGCAACAGTTCTTAGCGGTTGGGTACGACAATATCCCCAATACCGACTATTAAATGTTAGACTCTCCACAGAACCATTATGTGTAGTCATTGCCAAAGGTTTACAAAACGATAAACTCCGGCGCCAAATTGACGTATTAATCGCAAGTTATCAAGAAACAGGGTGGTTAACTGAACGCATCAAGTACTGGGGACTTCCACCTTCCAAAGTGCTGAGTAGTAACTCTTAACTCTTAACTCAGCACGACTCACTCAGCACTCATCACTTCAGGCGATAATAAAAACGAAGATGACGTTTAATAAAAACAATGGATAGTAAATTAGCGGTTTTTTATCTCTCTGTTTTCGTAGCGATACTAGCATTCGCACTGGTTAACGTGGTGCGGCAAATTTTTAAAACTCGTCGAGTTGAAAGCTCGTTCTCGAAACTGCGAACCAAACTCACCAAAGAAAAGGGCACAACACAAGAGTATTATGAGCTTGCGAGTATTTACTCCGAGAAGAAACTATACTCACAAGCCATTTCCTTATTTCAAAAAGCTTTAAAGACTGCTGAAGAGGAAGGTGAGGATACCGTTGCCCCTATTTATAATGGACTTGGGTTCGTATACTTCGCTCAAGAACAGTATGACCTAGCGATTCGCCAATACAAAGAAGCAATCAAATTTAAGAGTGATTACGTTGTCGCTTATAACAACCTAGCACATGCTTACGAGCGCAAAAAGCTAACCGCACAAGCACTAGAAATGTACGAACAAGTACTGAAATATGATGCAAACAACACAGTAGCAAAACGTCGCGCTGAATCTTTACGGCGCCTAGTTTCAGCGTAGTTTGACCCCCCTACGGGGGATTATTGCTTTTTCTTTATCATTTTTGCTAGTACATTGCGCGTTATTGCTTGCGCGTCTTTACTTAGTAAGCTTGGACGTAGTTGTGGTGCATTGAAATTATCTAAACCCCAACTCCATTGAATAGAACCTGTGGCAAATACGGTTGCTCCTGAATCGGTTGTATAAGTTGTCATATCTGAATATTTGGTTCTACCGCTGTGACGGTAAGGTGTATGAGCTATACGAATTGTATTTGGCGGCGCCGATTTAAACATTTTATCTACTTCGTACCCTAATAAGCCTGTTAGCCGCATTTCTTTTTTATCTGGAGATAAAAAGGTTAATAACTTATTTGATGCTTGGTTTGCACTTTGACTTAATTGTGTATCAGCGAGAAACCACTGTGGTGCCGTGTTTGGCACTACAATATCAGCGTTTACTTGAAACGTGTCGTACATAACTCCAATTAATGCATCTTCTGGACGGTTAATTGGTTTTTGGCGCCATTGTGTTGTGACAAGATAATCATTATTCGGGTCTCTATCGCGCGCAAATGGGTCTAACGCTTCACCTTCTTTATACCCAACTATCACCCGGTTAAGGTCTCGATCGATACGACTTGCCTCAAACCGTATTTGCCAGTAACATGTATTCGCTGAGAAAAACCCTAAACTTACACCCGCATCACGTGCTGCTTCAACGTTGTCCCGCATTTTCCAAGACCAGTATTCATCGTGTCCTACCGATAAAAATGCTTTGTGCAGTAACAACGCTGGTTTACCACTCAATTCATCTAAACGATTTTCGTGAGTATCTATATTAGTAGAGTAGGTAACATCATAACCATTTTTTTCTAACCAGCGCACCATGTTATACTCCCAACCTGCGTTATAGGTTCGACGTTTGGGTTGAACGTTGGTTAAAAATTCTCCAGCACCTACACCGTATGCAGCAGCTTTATTTGGACTAGCTGCATAAGGACGGTTAAAAGAAACTTTCGACGCTTGTTTACCTCTACTGTTCCAACGATACAGCGACATTCCACCCCAGTTGTTATATGCCTGGTACGTTGTCACACTCGATTGAAATAATATATCTGATGGGCGCCCTTCATCGCGAACAACAAAAAGAATATAGCTTTGTTTACCACTTCGACTTCCTGTTAACTTCGCTAAATAAAACCCACTTGCCCATTGCGAGGGGTCATCAATATTATTTGGTATCTTTAATATATATGGGTCTTTCCAATCACACTCAATTAACCCTGTTGCCTCATCAATAATTGGTGCTGGCTGTTTTACGGCTTTACGAAATACTGCCGGTGCCAGGAGGCGCCCACCTTTACCGCCATACCAACCCATACGGTAAAATTCAATTGTGTAAGCTGGGTCTTTAGTTTTGACAAACAGCTTGATTTGATCACCACGATTGACACTGGTTAGTGAAGCATACCCTTCAATTTCATGGTTTATCGCGGGTTTGCTCAACTGCCAGTCAGAAGTACCAAGTTTAATATTTTCAATTTGAATCGGGTTATTCTTTTCAGTTGCAGGTGGTAAATCGATTGCAAATACTGGCGCCTGAATTAAAAACAAGGCTGTAATAATAGGCAGTAATCCTGCAATCAATAACCCGTAAATAGCTTGTATTTGTGTTCCAAGTATCATTTGCTTTGACTTGTGGCACTATGAATTCTAAATAGATTGTGTCACTTAGTTCAAAACTTTGGAACTTTACATGTAATGCTGTATACGTTATGAGGGTACTTTTATTTGTAAAACCAAATATATATATCGTGGATAGCAAACGATATATAAATTTAAACAATGTACCTAAGAGAGCTACCTACTTACCTGAAAGAATCAAATTTTATACTCAGCGTGATGCAGCTAAATCACGTATTAAAACCAAACGCGAATCTATGTAAATACTTAACGCCGTAATTTCTTCAGTACTGAGTATCCCGTTGTATTGAAGTTGTCTGAGTAGCTGCTGAACGAGTTCCGTATCGCTAAAACCCAGGAGGATATTAGTTTGAGTATCTTCGACTACTGACCAAAATTGGCGTAGCAACGAAGAGTTGATAGGACATACCCACATTGCATTAGCCTTTGTAATTGTTTGTAGCATTGCAGTTCTTCCTTAAACCTTAAGACAATCTTAAGTTATTAAGATTAAATAGTCTCTAATATTTACATTTTATTCGTAAATAGATACAAATCGAAATATCCCATTTACAAAACTTAAGGATATAGTGGGCAATGCCAGACTAACTATTGAGTCACGAAATCTTAGTCAAAAGTCCTAAAAGTCGCTTGGTTCTAGGAGTGAGGAGGGTTCGACGGTATGCGTCAGCAGCTTTTCTGATTGCTTCAGCTTGAGTTGGGTAAGGATGAATGACGGTAGTAAGTTTGTTTAAACCAAGTTTGTTAACAATTGCCGTTGTAACCTCGGATATCATCTCGCCTGCGTGCCGCGCAACAATTGTAGCACCAAGAATTTCGTCGGAACCCTGACGGAGAAGAATTTTTACAAAACCTTCTTCTTCTCCATCTGCAATAGCCCTATCCACGCTGCTAAAAGGTATTTTGATGGTATTGGCGCCACTACCCGCTTGATGTTCATACATTCCTACATGTGCAACTTCAGGGTCGGTGTATGTTACCCAAGGCATGATTAAGCTGCTTAGTCGCTGCTTTGATAAACCAAAAGGTGAGAATAGAGCATTTTTAATGACAATTCTAGCTGCCGCATCTGCCGCATGGGTGAATTTCCAATCCATACATATATCTCCAGCAGCATATATTTGCGGATTAGTTGTTTGTAAAAAATCATTAACAACTACACCTCGGCTTTTGTCGTAATCAACACCGACCGCTTCCAAATTTAATCCTTCAACATTCGGCGCCCGTCCAGTACCGACTAAAATTTCATCAACGGTTATTGAGTTGCGCTCTCCGTTGCTACTAAAATAAATTCGTTTACCATCGCTCGTTTTTTCAACTCGTTCAACTTCGCAGTTAAGCTCTAGACGTATCCCTTCTTTAATAAAAGCGTTTTGTACAACTTGTGCCGCTTCTATATCTTCTTTATTTAGGATATGCGCCTTGTTATGGAACACTATCACGTCACACCCCAAGCGTCTAAACGTCTGTGCCATTTCGCAACCAATAGCACCACCACCAATTACTGCAAAACGCTGTGGTCGTTGGGTTAATGAAAATACTGTTTCGTTTGTTAAATATTTAGCTGCTTCAATTCCTGGTATCTCTAAGGAAGCAGCCCTCGCGCCAGTAGCAATTACAGCCTTTTTGAATCGCAGCGATTTTCCAGCAACTTCCACGGTATCACGTGAAGCAAAGCGCCCGCTACCCAAAAAAACATCTACACCTAACTTTTGAAACCGTTCTGCGGAATCATTATGACTAATCGAAGCTCGTATCCTTCGCATCCTTTGCATTACTTCAGGAAAATCAACTTCAATATAATGAGAGGTAGAAATACCAAAATCTCTAGCACGAAGTATTTCTCCAACTACCCGTGCCGAGCGAATAATAGTTTTAGATGGTACACAGCCATAATTTAAGCAATCTCCACCCATGAGATGCTTTTCGACTAACGCCACTTTTAACCCTACATCTAACCCAGCGGCGCCTGCTGCCACAACTAAACCAGCAGTTCCGGCGCCAACAACAACCAAATCGTAATAATCAGCAGGTTGTGGATTTACCCAATCTGGCGGATGCGTATAAGAAACAAGTCTTTGGTTATACTCGTCCATCGGACGTAAAGAAATAGGGTGAGATTCAAAATTGGGAATATCAGAATTTGACATGATAATATTATTTTTAATGTAGATAGATAATTAATTATTTTCTAACGCATTTCGCGCAATACGGGTAACATAAATTGTGACCGCTATAGTAGCAATAAAACCAACAACGCGAACACTCCACTGCAATGTTAGATTTGTCGATTGCTTCATGCCAATCATCGCAATATCTCCTGCAAGCGAACCAATATAAACATACATAATGGTTCCGGGAATCATGCCAATTGAACCTAGTATGTAATCTTTAAGTGAAACTTGAGTGATACCAAAGGCATAATTTAATAAATTAAATGGAAATAAAGGTGATAAGCGAGTTAAAAAAACTATTTTCAAACCTTCACGAGCGACAGCAGAATGAATTGCCTGAAACTTTGGATATTTCTCAAGTTGTCGTGATACCCAATCGCGCGATAAATAGCGTCCAATTAAAAATGCTACAGTAGCTCCAATCGTAGCTGCAATAAACACATAAATCGACCCCCAAAACACCCCAAATAACACACCACCACCTAAAGTCAGAACAGAACCTGGTATAAATAATATTGTAGCTAAATTATAAATAACCATAAAGGCGATTGGTCCCAACACACCAAGACTTTGTACCCATATTAAAGCTTGCTGCAATAAACTTTGAAAATTTAAAGCTTTTGCGATAAAAAGCACAGCACCAACAACAACACATGCTAATAAAATCTTAATAATCACTTCTAATTTTAGCTTGCCCATATAGTTATATGATGTTTAATTTATTACAATTCCCAAACTTTTCTTAAACTTATCTTAATTTTCTTCCTCTATACCAATTAGCTAACCGAGTCGGAGAAACACCTATAAAATACCCTATAATTATAATTTGATTAATTAAAGTAGTCCTTAAAATTCCACGTAGCAACCATCGGCGTCCAGAAGTAAGCACAGGTGCTGGAATAATGGCAATTTTTCCAATACTTTTTAAGCATCGCACTAATTCAAAATCTTCCATTATCGGTAATTCAGGAAAACCATCTATTTTATTAAAAATCTCACTTTTAAAAAAAATTGCCTGGTCGCCATAAGGAAGCTGAAAATATTTGGAGCGCACATCAACCCCCCATTCTACCAATCTTAAACCCCAAGATGTACCATTAATTTTTAATTGGAATGCACCAGCCACAACAGCAGGTCTTTGTAACATTTCACGAACCATATCATCAAATTTAGGCGGTAACAGCGTATCAGCATGAAGAAATAATAAAATATCTCCACTTGCAACTGCGGCGCCTGTATTCATTTGTATCGCACGTCCTCGCTCAGAAGCAATAACTTTTACACCTGTCCCTAGAGCTATATCACAGGTTTTATCGCGTGAACCTGCATCTACCACAATTATTTCCGTATTTATACTTTTTTGAGCAGTGAAAATAGTTGCTAATATATGTTTTTCTTCATTGAGAACTGGGATAATAATAGATATTTTGTTTGTATCTCTATTCGGACTACGCATTTGCCACTTACTCAAGCCTGTTGACTAATCCAGAGTAATACGAAATTTTGATTAAAATGAATTTATTGTTACTTTTTAGTTTAATTTAATCCCCCAGCCTAAATAAGGGGGGCTAAAAATCTACTTATCCAAGAAGGCAAGATTTATTTCTTTTCTTGTTGCCCATCATTAAGGCAGGTAGGGGAAATTTAAACTGTAATAGAATAAAAAAAAGTTAAATTTATCGTGCTTGTTTGTTTTAGCACAATATAATTACTGAGTCAAACAATAAAACTAAAACACTGTGTTCCGACTCAAACATTTAACGATAATAAGTCTAGCCATAATAACTACCGCTATATTAATCGTAGTTGCTCCAAGCTTTGCTGTAACAACCGTCAGTTTTAACGGTATAGCATCGGGAGACGCCACTCAAAACAGCATTATTGTATGGACACGCGCTTTCAATACTGCTACAAATCAAGGTATCGTAACTAACTTAACTGCTCAAATTGGCACAGATGCCAAATTTCGCAATATCGTTTCTTCTACTAAAACTAGTACAGACCCAAAACGCGATTATACTGCGAAGCTTGATGTGAAAGGCTTAAAAAGTGGTACGCGCTACTATTACAGATTTGCGGCAAAAAATAAAATCAGCCCAGTTGGTACCTTTAAAACGGCACCATTAAATAGTGCAAAAGTACCTGTACGTTTAGCATTTAGTGGAGATGCTGACGGTCAATGGCGCCCATATCCTTCTATACAAAACTTAGACAAGCTGAATTTAGATTATTTTATTTTGCTGGGCGATGCAATTTACGAAACTAAAAGTGCTATATCCGAAGCAACCGCTGACCCTTTTAGCAATACATCTCAAGCATTATTAGACTACCGTCGTAAATATCGGGAACAATTAGAACCTGTCAAAGCAGATGGTTTTACAGGTTTACAAAAGCTGTTTGCAGCAAACGGTAATTATACACTTCTCGATAATCACGAACTTGCTAATAAACAATTTATCAACGGTGGGGCGCCTGCTGGTACACCTGATGGTTTTGGTGTAGATGCTGCATCATCACAATATGATGTCAACACTGGCAATAAATTTATTAATAAAACAGAAGGTTTCAAAACTTTAGTCAAGGCTTATAGTGAGTATGAGCCAATTCGAGAGAAAACGATTTCCATCACAAACGACTCTCGTACAGATAAAACGCAACAGCTTTATTTTGCACAGCAATGGGGTGCAAACAGCATCTTTATCAATTTAGATGACCGTTCTTATCGGGATATTCGACTCAAAACAGCAGCAAGTGCAGATGATATGGGCGCCCGTGCAGATAATATTAAACGCACCATATTAGGTAAAACTCAATTAAACTGGTTTAAACAAACGCTTTTGGATGCCCAGAAAAAACGTATACCCTGGAAAATAGTTGCTATTTCGTCTCCAATTGACCAAATAGGCAATGATAGTGGTAAATCTTGGTATGGTAATTATCGTGCTGAACGTAATGAAATACTTAAGTTTATCGATGACAATAAAATAGAGAACGTAGTTTTTCTGTCAACAGACGACCACCAAAATCGCATTAACGATTTAACGTACTTAACAGACTTTAACAATCCTGAGACTTATAAAGTTAGTCAAAACGCTTTTACAATTGTCGCAGGGCCGATAGGCGCCAGTGGTCCAGATAAGTTTACTAAACACGACTTTGACTCAATTCAATTTTTAACCGATGGGCTTGTAACTTTACAAAAAGCCAAAGGTATTAACCCCATAGGTTTAGACCCAAAATTTCCAGGACTTCAAAAAGTATTTCGCGAAGGAGATCTACAAGCAGACCAACATCGTGAACCAATAGATTTTTTCAGCCCAGATACATTTAATTATGTAACGCTTGATATTGGCACCGATGGTAAAACGTTATCTGTAAATACTTATGGTATTAACTCGTATGCAGCGAATACTTTTCCTGAACCTGACCAAACAGACTCACCTCGTCGTATTTTAGGTTTTGAAATCACCAAATCTGAGTAAGGTGGCTTATGTCAACCTACTTGTCAAATACGAAACACCGGATAATCAGGATGCTTTGGATTCGGAATTAAACGCAACCCACATTGAAACTTAAAAAATTAGTTTTTTTACTGTTAACACTTTCTTAATTGAGCAATCATGTTAATAAGTGTGTGGGCATTGACTGGCTTGGAGATATGATGTTGAAATCCAGCAGCTAGGGCTTTTTGTTGGTCAAGTTGCCTTGCGTAAGCAGTGAGGGCAATTGCTGGTATTTGTCCTCCTTGGTTGGATGGACGCGACCGAATATGTTTTATTAACGTATAACCATCCATATGTGGCATTCCGATATCGCTAAGTATAATGTCGGGAATAATTTTATCTAGTATTTGTAAAACTTCGGCGCCGGATGTTGCTTTTATCACCAAGGCTCCGTTCTCTTCGAGTAGGAATGCTTGATACTCAAGAGTATCTGTATCATCATCAACAACTAAAATTTTAATACCTTGCAACGGGTTATTTTTAGGCACCGATTGATGTTGTGTAGTTTGAGGCTCAATTGCTGATTGCTGAATCACAGGCAACTGCACTGTAAAGGTTGCTCCTTGGTTTTCACCTAAACTATCAGTGGTAACAGTTCCACCATGCATTTCGATTATTTGACGTACAATTGCAAGTCCTAAGCCCAATCCTCCAAATCTACGGGTAATTGAACTATCTTCTTGCCGAAAATACTCGAACACGTGCGGAAGAAACTGAGGTTTAATTCCAATTCCTTGATCAATAACTTGAATTTGAGCTAGATGGTTAATCTGCGTGAGTTGAACGGTAACTTCTCCCTGATTGCTGAATTTAACGGCATTAGTAAGTAAGTTCCACACAACTTGCTGCAAGCGACCTGCATCACCAAACACAGTTTCAACGGTAGAATCTAAATCAAGAATAAGTCGAATTTGCTTTGCTTCTGCTGCCAATCGCACTGTTTCTACGGCAGCTAAAATTACATTTTCTAAATTAACTGGCGCCGCTGTTAACGTCAACTTCCCTTGCATAATTCGAGAAATATCAAGCAAATCCTCAATTAGCTGCGATTGGAGTTTGGCGTTGCGTTCGATTGTTGAGAGCGCAATATTTCTTTTGGCTTCGTCTAATTGGCTCTTTTGAAGCAATTGAACCCAGCCTAAAATGGGATTGAGCGGCGAGCGCAGCTCGTGCGACAATACAGCGAGAAATTCATCTTTAATCCGGTTGGCACGTTCAGCTTCCGCGCGCGCTGCTTGTTCTTGCTTAAGTATACGTTCTCGCTCAATTCCTAGTTGGACACGCACGGTGATATCAAATGAAACACCAGTCACGCGCACAGGTTCATTCGCTTCATTATAAAGAAAGCGTCCATATACCCCCAACCAAGTAATCTGTTTATTATCATGCCGAATAATCCTATATTCCAAACTATAAACAGTCTTATTGCGTTGAGCTACATCTAAAGCTTGAAGCGCTTTCTCTAAATCATCAGGATGCACAACTGAACGCCACATTTCTATCGTCGCTTCCCCTCTTGATGTCGGCTCATAACCTAATAAACTGAAATATTTATCATTCCAAATTGCTTTATGAGAACGCAAATCTACATCCCACGTTCCCATGTCTGCCCCTTGTACAGCAAGCCTAAATCGCTCCTCGCTTTCTCGCAAAGCAGTTTCAGCTTCATGTTGCTGTGTAATATCTTTAAATATAAGTAAGATAGATTTGGCTGTCTTGGTTTCGTCGTAAAGTGGCGCCGCCGAAACACTAACGATTACACGAGAACCGTCCCGTTTACAACGATACGTTTCGATTCCTAATAGTGTTTCCCCATTTACAATTGACGCTTGAACTTGACGACATTCCTCTATTTTATCAGTAGGAACAATGGGTAACGGTTGCCCCAAAACTTCTTCTTCACTCCAACCGAACACACGCGCGGCAGCAGGATTCCAAACTCGCACGGTACTATCTGGTTCAATCACCACAATAGGTAACGGAGATGCTGCAATTAACGTTTTCAAGGTTTGGTTAAGTTGTTCTGCTTGTATACGTTCCGTAATGTCGATGAGTACCCCATCCCAGACCTCACCCTCAGCAGAATAATTTGCACTCGATTTTCCTTGAATCCATTTTGTTTTACCATTAGGAGTAATAATGCGTCCAGTCCATTCCCAAGGCAGAAAATTTTCAACCACTGATGCAACCGATGCTTTAAATGACTCTAAGTCATCTGGATGAATCAATTTCCAAAGCGAACTAGCATCCTCTAACCCCACTTCTGGTTCCACTTCAAACAAGTCACGACAACCAGAGTTAATAAAACTAAAGCAATCGGAACCATTTGCACAAGGGATGTAGCGATATATCATTCCTGGGATGTTAGTGAGTATCGCTTGCACCTGATCTAACGATGATAGGGTATTCTGCTTTTTGTTAGAATCTAAATTACAATCTAAATTAAAATCTAGGCTAGAAATTTCACTTAATGTTGTTACCACTGCGTAGGTTGTAGCATCGCTTTGAAACAAAGGGCGTGAGTCAAAGCGTAACCAAATTAAATCGCCCCTCGGCTTGTAAAACCCTAGAACAACGTTCAGGCAGGGTTTTCCAGTACGTAAGGCAACAACAGGTGGATAATCATCTGGCAAAAATGGTGAGCCATCTGGATGAATAGTTTGCTTCGTCAAGTCCAAGAAATTTTTGCCAATTAATTGTTCTGCCGTATATCCAAACATTTGGGAAGCCACCGCATCACATGCTTGAATAATGGCATCAGCCGATTGAAGTACTGTTCCTATTTTTAGCTCAGCGTTCTCATCAAGCTTTAGTTGTTGGCTACTTCTAACTTGCACACTCCGAGACATCAAATTGCTCGCTTTATTAAAGAGAGGACAAACTATTTTTAATAATCATATAGCAAATAATTCTAAACAAGTAAATTAACAAACGTTTTTGATAAATATTTCCAACTAATTATTGTTTTATGCCCGACGAGCGCGCTCGCAATTGGTTTTGAATTTCAGTTATAAAAATTATAATAATAACCGATAATACAATAAAAAACCTCTATCCTAAGATGTAAATAAATGTTGAAGTCTTAAAATTTGTTCAAAGTACCTCTAGTGGAATGCTAGGGATTTTTTGCAATGCTAAAGTGGCAAAGAATCCCATAATTAAACAGCCTGTGATATTTCTGAATGGACGGTAGGAAAAACTGGCGCCTAAACTTACTGCTATGGCATTTCTTAATTCTTGGTCATTTACCATTTATTAATTGATAAAGCTGTAATATAACTTTGCTCAGAATTCATAGGCAATAGTCGCAAGCGACGATTTTTTAAATCTGGCTCAAGCCCTAAAGCTAGCATTGGTACAAAACCTAATAAAGCATGAGATTCTTCCATAAGTTCCAAACAGCCGAAAGTACTTTGGCGCCCTTCAATAGACAATTCAAGGTCTCTAAATATTCGCCCTTTTTTTAGTCCAGCAGTGGTTTCTATGCTTGCTTCTCCTGCTTGCACTAAACCTAATTGAGTAACCACAGGTGATGGTAGAGCTTTCTATTAAAGACATTTTCATTAACAATGTAGTTATGTTTAAAGTAACTATTACTTGCCCCATTTGTCTTTATTTAAAATCTGGTATCGGTAACTTACTCATAATATGTTGCCTATACCTTGAATGTTTTTACATGTTGGGTTGCGTTGGCGCTCCACCCAACCTACATGATATTACTTATTGGGAAAACCGTACTCAATTAGAGCGTAATTTCTACCTGAAGAAGTTATGTTTGAGTTGATACAATGAATGTGTGGCTGAAATCGTGCTGTAGCTCTAAAGCTTAAGAAATTATATAGCAGTCTTCAGGAGAATATAATAATATGGGTAATCAATTCAAAACTCTAGGTTTACTTGCTGCGCTCAGTGGTCTTTTGATTGCAATTAGCTATTACTTTATCGGTGGAACTGGTGGTCTAGTCATTGGTATTGGTTTAGCGGCAGCAACTAATTTATTTTCTTGGTATCAGTCAGATAGAATAGCTTTGGCTGTGTATGGTGCCCAAGAAGTAAACGAAGCGCAGGCGCCTAGACTTTATCGGATGGTGCAAAAATTATCCCAACGTGCGGGTCTACCAATGCCAAGAGTATGTATCGTTCCTGGTCCTACGGCGAATGCTTTTGCTACAGGCCGCGACCCTGAACATGCGGCAGTTGCTGTCACTGAAGGCATTATGAGCATTTTACCCGAAGATGAACTCGAAGCTGTAATTGCACACGAACTTACTCATATCTCTAACCGCGATACTTTAACACAAGCTGTTGCCGCTACTGTTGCTGGCGCCATTTCTTTCTTAGCGCAAAACCTGTTTTGGTTCGGTGGTGGTTCCCGTGACGACGAAAACCGTGGGGGCAATTTTGTCGGTGTGTTATTAACTATGGTATTGGCGCCTCTAAGTGCCACCGTTATTCAAATGGCTATTTCTCGCACTCGTGAGTTTGCCGCTGATGCTGGCGCCGCACGTATTACTGGTAATCCTCGCGCCCTTGCCCGTGCGTTACAACGTTTAGAAGCGACGGCAAAACAAATGCCTATGGAATCAGCAAATGCTGCATTTGAACCACTATTAATTATCAACCCATTTTCGGGCGGGTCTTTAGCTAATTTGTTCAGAACTCACCCCACAACCGAAAAACGTATTGAAGCGTTACTTCAAATTGAGCAACAACTCTCTACACGTTAGAGATATATAAAGAAACCGGGTTTATACGTAACATCGGCGTTTTTATTACAATATATCAACGAATAAATCCGGTTTCTAATATTTCAGCCGCCTATCATAGTACCTATTTATGAACCTTTGAATAAAGCCCACGGAAACTACTTGATTTCAGTGGGCTATTTTAGTTCATACTTAAGTCTTTCGGCATGGCGACCCTTATTTTGGGTCGCACTTAAATAATTGTCATTGTTAATTATTCTACCCTTGTAGTAATTGCAATTAGTTGTGGTAGACTATATAACTAATAAGAGACTCTAACATTCAATACCAGGGATTCATCTACCTTTTCCTTGGTAAAAATTTTGACTACAACTAATTGGCACATACAGTGTAATAATTTTCAACTTACCGACGTTTGTAACCTATTTAATTGTTGGTTGAATTGATTTCGTTGATAAAAATTATACAGCTTGGTCAAGCTAAAAGCAAGCTTTTTGCTTTCTTATCTTTTACTTTCAATTCTGTCTTACTATACCTTTTGATAGATTATGAATATTGCTACATATGCTACGGAATATAGTTATACTTTCTAAAGATAAAATAAAATTTTAATTGCTACGTAGGGGTGGGCACTGCCAGCCCTACATAAGGTGCATTCCGGTCAGGTAGTGAGCATGAGAGTTAATTAAGAATCTTCGGTTAATTGCCAAATTTTGATGGTTTTGTCTGAACAGCCACTAACTATAAAGCGGTCATCAGGAGTAATTGCGATAGAATTAATAGTACCTAAGTGTCCGGTGAGAGTTTGCAGTAATTCACCTGATGGGAAGTGCCAAATTTTAATTGTTTTATCACTGCTGCCACTGATAATTAATTTACCATCTCTACTAACGGTAAGACTTTTAACCTCGCCAGTATGTTCGATTAAATTGTGTAATATTTTACCAGAGTTTAAATCCCACACTTTAATAGTGCTGTCAGTACTGCCGCTAACTAAGATTTGTCCGTTTGGATGCAGTGCTAAAGCTTTAACTTCTCCAGTATGTCCCATAAAGGTACGCAGTGGTTCACCTGTTTGAGGATTCCAAAGTTTGATTTTGTTATCACTGGTACCGCTAACTAAAATTGTGCCATCTGGAGTAATGGCAGTCGCGTTAACTGCGGATGAATGCCAAAGCGTGCAAACTCTATCTCCTTTTTGCAAGTTCCAAATTTTGATTTTATTACTACCACTAGCAAGTATTTGACCGTCGGGACTAATGCTCACGACGTTAACGGGTTTGTTGTGCCCAAGTAGTGTATGAATTAACTTGCCTGTTTGAAGGTGCCAAACCTTAACATTACTACGAGGTGTATCACAAATCCCTACCGCCAAAAAGGCGCCATCTGGACTTACTGCTACAGAAGATATTTCCCCTGA
This sequence comes from Calothrix sp. HK-06, assembly GCF_001904745.1. GTDB lineage: Bacteria > Cyanobacteriota > Cyanobacteriia > Cyanobacteriales > Nostocaceae > Dulcicalothrix. The sequence continues at coordinate 21,853 of NZ_MRCD01000114.1, forward strand.
ATGTCCGGAAATAGTACGAATAACTTTACCAGTATGAAGATTCCACACTTTCACCGTTTTGTCAGCACATCCACTCACAATTGTTTCGCCATCAGGACTAACGACGACGGATGTAACTTTTTCAGCGTGTTCAGTGAGAGTGTTGACGACGTATGCATATTCAGAGGAACGCAGCTTTTTTAAGTCATTAATTGCCGAAAGCATTTCCTCCACTAAGTTAAGATTGGGCAAGTCTTCAATCGCAGTAAAATAAGTTTTGAGATTACTAATATATTTTTCATCTTCAATTCGTACCGCGTTTAACATTGCGGTTAGCGGATTACCAGTCTCTTTCGGGGAAATTTGATGCAGTTGTAACCAAGCTTCGAGTGAATAACTTACTTGTTCGCTTGCCCAAGTTGGGTCATTTAAGCTCGATAAACTATTCGCCAATTGTAATGCTAATTCAGGAACCCAATGCCCTCGTTCATTCTCCAATGCCTGATAAACTTGTTTGTATCCTTCAGCAATGGCGCCTACCGATTGAAAATCAACACCATTTTCTACTAAAGAAGGTAATAATTCGGGTAACAGTGGCGAAACATCGTGATGAATTAAGTGATATACATCAGATATCCAGCTAGCAACCAAACAGTGACAATTAGTTAGTACCTGACACAACTTTTCAAAATCTTGGCGATTAACTCGATATTTCAGTTCAATTTTACTAGTGTCAACTCCCTTATCCTTCCATTTATTTTCGCGCTCTAAAAGGTCTAAATTATAGACGTTATCTCCCCCCATTTGATTTATTTCGTCTATATCTTCCCCTAAGAGTATCAATTCATCGCGGATTTGCTTCCACTGCAATGCGCGGTTTTTTGCCGACTGATAAACAATATCTGTGTAAGATATTCTTGAAATAGTTTTGTAATAATAGTTGTCTTGACCTAAACCCCAATATCCAATACGAAAATTTATATAATCTCCGTCAGTTTCCGATTCTAATATAAGTATTGGCTCCGATTTCAACATCCCAAACAAAGCTTTAATGCTCGATTCGCTATGAAACCTTTTACTATACCAGGCGCCTGCTAAAAATTCAGTTGGACGAACTGGGTTATGCAGCGAGTAATAGCAATTCAAAAAGTCACGCAAACCCTCTGCTAACATCGGCTCAATCTCAGAAATATCTCCTTCACGAGTATCAAATTTATCAAATAGAATCTTGGGTGGTGCCACAAATATTTTTAGCGGAGTCCTGACTGTGTTATCTTTATGAGACTCCAAAATTTGCGATGGATATAACCGCAGAGGCCAACTATCTAATATACGGTTTACTTCAGGTAACTTGAGTGTAGTTTCTCGTTCGTACTTAGCTATATACAACTGAGTTTGACGGTTATGTACAGCTAGTTGCTGCTGAATTGTCTTTTCTCGTTGATAATCAGCTTGTCCTAATTCTGATGTAGTAGTCTCTACAAGCGAATTATTTATAACTTCAAGAAACTCTTTAACTTCATTAGGTGGTTGAAGTTTCGCAAGCACGGAACTTGCTTCGTTCCTTTTCTGTACTAAATTTGCCACTACGGGTGCAAATTCAAGCACCAACTGAATTAATACTCTTAATCCTTGCTCCATAAGGAGTTTCCATTTTAGTTAATCAAAATAGTGATTTTTATTTTCAAAGCTTTAACTTTCTCTTCACTCATTCCTGCTATCAACGCTTCACTTATATCTATAATAACGCCAAACTTACATACATATCTTTACACGACACCTATCCAACGAGGGATTATTTTCCCAGTTACTAAATTTATATCAAAATTCCTACAATACTCTTACTACATATATTTTAACCCACGATAAACTAAAGTATTTTTGAAGTAATCGCGTTGACCATCCGAACTTTACCACTATTGTTCATAAAGTCTAGTGGTTCACCTTGTAAATAGATACTGAATTTTATCAGTTCTGCCATATGCTCCTGGAATATTATATCCACGTTCCTGAGCTTCTGTGACATCTTTATTGCGCTTTTTGTGTAAATTTACTGTAAAAATAACTACAAAATATTATTAACCGCTGATTTTATACGTAAATACTGTATATTTTATTACTTTTAGTATATCCAGGTTCGCCAACTGGCAAACCTGAACAATAATTCATAATTACTTCTAGCGAAGACGTTTAGTATATCGAATTAGAACCTAATTCCTAACTGTCCATTAAATCCACGAACAGAATTGTAACCCCCTCCAACAAAAAAGTTATCGCTGGCTCGAACTTGGACACCACCAGAAAATGCGACACCTTTATCTTCGGAATAATATCCCAATCCTATATATGGCGAGACAAACGGTAAAGAGAGAAACTTTAGTACATCTACACCAGTAGATCCATCGGGTCCAAAGCCAAGTTCGGCACCTATATCAAAAGCACGGGCGCCAACTGAGTAAGTGACATCACCTTCATTGCCACCAACAGAAACCCAAGGTTGAGGTATAAGTTGTGCTGACGCGCCGGAAGGCGAAAATAAAGTAAATATTCCGACTGAAGCAATAAGTGTTTTAGTAATAAGCGCAGTTTTCACCGTTCATCTCCTCTCAATAATGGCTTTACTTGTAATCTTTATATCAGCACTTTTACAAAATGCTGTTGTGATAGCATTTATAATGACGGATTTCACGTTAACTATGTGCCCCATAGTACGCCTATGATAGTAAATCATAGGCCTTTCAGGTTGTTCTTCTAAACCACAAACGTTTATCACTTCTTGAAATGCAGTATCTTCATATAGTAGTCCTATAAAGATTTGTAAAATTCATTATTAAATCAGATGATACTTCAGCAATATGAAGATGTAAGCCAATTTTACACGCATTCTAAAGATTATTTACTGCGTCACGAAGCTATACATGCTGTACTGTTAGGCATTTGTGACTTGTTAATTCAAAACCCGCAAAAGTACAATTATCTACCATATCTAGCAACAGTCGGAGCTGATGAACAGATAATTGCTGTAGCAATACGCACACCACGGCGCCCATTACTACTTTCGCTATCTCAAAATTTAGCGGCAATGAATTTAATAGCCCAAAATTTAATTGAATATTTATATAGTCACCAACAATTACTACCAGGTGTAAACGCACCTGTAGCAGAATCACAAGCTTTTGCTTCATCCTGGGCATCAATAACTGGTCAATCATATAAACTAAAAATGGCACTGCGCGCGTTTCAACTCGACTCATTGCTGCAACCTTCTCAACCACCAGGATATTTTAGAGTTGCGACTGGAAGGATAAAAAAGTCCTCAAAGAGTGGCTAGTAGCATATTCGCTCGAAGCACTTAGCATCATGGACGGTGAGGCAGAAAGCTGGGTAAATAATAGTTTGCGAAACCAAACAGCTTTTGTGTGGGAAGATGAAGTACCTGTTTCACTCGCTTGTCGAAACAGAATTACACCCAATGGTGTAGGAATAAGTGTAGTGTACATACCAAATGAATATCATCGTAAAGGTTATGCCAGTGCTTGCGTTGCGGCGATTAGTGAATATTTTATCAACAAAGGATATAAATACTGCTTCTTATTTACCGATTTCGCAAATCCAACTTCTAATCATATTTATTAAGCTATTGGGTATCAGTCAGCAAGTGATTGTCATGAGTATTCTTTTGAGTAAAACTACAGTATTTTAGATAATTATTGGGTTTCACCCAACCTACAATATTTTTAATTAAGTAGGTATGGGTCAAAATGAATAATCAAGTATATGCAACAGATGTATTAGTCGTTGGTGGTGGAACAGGTGGAACCGCAGCAGCAATTACTGCTGCAAGACTCGGCGCCAAAGTAGTATTAGTAAGTGAATTTACTTGGCTGGGGGGTATGCTGACTAGTGCAGGAGTTACGGCGCCTGATGGTAACGAGCTTGCAGCATTTCAAACGGGTTTATGGGGTGAGTTTTTAAGTGAGTTACGCTCTCGGCAACCTGGAGGATTAGACAATAGTTGGGTTAGCTTTTTTAGTTATGAACCACGCATCGGCGCACAAATATTTGCTGACTGGGTGAATGCATTACCAAATTTACAGTGGATTTCTGGATATGTACCTTTAGAGGTAATGCGTCAAGGCAACTGCGTTACAGGTGTGAAATTTGCAGATTTTACTGTTCATGCCAAAATAACCATCGATGGTACTGAACTTGGTGATTTATTAGCTTTAGGAGAAATACCGCACCGTTGGGGTTGGGAACTTCACTCAGAGTTTGGTGAAATAAGTGCCCCTGTTGAATATAATTCTCTCACTAAAAAATATCCTGTACAGGCGCCGACTTGGGTAGTAGTCATGCAAGATTTTGGCGACTCTGCTCCAGAAATACCAAAAGCACCTAATTATGATGAATCGTTATTTATTGGCGCCTGGGATAATTATGGTGCCGAGAAGTTTATGAATTATGGGCACCTGCCAGGAAATCGATTTATGATTAACTGGCCCCAGCAAGGTAATGATTGGGGTGTAGAAGTAGGCAGATTAATCGAATCAGAAGCAAAGCGGCAGGAATTTTTACAGGAATGTTTTTGGCATAGTCAAAATTTTGCCCATTTTATTCAATCACAACTAGGGCGCCGTTACGGATTGGCGCCAAATGTCTTTCCTGAATGTCATCGCGTCTCTACAAGTTTCGCATTACATCCTTACTATCGCGAGAGTCGCCGTTTAATTGGTATAACAACGGTGCGTGAACAAGATATATTACCGGGGAACGGTGGTAATGCAGCACCGTTACATAAAGATGCAATTGCCATAGGTAACTACGCTAATGACCATCATTATCCTGGTATAGAGTTTCCTTTACAACCTAAATCAATTCGCTGGGGTGGACGTTGGACAGGAACACCCTTCACTATTCCTTATCGTTGTTTGGTAAGTGAATACATCGATGGGTTTTTTGCCTGTGAAAAAAATATATCAGTATCTCATATTGCTTCGGGCGCCACTCGGCTCCAACCTATCGTTATGAATATTGGTCAAGCTGTAGGTATGGCAGCAGCATTATGTATTGAATATAATCACTTACCGCAGTATTTACCCGTAGATAAATTGCAAGATGCCTTAATCGAAAATTCACATTTACCTGCTTTAATTGTGCCATTTTTTAACTTAACTCTTGAACATTCTGAATGGTTAAAATGGCAAAAATACTATACAGTCAATCATACAGCTTATCCAACCACTGGTATATGTCCCAATATTGATATATCCCAGTATTTAGACTTACATAAAGATTCAGTAAACTCACGTATAAATATTTCATGTGTTGGAACTTTTCATTTTTATGGTCAGCAAGATTACGGATTTACCGTTTTAACACCGTCTGAATACGAAGGACAAACTTGGCAGCTTGTGACTTTACATCCACATATTGATTCGACACTTCAAAAGCTTGTAAACGGTGAGCAACTTCAGCTTCACGGTCGTTATAACTCAGCAGGTAACTGGTTACTAGTAGAACATATAGAAAAATAACAACTATTTTGTCTAAGTAAAAAACAATACTTTTTCTGAATCATCCGGATGCACTAAATAAAACTAAGTACTAGTGGATGGAGAGTTCTAAAATAAACATCTGCTATGCGTACTGTCATCTCACTTTTGGTAACAACATTTTTCTTCGGGTCTCTATCGTTAGAGTGCCAAAACAACTTGCACTCTGAGTCCGTTACTCCAATCACAATAGCCTCAAGAGCTTCATCAAAAGCGAGACCCAAGCAACCACAACCATTTCCTCATCGTGGTAGTGGGCGCCGAAGCTTTACAGAATACTTACTCAGCACCTTTCCTGCTGTCTAAGTTGTAACATCAGCCATACTTAATAAGTTAATATCGTGTTGTAGCATTAGATGCACACTAAAAATATACTAGCATGTTCAAATTAACACCGCTAATACTAGCTACGTTAAAACAATAAATAATAAACACATAAGTTACTTACGCAATAGCTCGATATAATTATTTTGAGCAGGTGTAATTTGTTAATCTTATGAACACATAACGTCGGAATGGCACCGACAATATATCAAAGCGCGTATTACTCGCAAGTATATTGCACTTCACTACAACACGAGTTGAGTTAAAGAAACTGCATCAATACCGCTACAAATTAGTTCACACCAAAATATTTAGATTTTTAGGGCTAATTTACATGTTGCAGCATTCGCAACAAGCCCGGTTTCTGCAATCAACAGTTTAGTCTAGCAGCCTACTGCTGGACTAAATCGCATATGCATATATAGTTGGATTACATTATCGTCCAGCAGATGTCCATATCTAAAATAAATGCTATCTTGGATAAGTTTTAATATTGCAAGCAATATAAACGTAAACAATTTACGTGACCACAAAATAATAGTTATTATTTATACTATACAAAAACCATAATATACTTAATATAAGGTTTTATATTAAGAAATTATTAATAAATATTATTTTATTACATTTATATGGTGTAAATAGCTGTAAC
>NZ_MRCD01000115.1 GCF_001904745.1 Calothrix sp. HK-06
AGTCTGTCAATTCGCATCTACAAGTAAATATCAAGAAAATGCTAATAAGAGTACAAAATTTCTGGCTTAGACTTTGCCGTAAACTTTTACAACCTAAACGCTTTGCTATTTTCCAAGCATGTGTAATTGGTTTAGTTGCAGCAACCGCAGCTTTATTATTAAAAACTGGGGTAGGTGCTTTAGGTGGATGGCGAGTTCATACAACTCAATTATTACCAGCTTGGCTGGTATTACCAAGTATTGGTTTAGGTGGGGGACTGCTAGCTGGTTGGTTGGTGCAACAAGTGGCGCCAGAAGCTTATGGTAGTGGTATTCCTCAAGTCAAAGCCGTATTAGCAAGAGTACCAATGTCACTAGGGTTACGTGTGGCAGTAGTTAAATTACTGGGAGCTATTCTAGCTATTGGTTCAGGCTTACCTATTGGTAGAGAAGGTCCCACAATCCAAGTTGGAGCAGCTTTAGCAAATCAACTTAGCCGCATCTTTCCCACTTCCCCAGATTATCGGCGCCAAATGATTGCAGCGGGCGCCGGGGCTGGATTAGCGGCTGCTTTTGATGCTCCAATTACAGGTGTACTTTTCGTTGTTGAAGAATTTCTTCAAGATGTATCTGGTTTTACATTAGGAACGGCAATCCTCGCTTCCTTTATTGGTGCGGTGATTTCCCGTTGGTTGGGGGGACATACCTTAATTTTAGAGTTGACTGAATTAAAAACAAACTTTTCCCTCCAAGAAATTCCTTTCTATTTGGTTTTAGGGGTATTAGCGGGTTTGTTAGGCGGCTTATTTAACCGAGGTATTATTGCTTCAATTCAATTTAACCGTCGTTGGTTGAACTATGGATTACCTATTAGAGTGGGTTTAGCTGGTTTAATTTGTGGAATTGCAATCGCGCTTTTACCAGTACCTTTCCATGATACTACCGGACTGCGAGAAACTTTAGTCGCAGGTCATCTTAGTGCTTCTGTGACAATAATTGCTTTTATCTCTCAGTTTATTTTGACAATTATTGCCTACGGTTCGGGGGCGCCGGGAGGTTTATTTGTTCCACCAATGCTATTGGGAGCTGCTCTTGGTTACTTAGTGGGAATTACTGAGCATAGTGTACTAGGAGTTACTCTGCCTACGACTTATGCTTTAGCGGGAATGGGTACGTTTTTGAGTGCGGTTGCTAGAGTACCAATTACTAGTATTGTTATAGTCTTTGAAATGACGACAGATTTTAATCTGGTACTACCATTAATGATTGGTTCAGTTGTCGCTTACTTAGTAGCAGAAAAAATACTACCGGGTTCACTTTATGACCGTTTATTAGAATTAAATGGCATCCATTTAGAAAAAGAAGCTAGTAAAGAAGGATTTTTAGCACAAATAAGTGCAGATGATGTAATGCAGCGACGAGTAGAAACTTTATCGAGTCAAATGAGCCTTGATGAAGCTATACAGACGTTTTCTGATTCTCAACATCGAAATTTTCCAGTTGTTGAAAATGGTAAAGTTGTTGGCATTGTAACGCAGAAAGATATCGCGAATGCTACCTCACGAAAGTTAACTGGGGAGATATCAATTGCCGAAATTATGACACCCGAACCTGTAACGGTGAAACCAACGGCTACACTTGCTCATGTGTTACACTTGCTCAACCGTTATAACTTAAGTTGTTTACCAGTAACGTCCGGTCGAAAGTTAGTAGGAATTATTACACGCGGCGATATTATTCGGATAGAGGCAGAACGACTGAGTGGGAGTAGCGAGCAAAATCGCTCAAAACCAGAGCCTTCTTATATAGTTTACCAAACTTGCGCTCCGGCTACAGGCAAAGGTAGGCTACTAGTGCCACTTTCCCATCCAGATACAGCTAAAACTTTGTTAGAAATGGCTTTTTCAATCGCGCGTACACGAAACTATGAAATCGAATGTTTGCAAGTAATTATTGTACCACGCAATCGTACCCCATCTGAAACACCTGTAAAAATTTCTAAAAGTCTTGACCTTTTACATAAAGCGGTAGAACTAGGAGAACAATGGCAAATTCCTGTTCATACACAGATTCGGGTGGCACATGATATCGCTGGGGCTATTTTATCAGTTGTAAAGGAGCGACACATTAATTTAGCTTTGATGGGTTGGAAGGGCAGCACATCTACACCTGGTAAAGTTTTTAGTCGAGTTGTAGATACCATAATTCATCAAGCTGGTTGTGATGTTGTTTTAGCAAAATTGCAGAAAAATACAAGCTTCGAGCGTTGGTTATTACCAATGGCAGGTGGTCCAAATGCTCGTCAAGCATTGCAACTCCTACCCGCGTTAGTTTCTCTAAGCTCAACTCCATCTATTCATTTATGTCAAGTTTTTCAGCCAGATGAATCTACTATTGATACAAAGTTACTTGAAAAATCTGTTCGCTTTCTCAAAACTAAGGTTAGTAAAGCTATTCATGACAAATCATTGAATATCTATACAACTCCAATTCGCGCGACTTCCATATCCAAGGCTATAATTGACTGTGCGGAAAAAGACCGTAGTGATGTGATTATACTGGGTGCTAGTCGCGAAGGATTGCTACAACACACAATAAAAGGCAATATTCCTGAAAATATTTCTCGTCAAAGCAATCGCAACGTCATTTTAGTACGTAGTGCCTAAAAGTGATTAAAAAACATTTGTTAATTAAAGATTTTAACTTTGGCTTTTTGACTAAAAATCATCTTTAGAGAGATTACCATTAGCGCAAAGCCAAAGACTTTTTCTAACCAATAGTTAGGTACATTTGTGGCAAGCTTGGCGCCGATTAGTCCACCAAAAAAGAAACCTAAACAAATAAGTGAAGCTATTTTTAAATCTACGTATCCCTGCTGATAATAAGTCCAAGCAGCTAGAATTCCAATTGGCGGAACTAATAAAGCTAATGTAGTACCTTGTGCTTGATGCTGAGAAAAGCCAAACCAAAAAATTAAGGCAGGTGTAATAATTACTCCACCACCAATTCCTATTAATCCACTCAAGGCTCCGGCAAAAGCGCCTAATAGTAAATAAAGTATCATAATGCCTCAATAATCTCCATTTTTTTATGTATAAACAATTTCGTTGCTGATGAGTGTCTTTCTTTTCATTTAACAACTGATTTAACCGTAATCAATTTTTAGACTATAGGCAATATTGTTTAGTTATTAAAATGATAACCTGAAGTGATTCATTCAATTTTGCTTTTGTATATTAAAGAATCTACGGCATATCTATCTCTTTTTAGTGCTTTTAAAGATTCAGGAAGTGGCGCCAAAAAATGATATTTTTTGTTTAAAAATCTTTTATTATTGAAAATAAATGAGTATATTAGATTGCTATGTGAAGCTTGTACGCTCGTTCTCAGGGATGGATATCCGCTCAATGGCAAAAATGACACTAGACCAATTAAAGATTTTTCTAGCTGTGGCAGAACACATGCACTTTACGCGCGCGTCGGAAGCACTGTATATTAGTCAACCTGCGGTAAGTGGCGCCATCCAGGGATTAGAGGAAGAATATAGGGTAAAGCTTTTTCATCGTGTTAACCGCCATATTGAAATTACCGAGGCAGGAAAATTGTTACAAGTCGAAGCTCAAAAGATTTTAGACCAGGTAGCTTTGGCTGAACGAGGTTTGCGTGAATTAAATAATTTACAACGAGGAGAATTAAGGTTGGGAACTAGTTTAACTATAGGTAATTACTGGCTACCTGACTATATCAGTCGATTTAAGCGTCAATATCCAGGTATCCAGGTTAATTGTACTCTCGGCAATACCGAGGTAATAAGTGCTAGTACAGTTTCTGGTTTGTTTGACTTAGGTTTGGTTGAGGGGGAAGTTAAACACACGGATGCATGTAATTTGGAGGAGAAGATAGTTGCAAATGATAGACTAGTTATAGTTGTAGGAAAAACTCACCCTTGGTATGAACGCGGTTCTATTTATTTAGATGAACTCGTCACAACAGATTGGGTGATGCGAGAATCTGGTTCTGGGACACGACAAAGGTTTGAACAAGCATTAAAACAGTGGGGAATAGAAATAAGTAAACTAAATTCAATATTAGAATTCACTAGTGGCGAAATGGTAAAAGCTGCCGTTGAAAATGGTGTTGGCGCCTCTGCTCTTTCTGAGTTGATGGTAAAAAAAGAGATGGAACTAGGTGTACTACGTCCAATTCAAATAATACCTTTTGAGGAAAACCCTTTTCATAAATATGAGATAGTCAGAGAATTTATCATGATAAAACATCAGCAACGGTTTCAAACTCTTGTATGTCAGGTGTTTGAAAAAATACTCCTTAAACACATTTAAATACTTTTGTTAATATAACTTAATATCTTTTATCCAAAAGATACATAAGTTATCGAATGTCACAACATTTACACATGGTTGACAAGTATTTAGCATACTCAACTTTTAAAATGTTCAATATAAGGCATAAATATAAAAAATTTAGTCATTTTGGTGTGAACTAATGAAGATTAATAAGTCGTTTATTTTATGGCAATTACCGCTAATATTGATAATTACCTCAGTTAGTATTTTTGCTTATAGTCTCCTGTCAAATAGGTATCGAGTAGAAGCTATTGGACAAGGAAATAAACAAGATGTTCAAGCTGCAAAACCAAAACCAAAACCTCAACAGAATATTTCTTTTAGCGTACCAACAAAGTTTGCTTCTTCAACTTTGTATCAAACTGAACTCAAAAAAGGAGAAAAATATATTGCTTTAACGTTTGACGATGGACCTTGGGGTAATACTACAGACCAAATATTAAATATACTTCGTAAGAATAATATTAAAGCAACATTCTTCATGATTGGCGAGAATGTTAAAACATATCCACAGCAAGCGAAAAATGTCATAGCAGATGGTAATGTCATAGGCAACCACACTTGGCACCACTGGTATCGTAGCATGAGTCCGCAACTAGCAGCTTCAGAAATTGAAAATACAGCAAACATAATTTATCAAACTACAGGCGCCAAAACTAGTTTATTTCGTCCACCAGGAGGAATATTAACTAATGGTGTAGCAACTTATGCCAGAAATGAAAAAGATGCTATTGTAATGTGGTCAGATGATTCAGAAGATTGGCGGCGCCCTTCGACATCAACATTAGTAAAACGAGTAGTGAAACAAGCAACACCAGGTGGAATTATATTAATGCATGATGGTGGAGGAAATCGTAGCAATACTGTAGCTGCCTTACCACAAATCATTAATAATTTAAGACAGCAAGGCTATAAATTTGTAACAATTCCACAACTTTTACAAATACAGAACCAAGAACAAGTTGCGATAACAGCCAAAAAGTAGCGAATCATCACAATATATAAAAAAGTGCTAATAACATGATAGCGTCAAAAACCATAATTCTCTTAATGTAAAATAGTGTTAAGTGGGAGTTGAACAGTAAAAGTACTACCAGAACCTAACTCGCTTTGTACAAATAACTTACCTTGATGTGCTTCGACTATAGCAGTTGCAATAGCTAGTCCTAAACCAGAACCACCAGTAGCGCGCGAACGGTCTGTGTTAACTCGATAGAAACGGTTAAAAATACGAGTTATTTCATTTTTAGGAATACCAATACCTGTGTCTTGAACTGTAATGACAGCATAACAATCATTACGTTCTAAAAATACAGTTACTTTTCCTCCTAATCGTGTATAATTTATTGCATTAATAATTAAATTAGAAACTAAGCGATAAATTTGGTCAGAATTCCCAACTATATTTACAGATTCATTTACTTTGATTACAGATGTTAATTTTACTTCTGCTGTTAGTGCCATTGCTTCAAATTCTTCAACTAAATCACTAACAATATCATTTAAACAGCAAAGCTCTTTTTGTCCTGTTTGGGATTTTGGTATTTGTGATTGCCTATCTAAACGTGCCAACATTAATAAATCAACTACTAAAGTTGTCAGTCGCTGATTTTGACGGTGGATAGTTTGCAAAATATCGCGCGTTTCTTCTTCATTTAATTGTGGAGATAATAACGCTGATTCTACAGTGGCGCCTGTAGCAGCCAAAGGTGTTCGCAGTTCGTGTGCAGCATCGGCGGTAAATTGTTGAATTTGTCTGTATGATTGATAGATAGGCTGCATTGCTAATCCAGATAACCACCAGCTAGCAGCAGTAATTATACCTATCGCTATTGGCAAACCTAATACTAATACTAATTTTACACTATCAAGATAATGATTAAATTCTTCTAAACTTCGCCCAATTTGCAAGTAACCCCAATCACCATTATATCGAGTGTGTAAATGCATTGTTAATTGGTGAAATTCATTGCCTTGTCTATCTTTAACAAATTGCCATGTTTTTTTATTAAAATTAGTGGATATGAGTTCTGGGTAGTTGCCTGCTGTCGCAATTAAACGTCCAGAAATATCGAAAAAACGAATATAGTAATTACTTTTGTCAAAAGCACCAACAACATGACGTTGAGTATGTGGTTGCTGTTGAATACAGTTGGCGCCCACACACATACTAAAATTTGGAAATAACTGCTGTACAACAGGTTCTAAACGTCCAGGTGTCGGTAACTTTGGTTCAATAGTATCATGTATAGTTCCAGCGATTGATTCGATTTCATTGTCTAAAGCTACTACATGAGCATGAAACACTGAAGAGTAAAAACCGAAGGCACATAAGCTTAAAATTAAACCCATTACAACGGCATAATATAAAGCTAGACGAATGCGAGTAAGTCGGAACAATCTATTTTGATTCATTGCGCTCAATTAAGTCGATATCCCATACCGTGTAAAGTCTCAATTGGGTTATCGCAGCCACTATTTAATAGTTTACGACGCAATAAACGTATTTGTGCTGCCACCACATTACTTCCTGCTTCTGCACTAACTTCCCATACTGCCGAGCGAATTTGTTCAGTAGTAACAATTTGGTTTTGATGTTTCATCAAATATTCTAAAATTTGAAATTCTTTATTAGTTAAAGGTATTACCTGTTGATTCCCTGTTGCATCACTACTAGCAACTGAATTATTTGCATAATCTAGAGTTAAGTTACCGACAGTAAGCTTTGGGGGTTGAAATAGGGGAGAACGACGCTGCAATGCTCGTAATCTGGCTAGTAATTCTCCTATACCAAACGGTTTTACTAGGTAATCATCGGCGCCTGCATCCAAACCAGCAATTTTATCTTCTATCCTATCCTTAGCTGTTAGCATCAAGATAGGTAGAGAATTCCCTTTTAAACGTAGTCTTTTACACAATTCTAAACCATTAATACCTGGAAGCATCCAATCGAGAATAGCTACAGTATACTCTGCCGAGCTATTTTCTAAATATACCCATGCATCTGTACCATCCATTACCCAATCAACCAAGTACTTATGCTGGTTGAGAGTGCGCTTGATAGCAGTTCCTAAATCTGGCTCATCTTCGACTAGCAACACCCGCATATTAAAAAAATACAACTATATTTAGTAGTTTGGCTCTTAACAATGAAATCAAGATGAAATTTTTATTTACCCCTTGACTCTCCAGTAGACGGGAGAATTCACAATAACATTAGTTATTCAAAGGGTGATTTATATGACACTTCAACTAAAAGTTCCAAACATGGCTTGTTCTGCTTGTGGCGCCACGATTACAGAGGCGATAAAAGCTATTGACCCGACTGCAACAGTTCAAGCTGACCCGAAAACAAAGTTAGTTAATGTTGAGACTCAAAAAGAGGAAGCGGTAATTAAAGAGGCAGTTATTGCTGCTGGTTATTCGGTTGGGTGATGTTGTTTATTAAAGGGTGGGCAAGGATGCCCACCCTACAAGATTTTTATCCTACAAGATTTTTAGTGGAGGAAGATATGGAGAATGCTGCTTTAAAGCTGCATGGCATGAGTTGCGCTTCTTGCGCGCGAAGTGTTGAGGAAGCAATTAGTTCTGTAAATGGCGTGTCGGAGTGTATTGTGAATTATGGCGCCGAATTAGCGACAGTAAAATATGACCCTAGAAAAACAAATGTAACAGATATTCAAAAAGCTGTGGATGAGGCTGGTTATTCTGCTTACCCATTGCAACAGCAAAACCCGACAGCACAACAGGATGAAGCCGAAAAGCGTAGACTGTCAAGAGAAACTAATGAATTGACACGTAAAGTAGCTGTTGCAATTATTCTCAGTGCAATAATTGTTATTGGTTCTATACCAATGATGACTGGGTTGCATGTACCTTTTATCCCTATGTGGTTACATAACCCTTTGTTGCAACTAGTGCTAACAATTCCTATCCAGTTTTGGTGCGGTTTATCTTTCTATCGCAATGCGTGGAAAGCTTTTAAACGTCATGCGGCAACTATGGATACTCTTGTTGCATTGGGAACTAGTACAGCATTTATTTATTCGCTATTTCCTACCTTTTTTCCTAGCTTTTTTATCTCTCAGGGACTTAGACCAGATGTATATTATGAAGCTTCCTCTGTTATCATCGCTTTGATATTATTGGGAAGACTCTTAGAAAGTCGTGCGAAAAAAGAAACAGGTGTTGCTATCCGTAAATTAATTGGTTTACAAGCAAAAACCGCGCGTTTAATTCGTCACGGGCAAGAAATTGATATTCCAATTGAAGAAGTACAAATTGGGGATGTAATTTTAGTTCGTCCTGGTGAGAAAATTCCTGTCGATGGTGAAGTAGTTGATGGCACATCGACTATTGATGAATCTATGGTGACAGGAGAAAGTGTAGCAGTGAAAAAACAACCAGGTGATGAGGTGATTGGTGCCACTATTAATAAAACTGGCAGCTTTAAATTTAAAGCAACGCGAGTAGGAAAAGATACCGTTCTCGCCCAAATAGTTCAGCTTGTCCAACAAGCTCAAGGTAGTAAGGCGCCTATCCAAAGATTAGCAGACTCTGTAACAGGGTTTTTTGTACCTGCGGTAATTGCAATCGCACTCCTGACTTTCATTATTTGGTTTAATATCATGGGTAATCTCACCCTTGCTTTGATTACCACAGTAGGAGTTTTAATTATCGCTTGTCCTTGCGCGCTAGGTTTAGCTACTCCCACATCAGTAATGGTAGGAACAGGCAAAGGTGCCGAAAATGGTATCTTGATTAAAGGCGCCGATAGTTTGGAACTAGCGCACAAAATTAAAACTATAGTACTAGATAAAACTGGAACTATCACCCAAGGTAAACCGACTGTAACTGATTTTGTTACGGTTAGAGGTACGGCAAACGGTAACGAAATCAAATTACTCCAACTCGCTGCATCTGTTGAACGTAATTCAGAACATCCGTTAGCAGAAGCAGTTGTTAGATACGCTCAAACCCAAAATGTCGAAACGATAAATGTCGAAAATTTTGAAGCTATCGCAGGTAGTGGTGTACAAGGTATCATTCACAACGAATTGATACAAATTGGTACACAACGCTGGATGGACGAACTAAATATCAACACCCAAAACTTGATACCATCCAAAGAACGCTTTGAATATCTTGGTAAAACAGCGATTTACATTGCAGTAGACGGTAAAATTGAAGGGTTGATGGGGATTGCCGACGCAGTAAAACCCACTTCCAAAAAAGCAGTGAAAGCATTGCAAAAACTGGGTTTAGAAGTTGTAATGCTGACAGGAGACAACATAAGAACTGCTGAAACTATCGCGCGTGAAGTTGGTATAGATAAAGTTTTAGCAGAAGTTCGTCCTGATCAAAAAGCTGCAACTGTTCAATCATTGCAGGAAAAAGGAAATACCGTTGCGATGGTGGGGGATGGTATTAATGATGCACCAGCTTTAGCACAAGCTGATGTAGGTATCGCAATTGGAACGGGGACTGATGTCGCAATTGCAGCCAGTGATATTACTCTTATATCTGGTGATTTACAAGGTGTTGTCACAGCAATTCAACTTAGCCACGCAACAATTCGTAACATTCGCCAAAATTTATTCTTTGCCTTCGTTTACAACGTTGCAGGTATTCCCATTGCTGCCGGTATTCTCTTCCCGTTATTTGGTTGGTTGCTTAATCCCATTATTGCAGGCGCCGCGATGGCATTTAGTTCAGTTTCAGTGTTAACAAATGCACTGCGTCTGCGTAATTTTAAACCGAGGGTAATTGCATAAGAAGGTGAAAAATGTTGATTAAATTAGGTAAAAAATTACTTATTGGCAGTATTGCCAGCTTGGGATTGTTAACTGGTGCTGTGTCAGAAAGAACAGTAGCACAAGATATTCACTCAATGCCACACACCGAAAATTCAAAACAGACAGAGTTCCAACGTATTGAACAACCGCTGTGGGTAAAAGGTGTAGTCACAGTTTCCGGTTTAGGGTTAATTGGTTTAAATATATGGTGGTTTCTTCTGAGTAAACCATTATCTCAAAAAGCTGCATCCCGCAATGGTATTCAAGAACTTACGATAACCGTGGATGGTGGTTACGAACCAAGTCGAGTAGTGGTAAATGCAGGTCAAAAAGTCCGTCTTAACTTTCTACGTCGCGATCCCAGCAGTTGTTTAGAACGAGTTGTTTTTCCTGATTTTCATATTGCCCAGGATTTACAACTTAATCAAACCACCCCAATCGAGTTTACACCCTCTAAACCAGGTCAATATACCTTTGCTTGTGGGATGAACATGTTTCGCGGTGTGGTGGAAGTAAAATAAGGAGTCACCAGATAATCATGTTATGCCTTGACTCTCCAGTTAACTGGAGAGTTTAATATTATATGGTACACGAGGTAAGGTGCG
This sequence comes from Calothrix sp. HK-06, assembly GCF_001904745.1. GTDB lineage: Bacteria > Cyanobacteriota > Cyanobacteriia > Cyanobacteriales > Nostocaceae > Dulcicalothrix. Next base: position 10,744 of record NZ_MRCD01000115.1, read on the forward strand.
TTATGTTAGCCCAAGAAAAATTACTGCAAATTGGTACAATCGCTAAGGAAAGTGGTATACCAATTAAAACCATTCGCTACTATGAAGAGTTAGGTTTACTCAAAGCTTCCGGTCGAACTGAAGGTGGGTTTAGATTGTTCGACTTAGAGGTTATCGAACGTTTAAGTTTTATTAAGCGCGCGCAGAGTTTAGGATTAACTCTTTTAGAAATTAAAGAGTTTTTGAATATTCACGACGATGGTAATTTACCATGCGAACACATTAAACTTAGATTGCAGGATAAGCTAGCTGCGATAGAAGAGCAAATCAAGCAGTTATTTATTTTCAAGTCTGAGTTAGAAGAACTACTGTCAGGTTGGGAAAAAACTCCTGAACAGTTTGAAAACAAAATTTGTCCGATAATTGAGCAATAACCTCTTGACTCTCCACCTAAATGGAGAATTTAACATGATTTTAGATTGATATTTACAAGGGATTAAAGATTATGACGTTACAAGTAACTATACCTTCGATGGCTTGTTCAGAAGAGCGCGAACACTATTACCAACGCAATTAAAGAAGTTGATGCAACTGCCACAGTACAAGCAAATACAAAGGCCAAGCTGAAGAGCGTAGAAACTAATGTCTCAGAAAGCATAATCAGACAAGCAATTGCTATTGCTGGTTATGAACCGCGCGTAATATACAGTGTGTACACACAAATCTTTTTAAGTTACTTTATGCGATTTTGATCCCCCGAAGTCGAAGCGTGTGGAAGGGGGGAACAAGATTTAAAGTGACCCACGCTCTGTTGGGGGTTGGGGGATCAAACGCGCGTTTTTAACTAGCTCTTCACCTGGCACCACAATTATTACTAAATGACTAATTAACTATGAAAAAAATTTTGATTGCAATTGCTGTCACTTCAACATTGGCGATCACTCAAGGTTGTGCTTCTCAAATTAAATCAGAGCCTTCCACTCAAACACAAGCTTCTGCATCCACTGTTGATGATCCCAATAATAATTCAAATCACCATGCGGGTCATGAAACGCGCGATATTACATCAAAGGAAAACTCGCAGCAAGGACATAGCGGACATGATAATCATGGTGGACATGGTAATTCTCAAAATTCAAAAGCTGCAAATGCTGCTGCTAATTTAAGTATTGACGGTTCGCTGACTCCCAAAAATCCTGTAAATTTGGTGATTGATGTCAAGGATAAGAGTGGGAAAGCAATTTCTAATTTTGACATTAGCCATGAAGAGTTAATGCATTTAATTGTCGTCAGCGATGACTTGCAGTTTTTCAATCATATTCATCCCACTTATAAGGGGAATGGACGTTTTGAAATCAAAACAGCTTTTCCTAAACCTGGAAATTATACACTGTTTACTGATTATAAGCCAGCAGGTAAACCTCAAGAAGTTTCTGTTTTAAAAGCGCAAGTTCCTGGTCAAATTTCTACAGTGCCAACGCAGGTTGATACAACTAGTAGCAAAAATATTGGCAATACAAAGGTCAATTTTAATTTATCTCAACCAGTTAAAGCTGATGAAGAAGTTCACCTAGTTTTTAACTTGCAAGATGCTAAAAACAATCAACCGATTAAAGATTTACAGCCTTATTTAGGTGAACTTGGGCACTTAGTTATTGTCAAGCAATCATCATCGTTGACTTCTTCTGATTACATTCATAACCACGCAATGAAAGATACTCCTGGAGAAGTCCATTTTATGACCGCTTTTCCTGAACCTGGAAAATATAAACTTTGGGGACAGTTTAAGCGTAACGGCGAAATTCTCACTGCTGATTTTTGGGTTAACGTGCAGTAATTGGTTTTAGATCACATAGGTTGTTGGTGAGTTATGGAATCTTTTGATCGACCTTTAAATGGCAATAAAAGCGTACCAAAGTCTGCACCCTGGTTCTGGGGAATATTAGCCTTACTTTTGGTTGGTTCTGGTGTTGGATACTGGTGGTTTTTAGCGCCAAGTAAGCAGTCATCTTCAACAGTGGTTCAACCTCCAGCAACAAGGGTAAAAGTTGCAGTTGTGCAAGCTACCACAATAAAGGAAAGTGCAGAATTTGTAGCTTTCCTTGAGTCTCGTCGTTCTGTCAGCTTGCGACCAAGAATTCAAGGTCAGGTTTCTGAGATATTTGTACGGGCAGGAGATACGGTTAAAACAGGCGCCTCGATATTAAAAGTTGATGCTCTTCAGCAAAAAGCATCTGTAGATAGCCGAATTGCAGCTTTTGAATCTACTCAAGCTGATCTAAAAACAGCCCAAGCGGAAGTAGCAAGCGCTCAAGCCGAAGCAAAAAATGCAACAGCTACACTTAGAGCATTACAAGCTCGTCGAGTTTCATTTCAATCTGATCTCAAACTCAATCAGAGCGAGTATCAGCGTTTCAACCAGTTATATAAAGAAGGTGCTACTAGTTTGCAAATAGTCGAGCAAAGACGGAATGGTTTGGAAGCGGCCAAAGCCAAGCTTGCTGAGACTGATGCTGATATTGCAGCCCAGCAAGCTACGATCGCAAGAGCGCAGGCTAAAGTCGAGTCGGCGAAAGCAACAATTGTTAAAAACCAAAGATTAACTAATCAAGCTCGTGCAAATGTCAAGGAACAAGCAGCACAGCTTCAGTTTTATACAATTAAGGCGCCGTTCGATGGTATTGTCGGCAATATTCCTGTGAAGGTAGGTGACTTTGTTGATACATCTACCCAGTTAATCACTGTTTCTGAAAACAGTTTATTAGAGGTTAATATTTCTGTTCCAGCAGAACAGGTTACTAGATTGCGGTTGGGAAGTTTAGTTGAATTAATAGATGGTCAAGGGCGTAAGCTAGGTAGTAGCCGGGTATTTTTTATTGCACCTAATACAGCGAATCAAACACAATCGGTACTTGTAAAAGCACTTTTTGATAATTCTCAATCTCGACTGCGAACTGACCAATTCGTTCGCGTGCGTGTGATTTTAGATGAGCGTCCCGGAGTTCGCATTCCTACAACTGCTGTAACTCGTTTAGCAAAAGAGGCATTTGTATTTGTAGTTTCCAAATCGCAGTCTGCCCAAAATCAGTTTGTAGCTAGGCAAAAACCTGTTGAACTAGGGAGTATTGAAGGCAATCAATACGAGGTTATTAAAGGGTTACAGCCCGGAGAACAAATCATTCTTACTGGTTTAGTCGGTTTGAGGGATGAGGCGCCGATTATTCCCGATGATAAGAGCAATTGATTATTAGTATTTGTTGTGTTTTAGCTTATGTTTGCGGATTTCTTCATCAAACGACCTGTTTTTGCAATTGTCTGCTCGTTAATAATTGTAGTATTGGGGCTAATCAGCATTCCCACACTACCTGTAGAGCAGTATCCAGATATTAGTCCCGTTCAAATAAATGTGACTGCTAATTATGTCGGAGCTAGTGCCCAAGTTGTTGAAGAAACCGTGACATCGGTTTTAGAACGACAAATAAATGGGGTCGAAGGTATGAGATATATGAATTCGACCAGTAGCAATGACGGTACCAGCACAATTACAGTTACTTTTGAGCAGGGGTATAACATTGATGTCGCTGCTTCAAACGTCCAAAATCGCGTCTTGCTAGCAGAACCTAAGTTACCCGAAGTTGTACGCCAAACAGGAGTTGCTGTAACAAAACAATCGAGCGGAATTGTTTTAGCAATGGCGTTGTATAGCCCAGATGACCGTTATGATGATACTTTCATTAGTAATTATGCTGATTTGTATGTATTAGATTCGCTCAGACGTATCAAAGGAGTGGGAAATATTTTATCCTTTGGAGAACGTCGTTATGCAATGCGAATCTGGCTTGACCCAAATCGTCTTGCTAGCCGCAATTTAACGGCTCAGGATGTAGTTAATGCCCTCAATCAACAAAATTTGCAGTTAGGTATTGGTGCTATTGGACAACCACCTACTTCCGATGGGCAAATGTTTCAAATCGACTTGCAAGCTGATGGAAGACTACGAGAAGCTAAGGAGTTTGAGAATATTATCCTCAAGTCTGGAGACGACGGAACTTTAATTAAAATCAAAGATGTTGGACGAGCAGAACTGGGAGCAGAAAATTACAGTACATTTGCTCGCTACAATGGCAAAATTTCTGTGGGCTATCAAATTATTCAAATTCCTGGCAGTAACGCTCTAGAAATTGCATCAGCAGCGAAGGCAGAAATGGCGCGACTTGCTTCTAGTTTCCCGCCAGGGTTAACTTATGAAATTCCTTATGATTCTTCAAGATTTGTTGAGGCATCTTTCCGGGAAGTAGTCAAAACCCTAATTGAATCGATAGTGTTAGTTGTTGCAGTGATTTTCGTTTTCTTGCAAGATTGGCGTGCAACTATTGTACCTGCAATTGCAATTCCCATTTCTCTAATTGGTACTTTTGCATTTGTGAAAGTGTTTAATTTTTCGCTTAACAGCTTAACTTTATTTGGTTTAACACTAGCAGGGGGAATAGTTGTTGACGATGCAATCATTATTGTTGAAGATGTAATTCGCTTGCTTGAGGAAAAAAATATTACTCCCCGTCAAGCTGCTTCTGAAGCCATGCATGAATTATTTGGCGCCGTAATTGCAACGTCGCTTGTGTTGATGGCAGTATTTGTTCCAGTTGCATTTTTTCCAGGGACAACTGGACAACTCTACAAACAGTTTGCACTCACGATTGCATTTTCAATTACGCTTTCAACTTTTAACGCAGTTACTCTCAGTCCCGCTTTATCAGCTATGCTGCTGCGTCGAGGACAGCAGGTGCCTTCTAAGTGGCTGAACTGGATTTTTACTCTTATCAATAACGGTTTGAATTGGACTGTTCAAGTATACTCGCGCGCGCTGAATCAGCTAACTCGGTTTAAAGCTTTTGTATTAATGTTATTTACTGTATCATTAATAGTTACAGGCTGGCTGTATTTGCGTGTTCCACAAGCATTTTTACCAGAGGAAGACCAGGGGTATTTTGTCAACTTGATTCAGGCACAGGACGGTGTTTCGTTAAACTACACTCGCCAAGTAGTTACTAAAGCTGAAAAAGAATTGCTCAACGTTCCTGAGATTGAAGGTGTTTTTGCAATTGGGGGAGTTAGTTTTAGCGGTAACACTCCCAATCGCGGTTTGATTATGACTCCACTCAGATTATGGTCAGAACGGCAAAAGCCAGAGCAATCGGTATCCGCAATACTCAATCGAGTTCGGGTGCCACTAATGGGAATTCCAGAGGCGCCTATTCTTGCGGTTAATCCTCCAACTATCCAGAGTCTTGGTAGTGTAGGGGGTTTCGTGTTTCAACTACAAGAGCGAAGCCAGCAAAATAATCGAGATATTGATGCACTCGATAAAATTAAAAACGAACTAGTTAGCCGCGCAAATAAAACTCCAGAATTACAAGGTGTTTTTAGTACTTATACTAGTAACGCTCCTCAGTTAACGATAGAAGTAGATAGAAACAAAGCTGAAGCGATGCAGATTCCTATCAATGAAATTTTTAGTACATTACAGACTTTTATCGGCTCGCGCTATGTAAATGATTTTAATGAATTCGGTCGAACTTACCGCGTTTATGTGCAAGCGGACTCACAATTTCGCTCCAACCCAAAAGATGTCGGCCGTTTGTATGTACGCTCAAGAACTGGCAACATGATTTCTCTTAGTAACGTTGTAACAATTAAATCAACAACTGGGGCACAAACAATAAATCATTATAATCTGTACCGCTCGATTGAAATTAATGGAGCAACCGCTCCTGGTTTTAGTTCCGGTCAAGCAATTCAAGCAATGGAAAAACTTGCATCTGATATTTTACCAGCGAATTTTGGGTTTGAATGGTCGGGTATTTCATTAGAAGAACTTGAATCTACTGGTCGGGCGCCAATTATTTTTGGTCTAGGAGTATTTTTTGTATTTTTGGTGTTAGCAGCGCAATACAATAACTTTATTGACCCGTTGATTATTATGCTTGCTGTTCCCTTAGCAGTGTTAGGAGCTTTAATTGCTCAATCACTACGAGGTTTATACAACGATGTATACTGTCAAGTTGGTCTAGTCATGTTGATTGGATTAGCCAGCAAAAATTCGATTTTGATTGTAGAATTTGCTAACCAGCTACGAGAAGAAGGTCTTTCTATTACAAAAGCAGTTGTACAAGCCGCACAAGCAAGATTACGCCCTATTTTAATGACAACTGTTTCCAATTTATTAGGAAGTTACCCGCTCCTTGTTGCTACAGGTCCTGGTTCAGCTAGCCGACTTTCATTAGGCACGGCTGTTTTTGGGGGGATGCTTATTTCAACTTTCTTGAGCTTATTTGTAGTGCCAATACTCTACATAATAATTATTAAGATTCGTGTTTCAGTTGGCGTCCGACTTATTTCCAAATACTAAGCATCGGGTATAACTAAAGGCGGGTTTAGATTGTTCGACTCTGATGTTTTATCTCGCCTACATTTTATCAAACGCGCGCAAAGTCTTGGGTTAACTTTATCAGAAATTAAAGATTATTTATCAGTTCATGACCAAGGTAATTTGCCTTGCGACCATATAAAAGCTAGACTGCAAGATAAAGTGGTAGCAATTAATAAGCAAATTCAAGAGCTTCTGATGTTTAAGCAGGAGTTAGAAAGTCTTCTTTCAGGATGGGAAGCAGTGACAGAAAACTGACAACAAACAATTTGTCCAATTATTGAGAAAAATTAAACACTCAGATTCCCGACTTCTTTAAGAAGTTGGAAATCTTGTTGGATATGACTCTATTTACTGATTAAAATTAAACCGACCGTTAACTTTTTCACCGCTAATATCCGCATTAACTCTCACCTGATATTGACCAGCGGTGCCTTTATCTAACTTTGCTGCGTAGTGTTTACCTTTAGCATCATAGGTTAGGGGGACAGTCTTTTGTTTTCCATCTGGCGCCTGAACATCAGCCGTAACTTTGGCATTGGGAACAGCTTCGTGTTTGTCCCCACTTAATAAATATAAATCTAAATGAGTGGCGCCAGCTTCTTTTTCAGGTACTAACTCTAAGTGATATTTTCCAGTCTCGACAACTTGACCACCTTTACTGCTCTGAGAATGGTCAGTATTTTTCTTGCTATTTGCTGCGGTTTCTGTTTTACTTGCAGTTTCTGTTTTGCCTATGGTTTCTGTAGTACTACTATTTGTATTGCTGCTATCTGAAGCTTGGTTGCTACAGGCGCCTAAGAAAAACAATCCTGCACTAGCTAAAACTACAAAGCCTAATTTAAATGATTTCATGGATTTACTCCTATCAATTATTAGTTGGGTAAAATATTGGACAATACTACATATGCATCAAAAACTGCTCCTCTTTAACCTTTTCCACTTTCTTCGGAAACAAATACTTACCAAACCTTGCATATAAAGCAGGTAAAACCACCAAAGTTATTGCAGTCGAAGTAAACAACCCACCAAAGACAACTATAGAAAGTGGTTGTAAAAGTTCTTGTCCTGGTCCACCTTGTATTACCATCGGCGCCAAACCCAAAGCGGAAGTTAAAGCCGTCATTAAAATTGCATTGAGTCGTTCCATCGACCCTTTCACAATAATATCTTTCAACGGCATCCCTTCAACATATTTACTGTTATAGTTATCAACCAACAATAAACCGTTGCGAGTTGCTACCCCAAATAGAGAAACAAACCCAACCAAAGAAGCAACCGAAATTACTCCTCCAGTTAACGCTACTGCAATTACACCCCCTACCAAACCAATTGGTAAGTTAATCATAATCATGATAGTAGAAGGGATAGATTTAACTGAAAGATACATGAGTACTGTGATTGCGACAAAGGCAATGATACTGTAAACAAGAATATTTTGAGTTGCGCGTTCTTCTGCTTCAAATTGACCTGCAAACTTGATAAAATAACCCGCTCTCACTTGCACATTACGTTTGACTTTAGTTTCAATTTCGTTAACAATCGAGCGTAAATCCCGACCTTTGGCATTTGCTGAAACTACAATTAAGCGCGAAACATTTTCACGATTGATTGTATTCGGTCCAGTACCGTTGTCAATGATAGCAACATTACCTAAAGGAATTTTTTGTCCGTTGGGGGTATCAATTAGTAAATTCCGAATCGTCTCTAAGTTTTGTCTTGCTTCTGGTTTCAACCATACTACCAGGTCAAAAGATTGTTGATTCTCTAAAACTTGAGAGACTACCTGACCGTTGAGTGCAGTTTCAATAATGCTAGAAATATCTCCAACCGAGAAACCGTAGCGACTTGCTGCATCTCTATCAAATTTGATTTGAATTTGCGGTACGGGAATTTGAGGTTCAAGCAGTAAATCTACTACTCCATCAACAGTTTTCATTTGTGCTTCTACTTGTTCGCCAATTTTCCGAAGTTCTGCTAAGTCGGAACCGAAGATTTTTACCGCTATAGCACTCCGCACCCCAGATAACACTTCATCCATCCGGTGAGAAATAAATCCACCAACGTTTGGCGCCGCACCTGGTATTTTATCAAACTCTTGACGCAGTTTTTCCAAAGTTTTCGAGCGATTTTTCATCCCTTCTTGGCTTAGTTCAATATCCACATGCGCCAAATTAACACCTGCTGCATCTGCATCCCCCGCCGCGCGTCCCGAACGTGTTTGAATTAACTTAAATCTACGGTCATTTTTCAATGCTTCTTCTACTACATAGCCAGCTTTTGTAGTTGCTTCTAAAGACACACCAGGATATAAACTTAAGGTATTCACCATTGTTTGCTCTTGAAACTCTGGTAAAAAAGCCCTACCAAAAGTAGGAATAATTGCAATGGAAGCCACACTTAAAGCTAATGCAACACCAATAATTAATAATGAATTACGAAAAGAAAAATTTAAACAGTTATTATAAATAGTCTTACATAATCTTGCCAACCAAGGTTCTCGCTTTGTCACCTTGACGTTAGGTAATAAAATTGCACATAAAGCGGGGGAGACTAGAAGCGATTCTAAGCTAGAAATTACTACTACCACTAAGTAAGAAATACCCATTGGTGTAAAAATTCGTCCTTCCACGCCTGGTAAGGTAAAAATAGGTGAGAAAACAATAATCCCGATAATCGTGGCGCCAATTAACGATTCTCGTACTTCTTCAGAACCTTCAAAAATAATTTCTAATGGTGGTAACGGGTTAGGAAAAGTTTTATTTTCCCGCAATCGTCTATAAGTATTTTCACCATATACAATTGCATCATCAATCGCCGTACCAATTGCTACAGCCAAACCACCTAAAGTCATGGTATTTAGTCCAATGCCCAACCATGAAAGCGCTAATAACCCAAACAGTAATGTTAAGAAAAAATCTAGTAAACATACTGTCAGAGTACGCCAATTCATGAGAAAAGGAATTAAAATTACTGCTGCAATAATGGCACCTTGAATTAAAGATGAGCGGACATTTTGCACCGAGGAATCAATATAACTATCTTGGCGAAATGTCGTAGTTACTTTGATTTCTCTGGGTAAACCAGCTTTAATTTCTTGCATTGCCCCTTCTACCGCACGGGAAACAGTGGGAGTATCAGCAAGCGGCTGCTTATTAACCATCAAAATAATTGCTGGTTTGCCGTTAAAACTACCATCACCGCGTTTTATGCCGCCTCCAATTTGCACATCAGCAACATCTTGCAGTCTAACAGGTACACCATTACGAGAAGTGATAGTTGATTTTTGTAAATCTTCTATAGATTCAATTCGTCCAATACCACGAATTAATTTTTCTGAATCTGGTGTAATTAAATAACCACCCGGAGCATTAACATTCGCAGCTTTTGCCGCATTAGTAACTTCTTCTAAAGAAACATTAAAAGCTGCCAACTTCGCCGGGTCAACTAATACTTGATATTGACGAGTATCACCACCAAAAACCAATACCTGACTTACACCCGGAACAGCTAAAAGACGATTTGTAACTTGCCAATCAACAATTCGCCGAACTTCCATTAAAGAAGTGCTGAGTGCTGAGTTTTGAGTGCTGAGTATATTATTGCTCGATTTGTTATTTTCTTCGATGGTAAAAGCGTATTGGACGACTAAACCGACAGGTGAAGTGGTGGGGGAAATTTGCGGTGTTTCTACTCCTGGTGGTAGTTTGCTTGTAGCTTGTTGTAATCTTTCGGTAACTAGTTGACGTGCTTGATAAATTTCTGTACCCCAATTAAATATTACCCTAACCGCAGAAATTCCCGGCGCCGACGATGAGCGAACTGCCGTGACTCCTGGTGTACCATTAATTGCGCTTTCAATTGGTAAAGTAACTAAAGATTCTACTTCCTCTGGCGCGAGTCCTGGTGCTTCAGTTTGAATTTCAACTTGTGGTGGTGCAAAAGGTGGTAATACATCTAACGGCATTTGAGGAATGACGTAAAATGTCCATAATGAAACAATAACTGTAGCTAGAACGACCAGCCAGCGTCTGTCAATCACCCACCTGACAATGTTACTAAGCATGTCTTTTTTCTAATTTGCATTTCGCCACCAGAAAACAAGGAGCGGCGCCTATTTATAGTTTTTCAGGTGGTAATGAAATTAGGATGAAATTTCTAGCTAATAACTCTCTATTCAGTACTTGTTTCTGAACTTACCATAAATCATAAGTTGGCTTGCACCTAGTGAAGCCAACCTACTGCTCGTTGTTGTCATGCTTTTTAATCTGCACTGCTGTTCCAGACAAACTTGGATGCTTGTGATTATCTATATAAACCTCACTTTCAAGATTTAAAATTTCTTCACTAGCACTGTGTACTGCAACTAACGAATCGCGCGTTCTACGACTCGACCAATAACTACCCGCAGCAAATGCGGCGCCACTTACCCCTATACCAGCAACCCCTAATACCCACAAAGGTATTGGCAAGTTGTTATTTTTAACTTGAGTCTCTTCTGCGTGGGAATGTTCGTTTGTTGTACCACCTCGTAAAGATTGTGCATAGAGTTGCGGCGCCCGTTGTGTGACAATTACATCACCATCGAACAAACCGCTTTTGATTTCTACCATGTCACCAGATGTTTGTCCTAAAGTAACTTCGCTAGCTTGGTATGCATTGCCATTTTGTATATAGACAAGTTTTTTACCGTTTGCGTCAACTACTGCTGCTGTGGGAATAGCAGTAACAGATGTACTCGTTTTGTCTGTAAGAACTTCGAGTTCAGCAAACATTCCTGGTTTGAGTTGTCCAGCAGCATTTTCTATTTCGGCTTGTACTGGTACTACTCGTGTTTCTCCAGATACTAATGTTCCAACGCGCGATATTCTGCCAGAAAAGGTAGTGTTTGGTAAACTTGCAACTTTTACCCCTATTCTTTGACCGACTTTGACTTTACCTAAATCTTTCTCATAAATATTTGCCGTAGCAAATACTTTACTATCATTAACGATGGTCATTAATTTACCACCTGCATCGTTAAAGGTTTGACCAAGGGTAACTTCACGGTCAGCAATTTTACCTGAAATAGGCGCCGTCACTGTTACTAACCCCTTTGCATTTGGTGCATTACCAATTTGTTGCAGTCGAGTATTATAAGTAGCATTACTTAGATATAAACGTTCTTGTGCTACTTGTAAAGCTGATTGCGCGTGTTTCATTTGAGCTTCTGCTTCAATCACATCGCGTCTACTATTAGCGGTAGTTAATTTAGCGCGCGCTTCTGCTAATTGAGTTTGAGATTCAAGTGCGTTACGACGAGGTAAGGCGCCTGCATCTGCTAATTGTTTATCTTTACTATATTTTTCATTAGCAAATGAGACTTGGCTTTGTGCAGTAGCAATTTCAGCATCCGCTATTTGCACATAGCGTTGATAATTTTGTTGAGCTAATCTTAAATCTGTTTGTGCTTGTTGTAATGAAGCTGTTGCATCTGCACGTTTTTCTTGAGACTCAACGCGCAATGTTACTAAATCAGGACTTGTGACAACGGCAACGGGTTGTCCTTTTGTAACTGTGCCGCCGGGTTCTACTAATAACTCAACCACTTTGGCGCCAGTTATTGGGGTAGTAATTTCTACTTTTTGGCTGGGTAATGTTTCAATTTGTCCGGTAGTTTTGATACCTACTGCTAATGGTTGACGCTTAACTAATTCGGTTTTAATACCTAGTCGGTTAGCTGTATCAGTGTCAACTTGTACTGAACTGGGAGTTGCTGTATCACCACCGCTTTTAAATTCATTCCCATGTCCACCATGTGCCAAAACAACTGCTGGACTTGCCAGTAATAACAAGTTGATGAGCGTGCCAGAAAGACGATAAATTGCTTTTTGTGTAAGGTTAGAGAGTCCCATCGCGCGTTTGCAGTGTCCTTTGGTTATTAGGGTGCTTAGTTGGGCAACTCGCACCTACTCGTAAGCTTTACAGATAGATATGAAATTAGGATGAAATAATTGATCCCCCCAACCCCCGCGTGGAAGGGGGCTTTATAATTTAGTCTTTTTCCTCCTTACTAAAGGGGACTAAGGGGGATTCTTGATAAAGTACTGTAGTTTACTTTTTGTACCAAGCTTGGCGCCACTGCTCCATTTGTTTAATCTCTGCTTCTTGGCTAGAAATAATTGCTTGAGCAAGTTTTTTGATTTCTGGGCGCTTAGACTTACTTGCAGCATCTTTTGCCATCGTTAGGGCGCCTTCGTGGTGAGGAATCATTGCATCGATAAAACGCAAGTCAAACTCGTTATCTGCTGCACCTAAGTTCATGCTCATCATCATCGCTTGCATTTGTTGAGATGACATATCTATCGTTTTCTTTTGTTGGGTATCGTAAGCTACAGGTTTACTTCCAGATGAAGGATACCAAGCTTGGCGCCACTGTTTTAATTCAGCAATTTCCTTATCTTGAGCCTTAATTATATCGTTTGCCAGCTTTTTAATTTCTGAACGTTTTGACTTTTGCAAAGCTTCTTGCGCCATGACAACTGCACCCTGATGATGAGGAATCATCGCATCAATGAATCGCAAATCGTAGTTTATATCAGCTGGACCTAAATCCATAGACATATTATGATGCATTCCGCCATGATGCATACCATCGTGATTCATACCACCTTGAGCTACCTGCTTATCAGTAGCTTCGGTTGCAGTGGTATTATTTGATTGAACCTGATTTTGGGATGCTGTTGTAGAACAAGCAGTTAACAAACCCGCTGTTGAAGCAGCTATTGTAAGGCTAAACGCTATCAAGCCTGTTTTTAATTGATTAATTCGCATAAATGTTTAGTTGAATTCATCTAGAGTTTTGTATATATCGATTATGAACTCTCCAGTTAGCTAGAGAGTCAAGTCTTTGTTCGGTAATTACTCCTTAATAAGCGCGATATATAGCAAATTTTAGGTATATGAGGTACATACATAATGCCCAAAACCCTGTAATGACGCGAGGAACATCGCGTCTCTACATGCATCGTATTGACACGCAATCTGCTGTATATAGGTGTCGCAGTGTCTATAATACTTAGTCTGCCTTCTAAATATGAAATTAGGATGAAATATTAAGGTTAATTGTCCGTTTTGGTAGAGACGTTACATGCAACATCTCTACAGTCTGCGATTCTTAATTAGGTAAAGTAAGGTTTGTGTTTCCTGGTAAGCATTGGTCTTTCCTTGTTGCTGGAAAAGAGTTACCGCTTTTTCTAAATCAGTAATAGCAATCTTGCGATTTCCTAGAGCATGTTGTGCGAGTCCTCGGTTTCCATAAGCATCTGCTAAGTTGGGATTAATTGCTAATGCTTGGTCAAATTGTGTTATCGCTTGTTTATAATTTGCTTGTCTGTAACTAAGAAGCCCTAAATTGTAGTAACCATCAACAAACTTTGGATTGATTTTGATAGTTTGATTAAAATCTGCAACAGCAGCATTTATATTTCCCGTTTCGGCGTATATTGTCCCTCTCAGATTATAAGCATCGAGATGTCCAGGATTTAAATTTATAGCTTGACTTATATCTGCTACAGCTCCTCGAAAGTCTCCAAGCTGTGCTTTTGCTTGTCCTCGCAAACAATATGCTTCTGAATATTTAGGGTTTAACTGTACTACCTTGTCAAATTCTGTAATGGCGCCGTCAAAGTTACCTTGAGCAAGCTTCTGCACACCTTGATTGTATGATTGTTGAAAATCTGCTGCTTGTACAGGTGTTGCACCCAACACACTGCTAATTAAAAGAATTGCAAAGGTTTGCTTATAGTTCATGGCATATTTCCCCGTTGCGGAGTGCAGTCACGCAAATTGTATCAGTTTTTTAATGATTGAATAAATATAATAATTGAATAGTTATTCAACTATTGTATTATAATATGAGTTAACAGCGTGTCTTGTGTAAAGTATCTATTAATACCTATGAGTAAAACTCCTTCCCTAAAATCTCAGCAATTTCGAGTTACTGGTATGGACTGCGGAAGCTGCGCTTCCACGGTTGAAGCGGCTTTACAGCAGTTAAAGGGAGTTACAGAAGTCTCAGTTAGCTTTGCGACTGAAAAAGTGAAGTTATTTTACGACCCAGACTTAATTGGAGAACAAACTATTTACGACCGAATTAAAGCTTTGGGTTATAAAGTTGAAATTCGTAAAGCGGTAAATAAAGCGCATTCTCACACCTGTAGTTGCGACCATGAGCAGCACTCACACAACCAGACTGTGAGTAATGTGCCACTCTTAGGCGCCACAATTAACGGGAAAATTGTTGGTATGGGCTGCGGCAACTGTGCCAAAACTGTAGAAGCAGGTTTGAGACAACTTATAGGTGTAAATAACGTCAGTGTTAATTTCGCAACCGAACGACTTTCATTGTCATATGACCCGCAGTTAGTACAAGAACAAACAATCTATGACCGTATTAAACAATTAGGTTATACGGTTGACCAGTCTTCAGAACATAGTCATACACAAGAAAAGCCTAAACTTACACAACAAACGGCAACAAGCTGGAAATTCTTTCTTTACAACCGTCGTGGACAAAGTATAATTTTGGCAGGTATTGGATTACTTTTAGGTTTGATAGCCCAAAATTTGCCATTATCTATTTGGGTAGCACGCGCGTTTTATGGTGTTGGAATTATTATTGCTGGTTATCCTGTAGCACGCGCGGGTTTGTTTGAATTACGTATACGACGTGCTGATATGAATTTGCTGATGAGCATTTCAGTTATCGGCGCCATTATTCTGGGAGACTGGTTTGAAGCTGCTTTAGTAGTTTTCCTATTTTCTTTGGGTAGTACACTACAACTTTTTAGTATTGGTCGCACCCGCAACGCAATTCGCGCGTTAATGGACTTAACACCAGCAACCGCAACAGTAAAACGTAATGGAAGAGAAGAAACAGTAAATATTGAAAGCGTTCAAATAAACGAAGTTATTACAATTCGACCGGGACAGCGCATAGCATTAGATGGGTTGATCGTTTCTGGTAGTAGTGCTGTTGACCAATCGCCAATTACAGGAGAATCAATACCTGAAGATAAAGAGATTGGTGATACAGTCTATGCAGGCACAATGAATCAAACGGGATTTTTAGAAGTAAAAGTTACTCATACAGCAAACGATACTACAGTCGCCAAAATTATACACTTAGTCGAACAAGCACAAGAAAGTAAGGCGCCTTCACAGCAATGGGTAGATAAATTTGCCGCAATTTATACACCAATTGTAATTTTAATCGCTTTAGCCATTGCTTTGATTCCACCATTAGCATTTGCCGAATCATTTAATGAATGGGTATATCGAGCGCTAGTAATGTTAGTAATTGCTTGTCCGTGTTCATTAGTAATTTCTACTCCTGTTTCTATAGTTAGTGCAATAGGTGCCGCAACTCGTAACGGCGTATTATTTAAAGGTGGTCATGCATTAGAAACAGCCGGAAGATTACACACTTTAGCATTTGATAAAACAGGTACAATTACGCGCGGATTACCACTTGTCCAAAAAATTTATAACACTGATAAAATTAGTGCAGAAATGGTGCTGTTAATAGCTGCATCATTAGAAGTACAATCTGAACATCCTTTAGCAAAAGCAATAGTTACAGAAGCAAAAAGTAAATGTTTGGATTTAGTGGCGCCTGATAAATTTAAATCATTTACAGGACAAGGAATTTGGGCAAGCTTGGGAGAACAAATTTATATACTAGGCAACCGTCGTCTGTTCAAAGAAGTTGGTATTCCAATTTCAAACGAAGCCGAATATACATTAACTCAAATCGAAACCCTTGGACAAACCCCTGTGTTGGTGGGAAATGATAAAGAATTTTTAGGCGCCATAGCACTAGCAGATGGATTAAGATTAGAAGCAAGTGAAGCACTACATCAACTTAAGCGACTGGGACTAAAACAGTTGGTAATGCTAACGGGAGACAGAAAAGCAGTAGCTCAACGAATAGCTCAAACTGTAGGAATTAACAAATATCGTGCGGAACTCTTACCGCAAGATAAACTAAATGAAATCCAGCAATTGCGAAGCGCTGGAATAGTTGGTATGGTTGGCGATGGTATAAATGATGCCCCAGCATTAGCTGCTGCCGATATAAGTTTTGCGCTAGGTACAATAGATATAGCATTAGAAACCGCTGACGTAGTGCTTGCAGGAAGTGATTTGAGAAAACTTCCTTACGCAGTTGAATTGAGTCGTCGCACAGTCTCTGTAATTCAACAAAACGTAGCGTTTTCATTATTAACCAAAGGATTATTCTTATTATTAGGTACATTTGGCATTGTTGGACTAGCAGTTGCAGTGCTTGCAGACACAGGAAGCTCTCTCTTGGTGACAGCGAATGGAATGCGACTTTTCCGTAATAAGCACTTTAGTGCTTAATCTGATAAAGATTTTTACCACAGAGAGAACTTGCGTGCGGGGGTTCCCCCCGTTGAGCAAAGTTCGGTAGACACACAGAGTTCACAGAGAGGAGAGCAAGGAAAATTAAAAATCGGCGCCTCTCTCCCAAAATAATTGCATAAACATATAATTATAGGGATGCTCCCTAATTATAATTAGATTAAATATTTTGACAATGTATGAAAATAAAATTATAGGGATGCTCCCTAATTATAATTAGATTAAATATTTTGACAATGTATGA
>NZ_MRCD01000116.1 GCF_001904745.1 Calothrix sp. HK-06
GAGGTAAATTATAATAGAGACGTTACATGTAATGTCTCAACGCGAGTATAATTAGAAATTTACATATAAAGATTTAAATCCACTAAATACAATGCTATCGCGCTTGCGTACAGAAGACTGGATAAGTCAAAAGAAACGAGTGGCATTCTTTTGAGCAATGTATTAAAAAAAATTGCTAATTTCATTCGAGCTAGAGTAATGCCTAAACAACAGTGAATACCTTTAGCAATACCTAAATGCTCATTATTAGACCGTTTAATGTTAAACTTTGTGGTTTTTCTTCCTTTGTGTACAGACGTGATTATTAAGAGCGGGACACTACGTGAACGCGTCTCTACTGTGTCTCTGTGGTAAAAAGCTGTTTCTCCCGTCCCTGTAAAAAAAATAGTCAAGTTATAGTAATTTTCGCTTAGTTATCGGGAATACTAAATAGACACAATAAAATCTCGGTAGAGCGTGAAGTATGAACATTCGATATTTACCATTTACAAGATGGTGGCATTGGATATTAGGTATCCTCCTAGTAACAGGAGGTTTAGGAGCAGGCGCCGTTGTTTTTCTCGCAAAGTCCCCACAAGAAAACAACTGTGCCTCCGAAACCCTCTTAGACACCGCATCCGCAGTTATATATTGTGCAACAACAACAGTTGACGACCAAGACCCCGCCAAATTATCTTCATCAATTCGATTAGTAAACACAATACCCCAAGACAACCCCTTACGTTCCAACGCAGATAACTTGATAGAACGCTGGTCACAGTCAATAATGCATCTAAGTCAAAAAGCATTTAACGAAGGAGATATAAACAAAGCCGTAGAACTAGCGCTCATAATACCCGATAATCATTCTGCTTCTCAAACAGCTAGTGAGCAAATAAAAACTTGGCGGTCGATATGGTCGCAAGCGGAAGGTATACATGCTGCTGCCTTAGCAGAAATTGACGATGACTCAAAAAACTGGTATGCAGCTCTTAACAAAGCGAAACAGTTGCAGACATTAGAGAATGAATACTGGGCGAGTACAAAATATTATGAATTAGTACGTCACATTCAAGGCGCCCGTGAAGACCGTGAGAAAGGAGACATCGAGAAAAAATCAGCATCAGAGAAATTGCAGACAGATAATAATGATAATATTGTGTATGATGATAAAAGCGATGAATCGGCTCAACTAAATATAGCGCGCAAGCTTGCCAACTCAGGTAAACTAGACGATATGCGTTCTGCACTAGTTGAAGCAAGTATGGTAATTTCTGAGCCACATGTCAAAGACGCACGTAAGTTAGTGACGGAAACAGAGAAGAAAATTGCTGTTTTAGAAGATAATACATATTTAGAGGAAGCGAAAAAGTTAGCTTCTAAAAATGATGAGATATCTTTAAAAATGGCAGTGAATGAAGCAAAATTAATAGGTAAAGAGCGTCCTTTATATAAAGAAGCAAATCAGCAAATTGCTACTTGGGAGAAAAAAATTTTACAGTTAGCTAATCAACCAATCCAGGCAAGTAACGCCAGTTTTAAAAAGATGCCAACTATATCAAACGCCAAGAAAGCAAGCACCAGTAAAGCACCAACGAATGCTAACGCTAAATTTGAGGTTCAAAATGAGTTAAAACCGACATTAGATAATTTTAACATAAAAAAGAGCCTTTATCCATCGATTGAGAAATTAGAAGAGATGCAAATGAATTATTCTGGGGAATAAATTTAAGCTTAGTCCCAAACTGGGTGTATTTACCACTCTTGCATTCACGTTTATTATCTAGTAATTAAATTATATCTTTTCGTGAAATGTTTAAATATAAAGCTCGTAAGTAGAATAGACTTATAGAGAACAAAAGCGAAAACACCCAATGACCTCCTCAACCCTAGCGAGACTACCTCGCCTCAATGCCCCCGAAGTACATCACCTACCTAATGGTTTGACTGTTATTGCGGAGCAAATGCCCATTGATGCTATAAATTTAAACTTATGGTTGAATGTCGGTAGTTATTTAGAACCTGATGCAATCAACGGGATGGCTCATTTCCTTGAGCATATGATATTTAAAGGAACCAAGCGATTGCAAAGCGGAGAATTTGAACGAAGAATAGAGCAACGAGGTGCCGTTACCAATGCTGCCACAAGTCAAGACTATACGCATTATTACCTAACTTGCGCTCCTAAAGATTTTGCCGAACTGGCGCCACTACAAATGGATGTGGTATTAAATCCATTAATACCCGATGATGCATTTGAGCGTGAACGGTTAGTAGTTTTAGAAGAAATACGTCGCAGTGAAGATAATCCTCGGCGCCGGATGTTTGGACGAATGATGGAAATGTCGTTTGAAAAATCACCATATCGTCGTCAGGTATTGGGGCCACAAACGGTAATATCTCAACTACAACCGCAGCAAATGCGAGATTTTCACACACATTGGTATCAACCAAAGTCAATGACAGCAGTAGTTGTAGGGAATTTACCTGTCGAAGAGTTAATTGATACTGTAGTATTAGCATTTGGTAATAGTAAACAGCCAGTTGATAATCAACAACAAACAGTAAGTTATTCCGAAGCAGCATTTAAAAAAATAGTTCGCAGTACATATATAGATGAAACTTTACAGCAAGCGCGTATAGCATTAATGTGGCGAGTGCCTGGATTAAAAGATTTGAACGACACATACGCATTAGATGTACTAGCAGCAATTTTAGGACATGGACGTACATCTAGGTTGGTGCGTGACCTACGAGAAGATAAAGGGTTAGTATCGCACATCGGCACCAGCAATATGAACTTTCAGCATCAGGGGATATTTTATATATCAGCCCAATGTCCAGTAGAGAATATAGAAGCAGTAGAAAATGCCATAGTTGAACATGTTCAAGCAGTTTCTACTAGCAAAGTCAGTGTTTCAGAACTTGAGCGTATTAGTTCACAGGTTGCCAAGCGATTTGTTTTTGCTAACGAATCTCCTAGCGACAGAGCAGGTTTATACGGCTATTATCAATCACTTGTAGGCGCCTTAGAACCAGCTTTTGAGTATCCGGCTCGTATTCAAGCACAAACTTCTACGCATTTAATGCAGGCAGCTGAACAATATTTACCAAGCGATGCTTATGGTGTGGTCATTGCTAAACCATGTTAGTTTAGGGTGGGCCGAAGCCCACCTTACCATCAATCAATCGAACTGGGAATACCCAAAATAGTACACTGTAAATCAGCACCAAAAGATTTAATAATGGGGTGCTTTACGGAATTACAACCTAAAAATAAAACATCGGCACCTTCTAATTCAACAATTTGCTTAAGTTCTGAAGCTGCACAGCCAAACCGTAAAAGGCAATCAAAATCCACTTGCCACTCTTCTGCTAAACTTCGTGCTTGACAAAGAATGGCATCAGTTTGTTCCATTATCATTAGACATTCGCTTTTAAGCCTTGCTTCTGTTAATACAGATGTTGAAACAATATCCGCATATACAGGTTGATGTATACTTGAATATGTTTCTTGTATATAACAACTTTGATTATCTTCAACCACATAAACTGCTTGAACAGTTATTTGCATGTTAGACGCTAACCGAGCTTGATGTGCCATGCATAAAGCTATATCCAACGCCGTATGACTCTGACGAGAACTGTTATAACCAACAATAAACTTACCTGAATTAGATTTATTCTCAATAAATATAGGTGGTTCAGGCGCCAGTAGCATTTGCTCAATCAAATCATCTCGACCGATAGTATTTTGCAGTCGAGTCAACATCGGCTTGATTTTCACAGCTTTCACTTCTCTCCAATATAAAGAAACAAACAAAGAAAAGTGGAAATATCGACTTGAGATTAGATATAATATGCGTCAATCTAAAATCAACGACAAGAACGCCCCAATAAAACTGTTGCCACAGCCAAACATGAGGGAGTTCCTTCCACGGCTTACGGAGTTAGCTGACGGGCGAAGGCTGGAAGGTGCCTCTATATATATTAGCCCCAAACAATGGTTCCTCCGTTCCCGACTCATGCAAACGAATCAGGATTAAGCTACCCACTTCGACAAGGTGATGCACTTGCAATAACAATCAAATTATAATCGCTTATTGAAACAAAGCATCTATGTAAAGATATATTTCATCAAATTTTGTGGCACAGGTGTCCTCGCCTGTGCAGTACTCCCAAATTAAAATTACATATCGGCGCCATAACAACTTTAAATCACCTCAACCACAAAAAAATAATTTAATATTTCAAGTCAAGTCAAATATTATACAATAATTTAACATTCCAAGTATTATAAAATACAAAAAAAAATTAACATTTAGTATTAGCAATATATTAATTTTTAATAGTATGTTTAATATATTCCGTGCGTCTAGTACAATAGCTCATGTTTTATCAATAGCTATCTTGCAAGTAACTGAAATGAAAAAATGTGTAATTTATCAAGAAATCGAGGCACAAGGTTTCGCTCAAGGTTTTGCCCAAAGTCTTGAAGAAAAACGACAAGAGATTGCTTTGAATCTCGTTCGAGAAGGAATAAATGTTTATTTCATCGCCAATGTGACAAATTTAACTGTTAAGAAAGTACAGCAATTACAACAAAATCAACAATCTAACCCATAAGTAAACAGACAGACGCCCTCAATAACCGAGAGCGCTTCATCCTATTTACTATGCGTTATGTGGGTCACTGAAGGCAGGGTTTTTAATAAATGATTCGTCGGTCAGGGTTTTGAGAAACTCTACTAAATCTTGTTTTTCTTGTGGAGTTATTTGGAAACCAGAGACGAAGTTACTTTTGAGAGGGTTTTGACTTCCTACCCCTGCATACTCACCTGTTTTAATCGTTCGACCTCCTGCTGCATAATGGTCTATGACTTCTTCGAGTGTGGTAATACTACCATCGTGCATATAAGGTGCTGTTAACTCAATATTTCTTAATGTCGGCGCCTTGAAACGTCCCATATCTGATGGTTTACGGGTAATTTCATGGACTCCAGTATTATTGGGTGGATATGCTCCTTTGCCGTCGATATTATAAAGTCCTGTGTTATGAAAAGCTATTTCTTCAAATGCGAGACGTTCATGTTTAACAGAGTCACTAAAGTTAAAACCAGAATGACAATGAAAACATTCTAGACGTTCACTGTTGAATAATGCTTCGCCACGTTTTGCTGCGGTTGATATGGCGCCTTTCTCTCCACCATAGCGGTAACGGTCGTAGGGTGAATTAGCCGATATTAAACTGCGTTCAAACGATGCGATAGCTTTAGTAATATTTTTAAGATTTACGCTATCTTTTTCATTGAATGCAGCAGCGAATAACTTTTGATAATTAGGGTCTTCGCGCAATTTATTTAATATTTGTTTATCTTTACCTGATAAACCTAATTCTACAGGGCGTTCACCAAACATAGGTACTAATGCTTGTACTTCGAGCTTTTTCATACCTGGATGTGCCCAAGTCAGTACAGAACTATAAGCAATATTGGCTAAACTCATTGAACTACGGGGATGTTTTTCTCCGGTTGCTCCCACCGAAACAGGTTTGGGGTCTGAAAATGCCACTCCTTGAATATGGCACGAAGCACAGGAAAAGTCTCCAGTTACAGAAAGGCGCCTTTCATAGAATAAGTGTCTACCTAGTTCAACTTTTTCTTTTGTCATTGGGTTATCAGCAGGCACAATTGGTTTTGGCATCCAAGCTGGAATATCCCAGACATAATCATTATTCGGGATAGGCGCCGATAATGCCTGACTTAAACCAATCGATAAACAGCAGGTCAGTGCGAAAACCACTGTTAAACCGAAGCAGCGTTTCCACTTATGAAGCATGTGTATTACTTTACGCTAAAGAATGTTTGTTTAGGAGTTTTATCACCAAAAGGTATCCCAAAATTTTTCATTACGCCAGTACAGTCTTTGTCATTGGGTTCTGACATACACCCAGGCGCCGTTCCAGGTTGGTTATAACTCAAATCTACATTCGCCAAGAGTTTTGCAATATCAGCAACAATTACATTTTTAGTCATATCAAAGTTTTTTAATGTAATAGTTGCCATGTTTGGATTGCTACACGTGGTCGTGGGTTTTTGACTAGTTGTTTCAGCTTGACAACCCGTGCTGCCTAAATGAATGAGAAAGCCCTGAGATTTTGCCATTTCATCATGAACGTGTTGCTTTTGACCTGTGGAAGGTAGTCTATAAGTAAAATCAATGCGAGCAAACTTGTAGCCAAACTGCCAATTCCACCATAATGATGTCAGGTTGAGAGGAGAAGGTGCCAGAGTCGAGTCTTCATGGTTGAGATTTTGTGCAACACCAAGAGAGAATCTTACAGCTTTGTATTTTCCTTTGGGAACCGTGCCAACAACTATATTGCGCGTCTCAACTGTACCATTCACACAGGCACCTGTTTTGTTCTCAAAGTCGATTAATGCCACATTTTGATATTGCCATTTACCATCTTGGGCAAGTGTCAAGGGAATAACTTTACCTTGTGCATCAATTAAAGAAACATCAGAAACGTAAAAGCGAAAGTCTAACGGGGTAACAGTAGTAGCAGCTTTACCTAGTTTGTAATTACGACCGCAAGCAAAAGGTTGATTATTTACTCTGCCAGCAAATTTAATTGTCACCTGTTGAGTTGTATTTATTTGTTGAGAGTAAGCAGCACCTAAAAACGTCAAATTTCCCAAAGCCAAACCAACCGCTAAACATTTTAATGATAATTTCATAATTCAAGTGTCATGCTGAACGTAGTGAAGCATCTCTCGACTATTCTCAAACTTTACATTATAGCTGACTAAATCTTGAACTCGCCAATCCTAATGGTTGACATATCCAATTAATTGAGTATAGATTGGAATAGTACTCAATTAATTGAGTAGTGTTAACCACTTCTGGGAGAAATCACCATGTTGAAATCTTTGCTCTATCAAATCCAACTACCTGAGCATCCAAGCGCAGTTGTTTTTGTAAATGGGATGATTGCTCGCGATAGCTCTGGCTTTCTGTGGTTGTGGCGCCATCTCAACAGCATTCGTCAATCAACTCTTAAAGCACCAGGTTGTATCCAAGTCAAAGCAGGAATTTGTGGCATCAAAGAAATCATTATGGTGAGCTATTGGGAATCAGATCAGCATTTAATGGACTTTTTCCGGGGTGCTGCCCACCGTCAGATGATACAGTTTTATACTCGTCATCCCAATAGTCTTTGTCTCTATAATGAGATGTACTATCCGGCTAAAAGTGGGAAATATAGTCATGAACCACAGGGAATGGCAATGGTTTATGGAGTTTGAATTTGACCATCTATTTATTTGCACATATATAGGTGCTTGGAAAACACACCTGATGTAGAGACGTTACATGTAACGTCTCTACAAAGTTTTTGGCTCATCCGTTACATTCGCTGTATCCGTTGCCATTTGTCAACTCTCAATCGACTTAAAAATAAAAGTTTACGAGCGATTATAAGTCTCTCGCAGTACTAATGTTTTTGTAAATCAAAAGCTCTATTCTAGACTTGGAGTTTTCTATAAACAATGATGCTGTGAACGAAGACGAATTTATCGAGCAGATTCAAGATGTTCAAAGGCGCGTGGCTGAACTGAGACGTGATGCCAAAGATTTACCTAGAGAGCAAAAAACTCGCTTAACCGAATCTTTGGAACGGTTAACTAATGCTTTGCGAGATTTACAAGTTGCCGAGGAAGCTATACGTTTATTGCTTTCTGCTGTTCAGCAATCAAGAGACTCTATAGTTATTACTACCGCATTATTAGACCATCCAGGACCAGAAATTGTTTATGTGAATCCGGCATTTACTGAAATGACGGGTTATACTGCTGAAGAGGTACTTGGTAAAACTCCACGCTTACTCCAAGGCGCCAATACAGATAGAGAATTACTTAACGATTTACGTTGGCATTTACGTGAGGGTGAACCTTTTCACGGTGAAGCAATTAATTATCATAAAGATGGTACAGAGTTTTTTGTAGAGTGGAATATTACACCAATTCGCAATGTAAATGACACAATTACACATTTTGTTGCCATACAGCGTGATATTACCGAACGCAAGGTTTTAGAGCAAGAACGCGAAAAATCACTTACTCAAGAGCAAAAAAATCGTAATGAAGCAGAAACAGCAAATAGAGCTAAAGATGAGTTTTTAGCGACGCTTTCGCATGAATTGAGAACTCCTTTAACTCCTATCCTTGGTTGGTCGAAAGTATTACAAACTAAACAGCTTCCCGAAGCTAAAGTTAAAGAAGCTTTAGCGCAAATTGAAGAAAATGCTAGACGGCAAGCGCAATTAGTAGATGATTTACTTGATGTATCGCGTATCACTCAGGGAAAACTGACTTTAAGTTTAAGTTCAGTTTCACTTGTGGCGCCAATTAAGGCAGCATTAGAAACAGTACGTCCCGCAGCGCAAGCAAAATCAATTCACATCGAAACAATTTTAGACACAAGCATTCCAGTAGTAATAGGAGATATCGGTAGACTTCAACAAATTATGTGGAATATCCTCTCTAATGCAATTAAATTTACACCTGAAAACGGTAATATTATGGTTAAGTTAGAACGAGTTAACCATCATGCACAAATTACTGTTAGCGATACAGGTAGAGGTATTAATCCAAAATTTATAAGATATATATTTGATAGGTTTCGTCAAGAAGATAATTCCATAACACGGGAATTTGGCGGTTTGGGATTAGGACTATCATTATCGCGACAATTAGTCGAAGCACATGGTGGTACAATTACAGCTAGTAGTGCAGGTGTTGGCAAAGGTGCGATTTTTACAATCACACTGCCTTTGATGATTGAAGCAGTTCATAATAATTCATTAGATACAACGACGACAAATCAGACACAAGAACAATTTAATTTAAAAAATAGGCGTGTGTTAGTCGTCGAAGATGAACCAGCAGCTTTAGAGTTTATTTCTTTTATTATCGAAGAAGAAGGCGCCGTTGTCACTCCTGTCGCTTCAGCAAAAGCAGCACTCGCAGCATTGAAAAAATCTCAGTTTGATATATTAGTCTGTGATATTGGATTACAAGAAACAGATGGATATACATTAATACGTCGTATCCGGGCACTATCAGAAAAACAAAATCGTAATATTAAAGCGATTGCCCTGACTGCTTATGCAAGTGAAGCGAACAAAGAACAAGCAATAAATGCAGGTTTTCAGCTACATATAGCCAAACCTTTTGAACCAAGCGACTTAATTGCTGCAATTGCCCAATTATTCAAAATGTAAGTTCGTCATTGGCAACCATACCATACATATATATACAAACAATTAAGCCCAATCAAAGGTGACTGGGCTTAATGTCGATAAAAGTGATTCAAACTAGTTTACTTTGAGATTACTTGAACAGTTAACAAATAAGGGTTTACATCACGAACAAACTCAGCACTTTATTGTTTTTCCGCTTTGGGATTTGGCTTGCTGTCTAACGCTGATAGCATTACCACATTTAAATTATGCTGAACATTTGTTTTAGGCTACCGACCGGAGACACCTTGTCTTGAAGCCCTTTCTTTGATTTGGTTTATGCCTTGTTTGGTGTCTTGATATTAATTTAGCACCACTAAAACAAGTGATATCTGTTTTTAACCTTTATTTACAACTGTTAAAGTTTCGCAATATATTAGAAACCGGGTTTTTATGATAAATCATCCTTTTCATGAATAGATGTGAACAAAAAACCCGGTTTCTTTCCCTTTTTAAATCAACATTCCAGCAATTGCGGCAGTAATAAAACCAGCCAATAACCCGCCTATCATAGATTTAACACCCATACGCGCTAAATCATGCTGACGGTGCGGCGCCATTCCGGTAATGCCACCAATTGTGATACCAATGGAGCCAATATTGGCGAAGTTACACAAAGCGTAGGTAGCGATAATAATACCACGCTCAGATATTTGCTTTTTCTCAATAACTGTTTTTAAGTCTAAAAAAGCGATAAACTCGTTCAAAATCGTCTTTTTACCTAACAAAGCTCCAACTTGCATACAATCAGAGAACGGTACTCCCATTAAAAACGCTACTGGCGCCATTACAAATGATAAAATCCATTCGAGTGATAGCTGTGGTAAAAAAACGCGCGCTCCTATCCATGCGAGTAAAGCATTAACAACGGCCAGTAAACCTAAAAAGGCGATAATCATTACACCAACGTTTACAGCTAGTTTGACTCCATCTATCGCACCAGTCGTTGCCGCATCTATCGCATTAACATAATTAGTTTTCACATCCATCTTGACATTACCTGCGGTTTCAGCAACTTCGGTTTCTGGATAAAGTAGCTTTGCCACAACTAACGCCGTTGGTGCTGTCATAAAAAATGCTGCTATCAAATGTTCTGCGGGTACACCAAACGATAAATAGGCACCTAAAACCCCTCCTGCAACAGTCGCAAACCCTCCTGTCATCACTGCAAATAATTCTGATTGTGTCATTTTTGCAACATACGGCTTAACTATAAGCGGTGATTCAGTTGGACCCAAAAAAATATTACCAGCAGTTGATAATGACTCGGCACCAGATGTTTGCATTGTTTTCATCATTACCCATGCCAAGGCATTAACCACCCATTGTAATATACCGTAGTGATATAAAATACTAATAAATGCTGAGAAGAAGATGATAGTGGGAAGTATCTGAAATGCAAATAAATGGTCTTTATAACTGTCACCGAATACAAACTTGGCGCCGACATCTGAATACGACAGAAAATTTGAGACAATATCACCAAGAGACTTAAAGACCCTTAAACCCCAAGGAGTCTTGAGTATTAATAGTGCAAACCCAAACTCTAACCCCAAACCCCAAGCAATAGTACGCCATCGTATCGCCTTACGATTGACTGACAAAGCATAAGATATACCAATAAATATGATGATACCAAGTAACGAAATCGCGCGCTCCATAGTGACCTCTAATCCGCAACCCCTAAGACTCTAAGCTATAAAGGATACATCATTTGCGCTCAATGTTACGAAATTGGTATATGTACTTTAACTGGCGCCTAACAAATCAAAGACTTGCCTTTTTTAAGCTATCTTGCTAATTCATTTGTATTAGTGCCCGTATCTGCTTTTGCTTATATCTTGCACCATTCAAGGGCAAGCTCAAAGAAACCGGGCATATGAACGAGAAACTAGGGGTTTCTAGCAAAATCTTTCTCAAGAAGCCCGGTTTCTCGGACTGGTGCAAGATATGAGCCTCCGACTGGCACAGCAAACGCTCCAGTAAAATATGGGACTAGCACATTTTTTGTAACCCTTACTATATAAAGATTTTAGAATGTGCAAGTTAGGAGCGTCCGACTGGTGGCGTTCGCCACCCGTTACTTATGTAGAGAAACTTTTATAATAGAATTACCCTGGCAGCTAAAACCGGATTAACAATAGTGTTCTTAAGCCTGCGCGCGGAGCGTGGTTCTGGATATCAATAGTTACTATATTGGTGAAGTAGCAATGCTACTATCCCGGTCAGAAGATTGTTTTAAATTAGACCTTCACGACCCTAGATTTTCTATTTTCTTCAAGGCAATTGAACGGTTAGGTAGTCCTAACGATGCATCGATAAAAATATTTTCTGAAGCACAGAAAGAGGAAGCTCTTAAATTACTCCAAAGCAAGTTATTTGGCGAGAATGGCTCATCACAAAATTATTCTTTTCCAGATAATCCTATCTGTTATGCATCCCGCCCCAACTCTTTAATAATTCGTGCCAACGGCAATGTGGGAAAGTGTACGGTCGCGCTCTACGACGAACGTAATCACATCGCCTCTTTACAACCTGATGGGACTCTCAAGTTAGTAACAGGTCGTCTTGCTCCCTGGTTGCGTGGGATTGAAAACCTGGATTTAGCTTCATTAGCTTGTCCCCTTGTTAATTTACCATCAAGTTGACAAGAGCGTCTTTAGCGCTACAGATTCCCCAAATCATTGTGATGAGGAAACCAGTCTCAATAAATTGCAAGAATAGCTGTTTTTATCATAGCTATTAATAAAGCAGAAGATTACTTAAAAAATAATCTTCTGCTTTAATATATTAATGTTAACTTGTTTAATTCGGCGCCGCAATACCAAATTTTGTTTGTATTAAGTAAATTATTCATTACACACTGCTATACTACATGTATAAGTGATACTGCAAGAGATAGAAAATTTCTCGAAATTGACCTTTATGAGTCCTCGGAGCTTTCGTCGTTGGGAGTTGACAGTTCGTTTGTTATACTGCGAACGGGTAAAATTTATATTTTCGTCATGAGTCGGGTACGTTAACGCAGTTTTCCCGCTTTCTTAGCATTTTAAAGATTTTTACTTCCTTTAAAAGTAAAATTTTAAACCGCTTTTAGTATAACAAAATCGCGAGGTTGATTACAAATCAAATACTGTTCGGTTAAGAAAATTCGACAAAGAACAAAACCCTGTAGAGACGCGATTAATCGCGTCTCTACATGCCCGGAATTATCGCCAAAAATCCTTAACCGAGTAGTATTGAATTACAAATACCCCAACAAAGTTTTTTCAGTGGGTATAGAGTTTGTGTATTACTTTGATTTTATATTGAATCAGCAAATTCAACTTCAAATAGCTTCTTTTTTTGGAAGGATTGGGTAATTGTTGCTCCTGATCCTAACGCTCCAATCTTTTGTAGTAAACCTTCTGCTAGTTTAAATTGACCTTTTCGCTCTTTTGAGAAGATGAGAGTTAATTGTTTTTCGGTATTAATCGCCTAGGTCAACCAGAAAAGTGATTAAATTAAACAGAAGTTTAGTATAAAAAACTAATCTTCTGTCATCTTAATAACTGCTATTAAAAGCAGCTATTTCTACATTTATTTGTATGTTAAACAGGTCTTAAAGAAGACATGTTATCATTTTGGATTCCGACATTTTCGACCCAAGAATAATCTCCTGGTCCTAAAACAACACCATAGGAGTTTTGAAAATCGGTATCTCTATAGAATTCCCAACGTCCGTCTAGAATCTTAAAAGATGAAATCGTATCGTTGAGGTTGAAATTGCTCAGGTTCGGTACTGAAGCCGTGAATGTTCCAGAGCCTCCCTGAAAGTCACTGTCTGTAAATAAAACGATAGCTGCCATTGTTTTTTCCTTGATTTGAGATAAGTGTCTGAACAGAACGTTTCGTTCTTTCCTAATAAAAATACTAGGCTTTTCTAGTTGGATGCTCAAATGAGTAAATTATTTTCATTTTGTTAGAAGGGTCGTTCTCCTGTAACATTTCCTGGAGAGATGTAACGGCAGACGAGTGTTGTCTGTCCATCGGCGCCTTCAGCAATAGCGCATCCTACTTCAGTTGTATTTCGCCAAACCATCTGAGTATAATGACCAACATCACCAAAATTGCCAGTTGTACTAAAGTTTGGACTTGGCCCCATCACAAAATACTGTTTTTCATTTCCCCATCTCTCAACCATTTGGGTATAGCTAAAGCTACCTGATGTACCCTTCCAAAGATTTTCTCCTTCCCCAGTTCCTTGACTATGTTCAAATGATCGATTAGCAGCAAGATGATTTGCCCAGTCTTGAGCATGACTTGCCAAAGTATCAGACCAAGTGAGAGGTGGAACGCCGACTTCTGCACGATAGCGATTGTGAGCATTGAGGATTTCTCCTGCCATACCCCCAACCGATGGGCTAGGCGATGGGCTAGGCGATGAACCAGACCCATCAGGAATACAGAGTTCCTGCCCTGGCTGTAACGTTGCCGCATCTGCGTCTGTAACAAGCGTACCATCTGCTTTTTGGATTTCACCCCAACGCTTACCATCCCCTAAATGTTGTTGAGCAATCCCATACAGCGTATCTCCTGCTTTAACAGTGTATGACTTACCGGATGTACAAAACATAAATTCAACTCCCAAAAATAAACTACAAAATTGCTGTGACTGACTTTACACCTAGCTCAATCGCCAGGGCGAACGGTATCAACAAAGATGTCAATCTTGTTGCCTCGGATTGCAGTTAACTATAACGAACTGCATGAATCTTGTACTCTAGTGGTTAGAAACCGCAGCTATACGGATATGCCTTCGCTCACAAGTAAAGCTAAATTTCTAATTTAGTCTACGCGCGTGAACTCTACGTCGTATAGCTGAGAATTCGATTTGCTAGATATTTGTGCAGTAGAGCTACTGCCTATGTCACCTTGGATAGTGCAATCCAAAGTTATCTAGCAACGTGTTCCGCCAAGCTGTACTAGGGAATTTGCAAAACTTGTCCAGGACGCAGAAAATTCTTATCGCTTCCAATTACCGCTTTGTTTGCTTCATAGATCTTTTGACCATTGGCATCGGAACCATCACCATAGACAGCTAGTGCAATTTTCGATAGGTCATCACCGGGCTTGACTGTGTAAGTTGACATGATTAATCTCCTTTTTTATTGGGCTAAATAAGACAAAGTATCTGATAATGTAGCCCTTTTCTCATCAGATTTGGTTGCAGTTAAGCTCTTCGCTTAACTATGTTTTAACTCTTTCCTCTCTGATAGTATCTTTTTGACTCGAACATACAGTTCATTATTTTTCGCTGTTTTGAGAAGATGAGAGTTAATTATTTTTCGGTCTGATAATATCTCGTCATGATATGGATGATTTTTAATGCTGCTGAGGTTGTAGAATTATACCAGTAGCATACGGAAGATACAGGACAGTACAGTTTTATGGTACACAGAACAAAGAACTTCTACAAGCTTAACAACTGAAGACCCATTCGTTACACACTACTATACTGCATGTAGAAGTAATACACGAGTTCTGATTTGGGTAGAATTAGTTTTGAAAAAATTTATTCAAACCTGCATAAATTGAAGTGAAAGAAACCCATATATATTAATTACCAAAAAAAATATGTTTCTAAGTTTTTACGAATCTATCTAAAGATATATATTTAATTTAATTTGTATTAATTTTCACATGGTTATGCTAGTAAGTATAAATACAATTAAACTTGAAATCTTGCGTAATCTTGCCCAAGCAGAGTGTTAGTTTAATGTAAATACTCTAGTTGTTCTAAGCCTAGATGGTAATCTACTGCCATCTACTACTTTGCAAACAATAATTGAGTAGTGGCAGTCAAATTAAGTAGTTTGGGAAATTCTAATCGCACTCAAGAAAATTAAAATGTTTGCGCCTAAATGATGTCTAATAACTTCTTGAACTTTTGACAACAAGTTGACTTATCACTTAATCACACTTCTTTAACCATAATCCTTTAATTTAAAGGGTTTTGAGGTAATGATATCTTATCAAGCGATAACTCTATTAAAGACTAGGAGAGAAAATGACCAATATTTTAGTAAGTGATACTAACCCTGAAACCACAGAGCTATTGGTAAAATGTTTGGAAACAGCAGGGTTTGAGGTAATGAGTACAGAAAACGGTGCTGTTCGTGTTCATCGAACACATAAGAAATTATTTACTGCCACAGAGTGTCAACAGTCAAATATTATATCAACATCTATATTTCCACCCATTCCTAGACTGCGTGATGTGTTTGAGTTCCTTGAATTGAATTATCGTCAAAATATTAAGCTAAAAGAAGTAGCTCAAGCAGTTGGTTATTCTTCAGCTTACTTAACCGACTTAGTACGGCGCCTGACTGGAAAAACAGTAAATAATTGGATTATCGAGCGTCGTATAGAGGAAGCAAAGCGCTTGCTGTTAGAAACTAACTATTCTGTTGAAAAGATTGCTTTGGATGTAGGCTATCAAAATATGAATCATTTTTACTGTCAGTTTCGCAATTATTATAAAAATACTCCCCGTGCTTGGAGAGCGCAGCAACAATCTTACAGTACTAATTAACTATTTTTATCGATAGCTAAATACGAATAAATTAATTTTAATTGATGCGTGACGCTACAAAATTTTCCAATTCAGTGATAGACAGTCGCGGCATCACGCACCCTACAATAGAAGAGGCGGTCGATAGGGACAGGGTAAATGGTACGGTTAGAACTTTGGCAATGGCTAGTTTTGGGACTTCCCATAGCATCTATTATTGGTTTTCTGTTAGTTGCTGCGGGTATGCAAATCCATGAATGGCGCCTAAATTGGATTTGGGCAGTTTTTACTGTTATGTTGGTTATTTGGCGCCAGTTGCTAGTAAAGTGGACAAAACCAGTTTTAACGCAAGTTGAAGAAGTAGTCGCAGAAATAAGTCGTGATTTAGAGACACAAGGTGATACGGTAGCGGTAGGAACACGAGCAAGCCAGGTTGAAAGTGCTTTAAAGGAAGTTTTGGAAGCATCGCAAAATGATGTGGCAATATGGGAAGATATACAAACTTTTTGGCAACGGTGTCTTGATTTAGTCGCAGCAATTGCCCGAATATATTATCCTGACGTTAAGTATCCTCAACTTAATATCTATGTTCCGCAAGCTTACGGGTTAATTCGGGGAACCGTCGATGATATGGATAGCTGGATGCAAAAGCTATCACCCGCATTAAACCAGGTAAGTATTGCCCAAGCATTTGAAGCATACGAAGTATATCAAAAACTCGAGCCTTCCGCACGCAAGTTACTAAGAGTTTGGGATGCGGCACAATGGTTATTAAACCCAGCTGCTGCAGTAGCCAAACGCGCGTCGCAAAGGTATGGTAACAAAGCAAATCAGCAATTACTCGGTAATTTAAACCAGTTGATGCGCGAAGCTGCTTTGAGAAATTTGTGTAAGCAAGCGGTAACTCTTTACAGTGGTAAAGCGGATACATCTACTTTTATCTCTACACCTGCACTACCACAAGAACCAAAAACCGAAACTTTACGTAATATCCTAATTCAAGCTCAACCTGTAGAACAAGTCGAAGTAAAACCAGTTAATATTCTTATCGTCGGTCGTACAGGCGCCGGAAAAAGCAGTTTAATAAATACATTATTTCAATCTGAGTTAGCTGAGGTTGATGTACTACCTAGCACCGATAAAATTCAAAGCTATCACTGGCAAGCTGAAAATAAAGAAGTATTAACGCTTTTAGACACACCTGGCTACGAACAAGTTAAGGGCGGCGCCTTGCGTGATACAGTCTTAGAATATACACACAAAGCTGATTTACTATTATTAGTAACTCCAGTTCTCGACCCTTCACTACAAATCGATGCAGACTTTTTGCGTGATATAAAAGCCGAAGTCAAACATTTACCCACAATATCAATTGTTACCCAAGTTGATAAATTACGCCCCATTCGAGAATGGCAACCACCTTATGACTGGCAAAATGGAGATAGACCGAAAGAAGTTGCAATTCGTGAAGCTGTGAAATATCGTGCAGAATTACTTAGTAACTACTGCGATATCATATTACCTGTTGTAACAAGCGATATTAAAACAAATCGCCAAGGATGGGGAATAGATACATTATCATTGGCGTTAATCGAATCAATCAACCCAGCTAAACAACAGCGACTAGCTAGATTTTTGCGTGATGTTGATGCAAAAAGTGTAGCAGCAGCGAAGATAATCGATAATTATACGTTTCAAATGACGACAGCACAAGGAGTGACTGCATTGTTAAAAAGTCCAGTGCTGCAATTTATTTCTACTGTGTCTACTGGTTCACCTGCACTTGCTAACTTATTAGCACAGAAGATACCCGCAGAGCAGTTACCTATTGTTATAGGTAAGTTACAAATAGCATATGAATTATTTTCGCTGTTGAGTCCACATAGCGCAAACCCTCTTAGTTTTGACCTACGCTCAATATGGACGCTGCTTCTAGATAATACATCGGCGCCTGACCGTAACGCATGGGCATTTGGAAGGGCTTTAGTTGAATATTGGACACAAAACTTAACACTTGAACAACTAAGAGAAAGGTTTGAGTTTTATTTGCAATCTTAGTATAGGGGGTAGCTGGCAGCGGATGTAACGGATGTAACGGATGGGTTATTGAGTGAGATGAGTTGCAGTTTTGTAAGAAAAATGTTAAGTATAGTTTATATAAAATCGCAAAACCAAAAATAAAACTTATAATATTGAGTTCTTAATCGGTGCCTGAGTTGCCATCCATATTCTTCATTAGTACCATCACTTACATCTACCGAGTCAGCACGCCGTTTTTTACCTAAGTCCAAAAGCTGAGAAACTTTTGTATCTTGGTTTTCTGCAAGAATATATAATGTATCTGCTGGATAAGCTACGAAACGAATGATGCTGTCATTGGGCATTGGGCGATAGTTTGCCATTGCAAGTAATGTATCAACTACACCACCAAAACTTAAGCCATTTTCATATGGCGCAAAAATTGGTTTTGTAAACATAAAGCTTGCCCACAAATCGGTATGCTGAGAGAGGTCTGTAATTACTTCTTCGCCATCAAACTAGTTAAATTGATGCTGCCAAACTAAAGCTGCAAATAGTTCTTGAGGAGAATAGGATTGAGCAATCAATTGGATTTTAGTTAAGTCAAGCATCGCTATTCCTCTTTTTTCAACCTTGCTTAAGTTCTTCAAATGATACAGCATAATTCACCAAACCAATCATTTTATAGTTCATGTGTATTTTTACGAAAGTGACTACCAAATGGCGCCATTCAATAACTTAACGAGTAATCCCTACCCAGGAACACGACGAGTAATGATGGGTTCTCGCTGTGCAGTTGCTACGAGTCAACCTTTGGCTGTTGCGGCAGGTATGGAAATGTTTTACTTAGGGGGAAATGCAGTTGATGCAGCTATTGCAACAGCTATTGCCCTTACTGTTGTAGAACCTACTTCAAACGGTATTGGTTCAGATGCGTTTGCTATTGTTTGGGATGGAAAAATTCACGGTTTAAATGGTTCTGGTAAAAGCCCTCAAAATCTTACACTTTCAGATTTCGCTGAATTTACTGAAGTGCCAGAAAGAGGTTGGCATTCTGTGACAGTACCTGGCGCCGTTTCGGCATGGCGTGCTTTATGGGAACGCTGGGGAAAGTTACCATTTGAGACTTTATTTATACCAGCAATTCGCTATGCTGAGTCTGGTTTTCCAGTGGCGCCAGTTACATCGATATTATGGAAAGCAGCAGAAAGAATTTTTCTACCTCTTACAGGTGTGGAGTTTGAACCGTTTAAAAAAGTCTTTTTTCCTAAAAATAGGGCGCCTGTTGCTGGGGAAATTTGGGCTTCTCAACTTCATGCCGAAACATTAAGGGAAATTGCTGCTACAGGTGGTGAAAGTTTTTACCGAGACGCGCTTGCTCAACGCATGGTTGAGTTCGCTAATGCAACAGGTGGATACTTAAGTTTAAATGATTTGGCGACACATCAAGCTGAATGGGTGGCGCCAATTTCTACCAACTACCGAGATTTGACAGTCTGGGAAATACCTCCTAATACTCAAGGTATTGCCGCATTAATTGGTTTAAATATTCTCTCTGGTTTTAATTTATCTAATTATCCACGAGAGTCAGTAGAAAGTTACCATTTGCAAATCGAAGCAATAAAACTAGCTTTTGCTGATTTACACAAGTACGTTGCTGATGAACGTTTTTTTGCTATACCTACTGAGCATTTTCTTGACCAGAATTATGCAGCAAGGCGCCGCGCTTTAATTACAGACAAAGCTATTCCACTCGCTTGCCCAGGACTACCAACAGGAGGAACAGTATATTTAGCAACTGCTGATAATGACTTGATGGTATCTTTTATACAATCAAACTATCACGGCTTTGGCAGTGGAATACTCCCCAATAATACAGGTATTGCATTACAAAACCGAGGTTACGGATTTACCCTAGAATCAGGACACGCAAATCAATACGCACCAGGTAAACGTTCATTACATACAATAATTCCTGGTTTTCTTACCCAAGGTAATCAACCTATTGGACCATTTGGGGTTATGGGGGCGCCAATGCAACCGCAAGGACATTTACAAGTAGTTACCAATATGGTTGATTATGATATGAATCCGCAAGCAGCTTTAGATGCTCCAAGATGGCGTTTTAATGTTGGTTATCAAGTGTTTCTAGAGCCAAGTGTACCGCAACTTATAGCTCAACAACTTTCCGCGCGTGGTCATGATGTGCAATATAACTCCAATATTGGACTTTTCGGTCGCGGTCAAATTATCTGTAAACAAAATGGGGTTTTAATAGCTGCCAGTGATTATCGCGCGGATGGATTGGCAAGCGTTTGGTGACAAGAGTTATAAATTTAATACACACACGTAGGCACATAGTAACGCGCCAATAGGATTTGTCTATGCTAAGACAAGAAATTTTTTTGCTACGGATTTGGCACCGCAAGGAATATTACGATTTGGGTAAACAAATTTTGATAGCTGCGAGTAATTATCGTACTGATGATTTAGCTAAGTTTTTGTTTTTATAAAGGATTGGTGTTAAATGCTCTGAAATATTTTGAAATTGAATTTGCGTAAGACCAAAGTTGTAAGCATCCTCTATTGAACGGTTTGCTCCCAGCGCTGTATAGAAACCAATGGCAAATGCAATCGCGGCTTGGTCACCAATTGCTTGATTCATGCCAATAACAAACGGGATATATTCAGCAATAGCCTCAGCCTGAATTTTGGAATGGCAAGCATTTAAAATTACGCAATGAACTTGTTTATTTACAAGTGCAAACAATTTTGCCAAAGCATCGGGCTGTACAGGCAGTAACGTTCCTAAGTTATCTTCAAAAAGAAGCTCACCTGTAACTGTTCCGTGTCCAGAAAAATGTACTATAGTGGGAGCAATATCAAGTATAGCTTGACTGATATCTGTAGAACGCAAGCAGCCCACCGCAGTACAAAAGATTCCACAAAACGCAATCTACGTTTATTAAACTTATGCTCGTGCCGAAAAAGCACATATAAAACTCCTTCTTTGGCGCCTATCAGCAATGGAAAAGCTGCCATTGCTTTAATTCCTGCATTAAAAGCTTGCTGATTTAACTTTTCAATTTCCAAACTGTTGTGATTGTAAGAGGGGTCTGGAATAATTTTGTACTTTTTATCTTGAATCGCTTGTCTTCCCAGTCCATTATTACGAGGTGGACAAGCCCGAAGAAATTGCTTGCCAACTCCACCAGAAAAAACTTCGTAAATATAGCGTCTATCTAACTCGTATAAAAAATGCAGAGTGGCTGCATCTGCATTAAGAAATTCTTTGACTTTCTCTGCAATAGTTTCTAGTACACGAGGCAATTGTGCCTGCCAAATATCTAGAGATTTTTTAGCAATATATTGGAGCAGTTCACGTAATTTGTTGTGTTCAACTACTTTTTGACAAGAATTGTAACCTGTTTCAACTGTACCAATTACTACAGGTTCTCCTAATTCTTGCAAATTTTTGGTTAAGCGCATTTGGAAAACTTCATTCTGTCCTTCTCTACTCTCTTCATCATTAGGAGTAATTTTATCCCATTGACAAAATTCAAACCAATCTTCTATGATCTTACCATCTTTATCTTCAACCAATACTATAGGCGTAAAAATGCGAACCAGTTGTTCATGATGGTATTCTTCATAAATCCAACGGTCAAAACGTTCGTCCCATCCAGAAATAATCTCTGTTTGACAAGTTTTAACTATATCTGCTTGAATATCTCTTAATTTTGGGTCTTCCTCCAAGTAATGCTTTGCAAAACCTGTCAATTGTTTTGCAATACCAGTTCCATATAAACTTTCAATAGTATTATGCTCTGGAGAAATCAAAGATATGCTGACAAAATCAAAACCCAATGCTTGGATATCTCGACATACTTTCTCAAGAATATTTTCTAGTTTAAAGAGTTTTGATGTTGCTTTTTCAACATGTTCTAAAGCATACAAAATTTGTTGTTCAAACGTTTTTTATTTTGACTTTTCTTGTTCAGCAGCCATAGAACCCCGCTTTTTTACTTAATAAATCGACTTCTTGCAAAACTTAAGAAAATAAAAGTCTATTCAAAGCTAAACAAGAGTATCGATGTAATTAAAGTTTGTACGTACATAATGTAATAACTACTGTAAATGATCTTAACATTTTTAAACAACCAAGGAGTGTATACACGTATGGGAAAGCCAAATTAGAAATTTAAATTCATGTGTACTAATAATTATGATTATTATTACTATTATTTATGGTGTTAGAACTGAAAGTGGCATATAACTGATTTTACCGGGATGCGTCCGTTGAACTCTGTTTTTAGAGTACTGTACTTAGTTTTATTTATTATGTATGTACTGGAGCAATCACTGGCATTTGCTACAAATGACCCCTAGTGTTGACGGTTGTATCCTTTGGGCAAAACAGCGTCTGCTACTTTAATTACCGCTAATTCTTTTTGTTACATGCTGTATCTCAAATTGTCTGCTTATTTAAGTATCAATTTCTGATTAAATTGCTTTTGAAAATTGCATTTAAGCCAATAATGGTTTGGATGGGGTTAGAGCATGATTATTGGTATCAGTATCTTAATAAAAACTTGAAATCGCTTAATAATTTAGCTGACAAAGAAGCTGACAATGTGAAGCCATTGCAGAAAAAATATAGTAGAATTCATCAACAAAGATGGCTTAAGGTTTT
This sequence comes from Calothrix sp. HK-06, assembly GCF_001904745.1. Taxonomy (GTDB): domain Bacteria; phylum Cyanobacteriota; class Cyanobacteriia; order Cyanobacteriales; family Nostocaceae; genus Dulcicalothrix. The sequence goes on from NZ_MRCD01000116.1 coordinate 22,546, forward strand.
GCAGGTTTGTAAAACGGTTGAATTCTGAATCTCATGGTAGCAGAAGCGCAAAGCGAGTAACAGTAATTCAGACAGTCGGTAGCAAAGGCTACGACGGTCTGTAATTATGGTGATTACAAATTAAAATATTGCGCGCGATTAATGTTCGTGCGCTTCTGCTGCAACCGCTTCTGCTTTTGTTTTGTGCAGGGTTCCTGGTGCTTCCTCTGGAGGTGCGTAAACGGTGTAAAGTTTGAGTGCTGTTGAGCCAGTGTTAATAAAGTTGTGCTGTGTACCTGCTGGAACAACAACCAGTGAATTAGCTTGAATCTGACTACGCTCGCCATTTAACACAGCTTCACCTTCACCCTCAACAAATACCAGAACTTGGTCAACATTGTGCGACTCTTCGCCAATATCGTCGCCTGGTTCAACGCTCATCAATACGATTTGGCTATGTTCATTTGTTAATATCTCTTTTCGGAAAAAGCTGTTTTCTTTCGCCAATCCAAAAATGTCTTTGTTGAAGATTGTCATCTCGATTACTCCCTGCGTTGTATTTAGCGATTATATACTGTGTTCTCAAAGCTTTAAGCTTGAGTAAATACTATAAAAATTGTACTCTATGTGTCTTTTTATAGTTGGTATATCTAAAAACATTCAGCAAAATTGCTGTAGCACAAAAGATTTAATTAAAAGATTGTAATATTGCTTTTCTCGCTAGTTTTGGCTGTAACTTATCATCATAAGGCAATGGTCGAATAAAGTTTTTATAGCCAGCTAACTTTTTGGGCGTATAATCAGGATGACCAAGCCACGAGTATTTATCGCTTAATCCCCAAGTAATAATTGTATCTATACCTTCAGTGAAGCAAACGTCTAAAAATCGCTTATAACCATCAGCTACCATTGTATCTAATTCAGCTAATGTATTGGGTAATGGTGTGTCGATAATTACATCAAGCTCTGTTATAATTGGTTTAACTCCGGCGCCTTTTAGCTTTTTCAAAAAATCTCTAAATCCTGCTGCGTTCCATGCGTAGTTTTTTGAAAACCACATATGTGCTTGTAAACCAACTGCGTCGAGTTTAACATTATTTTTCTTTAGATACTTAACAAGATTTAAATATTTATCTTGTTTCCATCCTGCGTCTTCACATCCAAAATCGTTAATTACAAATTCTTTTGTGCTATCTATTGCAGCAGCTATTTGAAAAACATCTCGAACATATTCAATTTTTACACCTTTACGTAGTCCGTTTTGGTCTTCAGCTTCTTTATTGCTATCTGCAACAACTTCATTAACGATATCCCACGAATAAAGCGTTTTATTATTGCGATAACGTCCTAATATAGCAGTAAAGTGACGTTCAACATCAGAAAGTTTTGGTGGATAAGCTAACCAGTCAGGTCTTGCCATGTGCCATACAAGTGTATGCCCCCGCAATTTAATATTATTCGCTGCACAAAAATTAATACTCTTGTCAGCTGGTGCAAAGTTAAATTTTCCAGGTGATGGTTCAATAACAACCCATTTAAAAGCACCTTCGGTAGTTGCAACAGAGCATTCACGACTAATTAAGTTAGCATAAGCTTTATCTTGCTCTATATCCCTCTCTGAAATAGCGCTGCCGTAAAACTTTTTAACTCGACGAGCAGCATCTTTAAGACTAGTTGAAGTTACATCTGCAACAGAGGCATTTGATATTGTTATTGATGTATCATTAGTGAATAAATCTTTACATGATACTAATCCGGCGCCTACAACAGTCATTAGAAATCGTCTTCTATACATGCTTTTTCAAGGGAGGTTTGAGCTTACTTAATATATAGACGTAAATATTAATACTTGTGTTTCCAGAAACCCGGTTTCTATGAAAAATTGTTATTTTTATTACAAGATATCGATAAAGAAACCGGGTTTCTAGGGTTTCTAAAAGGGCACCTTGGTTTGTAAAGCTAATTTTCCTAAAATTGGATGTGTAAAGTGAAGCTCGCGTGCGTGTAAATGTAATCTATCTGATGAGTTATTGCTTCCATATAACCTATCGCCTAAAATCGGTGTTCCAAGTCCTTGTTTATCGGCTGCATGAACTCGTAACTGATGCGGGCGCCCTGTTAGAGGTATAAACTCAATACGAGTATAATTACTCTTATTGATTACTTTGTAATGAGTTGTGCATTTTTTCCCATGCTCCCAGTTTACTTCTTGGTATGGACGGTTTTGTGGATTTCCCCAAAGTGGAAGTTCAATGATACCTGTGTCTGAATTTATGTTACCGGAAAGTACAGCTTCATAGACTTTGTGAACTTGTCTTTGTTGAAACTGTATAGCAAGTTGACGATATATATGTAAATTACGTGCAATTAGTAATATTCCTGATGTATCCTGGTCTAGACGATGTACAGGAATCAATTTCATGCCATCTGGTAATGTATTACGTAAACGGCTTAATACACTATCTTGAGTATTACGATAGCGACCGGGAACGGACAGTAACCCAGAAGGTTTATTAATAGCTATTATATATTCATCTTCATATAGTAAATTTTGAGGGAGCGCCATTAGTTCTGGTGTATGTAAACCAGAAAGTAAAAACCCCATAATAGGTTGACAACGTTCAGAACAGGCGCCATAAAACTCTCCTTGAATTTTATCACCGTTGGGTAATGACTCTCCCCACCAAAATTCAGCCATTGCCAGAGGTTTTAAATTATGTGTTGCAGCATAATGAAGTAATTTTGGGGCGCAACAGTCACCTGTTCCAGTTGGTGCTTGTGGCATTAGTTGTTGTAACGACTGCGACATTCCTAAAAAATTAGTTAGAGAATATACTGCGTGCATTTTTGCCTGGAGTTGACGCGATATTTCTTTACGCTGCTGTTTTAATTCGGTAATACGGGTGTTGGCTGATTCAATAATTTGTTTTAATGGGTGTAATGTTTCATCACGTTGACGCTTGAGTAATTTTTTCTCAATACCATCTTGACGACTTTCTTCTAAAAGCTCTTCTTCGTTTATATTGGATAGCAGGCGCCTTTGTTGACGTTGCTGTTTACGTTGTTGATGGCGTGTATTTAATTGTTGTATTTTGTCTGTGAAGTGAAGCGATAAGTTTTCATATTCTTGACGCTCAGGCATTTGTTGTAAAGTTATTAATTCTTGTTTGATAGCATCTAACTGTGAAAGCACCTGCGTTTCGTCAAATGCAACTTCTGAACGTCCAGGTATAGGTGGCGCCCAACCAGGTACAAAACTTTCACCATTTAATAATCCTGAGAATGCTTTAATAACTCTAATATCACCTGATGGTAATTCTACGATTAATATTCCATACATTTTACCTTCTTGGGAATAATGCGCGTCTTGTTCTAAATGTTGCATTAAACCACGAGCAACTTCTTCTGAAAGGGCTGTTCGCGGAAGTCGCTGTGAATATCCTTCGTAATAGTAATTGGGAGGCGCCGAACTTTCTAATACTGGATGAATGAAGTCTGATATTTGATGTAATATAACCATAAAATTCCCCCTAGCCCCCCTTAATAAGGGGGGATAAAACTTGCAGAATCAACATCTAAAAATAACGTTGCCTGCGATTGATGGCGTAAAATAGAAGCTGGACAAGTTCTAGTAACTTTACCTTGAAGCATTTGAGCGATGATTTTTGCTTTACGTTGACCAGGCGCCAGACAAATTATTCTTTTAGCAGCGCAAATAGTTGGTATCGTAACAGTAAAAGCATATTGGGGCACTTGTTCAATATTATAAAAATATCCTGTATTAACCTGTTGTTGACGATTAACTTCGTCTAGTTTAACTAGCTTGACAGTATATGGGTCATTAAAATCTGCGACTTTAGGGTCATTAAATGCCAAATGCCCATTTTCCCCAATACCCAATAAACACAAATCAATCTTGTGTGTTTGTAGCAATTCTGAATAACGCGCGCACTCTATCAATGGTTGTTGAGCATCTCCTTCGATATAATGAAATACCTGGGGATTAACTTTTTGCTCAACTTTTTCTCGTAGGTATCGTCGGAAACTTGCTGAATGGTTAGTTGAAATTCCTAAATACTCATCTAAATGAAAACAAGTAACCCGTAACCAGTCAATACCATTGTTAGATATCAACTCGTCTAAGAACTTAAGCTGTGAATTACCTGTTGCTAATAATACACTTGCTGTTTCTTGTTCCTGCAACACATTATATAGATACTCGTATACAATTTCAGCAGCAGCGCGCGCTATCTCAGCTTCAGAGTTATAAACATTTACTTCAAGGGACGCGACGCGGAAGTTCTTTGACGGATTTATCATATGTTGTAAAGCCTCGTAGGATAGGCTAAGGCGCCTGTCATACAGGTTATCTTATTTCTTGAATTACCCTCACATTATAGTTTCCTGACTATAACGAGCCTATGGCGCCACTAACAAAACGCACGTTTATAGATTAGCAGCTATCAGGAGCGTATTCTCCAACACTATGCCATAAAAGGGCGTGAAGATTTTGAAAAATACCTCTAATTCTTAAATATCTTAATTTGTATAAAAACAGCATAAGTATATATGCAGAATTATGAGGGTTAATATGTAGACGCCTTACTTAAAAATTTCCAT
>NZ_MRCD01000117.1 GCF_001904745.1 Calothrix sp. HK-06
CACGAAGCAACATCGTAAAAAGAATCCTCCATGTTTCAACAGGAGGAGAGTTCAACTCAAGCGTATTACTAAAAGTCCGTAATAAAACCCCCATACTAGGTTTTTGAATTCAATTGGGCTTCACGCTCATTAATTTGAAAGCAAGTGAAGGGCGCCGTGAATGCGAATTGTTCCTATGGAAGCGGATTTCCGCCAGTTACTCCATACACCTCACCAGTCACATAACTAGATTCCTGCGAAGCCAAAAGTACATAGATTGGAGCGAGTTCGGCAGGTTGCCCGGGTCGCCCCATAGGCACTTTTGCTCCAAACTGTGGAATCTTCTCAGACGGTTGCCCACCGCTCGTCTGTAAAGGTGTCCAAACTGGTCCTGGAGCTACAGCATTCACGCGGATGCCTTTGGATATAACCTGCTTGGCAAGGGACTTTGTAAAAGCAACAATCGTAGCCTTGGTAGAAGCGTAATCGAGCAAAGTTGCTGAGGGATCATACGCCTGAATCGATGTTGTATTGATAATTGTTGCTCCGGGAGGCAGATGAGGAAGCGCAGCTTTGCAAATCCAGAACATAGCATAGACGTTTGTCTTGAATGTTTGGTCGAACTGCTCCGTCGTCAGATCTTCAATGTTTGAGAGAGCTTGCTGCTTACCCGCATTGTTTACAACAATATCAAGTCCACCGAGAGCTTGACATCCTTTTTCCACCAACGTTTTGCAAAAGCTTTCTGAGGTGATATCACCCGGCAATGATACGGCCTTCTGTCCTACAGCTTCGATTAGTGCAACTACTTCTTGAGCATCTTTTTCTTCGCTTGGTAAATAGTTTAAAATTACGTCTGCTCCTTCACGCGCAAACGCTATGGCCGTTGCACGCCCAATACCAGAATCTGCTCCTGTAATCAGTGCTTTGCGTCCAGCTAAACGTCCAAAGCCTTTGTAACTTTCCTCGCCATGATCAGGTTTTGGAGACATGTCCTGCTCTAATCCTGGCGGTGACTGAGGTTGCTCCTGAAACTTCGGTTGCGGATACTGCGTTAATGGATTTTGCATCACATATTGGTTCAAAGTCGTGCCTGTGCTTTTCATAAGTTACCTTTTAGAGAAATTTTGTTCATATTTTCATACAAACTGCGATTTTCCATCACTTTCTTTTAAACAATAAGAGTACTTTATTGCTCTATCTTTAGGTAGATTGAATGTTAACTTTTTAAGTAAAAATAAAGTATTAATATTAGACACATTTTGCAGTGGATGTAGCAACTATCATATGCCTTGCAATTCCTTAACCTTATCTCTAATTTGATACATGTGAATTTATGTACTAAAGCTTGAATTTGAGTATAATTTGTTCTCATTCTTGGATATTGGCGCCTACAAATCAAAATTTAGTCTAGCTTCCAAATTTTTGTGCTTCCTTGGGACACATTTGGTTGATAGTAATTAATACATATGCATTATGTTTCAATAACACAGATTAAACATAAACTCGTAATAGTTAAAGTTTATTTGTAATCTGTGAGTAGACGAAACACTCAAAATTAGAGAATAAATTAGAATCATTATCAGGGTTTGTTGAGGTAGAGCGCAATGTCCGGATATTTTAGTACTAAAAAACTACTAGCAGTATTAAATCTTTAAAGCGAGCTTGTCAATTTTTAATCTAGGCACCTGTGGAAGTCTGGTTAGGTTTATTATTAGGTTCGTTCGATATGTGTCCGGATTGTAATTTTAACTTTGATTGCTACGCTGTATTCTGTGAGCAATTTTATGCATCTAATATTTTAGTCGCAAGCGTAAAACGTCATTGAGTAAGTGGCGCCTTTTAATCAGGGGTAAACCTTTATGAGCAGTGCAAAAATACCAGAAAAAGTGAAACTAAAAACAAAACAACGAATATTGAACTACGCTGAACAAAACTATGCAGGTAAATACCTACCTGCGTATAAAGAGTGCGTTTTCATGGGCATTTCTGTTATGTAGATGCTTTTAAAGAGCCATTTGTATCAGAAGAGAATTATAATATATGCAAAAAGTAAGTGGGTGCATAATTCCTTGCTCTCACCCTTATATAAATTTAGAGGACAAAAAGTCTCCCAATATACCCAGCATAAGACGAACAAAAACACTACTTAAGAGCAAATGTACTTTTGAGGAAAAGAAAATGATTGTAATAATCAAAACCACTGCCACAGCCAAAATATCTTCTGCTGCTCTGATAACTGCATAGGTAAAATTGAGTAACATCTATTTAATTTAGGCTGGTTATCATTAGTTCTGTCAATGCGGCTCTTTAAGGGAGAGCTTGAGGGTTTTGGAGAAGAAATGGTTTAAAACAAATGAAAGGGGGTTAAAATTTTTGAGAATAATTTGATTGTAATGAAACAATGAAAAAAATGAAATTCTTATTGTCATCAATTACTCTTGCTTTACTATATGCAACTTTGACTTCTAGCATTCAAGCAAAACAATCAGTTCAGCAAATAACAATTTCGCCAAAAATTAGCCAAACTCAACAGCAAATGACTTCTCATAAAGATTCTTTAGAATATCTCACTTCTGATGAAACGACTTTTTTAAATCTTCCCTTTTCAGAAGCAGTGCGTGTAGGTAATATGCTTTATCTTTCAGGAGTTTTGGGAAATATCCCTGGCAAAAAACAGCTTGTTCCTGGAGGAATTAAAGCAGAAACAAAACAAACTATGGAGAATATAAAACGTATTCTTGAGAGGCATGGTTCATCACTTAGTCAGGTTGTGAAATGTAAGGTAATGCTAGCGGATATGAAGGAATGGGGTACAATGAATGAGGTTTATGTTACCTACTTTTCTAAAGATAGATTACCTGCACGCAGCGCTTTAGGAGCAAACAGTTTAGCTTTGAATGCACGGGTAGAAATTGAGTGTCTGGCAATAGTTAATAAATAAAAATTGCCGGGGGAATGTTGATTTCGAGAAAAAGCAACTAAATACGAGTGTAACCTGGCGCCACTTTTTGCATTCAATAAAAAGTAAGAATGAGAATTATTAGAGCCTTTACGCCCCTGCTTAAAAGCAAGGGGCGTGGCCTAACTCCAACCTGTTAACGTGTTTTAGTCTTAACCTTGAAATCTTTCAATATTTGGTTAGCAGTCGTAATACCAGAAACAGCGGCACCTTCCATAAAACCTTGCCATTCATAGAATGAGCTTGTGTTGTCATTCATTACACTTTTTTCTTTACTCCTATGTGTTCCTGGTATTCTATTTTTCAATAAATTCTTACCTCACCTCATTGAAAAACCTAAAAAACGAGATATACCTTTACCTCAATCGCAAGTAGATATTTCATAGTAGTTGCAGAATAGGTAGTTCAATCACAAACTCTGTTCCCTGTCCTGGAGTAGACTTATAATAAAGTTTTCCACTATGCTTACAAGTAATAATTTGATAGCTGATAGCTAAACCTAAACCTATTCCCTTACCCACAACCTTAGTAGTGAAAAACGGGTCAAATATCTTGGAACCTATAACGTCACTAATACCAATTCCGTTATCCGCAATTTTAATAATAATAGTGTCCTCTTTAGTTGCTGTCGAAATTCTAATTGTACTAGGTTGAGCTTTAATTTCTTCAAGTGTTAGTTGATGATTACGTTCTTCTAGCGCATCAATCGCATTAGTGAGAATACTCATAAACACTTGATTTAATTGACCTGCATAACACTCTACTAACGTTAATTTGCCATACTCCTTAACAATCTCAATTTCAGTATGTCCTGATTTTTCCTTGAGATATTTGTTTAAAAAAACGATTGTACTATCAAGCCCTTCGTGAACATCGACCTGTTTCATCTCCGCTTCATCTAAGCGTGAGAAGTTTCGTAAAGACAGTACAATTTTACGGATGCGTTCCGCTCCTACCCACATCGACTGAAGCACTTTAGTTAAATCTTTATTTAAGAAAGCAAAATCAATTTCAACAAGTACATCTTCAATTTCTACAGGTGGTTTTGGGAGGTGTTTTTGATAAAGTTGCGTTAAGTGTAACAAATCCTGAGCATATTGCTCAACATAACGGAGGTTCGCATATATAAAGTTTACTGGGTTATTAATTTCATGAGCAATACCAGCTACCATGCGGTTCAAAGATGACATTTTTTCAGTTTGAATTAACTGTAATTGGGTTCGTTGCAATTCTAGCAGCATTTGCTGCAATTCGTTATTTTTATCTTTTAGCTCTTCTGTTCTCTTGTAAACACGCATTTCCAATTCCTGGTTAGCGTGTTCTAAAGCTTGTTGGGCAATTTTATTAGCTTTTAAGTATTCTTTTAATAAACACACTACCAAAAACCATGCAGGTATGAGCATAGCTAAACTTATTACTGAAGCAAAATTTGACCAGAATAAATATTTATAATATTCAAAAAGCTTTCTATTCAATTCGATTGAGATAAATTTGTTTCTTTTAATAACACCAGCAGCATAGTATTGTTTTTGCATTTTATACTTATCACTTGATAATAGTGCTTTCGCTGCTTCTAATTGACCTGCTTGTACTAGTTCAAATGATTGGTTTTCCATACTTACTAAAAGTTGATTGGCAGCATCTATTTTACGGGAATCATCGCTTTTGTAGATTTTCGGCGCCAGTTTTATAGATTCCTTAATAGCAGCATCAAGTTGTGGTTCAAATTGTTGGTAGCGCTGTTGCCAAATATGATCACCTGTAGCAGCATTCATATAGGCTGACATCGTTAAAACTTCATCAAGGTAAATTATTTTATCACTTAATGTTTGGAGGCGAAACTCATCTTTGACAATACTATTGAAGTCTTTATAAGAGCGCCAAGTTATATAAGTTTGAGGTAGAAATAGTAACAATGTCAGTAATACGGTTGTAATTATTAGATGAAATGGATAAAACTTGAGCCTATAGTAAATGCTATATATCCAGCGTATTATGTTATTTTCTTGCATGATAACTTTTATGTGACACAATGTTTGATGATGGTTATTATGTAGGAGTATTGAGCTATATTCTTAATGAATCACGTAACTAGACTCAGAATAAATTGATAAAAAAAGTGCTATATTTGAATTTTTTCATATTAAGATTTTTGAATGTTAAGTACATATTTATTAAAATATTATCGCGTGGATTAATTGATATCATGACAAATCAATAATTAATTGAATAAAAATCAAAATATAAATTATTATTTATTTTATATTTGAACATCAAACATATTAATACCTAGTTTTTTTCTAATTTCTGAATTTTTTTTATCCTCTTAATACAATATGAGCGTTTTTTATTCATACTACTTTTATGGTGCTAATAGTTACAAAACCCTTCACCCGTCTTCGGCACCCCTCTCCCAATCTTGGAAGAGGGTAAGGGGAGAGGGTTTTCATTCTAAATAAGAACAGATATTTTGCATGAATTTCCAAGTCCCTAAAAACTTACAGGTCAATACCCTAGTGCAGCATGGCTAAAATAACTATCCAGTTAGAAAAAGCTACAAAGCTTATCAAGTAAGGAATCTTTTTTCTGCCTTCTACCTCCTATCTTCTGCCTTCTGGCACTAGTGTATGACACTACGAAAAAATTGAGCGCGTAATAATCAGCCTTGTAACATCACGCACTGGCTCTTAGTTGTGACAATATCGTAGATTCTAAATATAACCATTATTACTACTCTATTCTAGAATAGTAGAGTAATCTTGCGTAATTATGCGTAAAATGCTGTAAACGTTAGATATTATACCAAATAGGGTGAATATAGCAAAGCTTTCACCAGAGGCGAACTAAACCGTTTAGTTTAGTGACTGTCAAAGGGCAATATTCCCGACAGCGAAAAATGGAATCATAAACCACGACTAGATTTTGGCTAATTTTCAAATAAAGCTAATCTCACATCTTGCAGCATTCCCAATAAGCTTAAAGAAACCGGGCTTCTGTACCAAAAATCAACGTTTTATAGCAAAGTTTTTGTCAAGAAGCCCGGTTTCTAGACCTGGTGCAAGATGTGAGTAATCGCATATTATTTGGATACAACATCAGGAAGCGGGCATAGAAATAATTCAGATAAATATTTATATCCTTGATATAGTTTATTTAGTATAATGCAAGCTTCTCTACTCTTAGCTCTTGATCGAGAGAAGTTAGTCGCCTTAGTCGAGACCTTAGCTGAGTAAACGATAAAGTCACACTATGTTTAAAAACAGAACCCCAACTTTATTGCGTTATGGTGTTGCAATCCTTTCGGTTGTAGCGGCGCTTATTGTGAGGTTAGCTCTACAGTCATTGCTTGGCAATGGTGCCCCCTTTCTAACTTTCTTCCCAGCTATTGTAGTGAGTGCTACTTATGGCGGTTTAGATGCTGGTATTCTCGCCACCTTATTGAGTGGATTGGTTGCTAATTATTTTTTTATTATACCAACTTTTTCATTCAGCATTAAGAGCATTACCGACTTTACTAATCTTATAGTTTATTTTGGAGTTGGTGGATTAATTAGTTGGCTTGGTGGTTCTCGAACACGGGCTAATCAAGAGCGGATTAAATTATTGGAACGAGATTTAAGAATCAGCAGGCAGCTTGAGGAAGCGAGAGATCACTTTTCAGATGTACTTGAAAATGCAAAGGATGGATTTTACATACTTGATCGAGAATGGCGCTTTACGTATCTAAACCGTCAGACAGCACAAATTGCCAGAAAAAACAAGGAAGAACTTCTTGGGCAACGAGTATGGGATGTGTTTCCTGAGACGGTCAAGCAAAAAGACTATCAGGAATTCCATCGAGCCATGCAACAGGGGATCAGTGTTCATTTTGAAAATTTCTACGATCCTTATGGCATCTGGTATGAAACAGATATCTATCCGTCTAAAGAGGGACTTTCAGTTTTTGTCCGTGACGTTACTGAGCGCAAGCTTGCTGAGGCAGCACTTCGTCAGAGTGAAGAACGGTTTCGTCTGGCAGCTCGTGCCGTTGCTGGAATTGTGTACGATTGGAATGTTGAAACAGGTGAAGTTTACCGTTCTGAAGGGTTGTATAATCTGATTGGTGTGCGCCCTGAAGATGCTTCACAGACCCAGGCTTGGTGGTCAACACGTATACATCCAGATGATTTAGTTCGTATTGAATCGATTTTCGACTTTGTTTTTAATAGTAATATTGATCGCTACGATTTTGAATATCAAGTCCGTCATGAAGATGGTCACTGGGTAGATATTTGGGATCAAGGATACCTGCTTCGTGGTGATAAAGGACAATTACTTCGCGTTGTTGGCTGTAGTGCAGACATCACCGAGCGCAAACGGGCTGAAGAAGAACGCAAATCCCTCCTGCAACTTGAGCAAGCAGCGCGTGCAGAAGCGGAGGCTGCAAACCGAATTAAAGACGAGTTTTTAGCAGTTCTATCTCATGAGTTACGCTCGCCACTAAATCCTATTCTCGGGTGGGTAAAACTGTTACAGAGCCGTGAATTTGACAAGACAGCGCTCCAAAAAGCACTCTCAACAATTGAACGTAATGCGAAGTTGCAAGCTCAACTAATTGAAGATTTGCTAGATGTCTCTCGTATCCAGCAAGGTAAACTCAGCCTTAATATGGCTCCAGTTAACCTTACCTCAACCATTGAAGCCGCATTAGAGACGATGCGTTTGGCAGCAGAGGCGAAAAATATTCACATTTTGATGACGCTTAACACAGATGTAGGGCAGGTTTTAGGTGATTCTGTTCGCTTGCAGCAAGTTGTGTGGAACCTTATATCAAATGCTGTCAAATTCACGCCCCAAGGAGGACAGATTGATGTTCGACTCGAGTGCATTGACTCTCATGCTCAAATAACCGTAAGTGACACAGGGAAAGGTATCATTCCAGAGTTTTTGCCCTATGTGTTTGACTATTTTCGTCAAGCTGATAGTACGACAACTCGAAAATTTGGTGGGTTGGGATTAGGTTTAGCGATTGTTCGTTACTTGGTAGAACTGCACGGTGGAACCGTTGGCGCCACAAGCCCAGGTGAAGGACAGGGAGCAACTTTTGTGGTTAGACTACCGTTAATCAAAGAAAGCGGAATAATTGAAAATACAACTGCTGGTTTATTAAATGCTAGTCCTGCCATTTTACCACTGACAGACATCAAAGTTTTGGTTGTAGATGATGAGGAAGACAACCTTGACTTTTTTACCTTTGTGCTTAGGGAGTTTGGAGCGATAGTGACTGCGGTGGCATCAGCATCGGAAGCGCTACAAGTACTTGCACAGTCCAAGCCCGACATTTTACTCAGCGATATAGGGATGCCAGATATGAATGGTTATATGTTGATTCAACATTTGCGGGCAACAGAAGTTGAACAAGGGAGACAAAAGATTCCAGCGATTGCCCTGACGGCTTATGCAGGAGAACTTAATCAGCAGCAAGCACTACGAGCAGGGTTTCAATTGCACATGCCTAAACCTGTGGCGCCAGAGGAATTAATTAAAGCGATTTCTAACCTAATCAAATCCTAATAAATTTATTCTAACGCTCTTTTATGTCTCTCATGATAGAAAAATATTAGAATTCCTAAAACTTATTAAATTCACTCTGGCGAATACGATCTCCAGCGATGGACTGAGTTCAGATTGACCTTGGATACGTAATAGGATTTAAGTAAGATACTTATTTAAACTTTTGATAAATAGCAATTTAAGCATTTTAAGTTATTATGAGCGCGTATAAAAATTGTATGAAGGCACAGTCTCACTTTATAGGATATAATTAGCGTAAAAAGCGCAATTTTTGCCCTATACGTATGAAATTTAAAGATTAATGGCTAATATCATCTGTTATTTAGCGTTATATCCTGGGTATTCTAAGTTTAAGAAGTTTTGCTATGGCAATATCAAACTTTTTTTGACTCGAATAAGGAACGAATACCACGAATGTTGAATGGACTGCTGATTGCTGCGAATAGCCTTATTTCGCTTTGTTACTTTGTGATTGCTTTTTTGATTTTGTTACCCTTTTTACGAGGGCTACAAAAGTCTTCTCTTGTGCTAGCAACTATAGGTATATTTTTTAGTTGCGCGTTGGGACATGGCGGACACGTTCTCATGATGGTACGGTCGAGCAGTCACTATTCTTCGCTCTTACTCAAATTTCAAGTAGGAGTGGATTTGATAACCGCAAGCGTTGCAATAATATACATCGCACTCAGACGCTATTATTCTTTTTTAATTGATGGTCCACTTTTGTTAAGTCAAACACAAGAAAAGCTAGAATTAGCAAATGCTGAACTCAAAAGCATCAACACTAAATTAGAGTCTTTGGTGTCCGAGCGCACGGCTCTTCTTGAGAAAGCAAATGAAAAATTAGCAACGGAAGTTGCAGAACGAAAACAAATTATATCCGAATTAAACCGCAGCAATGCATTTTTAAAAGCCCAGCAAGAATCAGGTGTAGATGGCATCTTAGTTGTAGATGAAAACAACCAAGTCGTTTCCTATAACAAAAACTTCTATCAAATTTGGCAAATTCCAGAATCGCTCGTACAACAGGGTGATAACCGCAAAGTTTTGAAGGTTGCCATCAAATTACCCCAAAACCCAGAATAATTTATAGCCAAGGTAAATTACCTTTATCAACATCGGGATGAAGTAAGCCGAGATGAAATTTTGCTCAAAGATGGACGAGCCTTAGATAGGTACAGCACACCTATCCGCTCATCTGAAGGTACTTACTATGGCAGAATTTGGTTCTTCCGCGATATTAGCGAGCGTAAAGCCGCAGAAGAAGAATTACGCCAGTCGAAAGAATTTTTGCAACTACTAATCGATATAATGCCGCAAGCTATCGCCTGGAAAGATTGCAACTCAGTTTATTTAGGCTGTAATCGTAAGTTTGCTAAAATCGCAGGTGTCTCTACACCTGACCAAATTGTAGGCAAGACCGACTACGATTTAGCATGGAAAAAAGAAGAGGCAGATTTTTTCCGAGCCTGCGATGCTCGTATTATGGCATCAAATCAAGCAGAACTTCACATAATTGAGCCACAACAACAGGCAGATGGAAAACAGGCTTGGTTAGACACTAGTAAACTGCCATTGCGTGATCAAACGGGTAAAGTTAATGGGATTCTTGCAATTTTAGAAGATATTACCGAGCGCAAAATAGCATCTGAAGCTCTTCAAGCATCTGAAGCGTTATTAAAACAAAAAGCATTACAGCTAGAGACAACGCTTTACAAACTTCAACAAGCACAAGCACAACTAATACAAAGTGAAAAAATGTCTGCTTTGGGGCAATTAGTAGCAGGTATTGCTCATGAAATTAATAACCCTGTAAATTTCATCTATGGCAACCTGACCCACGCAACCCAATATATTCAATATCTAATGGATTTACTCAAGTGCTACCAGCAGGAGTATCCTAACCCAACTTCGGTTTTACAAATTAAGGTTGAACAAATCGAGTGCGAATATCTTATGGCTGATTTGCCAAAAATGCTGTCCTCGATGATGGTTGGAGCAGAGCGGATTCGAGAAATTGTTCTTTCACTCCGCACTTTTTCCCGATTGGACGAAGCGTCCATGAAAGCGGTCAACTTGCACTCAGGGATTGACTCGACGCTTTTAATTCTACAAAGCCAGCTGAAAACGAAAGCAGGTGTAGAAATTCAGGTTATTAAAAACTATTCTGATTTGCCAAATGTGGAATGCTACCCTGGACAACTTAATCAAGTCTTTATGAATGTGTTGTGCAATGCAATCGATGCTTTAGAAACAGGAAGTAACGAATCAATACCAATGATTCAAGTTCGGACTGAGCTTAGGGAGCAAAAGCGAGTAGTCATTACAATTGCTGATAATGGACCAGGGATACCTGAATCGGTACATCAAAATATTTTTAACCCGTTTTTTACCACAAAACCTATTGGAAAAGGTACAGGATTGGGGCTATCAATTAGCTATCAAATAGTAGTTGATAAACACGGAGGAATTTTCAAATTTAAATCTGTACCTGGAGAAACAGAATTTTGGATTGAAATTCCAATAGTTCAGAAGTGTGGTTAACATGTGGACATCATCGGGGATGCCGTAACTGAGGATTGAGATGTGTTCCCTTAAGAAAAACTTAGGACACGAAGCAATTTATTGAACTTTATTTTATAGGCGCCGATTGCTTACTTCGTACAGCATGTTGCGTTATCATAAAATACACGTTTTGACGTTACATGTAACGGAGCCACTCGCGTGCGCGGGTTCCCCACGTTGACCGAAGTGGCATTCTCTACGAGGTTTTTGCTTTTACAGATGTATTCTATTTACCTAAAATATGCTGTGTACGCTGTGTAATTTTCATTTTTGGGTGAGGAGTGTGAGGAGTATTAAAACTGATGTGCCAAGCGGGTCAGGCGTTGGGAGTAACTTCGCATTACTTGCAATGCAAACATCGGTGTTTCTTGAACAGCAAACAAAAACCTTTGCTCGTCGAGGAAAGCCAGCTTGCAATGAGTTTTAGCTGTCGCTGTATAAGTTCTATTCTTTATGCCAATAAGTACTCCAGTACCAAAGACATCTCCGGGTTGAATCGCCTCGACAATCTTACCGTTAACGGAGATGTCAACTTCTCCCTCTAAGACACCGTACATCACATCTCCAGCTTGTCCTTCCTCAAAGATAACTTGACCAGCTACGAATGCCTGAGATTCGGGTTGCTTTTGAAAAATGCTTATAGTTTGTACAGCTTTTAACATAAATTTGTGGTTTTAGCTACAAGAAGAGTTTAGGATTTAATCTTACCTTCAGCATTAAAAATAAATTAATTAAAGATTAAAATTTGATTAAAATAAACTTGAATCTTTACTAAGCAAGGTACAGAAATTTATAAATGCCGCCGTCGAGCCAACCTTTAAAGTACATATTAGATCAAATTCGATTAATAACTTACCGCATAGACCCCTTGAGTACGAGATTACTCTTAATTTACTCGTCTTTCTTTGTGTCCTTTGTCACCTTCACACAATTATATGTATATGAGGCGCCATCAAGACAAACGCATTTATATATAGTTCATGTTAGTACTGATTTGGCAATTATAGCGTGCTGTATAACCCCAGCGTCAACGTGAATTTGTTCGTATAATTACAAAAATTTGACTGATTCAAGTATCGTTATTCTACAAACTAAACTACTGGCACCAGTCAATGATTTTCTTTTCGACGAAGATATCAATATAATTGACCAGCTCTTGCTGATACTGGGTTGCCGAATACCAAACGCGCGTATCTCACATCTTGCACGCCTGCCTAGAAACCGGGCTTCTTGACAAAAACTTTGCTATAAAACGTTTATTTTTCGTACAGAAGCCCGGTTTCTTTAAGCTTATTGAGAATGGTGCAAGATGTGAGGTATGAGAAAGTAGCGAAGACGCTTAAAGATTCCTACGACAGAAAACAGAAAAGTAAGCATCGTCTTGTCTTGAGGCGAGTTAGACTGGCTGTTAAATAAAAACCTCAACCTGAAGAAGGATTGTTGTTCAGCCTTAAGAAAGATTGTTGTTAGAGTGTAATTAAGATTAAATATAAGAAGCCGTGTATGTCTACGGATAAATCTAAATGAAGCGCGACTCCACTGGTAAGTTTGTTAGCAATTGGGAATTAGAAAAGAAACAACGGGTTAGTGTATCTCTTACCAGTACAGCGTGGCGAGCGCTCGATGAGGAAGCTCAAAAGCAAGGAATTTCCCGTTCGGAATTGATTGAATACTTGGCCCGTAGCCTGGGGAATGAGCAACATATCGATTTCAACGAAATAAGGGCAAGTGTTGAAAACGCTTTGTTACAAGAACACATCCAAAATCAAAAGCAAGCGATCAGTGCCTTAGAGCGTCAGAAACAAGAGTTAGAAGCTTTACTGGAAAATGCACCAGATGCGATCGCCCGTTTCGATTCACAAATACGTTATATATATGTCAACCGCATTGTCGAGCAAGCTTTAGGATTTTCACGGGATGCTCTACTGGGTAAATGCATGTCTGAATTTATGTTAGACCCCATATACCTATTTTGGGAAGAGCATTTACATCATGTGTTTGCAACTGCTCAAGAACGAGAAATTGAATTTGAATTTGCTACCCCATTTGGTGTGCGCTTTTACCAGGCGCGCTTAGTTCCTGAATTGGATAACCAGGGAACACCCATCTCAGTTATAGTTATTAGTCGGGACATGACCGACACTAAACAAGCCCAGGAACAACACACACAATTTCTTGCTGCCCAAGACACTGAACGCCGGGTGACAACGATCCTAGAAAGCATTACAGATGCCTTTGTTGCTTTTGATCGCAATTGGCACTATACCTATGTAAATCAGGCAGCAGCTAAAATTTTAGACAGAACACCAGAAGAACTCATTGGTAAACACGTTTGGCATGAAATTTTTCCTGAACTTGTAGGTGATGTAGCATATCAAGCAATGCATCGGGCAGTTGCTGAACAAATTCCTGTTTCATGGGAAGAGTTTGGGGCGCCTGTTAGCCTTTGGTTAGAGGCAAATGCCTACCCCTCGGCTGAGGGTGTAGCAGTATATTTTCGTGATGTCACAGAGCGCAAACAAGCCGAGGCAGAACGAGAGCGGTTGCTGCACGAGCTTGAGACCGAACATACTCGATTTGAAGCTGTTTTACGGCAGTTACCAACAGGTGTGTTAATTGCCGATGCTGCATCTAGCAAATTAGTTCTAGCCAATGAACAAGCCGAAAAAATTGTTGGATACAGCTATGAACAGTCGCTTGCGCTAGAAGAATATGTGCCTGTTACACCATTTGAAGCCTTTCGCTCTGATGGGCAGATGTATGCTCCTGATGAGTATCCATTAGCACGATCGCTCCGAACAGGTGAACTGATTACTAACGAAGAATTGGAGCTACGAAATGAGAGTGATGGTAGCCAAACCTTTATTAGTGTAAATTCTGCACCAATTCTCAATAGCCAAAATCAAATTGTGGCAGCTGTTGCTGTATTAGAAGATATAACCGAGCGCAAGCAAATAGAAACTGCTCTGCGACAAAAAACTGAGGCATTAGAAAATCAGCAGAAATGGCTAGAAGCTGTGTTGGATTTGATGCCTACAGCAACGGTATTTATTGAACCAGTCACAGCAAAAGTTACTTTCTCTAATCGTATTGCTAATGAGTTGGCAGGGGGCGACTTACCGAAAAACAAATCCCTTGATGAATACCCCGATGCTTATTATTGCACCGATGCCAATGGCGACCGCATTCCTACAGAGAGAATGCCTGCGGTATTGTTAGCGCAAGGAGAAAAGCTGCAAAATTATCAAATGAACTGGCATACACCTGCAGGTATTCGCCCGACACTTTGCTGGGGAGAAACCTTACCAGCCATGTATGGGCATCCAGCCGTTTGCATTGGCATGTTTCAAGATGTTACAAAACTCAAGCATATTGAGGAAAACCTACGGCAGGCAGAAGAACGCCTACAACTAGCCCTATCCTCGGCTCAGATCGTTGCTTGGGACATGGATTTAATAACAAATCGAGTGGTGTGTTCTCCCAATGCGCTTTCTATTTGGGGGCTGGGAGAAGGTACGGCAGAGGAATTTTTTGCTACGATTTATCCAGATGATCAAAGAAAAGTCATCGAAGCAGCCCAAAGGGCAGCTGGCGGAGAAACGGTTTATCAGGAGGAGTACCGAGTAGTTGCTCCAGACGGAAGGGTACGCTGGCTGAGTAGTCAAGGAAGAGTCAACCTTGATGCAACTGGTCGGGGAGTTCGTATGACTGGCGTTTCTGTTGATATCACAGAGCGCAAACAACTGCTTGAACAGCTGCAACACAAAGAGAGACAACAGGAATTTTTAATTCAATTAAATGATGCAATTCGCATTATTCAAGACTCGAAGGAAATTATGTGGCAGGTGGTATATGCCACAGGACAGCATTTCCAAGTTACTCGCTGTACCTACGGTGAAATTGATCCTACCCAAGAATACGTTATCGTCGAGCGCGACTACTGCAACGGCGTGATCAGCGTTGTTGGCTCTCACCACATGGATTCTTTTGGTCGAGAAATTATTGTAGAACTCAAGCAGGGTAAAACAATTGTTGTGGATGATGTGGCTGCTGATCCTCGAACTAGGGGAGCGGGTGCGTCTGCTTTTGAGGCTATTGAAACCAAATCTCTATTATGTGTTCCTTTAGTAAAACAAGGAAGGTTTGTGGCGTTATTTGTGCTACACCATATTTCTCCTCGTCACTGGACAGAGGAGGAAGTAACACTGATGGAGCAAATTGCTGAACAAACTTGGTTAGCCGTAGAGCGATCGCGCGCAGAAGAGGCATTGCGGGAAAGTGAGGCACATTTACAACTTGTGCTTCAGGTGGGACGCATGGGAGCGTGGGACTGGGACTTACAAACTGGTACATTGCGCTGGTCAGAAGGACACTTCACGGTGCTAGGTTTGCAACCGCATGAGTGTCAACCCAGTTATGAACTTTGGGCAAGTCGGGTGCATCCAAATGATTTAGCGCAAACCGAGGCTAAAGTTCAGCAAGCTATGCTGGAAAAGAAAGAGTATCACCACGAATACCGTTTGCGTTGGGCAGATGGCTCTATTCATTGGGTGGAAGCCAGAGCATTGTTTACTTACGATTTGAAGGGTAATCCTAAAAATTCCATTGGCGCCGTCATTGATATTACAGAGCGCAAGCAAGCTGAACAAGAGCGGGAACGATTGCTACAACGTGAACGCATTGCCAGGGCGCAAGTAGAAGCAGCACAGCGCCAACTGACAACCATTTTTGAAACCTCCCCAGTGGGAATGGGGCTGTTAGATGCCAACCAGCGATTTATTGCCATTAATGAGGCATTAACCCAAATCAACGGGCTAACTCGTGAACAACATTTAGGGTATTCAATTTCTGAGATTTTCGGTCAATCCGATCCGAAATTAGTTGCAGTCTTTGATGAGATTTATAATACAGGTAATCGCTTTATCTCACCCAGTTTTGCTGTCAATGTTCCGACACGCAGCGATCGCTCCCCCGGTTACTACAATGTTTACTATCTGCCAACAACAAACTCAAACCATCAAGTAGAAGATCTTTTAGTGTATGTGATAGATGTAACGGAGCGAGTCAGGTTAGAGCGTAACCAACGCTTTCTAGCAGAGGCAAGTGCAGTTTTATCATCTTCCCTTGATTACCAAACTACCCTAGAGCGAGTAGCACAACTAGCAGTATCTGAATTAGCAGATTGGTGTACAGTCCACATAGTTAAAGAAGATGGTTCTATTGAGCAGATTGCGGTAGCCCATATCGACCCCGCTAAACTTCAATGGGCTGACCAAATTAGACAGAAATATCCTTTAAAACCGGATGATCCTAGAGGTACCTCATGGACATTACGCACAGGAAAATCTGATTTGTTACCAGATATTCCCGATGAATTGTTAGTACAAGCAGCCCGCGACCCAGAACATTTAGAAATTTTGCGCTCTGTTGGGTTTAAATCTGTAATGACAGTGCCATTACAAACCCAAACCAGAATTCTGGGCGTGATTTCCTTCGTCTCAGCCGAGTCAGGAAAACGCTATGACCAGAGCCATTTACAACTAGCAGAGGAACTAGCTCACCGTGCTTCCCTAGCGATTGATAATGCTCAATTGTACCGCATAGCTCAAAGTGATCGCGCCAAAGCTGAAGCGGCTAACAGAATCAAAGATGAATTTCTGGCAGTGCTGTCCCACGAATTGCGCTCACCCCTCAATCCAATTTTAGGTTGGACAAAACTGCTGCGAAGTAAACGACTAGATGCTGCAAAAACCGACCAAGCCTTAGAAACAATCGAACGCAATGCCAAGTTACAAGCACAATTGATTGAGGATTTATTGGATGTCTCCCGCATCCTTCAAGGAAAAATGTCGTTAAACGTGGCACCAGTCAATTTAGCTGCTACCATTGAAGCAGCCAATGAAACAGTACGACTGGCAGCAGAAGCCAAGAATATTGAAATCCAGACCGTACTCAACCCTGTTTCTGGAACAGTGTCCGGTGATACCAACCGCTTACAACAGGTTGTTTGGAACCTTATTTCTAACGCTGTGAAGTTCACTCCCTCTGGAGGACGAGTGGAAGTGAAACTAGAGCAGGTGGGAATGTATGCTCAAATTCAAGTTAAAGACACAGGAATTGGCATCAGCCGAGAGTTTTTACCTTATGTATTTGAATACTTCCGTCAAGAGGATAGCGCAACAACACGAAAATTCGGTGGGTTGGGATTAGGATTGGCTATTGTTCGCCATTTAACAGAACTGCATGGAGGAACAGTTCATGCAGATAGTCCAGGACAAAATTTGGGGTCAACATTCACAGTTAGGTTGCCGTTAAACATTGGTGAACAGGAACTATGTTCAGATCATAGCCCTTTAGAAAATACGATCGACCTTAGAGGTATGCGGATATTGGTTGTGGATGATGAACTAGATATGCGCGAGTTGGCAGAATTCATCCTAACACAAGCTGGCGCACAAGTTACTACAGCCGCTTCCGGATTACAGGCATTAACCCTCTTAAATCAATCTATCCCTGATTTACTAGTGTCTGACATTGGTATGCCAGAAATGGATGGCTATTCTTTGATTCGGCAAATTCGACAATACTCACCCCAACACGGAGGAACTATACCAGCGATTGCATTATCTGCTTATGCAGGTGAAATCAACCAACAACAAGCACTACAAGCAGGATTTCAACAACATATTGCAAAACCCATCGATCCTGACAAGCTAGTTAGGGCAATTGCAATATTAATTGAAAGCATAATTTAAGAAGGCGCCAATAATATCAAAAAAATTGGGAAGGGTATATATATGACACCGCACAACTCGCAGTTACAACAGAAATGAACCCAATAGTGGTGCAATTTCATCCTGTCATATCATACATATCGCTGTTCAAACAAGAGATGATTTTAAGTTTTCCTCATCAGGATCAACTTTCTCCATATCATAACCATCGGCGCCACCAAACTTTAATAACTTACGCGCTTGACTGAAGTATTGCTACTAAGAGATGGACTTTATACTTAGTGATAATCATTACGATTTATCCTAGATGAATTAAATGTTATTTATACAACAAAAATTATAAGTACTAACACGTAAGCTTCACATTGGAGCCAATATTTATAATGCTTTTATTAATTTGCTCATCCTTGTATTAATACTGATGCTTATAAATAAATAAGTAGTTAACATGTAGAAAATACGTATAAATTTTCGCATCATGTTAATTTAGCAACGTGTACATCTTCAGATGAACGGTTGGTAAGCGAAAGCAATAGCCAACATAGTCATCCGTAGAGAATTTGTGATTAAAATCATCCTCTCCAGGTCTTTGTTCTGGAGCTATGAGCAGTTTCGCATAGGCTGTTCTCACATTATCATGCATAGATTTAGCACTATATTATCTAGGAGATAATCAACTGTGGACTTTGAAAATACTGAAAGCCAAAAATCGAACCAGCGCTCAATTATCTCACGCCGTGGGTTGATAATGGGTGGAATGGTTGTTGGTGGGGCTACTGCGTTGAGTTTACCTATGATTGGTGAAAAAGCTGATGCTGGCTCATTATCATCCATTAAACGTAGTGATGTAAAAGTTTTAAATAATGCCCTTTACTACGAACATCAAGCGATTTGGGCTTATAGTTTTGCCGCAGGAAAGCTAACCAATACTGAAGTTGGTAAAGCGGTTTTAGCTCTTGCCCTCCGCAACCAAGCAGACCATAAAAAACATCGGGATACCATAGCTGCTGCTGTCAAAAGTTTGGGAGGCACCCCTGTAAAAGCACAATCTCAATATGATGTTTCCTCTTACATTAAAAGGGGTGAAGGCAATATAGATAGTGATATCAATATTGCTAAGTTAGCTCTGGCTTTAGAAACCGATGCTGCAATCGCATACACAGCTGAAGCTGCAAAGCTCAAAACTCCTAAATTAATCACAGTTGGGGCAAGTATTGGTGCTACTGAGTCTACCCATGCTGCGGCGATTCGTGCTACTTTCAAAGCTCTTGGAGTTAATATTGAAATTGTCCCAGCAGCTTTTGTAAGTGCAGAAAATCGTGATGCTTGGATATTAAAGGTTTAGATTTTATCGATATTGCATGAGCGCATAATTTTGCTTGTGTTAGCTTGATAGCTTGGCTCTACTCTTCGCTACTTCGCAACCGATACCATCTTTCTTCCGTGAAAACGATGTCAGGTGGAGGTGATGGAGTACTGAAGAGGAGTACCAGCTTGGATTTGATGCTAGGAACTGCATTGCATCTCAATGCAAAGTAGCGCATTGCTGCCCTGTTTCTTTGATGGCACTAAGGCGCCTGCACACAAGAAAACAGCAGTATAAATTTAAAAAATAGTTCAATTAAACTAATTTCCCAAACATTTGCCCCCACCGTGACTTTCTGATGACTAATGGGTTTGTTACGGGTGAAATCTTACATGTTGATGGCGGCAGGCGCCTAATTTAAATAGCAATTGAATTTACTATGGCAACAACTGAAGCAAACACTGAGATCAATAATGAACCCTGTACCTGTATGAGTCCTGATGGATTATGTTGTGGAAAGTTTTTGTCCACATGGGTAGGGATTGATGAAACGAATGGTAGATTTGGTGAAGTTTCAATTCGCCAATGCCATTACTGTAAGCGTCAGTGGTTACATTACTTTGTTGAATACGAGCATTTATCACAGTCTGGCAGATGGTATCGAGGGATCATCGATGATGAAATTGCTCAAATTCTCACACAAGAGAATGCTGCCGAAATCCTAAGCAATCTCGAATGGCATTTCTATGGAGGTTCTTATTTTTTCGGCAAGTTTGGGCGCTCTCGTGGGCAGATTTATGTAAGCTAGGTTATTTCACGTAATCAAAAACCTAAATTTTGAAAATTATTAAAATAAGTGTTTAAAAAGGAAAATTCATTTTCAGCATTTGATGATTCAATCGGTAAACGTTCATCAAATTATCTATTGCTTTGGCAAAAATTCTATTAAGCTTTTGTGGGTATATGGCAAAGATAGCCTGATTTTTTCAACTGATAAACCTTCTTTAGCTTGAGTAAACATTATTTTGATAGCTATTATGATGCTTACTTTAATATCTCTAGTAATTTATTTAGTTGCAAAGTAATACTATTTTCTCAGACAGGCTACGTTCCGATATGAAAGGCGCCAATATTGAAGCAAAACCAATTATTCAATAAGGCGCCTGTCAAACATTATTATTTAACCAGCCTTTCAATCCCTAGAAGGGATTATTAATAATTGCTAGGAACCATATATACAAGGCTATGCCGATGCCTGTAGGTTTCAATCCCTAGAAGGGATTATTAATAATTGCTAGTTTGGATAATAGTCTGGAGCCGTATCTAAAATTACTTGTTTCAATCCCTAGAAGGGATTATTAATAATTGCTAGTGTAGATAATGAGTGGTGGCAAAATGCGTATGTTGTTTCAATCCCTAGAAGGGATTATTAATAATTGCTAGCTGTATCCCACAGTTGGCGCCTATCTTTCTGCGGGTTTCAATCCCTAGAAGGGATTATTAATAATTGCTAGTAGAAATTAATCACAGATGGGTCAAAGAAAACGTTGTTTCAATCCCTAGAAGGGATTATTAATAATTGCTAGGTGATAAATTAATTGAAGCGAATACATCCTTGTTTCAATCCCTAGAAGGGATTATTAATAATTGCTAGCCTTGCCAATGATTCCACTTGCTGCGTAAAATTAGGTTTCAATCCCTAGAAGGGATTATTAATAATTGCTAGGATACTGCAAGCGCTGAAAAGTTTAAGATTGATTATGTTTCAATCCCTAGAAGGGATTATTAATAATTGCTAGTAAAAAGCCTAAGTTCATGATTGTGATAAATAGCGTTTCAATCCCTAGAAGGGATTATTAATAATTGCTAGAGCACAATTTAATTCGGGTGGTGGTGGAGATAGTGTTTCAATCCCTAGAAGGGATTATTAATAATTGCTAGTGCTAGGCGCCGACCCGTTACTGTATTTGGTTTTCAAGGTACTGTTCCGCGAACCTAGAGTAAAGATAGCGTTCTGGGGATCGGTGTGTCAATAGGTGCATAGGTTAAAATAGCTGAAAATTATAACTGGTAAGGCTTTCATAGTTGCCGCGAACCTCAGAAATAGATAAAATGCTTCAAAGTCTTACGATATAAACGTTTAGTCACAAATAAAGGACTTTGCTTAAAAAACACCTGGTGGTTCGCGGTATTGCCTGACAAATGAGTATAAGTATATTATATAAGGTGCCTGTAGAACCACTGCAACAAGCGAGTTACATCTATTTTGTATAAATTACTACTTACACTTTTAATATAAACACTAGTATTAGGTGAGGCTCCTCTGCCGGATGACTCCTCCTACTCAAATCCGGACTGCCTTACCAGTCACGACAATCCCGCCACTGGCAGGGATATCTACTACAAGTTGACTGGGGCGCCCCATTGCTTCTCCCTGGCGAATCAGGATACTAGCAGGCGCCGTAATGAGTTTGGCCGCTCGAAGATATCCCCCCAAAGCTGCGGCAGCTGCACCTGTAGCTGGGTCTTCCACGACACCCCCTACTGGAAAAGGATTGCGCGAGTGGAAGACATCTGATTTCTCTCGCCATATCAGTTGTAGCGTAGTAAGTCCGTCTTGAAGCATGAGTGCCTTGAGTGTCTCGAAGTCGTAGTCCAGTTTGGTTAGACGGTTGGCATCGGCAACAGCTAGCACCAAGTGCCATGCCCCGGCGTAGGCCCGAGCCGGAGGAATCGAACTGTCAAGGTCATCTCGTTTCCATCTCAGTGCGTCAAGAGCCTCGTTGACGAGAATATCAGACGCTCTTGTATAAGTTGGCTCGACTGAGGTCAGTGATGCTGACCAATTGCCGTTTTGCGTGCGAACGGTGACCGGAACCACCCCGATGGATGTTGCCAACCGATAAGTACCCTCTCCTCCGTTCTCGCCAAGCACTACTCCAGTTGCGATGGTAGCATGACCACAAAATGAGACTTCCGCTTCGGGGCTGTAATAACGAACGGTACGATCAAATCCGACGGCAGGAGCTACGAAGGCAGTTTCTGAAAAGCCAACTTCAGCGGCGATGCGCTGCATAATATTAGGCTCTGGAAGTGTGTCTCCGACCCAAACACCAGCGGGGTTGCCTTCCAAAGGATTAGTAGTAAATGCTGAAATGCGATTAAGCGACCCTGAAGTCATGTCCCATATTCTCCTTATCAAACTTCCCATCGCAAAAGCTACAATCAGAGGCAATCGGTGTTCAACAGTACTCGCAAAAATCTGTTATAAGCAAATATTATTGCAGAAATTGGCGACTGGAAAATGCCTAAATTACCTCTACTAGTCTGATGCAATGAGATTATTGTAGCCGAGCATTGCCCAAAATAATTTAATTCTGTAAACACCAAAATGCACTTAAATATTAATTCCTTAGAGGTATTATTAATAATTACTGGCGTTGCTGAGTCATTGTATAAATTATGCAACCACCTCAAGCCATGCGGGCGCCTTGTGCCTAGGGTGTTGACTTTGGGCACCAAGGAGTGATATTGATTCATACAAATTATACGTCTAAAAGTGCTGAAGGTCGTTTGACTGCGAATGAAAGAATATAAAAGCCAATCAAAGCGTTTAGTACGTCTGTGAGCGAAAAAGCAGAGACAACTGGAATATTCAGCACTTTTCACAGTACCCCAAAACCCACAATTTAATATCGGTTCTGGCTTGACTTCTACTTTTTGAGAGCTTGGTGGTTGGCTAACATACTACCCAACCAAAAGTCCAGAAAAAGTAGAAAATCCCATAATTATCAATGCTGTAATTAAACTAGTCAGCGCGCGATTACGATAATCAATCGCGACATTGCTCATTTTGCTGGTGAGTTCTTCGCTGATGTGGAAGTCTTCGGATTGGATGACTTCAATTGTTTTTGCGGTTGTGTCGATGTACCCAGTAGCATTGGGTGTTCCCGTTCCCCCCCAGTTGATATTCTCGAAAAAATTTACATCAATCGCCTGTAGTGACATTTCCTGTGCGGCGCCCAATTCTCGACTATGGCTTACGCCATACCCTCCCGCTTACCTTAAGTGTATTTGTATTAATGAAAGTTTTTGTTTAATAATATTTTTTAGAATAAAAAATATTTGGTTATATAGTTAAATTTTTTTAATGCGCCAAAAACGATACCATCTACTCAACCGAAGGAAACAACACTATCTACGCAGGCATCGGTAACGACACAGCATATGTAGGCAGTGGACTTAACAAATTCTTCCTTAGAAGCGGAGAAGGTTCATTAACTATATACGGCTTCGGCACCGATGATACTATTAGTCGCGGCAGTACATTGGGCGCCAATAGTATACTATCAGTCAGCATCAGTGGAGAAGATACCCTAGTAACCGCAGGTGATGACCTACTAGCAACCTTAAAATGGGCAAAGCTAGATAGAATTCAAGTAGTTTGATTTAATCCGCCAACCCCCCTTCCGCGCGCGGGGCTAGGGGGATTAAACACAATTTATACAAAACCTAAAAATAAAAATGTGCTTTCTTGTCAATACAAATACTTAAATTAAAGAAATTAAGTTACAAATAAGACATTAGTATTCTAAGTTTGAACTTGTAACGTCAAACTTACCATGTCAAAAATTATAAATCATACCAAACCAATTTACCAAAGCGATAATTGCTGATATTTGCTTGCTGATGTAGGCACATCTAACCAATCTGGCGCCACCAAGCCATCCTCCAAAAAAATTAATTCTACAGGCACACCAAGATAATAAGCATAGGCAACAGTTAACCAAGTACCAGAGCCTTGCCCATTCGGATTTCTACATGGCTTACATCCAGCAGGACAAGACTTATTTGCAAACGCATACAACTTGTTATAAGTACCTGCAATTGCATCAATCATTGATTTGGAACGTTTCGCAAACTCATAACGCTCCTTTCCTTGGCACACATATATATTTAACTCTTTAGCTAGGCGCCGAGCTTCAATTCTAACCAGTGCATCAACTCCCATCGCATCACCAACATGCCAAGTTGCATCTATTTGGGCAATCTCCTGCAACTTATCCTTAACAATCAAAGCTTGCTTTGAGTTTATGTGTCTTGTTCCAGTAAATGCTATTTCCATATATGACCTTACTGCTGTACTTCTCATATTATAGAACAAAAATACCATAAAAGATATATCAACTATTACTTACAGTAAAATTTTATATCTAATACACAAGTATTGTTATAGGGCGCCTAAATACTCCAAAGCTAAAGCGACTAAAAATATCCCTATATCTATAAAAAAGTTGGCATATTCTCAAAAGCTGTTTGTACCTTTTTAATATCAATTTGAATAGACTCATTGCCCGCATAGCAATCAATACTTCTAATTTCTGAATGCACAATGTAAATACGATACTCGCTAACCCAAGTCACAACTTCAGAGCATAGCAACTGTTCTTGACGTGACACCCCATAAACTTGAGACAAATCGTTTTCAGACTCAAAAACACAACCCGTAAAACGTTTGCGACGAGTTGCTGGTTTGGCAAATATGGCTGGATATCTACCATTCCTTAACCTTAATTCTAATTCTCCAAGTGTTAGGCGCCAAATGCGGCGATGTAAAAACTCACTTAATGAAGCAGGATAATCATTTGGTTGCGGTTCGGGGATGGAAAGCTGCTTCAAAGCCAGGGAAATGCAAAGCATGTCTCCAACAACTAAAGATTTACAATCAAGTGGAAGTTGTCTGCGACGAAGACGTTTTTCTGTATAAAGCGTAATTGGAATTCCACGTTGATTAAGTGAGTCAACAACTAACTCTTCCTCCTCCCGCAGGCGCCCGTTACCCTGTTCCTGAATAAACGCTTTAGAAATCACACTCATATTATCCTATTTTATTGAAACTTAAGCCAAAATAGACTTTTCACATAACTTTTTATGAAACGCACTCAAGATATACAAGCCCAAAAACAAGCTATTCTAGAACGTCTTGCCAACAATAAACCTAGTCAATGGAAACTAGAAAGGGCAATTTGGCGTGCGGGAGAACTAAAAATTAAAGAAGCGGCGCCATTACTCATTAATCTTGTTGGTACAGGAGAACCACTAAGAGATTACTGTATTGCTTGGACATTAGGTTGGTGCGGGTCAGAAGAATCTATACCCATACTACAAGCATTACAATCAAACTCTGCAAATCCTGAGTTCTTACAGAGAATTGCTTTTGAAGCATTATTAAAACTCGTGGATGCACAAACGAAAATAAATTTGCAACAGAGTCTAATAAAAAAATTACCGACACATACGCAAATCTTAGCACGCGCGACTTCGGAAGAATTTGAAGAATTTGCTACAACACATCCTTACTCTTTCTTTGCGGTTCTCGACCAGATATATCAAATTGATAACGAATTAGCACGTCCATCATTGTTAAACATTTTACGTACTGTACCTTTTCAACCGAACTATTTTCGTGCTATACGTAGAATTTTCAAAATAGCTGAATACCGTCGTGATGCAGAAGTATTTGCAATTGTCGCTTATCGCTTTGAACAAGAACCAGGAAATTTCGACAATAATTTACTAGCATATTCTTGGAATGAAGAAGACGGTAAATATTTAGCTTCAAAGCGACGTGTTTATAGTGATGAGCAAGAACAAGACGAACCATCATTCGTATATAGCTACCAAACTCAGCAATATTTAAGAAGAAGAGTATGGCGTACTTTAAGAAAACTGGGTGAAGTCGGAGACTCTGACTATATTAAAATCGCTGTAGCTATACTGCTCGAATATTTTGATGGTAATAAACCTCCAATTCGACGTTCAACTTTTGATAAGTGGGATTACTATCAGCGAGAAATTAAGCATTATTGGGATGCTTATGCTGACTATCTCACTTTTAATCACATTCTCTACACTAATAGCTACCGTTACGAGTTTACTTCAAAAAGCTGGCGCCGATGTAAAGGTTATCAAGCAAGTTTCGCGGAACAAAATGTCAGAGAAGAAGCGTTTCCCGAACTTTGGCAACAGCATCCGCATGTACTGATACAGTTATTAAAAGATAGTAAATGTCGTCCCGTTCAGCACTTTGCAGTTAATATTCTACGTGAGTGTAAAAACTTTTGCGCTTCACTCAATGTTGATACTATTATTACGCTTGTCAATTCTTCCTATATAGATACAGTCGTATTCGGTTTTGAGTTAGCTTTACAGTCTTTAAATGTAAATGAGCCAAACCAAGTATTAATTAATGCTTTAAGTAACCGTATATTTCAATACACTCCTACGCAAGGAAACTTTTGGAGAATTGAAGAAAATAAATTTATTCAAGAGAACATTCAACTTATTGCTAATCTATTAACCAGTCCAGATAGCAAAACACGTAACTTTGCAAATAAATTCATCTCTTCTTACACCATCAGTGATTCTACAGCATCTTTGATAAATAAACATATAATAGATTGTGTCATACTTAAAATATTTAAACTTTTAGCACTGGCGCCAAATCAAAGTCAGCAAGCAAAATTAATAATTGATGATTTAGCCACTAACTCCACAGCACAGTTAGGTGAAATAGGCTATAATCATTTACTCATGTTGCTTGCACATCCTATTTTAGAAATTCAAGAACTAGGCGCCCTCATCATC
>NZ_MRCD01000118.1 GCF_001904745.1 Calothrix sp. HK-06
GGTTATCTACTGGCGCCCTGAGTTTTGGTGTTTCTGCCAAAACTGGATGCTCCCGATATCAGATTCTAAATGATATGCTTTGACAACAATTTTTTCTAGTTCAAATGAATTAATTTATACATGCCCACAACAAATATTTACTTTTCTGAGGTTGAACTGTATGAATAAGGCGCGAGTGGATGATAAATACCCGGACAGAAATATTTACAGACGGTTTTTAGGTTGGATAAAGGTTTCAGGTCTAATTTTGTGTAATTAATGCTGTCTTACTACTTAACGATGTGTTGACTGCGGCAAGGGAACTACAAGGATTAGAACGTATGGATCAAATTAAATACGCGGTGTTAGAGCGCAGTGGTAGCATTTCCATTATTCCCCACTAATTCATTTTCGAGAACGACTATGTTAATCACCATGAAAGGTAGTCTAAATCCTGTTGATTGGGCAGCTTTCACGCTTATTAAAAAAACTCATTAGTATTTAATTACTTGAGTATTTATATGCTCTATCTATTAATGTAGGAATACAATTACTCACATCTAATTCTGTTGCTAAATCAACATCTTGTTCAAATCCTCTTTTAATAAGTTCTATTCCAGAGCCACATTGCTTAAGAAGAGATTTTAAATTAGGTTGTGCATAACGATAAGCTGCAACTGCTATTTGTGCGTCTGGTGATAAGCTTCCTTGTAGATAACTAATGATGGCGCCTGCACCAATCAAATCCTCAAACGAGGGGCGGAGAGTACCATCTTCCCATTTTTCACCTGCTGGTATAACAGCGATACGGCGCCCATATTTGGTTGCAGAATTAGCGACAGCTCGACAATTTCTTAAACAACCAGCCAAAGTTGGAGTCTTTCCTGTTGCTAAACTAAGAGAAGAACCGTTTGGTGAAGGAAGTACTAATCGAGTGTTCTCAGGTATTTGACTCAAGGATGCAGGAGAAAGTGAATAACCACTACCTCCCCTTTTAGTTGCTAATTGGGCGTTCACAGACTCAGCAAATATAGATGCTGATTCATTGTTCCATTCGTAGGGGAAAACAGTAGCTCTTCGACTATTAGCAATTTCAATACAAGTCGAAAATGAAAGAATGTCAACTATAATAATGACATCACTAATTGGAGCTAATTGCTCAACTCCTTTTTTTCCCCACTCACACCTGATATCAAAGCTAGATTGATTATAGAAAGTCATAATTTTTATGCATTATTTAGTTAACAACACGTAATCCCAACCTTCTTTTAATCGAATGGCGCTTCTACCAATTTATGCAAATCTATTTTCTTAAGAAGGTGATCCAGAGACCAACGTGTTGCGCTACGACCGATAATGAGAACTCGTTTGCCACTCCAACCGCTCCCTAAATACTCAAGAAAGTCTCTTATTTGTTCGACTACTTGACGGTAGCTTTGACCGTTTGGAAAAGGCTCATCAATATGCTTTGTCCTACGCGCGTGTATTTGTTCAACTGGATGCCCATTCAAGTCTCCGTAATTGCACTCTCGTAGCCAAGTTCCAAGAATGAGTTTCAAATATAATTGAAACTTTATCTAAATCCATAAACAAGAATAAAATTATTTGCTGGCATATCAATTTTTCTTTTAGTTCAAGATTATATTCATAGGCAGCATTATTTATATCTGTAACATCTTTTAATCCCCATTCTGGCACTCCAGAAGAAAGTAGAGTTTTGTCAAATTCTTCATTGGATGGAGTTGTATTCTTTCCATTGACTTTAAACGGTCCATAAATGTACAAATAACCCCGCTCCCTCAGATGATGTGCTGCACAATTAGCAACTTCATCAGCAATAGAAATAGGCGCCACCTGAAAAAGGTTGATACAAAATATTACATCAAACTTTTTATTATTCAGTGATAACCAGGTTGACGGTTGAGTTAAATCGAGATTGATTGGAGGCTCGACATTTTTGGCATTTGTTTGTTGTGTCAAGCTTTGGATGTTTTCAAATACCCCTTGATCGAAGTCAGAGGGTTGAAAATTTAAGTTTTGAAAGTGGGGTGCAAAATGATGGATGTGCATTCCACTTCCAGAAGCTAATTCGAGAACGTTACCTTTTTGGGGAAACTTTTGTTTAAACACTTCTAAAATTGCGTCGCGGTTACGATTTCCTGCCCAGGCAACATAGCAACTTAGTGGATAAGGATCAAGTGCTGGTTTTGCTGATATTGTCATTTTTTACTCCAGTAAGTCTGCTGAATAAAAAGGAGAATTCATACCGATACTTGCTTTTTCAGTAACATCACCGTCAAAAAGCTTCACAGTCAGATTGCCATTGACTTGTTTTGCAAATGGAATCAATAAATTTTCAATATAATTTTGGGCATTCTCCACAGAATCAAACTCATAAAATCCTCCCACTTGATTCGTATTGATAGCACTTAACCACGTTTTAGATTTCAACCCAGGAAATTTTTTCATGTCTTGATTTATTGGAACCCAATCAATCTCAGTGAATGGAAGTGATACTTGGTACTCAGCGTAAACGAACACTTTACTTACAGGCATGATTTACCTAAAAGTTGTATATGGTGATGATTTACTTTCTATAATACACTTTATCTGTTAACTTACCGTATAATAATAAAAATCCTTAATAAATAACAAGTGTTGTGAGAATTAATGCAACTACATAGTCAGTGGAGAATCTATGGCAGCGCAAAAAATTATTGGTGGTGGCGCCCTTAAGCTTTATATTGAAGAAACTAGGAACCCTAACCGTAGACCAATTCTATTTATCCTGATGTCGGCCATGCTCCATTTTTGGAAAGATAGTAAACGTTTTAACCAAGAATTACACAATTTTGTCACAAATAACTCATAAATTATGTCAGCTACAGCTTTAATTGTCGGCACCGGAAGTGGTTTGAGTGCATCCTTAGCGCGTGTCTTTGCTAAAGAAGGTTTTACTGTTGCTTTGGCTTCACGGCAACCTGATAAACTTAGTAAATTATCGTCTGAAATAGGAGGCGCCAGTTTTGCGGCAGACGCTTCAAAACCCGACGATGTAAACCAATTATTTAATGATGTTGAACAAAAATTAGGGGTGCCAAAATTTGTAATTTATAATCCTAGTTGGCGCGTTCGAGGAGCATTTACCGAACTTGACGCAGCGGATGTTGCAAAAACGCTGGAAATTACAGCATATGGAGGCTTTTTAGTTGCTCAAGCCGCAGCAAAACGACAACTAGAATTAGGAGAGGGAGCCATTTTCTTTACAGGTGCTTCCGCGAGCGTTAAAGGTTATCCACAGTCGGCACCATTTGCAATGGGTAAATTTGCACTACGAGGTTTAGCACAAAGTATTGCCCGTGAACTGGCGCCAAAAAATATCCACGTAGCACATTTTATTATTGATGGCGCCATTCGTTCCGAAACTCGACAAGAACCACCAGACAAACCAGATAGCTATCTTGACCCAGATGCAATTGCTCAAACTTATCTGAATATATGGCGCCAACCTCGCAGTGCTTGGACATGGGAAGTTGAATTACGTCCTTGGGTAGAGACATTTTGATGTAAAAAATTAGATTCTGGTACAACAGTGAGGTATTAACTGTGTTAAAAATAATCTTACCAACGGAACTCGCTGATAAAGTCGAGCCACTTTTGCCGCAAGATATTACATCTATTCGCGTAAACCCTGAAGGTGAATTTGATGGTGATATTAGTGATGCTGAAGTCTACTTCAACGGA
The DNA here is from genome assembly GCF_001904745.1 of Calothrix sp. HK-06. GTDB lineage: Bacteria > Cyanobacteriota > Cyanobacteriia > Cyanobacteriales > Nostocaceae > Dulcicalothrix. The sequence goes on from NZ_MRCD01000118.1 coordinate 3,724, forward strand.
TTTAAATTAAAAAATACGACACTTCATAAAGTATTAGCAGCAGCACCAAAGATTCGCTGGCAACATACACCAAGTGCAGGTGTGAATCATATTCTTACACCGACATTTTTAGAACGCGATATAACTCTTACTAACGGTTCAGGAGTTCATGCTATACCCATTGCAGAATTCGTGCTGAACTTCATGCTTTACCATGCCAAAAATGTCCAAAAGTTGCAAAGTCTCCAAGCAGACCACTATTGGTACAAATGGTTAAATTTACAAGAGTTATATAACAAAAATGTATTAATTATTGGCACAGGAAACATTGGTAAAGAAATTGCCTCTCGCGCGAAAGCTTTTGGTATGAATGTTTGGGGTAGTCGTCGTAATCCTGAACCGTTACCTAATTTTGATAAAATAGTAGGTGCCGACGAATGGCAATCTCTTCTTCCAGAAGTTGACTATTTAGTAGTTGCCACTCCCCTAACACCAGATACCAAAGGTTTAATTAACGCTTCGGTACTACGGTCACTGCGTTCGAGTGCCTACTTTATTAATATCGCTCGTGGCGCCATTGTCGATGAAGAAGCACTACTTACCGCATTACGTGAAAACTGGATAGCAGGCGCCGGACTAGACACATTTGTTACAGAACCTCTACCTCCAGAAAGTCCTTTTTGGTCATTACCGAACGTATTTGTTACACCGCATAATTCCGCTCTGACACCACAGCTTTATGACCGGATTGTATCATTGTTTCTTGATAATTTAAACCGTTATAAAACTGGTCAGCCGTTGCGTAATGTGGTAGATAAACAGATAGGTTATTAGATAATTAACTAGGGTGTTATACTATGTATGAACCGAGATATGGAATTTGGATTCCAGTTTATGGTAATTGCGGCGCCATGAATCATCCAAATGAACCCCGTAATGCTAGTTACGAAAGAGCAAAGTTTTTAATTCAATTAGCAGAAGAATACGGATTTTCAACCAGTCTCATTGCAGAACATATAATTAACCCTAGGAATCAAGAATTAGACCAGCTAGAGACATGGAGTACCGCAGCAGATTTAGCAGAAGCAACAAACTCAATCGAAATTATTGCCGCAGTAAAACCTTTGCTATTTCACCCAGTAGTCTTAGCAAAAATGGCATTAAATATTGATGCTATTAGCAAAGGAAGATTTTCAATAAACCTGGTTAGCGCATGGTTTATGCCGGAATTGCAAAAATCTGGCATACCTTTTCTTCCTCACGATGAACGCTATCGTTATTCTCAAGAATGGATAGAAGTAGTTAAAGCATTATGGAGTGGAGAAAAAATTAACCACGTCGGCTCATATTTTAATATTACCGATTTGTGTTTACGTCCGCGTCCAGTTGCACAACCTCATCCGCGCGTCTATTTAGGGGGAGAATCCGAAGCAGCCAAAAATCTCGCTGTAGAATCAGCAGATGTATTTTTCTTAAATGGGCGCCCTTTAGAAGTTATAAAAGAAACAATTACAGATATTAAAAAACGTCAACGCCTAAAACTAAAACCTTTACGGTTTGCCATGTCAGCTTTTGTAATTGCCCGACCAACAGACACCGAAGCACAAACAGAATATAAATATCTTTTTGAACTTACCAAACAAGATGATAGAACCGAGCTAATAAAAGGTATTGAAAAAGAAGTAGTAATGTTCAAAAACATGGCAAACTATCCAGGTGTAGGAAGTAACGGAGGTACAGCAGCAGGATTAGTTGGAAGTTACGACACAGTAGCAACAAAAATTGCTGATTTTGTCGAAATAGGCATCGATACATTTATGCTGCAATTCCAACCTTTTGCCTCAGAAATGAAACGTTTTTATGAAGAAATAATGCCGCGAGTACGGCATTTAAATTCGAGACTTTTCAGTTCATATTAAAAGCCATCATTAGACATTTATTGTTATGCCGTGATAACAGTAACTAAACTTTATTTGCGCTCAATCATTTCTACTAATGCTCCCATATTTAGTTACAATGCTCTACTGTTTTTTATTTTATTCTAAACAAGACAATATAAGAAAAGCAATTAATTATTTTTGTACTCTTGCTGCAAAATAGACATAATCATTAGAGAATCATATTTATCTCCTGTTTTCAAGCATTCGCGGAGTATTCCTTCAACGACAAAACCAGCCGCCTTATAAATTGATTGCGCGCGAAGATTTTGCAATTTGACATCTAACCATAATCGGTGTGCCCTATAATTATTGAATGCTAACTCCTTAATCATTCCTATTGTTGCTTTTCCATAACCTTTGCCTTTTTCTGTAATAACGATTCTACGCAATTCAATCGTATTATTTACATTAGTTAAACCAGCTAAAATAGCATAACCAACTCTTGCTTCCTTTTGCACAATCAGATGAAGAATATCAGGAGTATTCATTGCTTGTAAATGTTTCTCGCGTGACCAGGGAATTATGTACTGACGGTTTTCCTCATTGTTTTCAGCACTTAGAATATAATCAAGATCAACTTCTTCAGTTTGGCGTAGACGTATAACCACTATTTTTACTTAATTATTAGAATTATTCGTTTGTAAAGATTTGCGAAGCGTTGTAAACGCGAGAATACCTACAACTGTCAAATAAATTCGTTGTAGCCATGAATTACTCAAGCTTAGGCTAATATGTCCTCCAACAATTCCACCGATAAACATAGCCAGACCAAGAATTATACCTAGTTTATAATCAACAACACCCTGTGCTATAAAAATCAAAGTAGAAGAGAGTGAAGAGAAAATATTAATAAATTTAGTCGTAGCTATTGCTTGAACAAATGTCATACCAAATAGCATTATATAAGCTGCCGTCAACAAAGTTACGTAACCCCCACTAAAAAAGCCACCGTAAATTCCAAGCAGGAATGTAGCGATATAGCCAGCAATTTCTGCAACCTTTGAAGGTATGATTTGAGATGGCGCCAGTCCAGCATTTCGGTTAGCAACAGACAACACCGCAACAACAATCATTGAAATAGAGATAATCAACGGCATTGATTTTGACGGTATAACTAAAACAAGCAATGCGCCTAAAATTGACGATATCAAAGTTAGAACTATTAACAATGGCAAGCGCTTATAGTCAATAACACCTTTACCAATAAACGGTAATGTCCCCCCAATGCTCATTAATGTTAGTGCAAACATATTAGTAGCAAGAGCTACGCGCGGTTCAATTCCAAAATAAAGCATTACAGGTACAGTAATTAGTGAAGTACTACCAGTTATGACGCTGATAACACTTGCCATCAAGAAAACCGCTATTAGAGCAAGTAATTGGATATCTGTCAAAGTAAATGTTCCTTTGTGCTTGGTACTGTTTGTCGGTAGAGATACCGGAGTTATAAAAACAGATTACCAGAATTGCGAGCTAATAGGGCGCCATGCAAAGTTTTGTGAGAGGTATGAATACCACTTCAATAAGTAAATATAATATAAACTATTAATTATTCTTGATTTAATTATAATTTTAAATTCACTATATAGCTTTATAGCTTTTATATACAATTTATAAACATCTGCGGAATGTAGGATATATGATTCAGGGTTGCTTTGATTGAATGGAAGAAACTTGTTCTAGTTGCAATAAAGTCAGCTTAACTAAGAATACCAATAAAATTATATGTAATTATAAACTCTCTCATGTGCTATATAGTTTATTTGTATAGCAGTCATGTGGCGCCTTTAGTGCCAGGTGTGGGTTAAATATGACACCTTAGTTAGTAACTTACATCTTGCCCCACTACGTATAAATAACTAATTATAGATTTATCAGTTTCCAATCTTGCTTTATTTTTTAGTCCATTAAAATGGACTAGAACTGTTAGCCTATAGCTTTCAGCTATAGACGGGTATGAGCGTCATTTCAAGATAGTAAATAATATTACATCTAATGAACGCAAGTGCAAAATATCAGGCAATAGATAAGTTATTCGTAACAAATGAACATACCTATCTTTTTAACTACCTATCTGTTGCAAGTTGACGCGCGCTAGAAATGCGCTTCCTCTGTAGTAAATATGTATAAAAAAAACAAATTATACAGATTAATTTTGGTCAAATAGCGTTTATTTTGCGTTCACGGAGTGTCTCCGGAGGAGAAAAACACGTAATTAATTAACAAAGAAGTATTAATATTGACCTTTAATAATATTTTACTGGGGCATATAGTCAACAAACCCAGTAAAAAATAAGATAAAAATTATAACCACCAGTAAAACAGCCCCAGTAATTAAAATAAATAGTAACAGCATCTTAGAGATTCTAGCCTGCGGGAAAAGCTGCGCTTTACGCTCAGAATGACAGTTCTCACCCTTTTCACTATACTCTCTTATCTCTGTACCCTCTGTGTCTCTGTGGTAAATAAATATACTATAATCTTCCGACAAGCGCTGCCAGTAAAGTACCAATATATTTAGTTTATCAAACAATTAGTGTCTCATAAATTTAGATAATCGTATACTTTAGTTACAAAAGGCTTGAACTTTCAACGAAGGTTGTGCAATACTGCTATATAAATCACCGTTAAATTGGTCGATAAACAGTATTTTACATAGCCAGCGTAAATAATAAATCTCAAAATATTAAGCTTTTTAGCTAAGGGGTGAGGCTTGTGGGCGTAAATCAATTAATAGAGCAACAATCAAACAATGCTTCTGACTTAGATTTACATACAGATGTTCTAGTTATTGGCGGTGGTCCAGCAGGTGCATGGGCTGCTTTAAGTGCTGCTTCTTCTGGAGCTAAAGTAGTTTTGGTAGATAAAGGCTACTGCGGCGCCAGTGGTTCAACGGCTGCTGCTGGTACTACTGTATGGTTTGAACCAAATGAGGAACAACGCGCGCAAGAAATAGCCAAGCGGCAAAGGGTAGGAGGGTTTTTATCAGAACTTTCTTGGATGGAAAGAGTTTTAGAGCAAACTCATACAAATTTGTATCAGTTAGGAAATTGGGGTTATCCTTTTTCATTAGACCAGCAAGGTCAACCTTATTATCCTTCACTCCATCAAGGCGCCGAGTATATGCGTCTGATGCGTAAGAAAATTCAAAAAGCTGGTGTGCAAATTCTCGACCACTCCCCAGCTTTAGAATTATTAGTTGATTTACAAGGTGCAGTTGCTGGAGCTTGTGGAATTAGGCGCCAAAATGGTGGAAGATGGCGAGTAAAAGCAGCATCTGTAATTATTGCCACTGGTGGTTGTGCTTTTTTGAGCAAAGCTTTAGGCTGTAACGTCCTAACTGGGGATGGTTATTTAATGGCAGCAGAAGCTGGGGTTGCGATGTCGGGTATGGAGTTTTCTAATATCTATGGACTAACTCCGGCATGGTCATCTGTGACAAAAGGCGCCTATTATCGTTGGGCAACATTTACTTATGAAGATGGAACTGAAATTGAAGATACAGCTTTCGGGAAACGCTCTACTATCGCCAAAGTACTATTAACTGAACCTGTATATTGCAGCTTACACAAAACTCCCGAAGAAGTACGAACATGGATGCGAACTATCCAACACAATTTCTTCTTGCCTTTTGAACGCACTGGTATTGACCCGTTTACCCAACGCTTCCCCGTAACATTACGTTTAGAAGGAACTGTTCGAGGTACTGGTGGAATTCATATTATAGATAACTCCTGCGCGACTTCAGTCCCTGGACTTTACGCAGTTGGAGATGCAGCAACACGAGAATTTGTAGCAGGCGCCAGCAGTGGAGGTGGTAGTATAAATGCAGCTTGGGCAATGTCTTCTGGATATTGGGCAGGTTCAGATGCAGCGAAATATGCTTTCTCACTTGGAAATAAAGTAAACGAACGAAAAGTCCAAGGAGTTGGCAAAGCAGGAATTCGGTCTGATAGTAATTTTGCTCCCCAAGAAGTTATCGGCGCCGTTCAAGCTGAAGTTTTACCTTATGACCGTAATTTATTCCGCACAGAAGATAATTTAAAAGATTCTCTTAAACGCTTAGATAATTTGTGGCACTCTGTTAAGTATAGCGGCGCCGCAAGTGAAGACCAAGCATTGCAAGCGCGGGAAGCAGCGGCGATGGTTGCAACATCTCGATGGATGTATAATGCTGCACTTACACGTACAGAAAGCCGTGGTATGCATGAACGCCAAGATTACCAAGAACTTGACCCAAATCAGCAATATAAGCTACTTAGTGGTGGCTTAGATACAGTTTGGGTAAAACCTGAGCAGCACTCTGTAAATAAGGAGTTAGTAACACTGTGATTGAATTAGTAAGTGAATCTCGCTGTATAGAATGTAATCTTTGCGTCACTGCCTGCCCTACGAATGTTTTCGATAAAGTACCAGGAAAGGCGCCTAAAATCGCACGTAAAAGTGATTGCCAAACTTGTTTTATGTGCGAGCTATATTGTCCAGTAGATGCATTATATGTAGCTCCCCAAACTGATGAACTAGTCGAAGTAGACGAACAGACTTTAATCGAAAATGGTTTACTGGGCAGCTATCGAGAAGATATCGGTTGGGGCAAAGGAAGAACACCTGGCGCCTCTAAAGAAATGTCCGCATATTATTTCCCATTATTAAGCAATAGAAATTTACCTAAAACCTCATCTAATTAAATGAATAACCAATCAACAGATCTAAAATTAACTGCCGATGTCTTAATTATTGGTGGTGGACCAGCAGGAACTTGGGCAGCTTTAAGTGCAGCTACTAGTGGAGCAAAAGTCATTTTAGTAGACAAAGGTTACTGTGGCACAAGTGGCGCCGCAGCAGCTTCGGGAAATGGTGTTTGGTACGTAGCTCCTGACCCAGAACAGCGCTCTGCAGCAATGGCTAGTCGTGAAGCAATGGGAGGATTTCTTGCTGATCGTAACTGGATGACGCGCGTACTAGATAGAACTTATGACAATATTCAATCTCTAATAAATTGGAACTATAACTTTCATACTGACCATAATGGGCAAGTAGTTTATCGCTCTTTGCAGGGGCCAGACTACATGCGCTTCATGCGGCAAAAGATTAAAAAAGCGGGTGTCAAAATTTTAGATAACAGTCCCGCTTTAGAATTGCTCGTAGATTTAGAAGGTGTTGTTGCTGGAGCAGCAGGTATTAATCGTCAATCTGGGGAACGCTGGCAAATTCGCTCTGGGTCTGTAGTAATTGCAACAGGTGGTTGCGCTTTTTTGAGTAAAGCTCTTGGTTGTAATGTATTAACAGGAGATGGGCTGCTAATGGCAGCAGAAGTAGGCGCCGATTTTTCGGGAATGGAATTTTCTAACGCTTATGCTATTTCTCCTGCCTGGTCTTCTGTCACAAAAACTCGTTTTTACGATTGGGCATCTTTTACATACGAAGATGGTACGGTAATTGAAGGCGCCGGTTCTAAACGTGGTCGCTCTGTAATTGCCAAAACTTTACTAACGCAACCAGTATACGCGCGTCTTGACCAAGGTGTAGATGAAGAAACGAAAGTATGGATGCGCGCGTCTCAACCAAATTTCTTTGTTGTGTTTGACCGTTTGGGAATAGACCCATTCACCCAAAGATTCCCTGTTACATTGCGTTTAGAAGGAACAGTGCGTGGTACAGGAGGAATACGGATTACAGATTATACTTGCGCCAGCTCCGTTCCTGGTTTATATGCTGCTGGAGATGCTGCAACTAGGGAATTAATCTGTGGAGGATTTACAGGTGGAGGTAGTCACAATGCAGCTTGGGCAATGTCCTCTGGTTATTGGTCAGGTCAATCAGCTGCTGCCTATGCACTTAGTTTAGGAGATACATCGCAACGTCCAGTACAAGGAGTTGGAAAAGTTGGATTATCCTATACAGGAAATCAAACCTTATTTCCAGAAGAAATAATTACCGCAACCCAAGCAGAAGTTTTCCCTTATGACCGCAACTTATTCCGCACAGCTACAGGATTAAATGAATCTCTAGAAAGACTTAATAACCTTTGGCAAGAGATTCGTAACAGTAAAATAACCACAGATAATCAAATAGTGCGCGCGCGTGAAGCTGCGGCAATGTTAGCAACTGCTCGTTGGATGTACACCAGTGGTATACAGCGTCAAGAAACCAGAGGAATGCATAAACGCGAAGATTTTCCTCTTCTTGACCCGAACCAACAATATCGTTTAATTAGCGGTGGTTTAGACACAATATGGGTAAAACCAGAGCAAGCTATTGTCAACCGGGAATTGGTAGGGTGCGTAACAGCATGAATCTACTTGAACTCAAACGCAAAAATAAAGTGCTGTTACGTACCGTCTGTGTAAACACCCAACCTTAAAGAAAGGCGCCTTGATTTTGGTGCGTGAAAGCTAGGATAATTTTCCGTTTTCGTTGGAGTTTGTAATAGCTTTCACACACCCTACCTTAATAAATAAGGCGAAAATACACAACCTAAAGGTGCCTCGATTTTGGTGCGACCTTAATAAATGAGGAGAGAAATATAATGACTATTGCATTAGAACGTCCCACGAAAAAAACACGTTCAGCAGAAATTCGTGAACAACTTGGATACCCCATCATTGATACTGATGTACATACCCAAGAATTTCCCCCAGCATTTTTAGATTATCTAGAGCAAGTAGCAGGCGCCGCAATTGTCGAAAAGTTCCAAGAACATTTACCTGGTTCATCGCGTTCTAAATGGTTTAGTCAAACTTGGGAAGAACGACGAGCTTATAGAACAACACGGCCACCTTTCTGGACTCGACCTACTAACGATGCTTTAAATTTAGCAACAATTAGCTTACCCAAGTTACTATACGAGCGTTTACAAGAAGCAGGTACAGACTTTGCTGTTGTGTACCCCAACTTAGCAACAATGGCGCCACATATTGGTCATCCAGATATGCGACGTGCAGTATGTCGTGCGGCTAACACATACCATGCTGAAATTTTCCGTCCTTATGCTGACCGTTTAACACCAATTGCTTCTATTCCCATGCATACGCCAGAAGAAGCCATAGAAGAGTTAGAGTATGCAGTTAAAGTACTAGGATTAAAAGCAATTCAAATACCCGGTCATATTCGGCGCCCAATTCCTGCTTTCGAGAAATATGGTCAGGAAGTGGCGAACGAAGCAATTTGGATTGATACATTTGGTTTAGACAGCAAATACGACTATGACCCCTTCTGGGCAAAATGCGTAGAACTCAAAGTTGTACCTACCACTCACTCTAGTGGCATGGGTTGGATAAATCGCCGCTCAATTTCCAACTATCAATATAATCATATTGGTCACTTTGCGTCTGCTGGTGAAGCATTGTGTAAATCACTATTTTTCGGTGGAGTTACTCATCGTTTTCCAACCTTAAAATTTGCTTTCTTAGAAGGTGGTTCTGCATGGGGCGCCAGTTTGTATGCTGACTTAGTATGGCACTGGCATACACGCAATGAAGAACACATGTTAGAACATAACGACCCTAGCAAAATTAATCGTGAAGAACTCCTAGAATACTATGTTCGTTATGGTGGTGAACAAGTCAACGGTCGCTTAGAGCAACTAGGAACTGGTTTAGGATTCCATGCCAACTTGTTATCTCCTCTAGACCCAGGTGAACAAGATGAATTTGCCCTTGCAGGAGTTAAAACTCCAGAAGACGTGCGTGCGCGCTTTTTAAATCACTTTTACTTCGGCACAGAATCAGATGATACTCGTGTGGCTCATGCATTTAACCGCAAAGCAAACCCGTATGGCGACCGTGTAAAAGCATTCTTAGGTTCAGACTCGGGTCATTGGGATGTTCCAGATATTACCGCCGTCACCGCAAATTCCTACTCATTTGTTGAGCGTGGCATATTGAGTGAAGAAGACCTTCGCTACTTCTTATCTATTCACCCAATGGAGTTATACACAAGTCTCAACCGTAACTTCTTCAAAGGTACGGTGGTTGAGAAAGGCGCCGAGGAATATTTATCAAGCAAACACTAAAAAACTTCAAAATATTCTTGTGGGGTGGGCAGGAAAGCCCGCCACTAATATGCATAAACGGGCAAGGATGCCCATTCCACAATAATCAAGGCAAACTACTATGACCATTGCATTAGAACGTCGAACCCAAAAAAGCAAATCTGCTCAAATTCGTGAACAACTAGGTTATCCCATTATTGATACTGATGTACACACCCAAGAATTTGAACCAGCAGTATTAGATTATTTAGAGCAAGTAGCAGGAAGCGCAATAGTCGAGCGCTTCAAAGAGCATTTACCAGGCGCCTCACGCTTCAAATGGTACAAACAAACATGGGAAGAACGTTTTGCGTATCGTAGCAACCGTCCTAACTGGTGGGGGCGCCCAACAAAAAACACTTTGAATTTAGCTACTATTAGTTTGCCCAAGTTACTTCATGAAAGACTTCAAGAAGCAGGTACGGATTTTGCCGTCGTGTATCCTAACTTGGCAACAATGGCACCCAATATTGGTAATGAAGAAATGCGACGGGCAGTATGTCGTGCGTTGAATATATACCATGCTGATATATTCCGCCCATATGCAGACCGCATTACACCAATTGCGGCAATTCCAATGCACACTCCTACTGAAGCAATAGAAGAATTGGAATATGCAGTAAATGTACTAGGATTAAAAGCAATTCAGATACCTGGTTATGTACGGCGCCCAATTCCTGCTTTTGAAAAGTATGGAAAAGAAGTAGCAAACGAGGTAGTTTGGATTGATAACTTTGGCATAGATAGCGAATATGATTATGACCCATTCTGGGCGAAGTGCGTAGAACTCAAAGTAGTTCCTACCACCCACGCATCAAGTCAAGGTTGGACAACTCAACGCTCAGTTACGAATGCTCAGTACAATCATATTAATCATTTTGCGTTTGCAGCAGAAGCGCTGTGCAAATCTTTATTCTTTGGTGGTGTTACTCGTCGCTTCCCAAATTTAAAATTTGCCTTTATGGAAGGTGGTTCTGCTTGGGGCGCCAGTTTGTATGCTGATATAATTTGGCATTGGGAAACCCGCAACAAAGAACATTTATTAACTCACAACAATCCTGCTATTGTAAATAAAGAAGAACTCAAAGAGCTTTATATTCGTTATGGTGGTGAACTAGTGCATGGTCGCTTAGATCAACTTGGTGATGGTTTAGGATTTCATAGTAAACATTTTGCACCTGAAGATCCAGGAGAGCTAGATGAGTTTGCTGATGCAGGTATTGAGAAACCAGAGGATGTGCGTGACCGCTTCTTAAACCACTTCTATTTTGGTACAGAATCAGATGATACTCGCGTGTCTCAAGCTTTTAACCGTGCGGCTTTGCCTTTTGGCGACCGTGTAAAAGCTTTCTTGGGTTCTGATGCTGGTCACTGGGACGTACCTGATATTACAAGTGTTACTGCTAATGCTTACGAGATGGTAGAACGAGAGATTATTAGCGAAGAAGATTTGCGCTACTTTTTATCAATTCATCCATTGGAATTGTACACGAGTCTTAATCGTGACTTTTTTAAAGGTACAGTGGTTGAGAAAAAAGCTGATGAGTATTTGATGAGCGTTGGTCGATAAAATAACCCTCTTGTCCCCCCCTTCCACGCGGGGCTAGGGGGGATAAATTACAATGCTGGAGTTCCAATGGTTACAACTATTTCTAATTACGACCCAACTTTATTTCAAGGCGCTGCTTGGTACTACGCGCGCTACCGAGCAAAGTATCCTCAAGCCTTATTTGATTTATTAGCTGATGTCTTTAATCTTGATGGTACAGAAAGATTACTCGACCTAGGCTGTGGCGCCGGACTAGTTGCGATTCCCTTTCATAACCGCTTTGCTCAAGTAGTAGCGCTTGACCCAGATGCAGATATGCTTGCTGAAGCGCAAGAGCAAGCTGCAAATGTTGGCGCCAGTAATATTCGCTGGATTCATGACCGTGCAGAATCTATTTCTGAGGATTTGGGTGAGTTTAAATTAGTAACAATGGGACGTTCGTTTCATTGGATGCAGCGAGAGCTTGTATTATCTAAGCTTGATTCTTTGGTAAATAATGATGGCGGTATTGTTATTATTAAAACAAACGAAAATACTTGGGAGAGCCAACACCCTTGGAAACAAACTGCTATTGCCGTTGTTAAACGTTGGTTAGGTAATAGGCGCCGCACAGGCAAAGGTGGAGAAGGAGAGTGGAAAGCATTAGAAATACCTCACGAAGCTGTTTTAGCAAATTCTTCTTTTTTCAATATTACATCCTACGAAGTTAAATTTGAGCAATCTTGGACGATTGATTCATATTTAGGCTACCTTTATTCAACCGCATTTGCTTTACCATCTTTTTTCGGCAACAACCGCGAAAAATTTGAGGTAGATTTAAAAACCTCTTTATTAGCAGTGGAACCATCTGGACAGTTGACTGAGGTGTTGCCAATTACAGCTTTGATCGCTAGGAAATAAATTCATGAAAAAACTATAGTATTTAAACAAATGTTCCCTACATTAAACTCTGATAATGTTGCAAGATTTCGCCGCCTTACATTATTTTTGGCACCAGGATTCTTAACTTTAACAACTTCATTGACGTTAATTAGTTGCGCTCCTACAACCCAAAAATCAGAAACTTCATCTTCTGCCGCCAATGCAAATGTATCAAATACTCAAATAAGTGGTATCAAAACTAAGGTACTTCGGATGGGGTATCAACAAGCAGGTGATTTAGTTAGAATTACAAAAGTTCTAGAAAAACGTTTAGAACCTCTGGGTGTAAAAGTCGAGTGGGCACAATTTGCTCAAGGTCCCCAGTTAATGGAGGCGATGAATGTTGGTAAAATAGATTTGGGTTCTGTTGGTGAAACTCCCCCTATTTTTGCACAAGCAGCAGGCGCCAAAATAGTATATGTTGTAGGTTCGCGACGTGATCAAAATAGTGGTAAAGGTAGTGCTATAGGTGTTCCACCAAATTCCCCCATTAAAAGCGTAAAAGACATTAAAGGTCAAAAAGTCTTCTTTCAAAAAGCTTCTGCATCTCACTATTTTCTGCTTAGAGCTTTAGAAGATGTAGGTTTGAACAAAGACGACATTCAAAAAGTGAGCTTACCCACCGTAGAATCTAACGCTGCATTTCTACAAGGAAAAATTCCTGTTTGGGTCACTAACGACCCATACCTAGCTCTAGCAGAAAAAGAAAATAAAATTAGAGTCCTCAAAACTGCTCAAGGGCTAGATTCTCCAGGTGGATATTATATTGGCGCCAAGCAATTTGCAATAGATAATCTAGAATTACTGCGAGTAGTTATTGAAGAAATAGATAAAATTCAACGTTGGGCAGAAGCAAATCCTAAAGATGCTGCACAACTAATCGTACCTTTTCAGAAACTACCGCTCGATATCATGGAAACAGTTGTAAAGCGCCGTACCCTTGGGTTAAGACCTATTACCCCAGATTTAATCAAAGAACAGCAAAAAGTTGCAGATTACTTCTATAAAAATGGTGTAATTCCTCAATCTGTAAACATTCAAGAAGCAACGCTTACACCAGAACAATACGCTGCAATTACTCCTCCATCAATTAGTCAAAAATAGTACTGATACATTACTTCAAAAGGAATCATAAATTATGCCTAACAATTGGTACGAATGGCATGACCTCTATAATTCTGACGCAAGATTACAGCAACGACTACAAATAGTTCGCGAATATATTTGGAGTGCTATTGATGCATCTCCACCAGGAATTATTCGAGTAGTTAGTGCTTGTGCAGGTGATGGACGAGATTTACTTGGAACTTTAGCAAGTCATCCTCGTAAATCTGATGTACACGGACGCCTCGTTGAATTAAATCCAGAACTTGCCCAGCAAGGACGAGATAAAATTGAATCAGCAGGTTTGTCACAACAGCTTGAATTTGTAAATGGCGATGCTACTAACTCTTCTAGTTATATAGGCGCCGTACCAGCAGACATTATAATTGTTTGCGGTATATTTGGTAACTTAGCATCAGAAGCAGAACTTAAGCGCTTAATTGGCAACCTTCCAAAACTTGCTAAAAAAGGCTCGTTTGCAATTTGGACGCGCGGTCACACTGATGGTATCGCTCACTCAGAAACTGTTCGCAAAGTCTTCCGTGATACCGAATTTAAAGAAGTAAATTTCCAATTAACTCTAACAGGAGATATGGGAGTTGGAATTCATCGCTATCTTGGACAAGGATTACCTTTACCTCAAAATCAACAGCTATTTGTATTTTCTGGTGTGCCAGATAAATATAAAAGCGCTACTTTAGCATAAATGCAGTTGTAGGTTGGCTGGAGCGCATAGTGAAACCCAACCTACAAATTTTTCAATAATGCTTAATTTGATTTTCCATCACTGCCGAAATATTCTCGATAACCGCATATCTTATCGTCACGCACATCAGTTTCTTTGGATATAACGGATATTTGATATTATATAGCTAGGTTTTATTTATAACGGTCTAAAATTTTTCCTAACCATGAATAAAAAAGTACAGAGTCATGCTCACGGCAACAAATATAACAAACCTCCTAATTAGGAGAGGTTCAAGTCTACGAGCGTAGTTAGCACACAAAAAACCTCCCAACGAACTACCCACTGCCATCAAAATAGTTTGAGGCCAAGCAATAACACCTGCAATAACAAAAGGAATAATCGCAACACCATTAATACAACTTCCTAAAAACGTTTTAAAAGCATTCATCGTATGAATACTTTTTATACCAATAAATGTTAGAGTTGCTAGCATTAAAATCCCTAATCCGGCGCCGAAAAAACCACCGTAAATAGAAATAGCCAGTTGAGGAAGTACTAATCTAAAAATAGGCGGACATTTAGAAGGTGATTTCTGTCTTTGAAGTTGAAACCAATTTTTGAGAGGTTCACTAAAAGTAAATATCAACGTTGCTAACAGTAACAAATAAGGTATCAGCTTCTTAAACACGTCTGGTGAAGTGTATAATAAGGCAACAGACCCAATTATTCCACCTACTACACTAATACCACAAAGTAACAATAGTTCTCGTCGCTGAATTTTTAAATCACTACGATATGCTCCTGCACTAGCTAACGCTGCAACCCAAATTGCAGTATTATTTGTCGCATTAGCCGCTATTGGTTGCATACCTGTAAATATTAGCGCTGGAAACGTAATGAAACTTCCACCTCCTGCTACAGCATTTAATCCACCCGCAATAAACGCGGCGCCGAAAAGGAGTAAGCTATTCACAGTAGTTAAATTTTGCAACATTATCTGATTGGTTGTTATATGAATTCGATTACAGAAAGCAAATAAAATTTATACTGCAAACGGGTAATATCTCAATGTCATACTGAGGAACGTTAACGCAGTTTTCCCGCAGGGTAGCATATTAAAGATTTTGATGGTTGTTTAAAAAGTAAAATTACAACCGATTTTGAGTGTGTTGATAAATCTAACTGTAATTTACCAAGCTTTTTTAGAGCTAAGAACAATGAAGTAATATGTAATGCTTGTAAAAATTTACCATTATCAATAGATTCAATTACTTTATTTAAAGGCAACATAACTACATTGATTTGTTCTGTATCATCTAACTTTAAATCAGCTACGAGTTTTACATCTGTTGCTAAAAAACAATGAATAAAATTGTTATGACTCGACGGATTAGGTGATATTACTCCCGTCTCAATAAAAGTGTTGCTAGTATATCCTGTTTCTTCCAATAACTCACGCTTTGCTGCCTCAAGTGGAGAAATATCTTCTACTTCCACACAACCACCTGGTAATTCTAAAACAGTTTTTTGAATACCGTGGCGATATTGCTCGACTAGTACAACTTCTTGATTATTAGTTAAAGCAACAACATGTACCCATGTAGAATACTCGATAACATAAAAAGGCTCAACTATTTTCCCATCAGGCATTTGACAGGTATCCGCGCGTAGTGATAGCCATTTGTCTTTCACCAAATACTTAGAATTTAATATAGCCCAGTTTAATGAGTTCAATTTAATAAATCCAATAAGATAAAATTGTTAGAGGATTTTTTAAAACATCCTCTGATATAGAATACAACACAGGCTGACACCTGTGTTGTATGTTGTAAGTAATGGGGCAGAAATTAATAATCGAAATCGCCGCCACCAAAGCCAGCGCCACCACCAGGAGCAGCTGTAGCCTGTTCTTTTTGCTCCGGCTTATCAACTACAATGGCTTCGGTCGTCAACACCATACCTGCAATTGACGCAGCATTCTGCAATGCCGAACGAGTTACTTTTGCTGGGTCAACAATTCCTGCCTCAAACAGGTCAACAAATTCATTCGTAGTAGCATCGTAACCAACATTAAAATCTTTCTCTTTAACCCGTTCAGCAATCACTGCACCATTTTGACCTGCATTCTCTGCAATCCGTTTTAATGGCGCACTTAACGCGCGGGATACAATTAGTGCTCCTGTCAGTTCTTCACCTGTCAAGGTAGATTTTGCCCAGTCTTCCAAGCCAGGAGATAAATGCGCCAACGTTGTACCGCCACCAGGCACAATTCCTTCTTCTACAGCAGCTTTGGTTGCATTGATTGCATCTTCTAGGCGCAGCTTACGGTCTTTGAGTTCCGTTTCGGTAGCGGCACCTACCTTAACGACTGCAACTCCGCCTGACAGTTTTGCCAAACGTTCTTGCAACTTCTCTTTGTCATAAGAAGATTCTGTATCTTGGATTTGTTTCTTGATTTGTTCTACCCGTGCTTTTACTGCTGCTTCATTACCATCAGCTACAAGAGTAGTATCATCTTTGGTGATTGTGACGCGCCGTGCTTTACCTAGTTGCTCTAGCTTAGTTGCATCTAGTTTTAGACCTGCATCTTCTGTTATTAACTGCCCTCCAGTCAGAATTGCAATGTCTTCTAAAATAGCTTTGCGACGGTCGCCAAATCCCGGCGCTTTAACTGCTGCTACATTCAATACACCCCGCAATCTGTTCACTACCAGTGTTGCTAATGCTTCTTTTTCAATGTCTTCTGCCAGAATTAGTAGAGGACGACCCGCGCGGGCAACTTGCTCTAGCACAGGTACTAAATCTTGTACCAAGGCAATTTTTTTATCAGTGATTAGCAAGAACGGCTCATCTAGTACAGCTTCCAATCGCTCGGCATCGGTTGCAAAATAAGGAGAAATATAACCCTTATCGAAGTTTAACCCTTCGGTAACTTCCAATTCAGTAGTGACAGACTTACCCTCTTCAAGAGAAATCACACCCTCGCGACCGACTTTTTCCAATGCCTCAGCAATTAAGGCGCCTACCGCTTCATCGTTACCAGCAGAGATAGCAGCAACTTGAGCAATAGACCTAGAGTCTTCTACTGGACGGGCATGTTCTTTGATTTTATTTACCAAGAACCCAGTAGCTTTATCAATTCCGCGCTTGAGTTCGATTGCATTTGCTCCAGCCGCTACGTTCCGCAATCCTTCTTTGACTATAGCTTGAGCCAAGACAGTTGCAGTTGTAGTACCATCACCGGCAGCATCATTTGTTTTGGAAGCCGCTTGTCGAATAAGCGAGACACCTGTGTTTTCGACGTGATCATCTAGCTCAATTTCTTTGGCAATAGTTACACCGTCATTTACTATTTGAGGGGCGCCGAACTTCTTCTCTAAAACAACGTTACGTCCCTTTGGGCCAAGAGTGACTGCTACTGCCTCAGCCAAAATATCAATGCCTTTTTCTAACGCGCGACGAGCATTTTCGTTGTAAATAATGCGTTTAGCCATAATGTTCAATGTTGGGTATTGAAGTTGTGATATTGAATTAGGACAAAAATCTGAAAAGCAGCGTATCAAGAGACAATTGCCAGAATATCTTTTTCTGACAACAGCACATAGTCATCCGTACCAAGCTTGACATCAGTACCGGAATACTTTGAGTACAGAACTTGATCTCCCACTTTAATATCTGGCTCTTGACGAGAACCATCATCGTTACGCTTACCAGGGCCAACTGCAACGATTTCACCGACTTGAGGCTTCTCTTTAGCGACATCTGGCAAAAGTATACCTCCAGCAGTTTTATCTTCAGATGCATTGACCTTAACGAAAACACGATCACCCAAAGGTTTAACAGTGGAGACACCTAGAGTTATAGCTGCCATGCAAAATTCTCCAAATGCACAAGTTAGATTTACGATTTGTTTATACTCTAAAAGCATTATACGGTAAATCGGTCGGAATAAAGTATATTGTTCAAAATTTTTTTGGAAGTTAATTTAGTTAATATGTATTATATTGACCCTTAAACCCTATCTGAAGTACCAATTTTTAATCCTCGCGAACAAATTTCATCTGAGCATTTTACTCTAAATCTACAGATTCTAAAACTAAACGGTTTTGAAATGCATACTTTGCTGTTGGATGCTGCGACAACCATTCCACCGTCTGTTTAAGGCTTTCCACATCGTTGATAGCGTTAGCCAAATTCCAAATAGCTTGAAAATCCCCGTAAGGCACCTTTAAAATTTCCAAAAAACTGTCAAATACTTTGATTTCCCGCTGTTTGTTTGTATTCGTATGAATACTCATATTAATTAAGAATTTTAAATCGCTTATATTTTGAGCGCAAAACATATGCTCACTTTTATCTGATTGATGAATAAGCTATTTTATACACTTGGTACGTGCAGAGAGAGGAATTTATTAATAGTTCTTTGGTGGTATACTCCCATTCGCATAAAGTCACTAATATCTATATACTGTATACTGTAAAGCGTCGCAATTGGATGCGCGGCGCCATTTCCTTTATGAGAAACAAGCTATGAGCCTCACATTTTATTACGCTCCTATGTCTACTGCGAGCATCACCGAAGCTGTTCTCGCAGAACTTGGCACGCCGTGTGAGCGTATGAAGCTTGACCTGAGCGCGGGTGACACCAGAAAACCGGACTTCCTTAAGGTCAACCCAAACGGAAGAGTTCCCACAATAGTGCATGAGGGGATGCCAATCTGGGAGTCGTCCGCCATTACAATGTATCTTGGTGAGGTTTTCGGTGTGGATGCCAAGCTTTACCCAGCGCCTGGTCCGAAGCGTGGCGAAGCGATGAAGTGGATTGCTTGGAGCAACGTCATGCTCGCTGAAGCCGCCGGAAGATTATCCGCGTCGCTGCCAACTAACAGTGAAGGAGCAGTACAGCCTAACTCGTTAGACTGGGTAGACCCTGATCAGCGCAGCGCAAGTGCATTGGAGAAAGCAAAGGCTGACATCGCCGTCTGCCTTAAAATTCTTGACGGTGGACTAGAGGGGAAATCATTCTTACTGGGCGAATACAGCCTCGCAGACACACACCTACAAGGCTTTGTCGGCTGGATTAGTACGATGGAGGTTTCACTGGCGCCGTTCCCTAACGTCACAGGTTGGTTGAAGCGTTGCAGCGAGCGTCCAGCGCTTGCGAAATTGATGGCAGGCTAAGATTGAGAACGATATTCAAGGAGGATATACTTTCTTGAGTGCTATTGACTTACATGAGCTTATTGATACCGTTGGTTGGATAAACGGTGCCTTTATACGGTAAAAGAAAGTAACATCTTAAGAAGCGGCGCCACTCGTTTAACTTCAGAGCGAGTAAACCACGCAAGCGCGCACAGGAGGGCCGTAGATAAGAATGATTTGTAAAAATAATCACTCTTAACAGGCGCCTAAAAATTTACAACGACGAAAATTGTTAAAATATAGCTTTATCGTATAATAGACATCTCCGAAATCTCTAAAACACTTACATACAGCGCTTTTACACTAAACAAATGCGGAGAGCGCAGGCGCCTTAATAAACGCTATAATAATGGTTTGAGATATTTTATATTGCAAATAAGCTAAAAAATAGCTATTGCATAATCATATTTTAAATATATAGACAGATGTTTTAATTAGGTAGTATTAATGGGTGGAAATAAATAAGGGAACAACCCAAATACCTAATAAGAGCAACCATTGGGAGAGAATCTCTTGATTGAGCAAATTCCGTAAGGGAGTTGTGAAAAAAAGTAAGATTGCACCCAGCAGCAGTAATATCTGGAAATTTTTGCGTAGTAAATGCTTTAATCTCACTGAGTTACACTCCATCCTGATTGGCTAACGAGTGCATTAATGTTTTACGTAAATCAACCGCGTGAAAGATACTCAAAATATCACATTGCCAAGTTGGTAACAACAGCGTCATGGCAATTTCTTCTAAACTATTGAGCCAACAAAGCGCAATCGCCAACCAAATCGTATTTGCATAGCCAAAACCAAATAAACCTATTGTGGCAGCTAGAAGAGTTAATCCCCAGGTTTTGGCGGTGTAGGTATGAAAACTAGGAAACTTTTTAAATTTAATCAGGCTAATGGCAAATAACGTCAATTGAATTACGAGTGCAGATAATAACGGTACTTGAAAAGTCTGAATCACTTGGGGATATACTAACCAAGTACTAATCGCCACACACACATACAAACAAATATCAGCCCAGCTATCTGCTTGACGGAGTTGGGCTGTACTAACCTTTAAGCGACGGGCAATTATACCATCAAAAATATCTGAAAGTACTGCAATAACGTAACCAATGATGAACCAAAAACTGGTTCTATGGTCTAAAGCATCCAAAACTAGTAAAGGAGCTAGAGCGAAACGCATCCCCACTAAAATACTCGGAAGATGTGACAGTTTTATCATCGTTCCCCACTCTCCGTAATGTCTATAAATTCGCTACAAGTATAGCAGTATTCAGTGGATTGCCTGGAGCAACGTCACGCTTGCTTTATCAGCCAGCCGATTATCCGCGTCGCTACCAACTAACAGTGAAGGAGCAGTACAGCCCAACTTGCTCTTACTGGGCGCCCCTTCAGGAGTGCAGCGCTGTTGACTTACTAAGTTTATTGATACCGTTGGTTAGATAAAAGGCGCCTTTATACGGTAAAAGCAAGTAACATCTTAACAAGCGGCGCCACTCGTTTAACCACCAAAGAATTAGCCACACTTAAAACACTCGGCACCATCGATAAATAAGATTTGTAACAATAATTACATTAACTATTCTTATACTACATATTTAAATTGCAAAGTAACATAATATACTAATGATTATAGATATAAGAACTGCATATTTTAAGCAAAGTTGAACCTAATTATAAGAAGAGACGGCGCCATTGTTTGATTAACTGCTTCATATGTGGTACGCCATGAGCGCCAATTCAGTATATAACCATATCGGATTTTATTCATGAGAGTAGAAGATGCTTGTATGATTAATCAACGCTGTATCCTAATGGCGCGTGCGGAAGCAGAAGCTATTACACACCATCCTGATTTAGGTGAGGAAATGTACATTGCTTGGGTAGAAACTATGAATATAGCAAACCCTTACGACGTTAATTTAAATGATTGGATTGATGTACTGACAGTTAAGTATAAAGTAGAGCCAGTAATCGTCCGCTCGCTGTTTGAGGCAATTAGATTGATTATTATTCAATATGACGAGCTTAAAAGTCAAGAGATTTAAACTTTTCGTAAACAAGTTCAAAGATTTTTATGATGCATGGCAATTAAATTTTGGAGATACAAGCATGTATCTGCCAAATTCATGTATAAAAAATTACCTTTAATATCAATAATTTCATACTCATCAATGATGTTATGATTTGCATCTTCTCCCCATCCATGACCAATATATATCCCTAAAGCTTTTGCTTGTTGTACAAGTTGATCAATTTCTAAAAGTTTGTCTCTATATTCAATTTTGAGTTTCCCTATTTTAATCATTTCATCAAGTCTAGCTTTGTATTCATCGTACATTTTGTAAATAAAGAAATATGTAAATAGGTGGACACTAAAAAACACATTATTTTATATAAACAAGAATACGCATGGCGCCTGCAGTTGATTCAATTGGCATCAGTTTATTTAAATACAGGCGCCGTTGAAGAGGAGATTGTAGAATAATTTGGCAATCCAAAACAACCAGTAATATAATAGACACTAAGTGTTAGTTATTTGCGAAAGCATCTACACGCCGTTGAATTTCTTCCGCTGCTACATCCTCTATGTGTGTAGCAATCCACCAATCGTTACCAGATAAATCTTTTACACCAGCTACACGGTCGCCCCAAAACTCATCAGAAGGCTCACTTAAAGAACTGGCGCCTGCTTCAATAGCCCGCTTGTAAGTAGCATCTGCATTTTGTACATAAAGATAAATTGCACTCTTATTTGGTCTATATTCCCCTCTTGCTTCGCTTATCATTACGATACTATCGCCAATCTTAACTTCAACATTCATGATTGTTCCGTCTGGTAGTACCGCACGGCGAATGGATGTTGCATCAAAAGCATTTGAAAGAAAATCAAGTAGTTTCGGCGCCCCTTCAACAGTCAAATAAGGTGTTAAGGTATGAAAGCCATTGGGAATTAGTTTAACTGCCATTGTTTTCGCTCTAGAAAGAACAAATGTATTTTAGCGTGAAGAGGTGTATACAGGCGCCTGAAAAGTGTGTTTTTACATAGTGCCCAATTTATATTCATCAAATAGTACTCTATGATGCATAAATACCAATTGCCTTCGTAATAGTATGGTGAGAAATAGTTTAATAAAGCCGAACTTCAATTTGAGTGGATAGGGCAACGC
>NZ_MRCD01000119.1 GCF_001904745.1 Calothrix sp. HK-06
AATTGTATTTTTTGCTACAGTTTTTCGGGTTTTTGAAAAGTTTGTGATTTACTGAGTATCCATTTAATTGACTAAGTAAAATATTATAAAGGAAAAGCTTTTGAACGATAACTTTGTCAAGAGGTATTACTTGACTTGTTTTCTGTGTTAGTAGCAAGTTTATGCTGACCAGTAGCCACTGTTGATCAGAATCCAGCCTTTATAAAATTTATTCCTAGGGAAAATATAAACTCTTTTTAAGTAGTTGACAAACAGGCAGAAATACCTTAAGTACAGATATTTTTAAACCTGTTGACGACCGACCGCTAGGGAGGTGCGGCAATAGGTAGCGGGGGCGCCAGCCGCATCTTCTCCCTTTTTTTAATCTATTTAAAAGTGTAAAGTATTTATATACTGGTCTATACTGATCTAGATTTAGCTTTGTCAGGTTTTCTGAGGCTTGTTTACAGTTATTTACATTTATTTATCAATTTTGTCTGCAAAGCTTGTAAAATTATCTAGTAAAATGTCCTAGATTAAGTGTGGTGGATGGAAGACTGTGCGAAAGGAAAATTTAAAATTTAACGCTGAATTGCAGTTTGAAACAATTAAGTTAGAGAACGTTCCTTGTGAGATAGTTTTTCCAAAAACGCAAGATGAGAAGGTAGTTCTTGAAGCTCAGTTAATAGCGAATGAATTTTTACCTTCTGAAATTCCCTTCATATTTTCATTAAGGGCTACATTTTCTAACGCACAGGGCAGTCTATTAAAAATTTCTGCTGAAAAAGTATATAACTTGGGCATCAAGACATCTTACGTTGCCACGAATCAAGAGTATAGTATCTTGAGGGCGGAACCAGTTAATTTGAAGATTCAAGAGTTTATTCAAAGTTCTGAAGACCAAAAAAACCCAAAAAACTTCTACTTCTGGCTAACTCAAAGTATACAGCTTGCTCCTTTTTATTCCACGGAGCTACACTACAACGGCAATATATCTGTAAAAACTTATCGCAACAAGGAATTTGAAATAGTAAAAGGGCTGAAATTCAGTTTTATTAATTATTATTTACACTACAATGACCCAAAGAGAAAAAATAAGCGGATATCAGAGCCAGTTTTGGCTGCTGAATTTGTGGGTTTTACAGAGCATGAACTTGGTGAAAATATTTTCTCAGAAATTGAAATCTTTCTCAAAATGGTGTCATTTTCAGAGCGGACAAAAATAGTCTGTTACGGTTATAAAGGTATTCTAGAAAATGAAATAGTTGATTTTTATAGAGGTGATATATTTGTTCCTGAAGAGGATTTTAATCATTCAAACAATGAGGTTTTAATAGATGTTCAAGACTTTGAAGAATTTACTTTAAAGTCTCTTAATGCTGGAAGAAACTGTCCTTTCAGAGAACATTTGTTTGATGCAATTGGAAAGGCTGCGTACCGCGAATACTCATCTTTAGAAAGCGAATATCTAAGTTATTATTCTGCACTAGAAAACTTGCTTAATGGGTATCGTGATACCCATAACCTTCACTATATTTTAGAAAATGATGATTATAAAAAATTCTCTAAGGAGTTGAAATCTTTTATTAAGAAACATGATTTATTTAGAGACGATAATGATACAGAAAGAGAGTTAAGAACCAAAAAGAGGCAGTGGGTCTACGAAAAAATTTCGGAGTTAAATAGAATTTCTTTTGGTACTGCTTTCAAAGAATTTTGTGAATTTTATCAAATTGACCTGCGTGATTTGTGGTCTTTGAGAGGTTCTACATCACTAACTGAAATACGAAATAGATTGATTCACGGTGGGAGGTTTGAGAAAGCAGAGTATGAAGCGTTAGTTTGTGCTAAGACTCACCTTAAATGGACATTAGAACGTTGTATTCTACGGGTGCTAGATTGGGATATTGAAAAATCCAACGTGCGCCCTTTATTTCTGAAGCACTATGTTAGCTACAATGAGTGGGAGCAAAAGAGGAGCCTTTTAAGCCATATTAGTTGATTTCATGCTTCAGTTATCAGTAGTTGTTCCAACGCGGCATAATAACCTGGTTGAAATTGGCTGTTAAGATATTTTGGTGGATTGCAAAGACTGTTTACAGCCGCTCATCAAGCCACCTAACGGTGCGCTTGAGTTGTGGGTGGGGATAAGTAGTCGAGAAGTTGCCTGTTAGTATTTGGAATCAAGTGCTACAAGGTTATTGAGGTTGAGCCGAGATAACTATATTTTCGGAAATTGAGGGTTGAAACGCTTACCCTACCTTCTTTTGATAATTTGCTACTTTATTGTACGTAACATGATTTCCAGTAACGAAAAATCAAGCATTTCAAGCCTCTATTTCCGTTCTCGTCCGTATCTCGGATCAACCTCCCGTAGGCGCCGCTACATAATTTATAAGTCTCAGTTAGTCGAATTTCAGATTCCTCCTCATGCGTTCCGGCATTTGGGCAATTTGTGCATCAAGGTGGGCGATGAGTTTGTCCATCATCGCGTTTCCTTCTTGTATTTCAGCGCACGTTTTTCTTAATCCTTCCAGGTGTTTTTGTCGAACTTCCAGTGGTGGAATAACTTTTTTCTTATCCATTACAATCTCCAATTATTGATTATTTCTTCGATACTGCTAACCCGCGCTGGAACCTTTGCTTCATTGTACATGAGTGTTTCTTCCAGCATATTAGCAGTGGCAATGTCAGCATATGGTTGAATTGTAGTAATTCTTAGTGTAATGGCATTTAGCCTTTTAAACCTATCCGTTGCATCTGTCACTACACCTGCAAGTGTATCTGGGTAATACTTCAATGCTTCGTACTGGTCATGCTTATGTTGGTGCCAGTGCCGAAGTTGAAATTGCTTCGATACTGGATAAAGAATTGAAACCATCAGGATGGCGCATTGAACATAATTTTAACTTTCCCCGACATGGTGACATTGATGTAGTGCTACTTTCACCTGCATCGCGCGTGTATTGTATTGACGTGAAATCGCACGAAGGCACGAAACAGTTTATCAATGGTCATTTAGTACGTATGTATAACAAGAATGTTTACTCATTCAAAGAGGGCGATTTATTGGAGAAGGTGCGGTTTCAAGCTGATTATGTATCGCAATTAATGAATACTAAGTGTACACCCATACTATGCTTTACCCAGTCGGATGTGGATATTAAGGGTAATATGGCGAATGGTATCTATGTTTTAAGTAAAAGTAATTTGGTCGATATCCTTAAGAAACTAGGCTAGTTAACAGCTTTTTCCACCTAATTCAATATCTAACAAAGCAACAGGGGGCTAAAGTGAGTCCCCTTTTTCTTTGCAGCTTTTAATAATTAGTAAGCTTGGTCAATATATACAAAATCTCTATTTGCTTATTTTGTACACATATATGCCGAATATCAGAGATGGCTTGTTTTGTGCAACTAACCATCGTAACTATTTTCTAAGGGATTTTAAGCGTATAAAGTGTTGCGCTTCAAATCTTTACTGTGTATGCTGTCTAAAGGATAGCAAAGTAAAAAGCTATCAAAAGGCTATCAAAAAGTTACTTCAAATGAACTTACCTTTAGCTATCGTTTTACTTGTAGTGAACCTAATGGATACTTTAAATGAAGTTTATTGAAGTTCATTTGAACTTTCGCATGAGTATCGTATGAAAAATGGGATGTAAAGTAATCCACACACGTTCGAGCTTATCTCAACGTTATGGAGTGACGACGACAGCGATGAAACTTTGGTATTCACCTGCGGGGGTGATACCACCAAGAAAGAAAGGAGGGTACTTTAATCACAAAGAGGTAGAGATGTTGGATTATTTTTATTTGGCAACACGTTTTTGTAAGCTGACCTTTAGGGAGTATGAAAGTAAAGTGTTGCCGATGGGTGGATTAGCAAAATATGTTTTATATGCAATTGAGGTGACGTTAAAAGATTTTTTGCTTAATCCTGAGTATGTAGACCAAGAAGATGTTGTAGTTAAAGATATTTTGAGGAGATTAGAGAATGATGCTTCATATCAATCAAGTGGTTTCAGAGTTGAGAGTGCAGCGTGATGAGATTGTTTCGGCTTGCACTTTATTAGAATTAAAAGTTGATGGAGACCAATTATCACCTGACACGGTTAGCGTTCTCAACAATGTGAAAGCGGTTGCCGATAAGGGAAATATTAGTTTTTTGGAAGCAGCACAGCATGTAGCTAATATGAAAAATGGTGAGGGTAGCGCGCAGCAAAGCAATAGGTTTAGCAAGCGTGAGTATATCAAGCAGCGTTTTGGAGTTGACCCAGAAGCTGCGGCGCCAGGTAGTTTTATATGGATGCTTTATCAAGATGTCAATATTCAATCTGAGCAATTGGGTGAAGTGAGGTATCAGACAGTAATTGAAGCTTCATCGCATGTACTTCGCGATAGATTGATGAATGGAAATCCTGAAGAAGCGAATAACGAAGGGTTTGAGCAAGCGAATAGTCGTGTGTCGGAGAATATTACAAGTTTTTTGGGAAACGTCAATTGGGGGGAGTTGCCACAGTTGATGGGGTCATCGACACAACCTACCAAACAGTTGCAAGCGGCGCCTGCATCGACATCGAAGACTCCTACATCAGCGAAGAAGTCATCAGACAAGTGATGCCGGAAATTGTTGAGCATCGCAATCAAGCTTTATCACAATTACATCTAAGTATTGTTTCTGGTTGCCTTGTTCAAACAATATCAACGTTATTAGGAGTGGCGGCTGGTTGGTATACGGTGCAGCCGCCAGTACCTGAGAAGGTTGTAATCAAAGATGTTTTCCCGGTAGTGTCGGGTGGATTGTGGGGTGCAGGATTAGGGTTTGCGTTGGCATTAATTGTTGTTAATCGTAAGTTGAGGGAATTAAAAGATGGCAGGTTTTGATTTTCTTGTTAATGCAGTGACTGGTTTGGCGGCAAATTCACTGATTAATAGCTTGGTGGGTATTGCGACTGGTGTAGGCGCCGCTATTGCTTTGCATCCTGTGCTTATTGCAAGTGGAGTGATTGTTGGGGGGACAGCGATAGCTACAATGCGTTCCCTAATAAAAAAATATGAGCGCCCAGTGTTGGAAGTTATTCAGGGAGGGTTAGAGTAATGGTGCCTAATAAAAAAAAGACCGACTTATTGGGTGTGCTTGATGGCAAGAAGATAAAAAAAATCAATCCACTTGTACTGACTTCTATTGTTGGTTCACTGTTTACGCTTGTTGCGGTTTTGATGGTATTGAAAGTTTCTGCTGATAAGCGTAACGAATTAGCTAGCGTGAATAGCCTTTCGTCTCAGTCGGCGCAGGTAGTACAAGCTCGCGAGAATTTCTTGACAACACGCAAAGCCTACGTTGAAAAGTTAAACCGAACTGATTATTCGACAAACATAAGGACTAACATTAACTCTGCCAGTGGTGAAGGAGTTCAAACAGGGTGGCGCCAATTAGCAGGTGCAAAATGGTCACAAGATATAAAATCGGATTTGAGTAATTTACGGAACGACCCCAAACATCCTTTATATCGGACGGGTGAAACACCAGCACTAGAAGTTTTGAAACTTCAAACACTTGGTACATTATCTGAAATTGCAGCAGGTAATACGACCTTCTATGTTGGATACGTCAAAACAGATGGCACAAAAGTCGAGCAAAAACTTTCAACTGGCGCCGCTGCTTACTTAACGCTGGGTAAATTGGAAGCAATTGATTTGGCTAATACTTTGGAATCGATACCTGAAGTTAATTTTTCGTTGATGTTGAATGACATTGGAAAAGTCAACGAGTCGTATGTATTAGCGCTGCGTGGTTATTTGCAAGCACAAGGGTACAAAGACCCAGTAGACCAATTAGGTGATGCAAGGAAGACGGCTGATGAAATTCAGCTTTTACAGGATTTGAAAAATCAAAAGTTGCGTGATATCCAACAGCCATCACAACCACAAGGCATTCAAAAGTTTGCACCTGAACCACGACCTGTAATAAGGAGGAATCAAAATGATTGATGTTTTGATGCGTCCATCAATTGTTTTAAAGTTGTTTGGCGCCACTATTTTTGCAGGATTGTCTTTATATAATCTCGTGTCTTCGAGCGACCAAGTGTTGATTCGGTCAGCTAATTCAAATAGTTCACGCACTGAGGTACGGGTATTTGAATCTCCTAGCCGCAATTTAAATTTGATTAGTGGCATAGCATTTGGGGCGGTATCTATTGGATTAATTTATTTTGGTTTGAAGGAATACAACAATGTGGTAGAGGAGTTAGGGGATATTGAATGTGCTATGCAGCAAGAGGAAGACCACCCCCAATTACAACAGCCAGTGCAGCAACAAATTGTACAACCACAGCCATCTGCACCACATGTTGTACAACCATCGGTTGAGTTGGGTAACAAACCATATTTAAGGTTAGTACCACCAATTACGGCTGATGGTACATCACTGACTCCGCCTTCGGATTTTATGGAAGATATGGAAGCGAAAGATTTTTGGGAATAACGACACAGTTTAAACAAGGAAAATTGGAATGGCACATCGGAATAACGTGAATAATAACGGTAACGGAAAAAATAACGGGTTTGTCGATGTCGATTATTCAACATCAGGTGCAATAGTACCAGTTTTGAATACGATGTTATCGAACGCAGTTAATCAAAATGCTGCAACTCAAAGAACTTGTGGTGGTTTACAAACGTATGATGCAGCGCAACCGTTAACGGTTGAACAAGCTTATAGTCAACCTACTGAAGTTCGCTATGTCAATGCTCGAACGATAACCAAGCCGGCAGTACCAAGTATAGAAATTCCGTACACAGAGGTATGGAAAGCATCAAGGTTACATCCACAAAACCAGTGGAAATACTTTTGGTATCCGTATTACACAGTGATGACTTTTGTTTCGTCACCAGTTGGGATATTGATAACAATAGCGTTGATTTTCCTAGGTGGTGTGAATTTTTTACTTAATGGCAGCTATCAAGGACCAGGTTATGCGGCTGGAAAGAAAATCGAGGTAATTCCAAAGGAACTGCCAAAGTTCGCGACACCTGTTATAGATACAGTGGAGTAATGATTATGTGGAGTAGATTGACTTTCTGGAGTGTTTTTGCGGCATTTATTTTGAATATTTTGCAACCAGGGTACATGCAATTTTATGACGTGCGTAAACCAATGCTTGCTCTTTTAACTAATTTGAAAGTGCCAGCGACTAAGGAAGCAAACCAATCTCAAGAAAATGCGGCTAAAACACCTGAGTCAAGTTCTACTCCACCACCAACTCCCTCACCAACTCCTAAATCTACGTGTCAACCACCAAAGAATGATTACGACCGAATACTTTTCGCGCAAGGAATAGGAGAATGTAATGCGTCTGGTGATTGATTTAAGTCGTACTCATAACGATAATGATGAATTGGTTGTTGATAATCAGTTAGTAGATACGGATGATACTGATGTTGAAGATAGTAGCGGTAAATGGTTGTTGCCACTTTTAACCTGTGGTTTAGCGATTGCGATTGTGGTTAGACCAGTATCCGAGTTAGTTAAAACGGCGCCACCCGTTGTTTGGCTACAAAGTCAAGTTGGTACATTAACATCCACGTCTAATCAGCAAACTTCAATAGTTGCTAATCGTTTATATGCGGCAATGCAGCGTAAAGGCTATCCAATAGCTAAAGGTAAGGGTGAAACTAACATTATTTATGTACGTGGTGGGGATATTAACGGTCAGCCTACAGGTAATCGTATAAATGAATGGTCAGACGCGCGCTTTGTGTTGATGTTCCGTGGTGGGCAACCATATATTGCGGGGAAGTGGAAAGCGACGATTAAGCCAGGGCTTCCTGCAATTAGGAATCCATTAGGTAAGCGTGGTGCGGCGTTTATTGAGGATGGTTACTACAAAGCATGGCGCCTGGGTATTCATCAAGGGATATTTGGAAGAAGAGAGCGTGGTTTGGTGCAAGTGGCGCCAGTAAACTTTCGTCGTGATGTTAATCGTGATGGAAATGTATCGGGCGAGCCAGTACAAAATGGAATGATTGGGCTTAACCAGCATTCTGGTAGTAATAATAGAGAGGTTGATAAAACTTCATATGCCTGTCTGGTAGCACAGTCAAGTGAAGGTCACTTAGAGGAATTTGTACCATTACTTGAAAACGACCCTCGTTACAAAACGAATTCGCAGCATATGTTTGGGACTGCGATATTAAGTATTGGCAACTTACGATGAAATTAGTAGTCGATTTTGAAGGTGGTAGTAACCCACGTCCGAAACGGGGTAAAAAGCAATCGAGTGGTAAATTAGGTGATGCCAATTGGCAGACAGCAGTATTAACGGGATTGATGGTTGCTGGAATAGTAGTTCCTCAATTTTCAGCAACATTGAAAGGGATTTTTGCTTTATCTGATAGCGCAGTAGAAACAACAGAAATCAATACTGGCTCGGAATCTGTTAAGTTTCGACTACCTGTAGCAAAGGGTGTATCTACTACATCAGAGTATGGGTGGCGTACTCACCCAATTACAGGGCAACGTAAGTTTCATGCAGGTCTTGATTTTGGTGCGGCGTATGGACAACCTATTTATGCAGCGGCGCCGGGAGTAGTCACCTTTGCTGGAGAGAAAGGTGGATACGGCAATACTGTAGAGGTTAAGCATAATAATCGCGAATCAACATTATATGGACATGCAAGTAAATTGATGGTGAGTGTTGGGCAACGAGTAGCACAAGGGCAGGTAATTGCACTTGTTGGTAGTACAGGATTTTCAACGGGTCCACATTTACATTTTGAAGTGCATATCAACGGGCAACATACTAATCCCCGACCATTTTTAGGTAATCAAATAGCAGGTAGGTAATATGGTTGAGAAATTAGTACTAGGAGGAATAGCTGGGAGCGTAATAGGTGTTGGTATTGCGTATGGTTTTGCGTCATTACCATGTGGTTTAGTTTCAAAACCTGCGGATAAAGTATGCTACGTGCGCGCGTTTAATAAATCATTAGATGCGTGGAAGATTGGGTGTTTGGGTGGGGTAATAATTGGGTTAACACTTAGTAATAGTAATAAGCAGCGTCGATTTAAGTTTCAGCCCATGCATTTATCAATAGTAGGTATTTTGGTATTAGTAGGGGCTGTTGCAGCTAATAATAAATCGCTTGGATTTGGAATTACTAATACACAATCACTGTTTCAACTTAATAACACTAACAATTTATCTCCTAGAATGAGCGCATTTCTTGCCACGATAAGATGGGCAGAAACGGGTACAAGTGATAAGTCGAGTTATAATAAATTAGTGTTTAATGGCACTTTTAATGATTTTTCGGCTCACCCTAAGATTAAACAATGCGCTCCAATAAATGGAAAACGTGTTTGTTCAACTGCTGCTGGTGCTTATCAAATGTTAGATATATCTTGGAATGATGTGGCGCCAAAATTAGGGTTGAAAGATTTTACTCCACCTTCGCAGGATAAAATGGCAATTGAATATATTCGCCGTAATAAAGCTATAGATGATGTGGAGTCAGGAAATATTGAAATGGCATTTTGTAAGGTAGGAAAGGTATGGGCTAGTTTGATTTGTAATAATTATAATCAAAATCCATGGACTACAGAGGAGTTAAAAAATTACTATAATAAACAATTAATTGCTGCGGGTGGTGAGCCAGTCAGCGGTAAGTCCAGTTGGCGGGAATGGTTTTCTTTCCGGAAAGCTCGCCACGGGGAGTACTCCCTGTGGCAGACTTTCCGCCAAACTGGCGAACCCCAAAGGGGTGGAAGCTTCTTTCCCGTTGGACTGGCGAACCCAAAGGGAGGTAATTAATTATGGATAGCAATTCATTAATACTTTATGTTAATAACGCGCGCGCTGCTGGGTATTCAAGTCAGCAAATAATTGAAACAGTTGAAGCAACTGGTAATATTGCCGCTACATCATATGTTAGTAGTTTAGTTCAGCAACTTGAGTTTCGTGATAAGCTTTGCCGAACTACGATTAAGTATGACCAGAACTTTTTATATGAAAGTGTATACATTGCAGTGCTTTCGGGCATGGCTAATGATGATATCCTTCATACTTGTGGAGAATATTGTGATGTAGAAGATTATGCTTTTTGTAAGTTAGCTTTGCGCCATATTTTAGTCCATCGTGTGCCAAGCGAAGCGGAAATAGCAGTGTTTTTGATGGATTTAAAAAATAAATTTACTCAAATTGATAGCGTATTTAATTTAATTAAAGAAACAATTAATGAACACTATTTATCATTAATACGTAAAGCATTTTTAGAGTGGTATATATATCCAGCATTTGTACAAGGTCAAGATATTAATTTCTTTTTATCGCTTGCTGATAAATGTGGTGATATTAGAATTGCTGATTATTGTCGGCGTACTGCTGACAAAATATCAATACAAAAGCATGGCATTCGGTTAGATTTAAATGTATCTGGAAGTTTGGCTTCATTAACTGTTGATGAAAATACGGTTCCTGTTGCCGAAATTCAGGCAAATCCAAATCAACCTTCAATTGACGAAGCAGGCAAGTTACTAGTTGAGGTACTAAAAGATTTTAAAATTGAAGCCGAGTTGGTTGGCGCCGTTAGTGGTCCAACGTTTAATCGTATCGAAGTTAAGCTTGGTCGTGGAGTTAAATTCGGCAGCGTCGCGAATTTTAGTGACGACTTGATGCAGCAACTCGGTGATGAGTTGGGTATTGACAAGGCGCCGATGATTAGCAGTATTAAAGGTCGGACGGCTTTTGATATACCTAAATTTAACCGTAAAACTGCTTATTTTAAAGATTATGCTGATTTTGATACCCAAATTGATATTCAAAAAATATTGATACCTGGTGGCATTGATGTAAATGGTCAATACTACAAAATCAA
This sequence comes from Calothrix sp. HK-06, assembly GCF_001904745.1. GTDB lineage: Bacteria > Cyanobacteriota > Cyanobacteriia > Cyanobacteriales > Nostocaceae > Dulcicalothrix. The sequence goes on from NZ_MRCD01000119.1 coordinate 10,857, forward strand.
CTTTTGTGATGACAATTCGCCGCATATGATGGGTGGTGGTCGTACTCGCAGTGGCAAGTCCCAGTTTTTAAAAAGTGGGATTATGTACTTGGCTCGACGTTATCCTCCGTCTGTAGTACGTATGGTGCTATCTGATGTAAAGCGTGTTACATTTGGTAAATTTAAGAATTTGCCGCACTTAATAGGCGACGTTTGTAAAGATGCCAAATCTACGGCTGATATGTTGGATTTTTTGGTAGCGGAAATGGAATTACGCTATCAGGAGTTTGAGCGATGGGAGCATAGTGGTATTGAAAACATAAACCAATATAATAAATTGCATTTTGATAATCATGTAATGCCTCGTATTATTTGTTGGATAGATGAAATATCTGAATTATTGAGTGACGAGGGCTATAGTGCGCGTATAGAAAAGTCACTTGCTTCGTTGTTACGTAAAGCTGGAGCTGCGGGTATACATGTTGGTGCGTACACACAGCGACCTGATGCTGGCGCATTAAAACCACAGATTCGGTCAAACTTTCCTGCAAAAACAGCGTTTGCAGTTGCGAGGCCAGAGGATAGTAAAATAATTTTAGGCGACCCCAATGATGAGCGTGCTAAAGATTTGTTAGGTAGAGGTGATTTTATATTGCGTACTCCTGAAGTTGATGTACGGTTGCAGGCTTTGTACCTCGACGATGCGGATGATATTGAGTATTTTAATCAAATAACGGAGGAAATAATAAATGCTACTGACCCATATACAGCATGGGATTCAGGGTTGAGTTTTGATGAATTTATTGAACAACTGTATTTGAATCAGGATACCACTGACCCTCATGCTGTTGATAGGATTGTCACCAATAATCAAATCAAAAATGGGAAAAACAAAACTAATTTTAATTCATCATTTCAATTTAGTGTGGAATTAGATGCTCGTGCTAAGGACACAATAGAGACGTTATGGCGCCGGGGGTATAATGCAAATCAAATTACGGCTGAGGTGTTTGGTAAGTCAAAGGGAGGACGTGACGGTGATAGGAAATTTGAGAAAAATAAGAAGGTGGTAGAAAAATATATTTCTGATTTGAGTACCAATAAGGGTGAGGTGGACGATGATATATGATTTGATAATGCCTTTACCTCCAACAATGAACGAAATCATCGAAAGCGCGCGTTCGGGGTGGCAAATAAATGCTGCACTAAAAAAGAAGTGGACTAATTTGATTGGCGCCTTTGTGACTGAGTGCGATTTTGAATTATTGGGTGTGGTGTGGATTGAATTCCATTGGCATTTAAAGAATTATGGGCGCGATGCAGATAATGTTGCAGCGGCAGCTAAGTTTATTATGGATGGTCTGCAACAAGGTCGGGCGATAAAAAACGATAATCTTACAATTATCCAATCTCCTGTACCTCATTATTATCATCGTAGCGAAGGTGATGATGGGGTGAAGGTTAGATTGTCTGATACACCAGATTTTTTGTTAGAAAGCTTTATTGATGCGAATCAATACTCAAACATTGCTTTAAGTCAACTAAGTAAAAAAATAAGTAAAATCTTGGGAATAGATTCATTCAATGGAGTTTGATGTATGATTAAATTAAGTGAGTAAGCGATGGCTATAGCAGTATTTGTAGTAATGTGTCTTCTGTATATATCTCAAGCATGGAGCAGGCGTAATATATTAGATATAGCGAATGCAATTCTTGCGGCTGTTATTGCGGGATATTATTTTAAAATGGCAGGATTTGTAATTTATTTATGTATCAACATTCTGCTATTTAAGTTTGAGGATTTACGAGCGAGAAATAGATTTAGATAATTTGAGGAGGTAATGATAACGCCCTTTATATTGGGTAATCATGAAATGAAGAATGGAGCGGTTACTGCTACCTATGTTGATAAGGAAGGTAGACCAACTCAAAAATTGGGAGAAGCAAAGGTATTCGATGCTCGTAGTGATGCAGAAATGTATGCTGTTCAGAAAGACATTGAAGCAAACGTAATTATAGTGAAAGGAGAAAAGTAATGACAGTGTGTAATGTCGTATTTAAGAGAACTCCCAAGTACGAAGAGATTCTGGATAAGTTGATGGGTGGAGCTAATGTATATTTACAAGGCGCCACATGTACAGGTAAAAGCACGCTTGTTAGAGAGTTACAGTTCGATTTGGAGACAAGATATGTTTATGTGAGTGTACCAAGGGATGCAAATTACTCAGTTTTATATAAAGTTTGTGAGAGTATAGCTGCACAACTGAATATTGAAGTTGAGTCTAAGTGTGTGGGTGGGGTTTCACCCGAAGGTACGTTACAAGCAATTAAACAGCTTGAGGAAAGAGTACTGTTTGTATTTGACGAAGTTGGCAATATTCAAAATTGCCACCCAGATGCGATAAAAGGAATAAACAAGTGGCTGCATGATTTATCTATGGTAGATGGTTGTCAAGTTGTGGTGGCATCTCAGACTACATTGGATAAGGCTTTGCCTCATTTCTTTGCTAATAAAAGTTGGCGAAATGTATTTGACATAGTTAGTTTAGACGATGTGAGTGCGGATTGCGAAAGTGTTGATATAAAATTAGCAATGCAGCAATGGATGAAACGGGAGTTATTAAAGGGTAAATATACAGAGTCTTTCCTGAAATTAATATCGATGGGTATTAATGGTGAACTAGAGTTACTCGATGCCATTCGTGCTGCAAGTTCGGTTGAATATTACAATATTAATGTGAGGTAATAAAATGAATACTCAAATGTTAAATATTAGTGGAGCAATTGAGGATGTGGTAAATGGTGGTTTATTATCATCTGATGAAATAACATCGTTATCTACAAGCTTGAAAAGGTTATCAGTAAACTTGAAAAATTGTGGTGAATCGCGAGAAGCAGCATCGTTCATGAATGATGAGCAGGAATTATATAGTATATCAATTGCAGTAGCTGAATTAGTACGTGGTAATCAGGATTTGACTGATACAGTGTGGAGTATACTTTGCTGGTTACATCAAAGTATGGGTGCTTTGGTATATCTAAAATTTCAATTGGAGGAGGTGATAAGGCATGATTTGAATGAGGTGCCGATTAGTAAAATTATGCCATTCATCGAATTGAAGATAGCTGATTTATTCAATGAGGATAGGCATTATAAACAAGCAGTGCGTTATTTGCGTGTACTGAATGATTTTTTGATTGAACAAGGAGTACAGCAATGGAAAAAGTTATATTGATGGATGGTAGAGAGCAGTATTTGGGTAATTATGAAGGGTTTCCAATTGCAGTAACTCAAACAAACAATGGTGAAGGCTATTCTGCTTGGAAATATGGTGATAACGAAGCGACAACAGGACATGAAAACGCTGAAGTAGCATTGAAGAGTGTAAAAACAGAAATTGACGAATTATTAGTTAACCAATAGTGGTAATCCAATTGGTGGACGTGTCTTGAAAACTTTTGTGCGAGGAAACCTCGACACACAAAGTTTCCGCTAGCAAGTTCGATTCTTGCTACCACTCTTGGAAATTGTGCGACTTGGATTCACTGAAAATTAATAGTACTTTACCAATTAATTATGAGTAAAAGTCAAATTAAAAGAGTATGTGATGGATGGTCGCCGTTTCCATTTCCCTTCTAAATGCTGAGGCGTGAGTAATTGAATTAATTATTTATTTTGCAATCACATTTGGAGGAATTATGTCGAAGAAACAATCTAAGCTAGAAAGTTTGATTTTTGCTGTTGGTATTTCGTCAATTACAGCAATTGCTCTTGGTTGTGTTGGGTTTTACGGCGCCCTTAGCAATGGTCTTGTCAGTATGCGTAGTGCGGGAGAAAAGTTGCCAACACCAGATGCAAAAGTTTGGAATATTGGTAAATTTTCTTATAACGCGATTATTGCTGGCTTTGGGGGTGTTGGAATTGCAGTTGCTTCTGCTTATGTTGCTGGCAACTCTGCTGCCAATAAAGAGTACAAGCAAAAACGAATCGAAAGTTCTCAACGTCCACAGGACAAAATTTCCTATATCCCTTCAGTGATAAATCATGAAGAGGAGCGAATCAACGTAGTTGAGGATACTAGAAAATTACACATGTTTCATTTTATCAAGAATGAACAAATTGCTAGTGACGGAAAATTAATTGTTTTAGGCGATGTTACTTCTGGAGCAGCGTATATTGCGATTGTTAGTGATGAGCAGGCTAGTTTATTAATGGAGTTATTTGATTGTGTTGGTGATGATGAGCTAATCGGGAAAGCTTTTACGTCATACTTTGTGACTGCGGAAGTTGCATTAATAGATTTTGTAGAAAGGCATACTAAATGTAAGCCTGCCATTGAAGAAGGATACACACTTGCCGATTTTGATTACTGCGTTGGGTGTATAAATCTTTGTTCTAAAAATTCTGTTATCTGTCCTTTACATGAGGAAGGGTGGTATGGCGAAGGTAATTGCCCTGATAGACAAGTTATTGATGGCTATCCAATGGCGCCATATGAAGACCAGGCTGTGATTCGCGATTTAAACAAACGCATTGAATATAGCGGCGCATCGATTAATATTATCGATGACGGAACTATTATGCTTTGGGATGATATTACCAACAGACGTTTTGAGTTTGATTGGTTCGGTAAACGCCAACTACTGAGTGATTATCTTGACCAACTATTAAGTAACTTTGAAGCGTATATCGAGTATTACTCTAAACGTGATAGAAGTTTTTTTACTGATTACAGTGCTTGTATAGACGAGCTAGCAGAGTCTCTAAAAGGGATTGGTTGCCTTCAGATTTGTGGTAAACAAAAAGATATCTATCTAACTTTGTATAGAAACAAAGATTTGGGTATTAAGTTTGTGACACATGAATTTAATAGATACGGATTTCCAAAATATCCTTATCAGCGTAGGGCGCCTGTGGTTTTAAAGCCTGACCTGCTTACTTTTATCAACTACTTAGGTAAAAGCAAATCAAATCAAAAAGTGTGATTGTTTAAATAGATAGCATTCCTTTTCTTCAATGGTGTGCTGTTGGTAGTTCATTCAATAAGGGGGTTAAGCCCCCCACTATTGGGTGAACCCTTTTAAAACACCCAACAGTACATTTATTTGGAGACGACCATGTTTAATCTTTTTACCTCAAACGCATTTGAAGTTGCACCTGCAATACAAACAATTAACGATATTCTTTTTCCTTGCGTTTTGTTTGGGATGATATTTATGTTTCTGTGTGTAATTTTCTTTGATAGTTCTTCAGTATTGAGTGATGAAGAGAATGTTGTCGCACAAAGTACTGAAATTTTAGCGGAAGCTATAGAAACTATAGTGCCTGAAGATTACCTTGAACAACAGCTTGCCTCAATGGTAGCTGTTATGGAACAGTATTCTCAACCCAAAGTAGAAGCAAAAGTCGATTTATTCGATGTGGAACCAGAAATCAAAAAATTGCGTACATTTGGCGCTCGTTCGCTGAAAGCATATTGTAAAGAGCATAAAATCAAAGGGTATTCAACAGCAGCTAATGCTGGAGTGGAATCTCTTGCTAAGTTTATGTTGGCACAACAGGTAAAAGCGTGCGATGTTCAAAGTTTTAGGTCGAAGTTTGTTGCTTAAGTAGGTTTATGAAAAGCCTCAGCATTTACGTAGCGGAATAAACACGGAGCATAAAACATGAAAACTAAAAAAAACCAAACTTATAGGAAAATACTGAACTGTAATTATTTAACCTCTGCGAATTCCTTGAGAAATCGTGTGACAGTCCTAATTGATAGTTTTAAGCCTTCTTTTTCCGCCATCTCGACAATAGCTTGCGAGCGCGCATGTCGCGACATCCCTTGGTTGAGCAGATTATTGTACTGTAAAACAATGTCAACTTTTTCTTTTACCCTTTTCCCTTTACTTCTAGAGCCAACTCTTGATAGTCCAAAACATACAAAATCAGCTTTTTCACGCCCTGTTAAAATGCTCTCAACCCACTGCTTTTTTACTGCCACTACAGTTGGAACTGATGCATTAGATATAACAGATGTTTCATTTATACTTTTGCCATTTTTTATTGATAAAAGTATCTTTGCTCTTTTCGCGGCTGCTACATCTGCTTCATTCGCTATTACTTCCAAGTAATATTTCTCATCCTCCTTAAAATTAATGGCACACCCTTTTTTATCCAATAACATCTTAATCTCCTCTTCAACTACTTAATATTTTTTTGGCAAATTTAATAAGCTCTGTTATAATAAAATTCATGTAAGCCATTATACAAAAAGCCCTCATACTTTGACAAGGGCTTTTGGGAAAGTAGGGCAAACTAACAAAATCCCCTACTTTTGTTTTCAATTGTCATTGCCGCATAAGAAACTCGACTTCCAGCCCAGTTCTTCAAGCAATTTTATGCGCCAAGGCAAATAATCACCAATACATACCAATATATCATGGATAATCCCGTTTGTGTTCATTTATCTTTTGGCGTATATAAATACGTTAATAATTGTATCCATAGATTGTTATTGATAACGATTATTATTCGTTTATCGTTGAAAAATGTTGTACATATTTGCTTAAAGTTCCTAACGGTAGAACTTTTCTCCTTTTTAACTAAAAGTAATAGGAGAATATTGTCAACGACTCAGCCCTGAAGGGACTGAAGCTCTTCAGCAACAGCTTGAAGTTTCAAACTTTCAGGTAAAGGAGACCAGACTCAGCACCCGCTACGTTCGTGGCAAAGTTAAAGAACCTACCTTGGAGTGCGTAGCTAGCTCCAAGCTCTAGAAACAAAAAGTTAAACATGCCTATCTGAGTTATATTGCAAGTGCTTTTGTATAGTACTGACCACGAACATTGTCAAAGCTAACATCACCCGTTTTACGGAGTTTTTCAAATCATGTCCAATTACGTTTTTGTCATTGATACAAACAAAAAACCTTGTAACCCGGTTCACCCAGCAGTTGCGAGAAAATTATTAAAGGAGAAGCAAGCCGCTGTATTTAGACGATTCCCGTTTACCTTGATTCTTAAAATCAAGTTAACTGAACCAACACGAGAAATTCAACTCAAAATTGACCCTGGTTCTAAAACAACAGGGATTGCTTTAACTCAAGGTTCTTACGTTATTTGGGGAGCCGAACTTACACATCGAGGTGGAATAATAAAAGACGCATTACAATCACGCCGTTCGTTACGTCGTAGTAGAAGAAACCGTCATACTCGGTATCGTCAACCTAAGTTTTTAAATCGAACAAGACGTGATGATTGGTTAGCACCAAGTTTGCAACATCGAGTTGAAACAACTATTACATGGGTAAACAAGTTAATCAAATTTGTACCAATTACTGGAATATCTCAAGAGTTAGTTAGATTTGATTTGCAACAAATTGAGAATCCGGAAATATCAGGAACTGAGTATCAGCAAGGAGAGTTAGTAGGTTACGAAGTTCGTGAGTATCTACTTAACAAGTGGGATAGAAAATGTAGTTATTGTGGGATACAAAATGTTCCATTACAAATCGAGCATATTCGCTGCATAGCCAAGGGGGGTACGAATCGAATATCTAATCTATGTTTAGCCTGCGAGTCTTGCAATCTTAAAAAGGGAACACAAGACATTGAAGATTTCTTAGTTAAGAAGCCTCTTGTATTGAAACAAATTTTATCTCAGGCGAAAAGACCATTAAAAGATGCAGCAGCAGTGAATTCGACTCGATGGGCATTGTTTAATCGACTCAAAAAAACAGGATTACTAGTTACTACTGGTTCTGGAGGACTAACTAAGTTTAATCGAACTCGCTTAAATTTAGAAAAAACTCATTGGCTAGATGCCGCCTGTGTTGGAAAAGTAGACACCTTGAAAGTTTTAACTAAAAAGCCACTAATAATTAAATCAACTGGACACGGAACGAGGCAACAATGTAGAACTGATAAATTTGGCTTTCCGAGTAGATACTGTTCTATAAACAAGTTTCATTTTGGTTTTCAAACTGGCGATATCGTTAAGGCAATAGTTAAAACAGGCAAAAAAATCGGAAATTATATTGGTCGAATTGCAACACGTTCAACAGGTAGTTTTAACATTTCAACTAGTAATGGATTAGTTCAAGGTATTTCTCATAAATACTGTAAAGCTATCCATAAAAAAGACGGTTACAACTACTCAAATTGATAAAGACTCAAACAGGTTAAAACCTGTTTGGTCGCTTCCCTCTCAGTACGCTCCGTGACTGAGGAAACTCGCATACCAGGTAATGTTATGAAAAACAACACGGAAATTAAACATTTAAGTCCAAGTGAATTAGTTATTCATGCTGAATTACTGCGTATATATGGAGATACCCAAGAGAAGCATGATTTACAGTTAGATATTGAAAAAAATGGCATCATGGTGCCATTAGTCGCATCAACACGTACATCAATCATTACTATTGTGTCGGGTAGGCGCCGACTACGAGATGCAATTGCGCTCTTGTTTGAATCAGTACCAGTAATTTGTTACCAATTCCCATCCGAGGAAGCGGAAAAACATTTCATCCTATCCGCTAACCGTGATAGACCCAAAACAAGGTTTCAACAACTGTTGGAAGGGAAGGAATGGGAATCACTTGAAAAACAGGCTGCTGCATTGCGGCGCCAACAGGGATTAAATCAACGCTGGAAGGATAAAGACATCGAAAAAGGCATTGATGACTCTGAATACTACCCAGTAGCATTGCTAGACAATTATTCCCCTTCTGACACATCTCAACGGAGTGTCTCTCAAGAGCCACACGAATTAAATAAAAAGCAGAGAGCGACGGATAAAGTAGGTGAACGGATTGGGATGTCGCGTCATAGTTATGAAAGAGGCAAGCGCGTTATTGAAAAATGTGAAAAATTACGTGATAGGGGTAAGGAGATTGAAGCGTTGGCGCTTGAGATGTATTTGGAATCGGCAGGTATTGTACCAGCAAGTGATTTATTGAAGGCACCGAATTGTGACGAGGTTTTGGACTTGTTGGGCAGTGGTCAATCAAAAACTATTGGAGAGGCATTGTTGAAAGTGTCGCGCGTGAATAGTGCGAGTGCAGTAGTTGAGGGAGCTATATTTTTCTTTCCAGATGACATATTGCGTAAACGGACTTATTACCATTCGGGTCGTGTGGTGAAGATAGCTAACATGACTGCGACGGTGTGCTTCCGAGATAGTGTTGATGATGATTTACGTAAACATCAATATAAATGTGATGAACTGCTTGCTTTGAATAAAGAAGATGAAAACCTTCACCATCAAAGGTTACGGGATAGGATGAGTCGGTTATTGGTTCATCCTTGTGCTACTGCGAACGATAAATATATGTTAAATCGGTTGCTTGGTGCTGTTGTGTGTACGCAGGATGAAGTTGACTGGCTACAGTTCATTGAACGACGTGTTGAAGATTTGGAAATTCAAAAAACAAGAACTTTGGAGGTAGTATCATGAAAATTGCGCGCACTTCAAAACGCAATAGTTGCCGAGTATGTGGTGAACACGATTCAAAATGTGGATGGGTACCCGATACCAATATTCATTTTTGCATGAATATTAATGATGCAATATCTGCCCCACCTGGATGGAAATATAAAGGGGAAACCCGCAACGGCATGTGGGGTATATTTGTACCGGATGATGGTAAAAAGTATACTGAAGAAGAAATTGCAGCATACAAACAGCGCAAGGTAGAGGAAGAATTAAAACGGCGGCAACAGCACACCCAGTCGTTAAGTGAAGCATCGCGCCATCATGAATTAACCAAGTTGGTTAACCAGTTACCATTAAATGGGCGCCATAGTGAGGATTTGAAGCATCGTAATTTGAGTGATGAATTGATTTCAAGGGGTAACTTCCGCAGTGTTGGCCAGTTCCAGAAGCTTGATTTTGAACTATCTCATAACCTACCAGGTGCATCTATCAATGGTAAATCTCTCACTAACAGATATTCTGGGTACATAGTTCCTATATGGAATGAACATGGTCAAATGGTTGGTTATCAAATACGTAATGATGATATTGAGGGTGAAAAGGGCGCCAAATATGTATGGGCAACGAGTAATGCTAACACGCGTAGGTTGAAGGGTGTATCCTCGCACCTGCAAAATGGTGAATTACCTCTTACCTTCTGCGTGTCCGACAAGTTAAAAAGTCAAATTAACCATGCATTAATTTCAAATACAAATTCAGATCAAAGTGTAAAGCTAAGTCACTGCATCAATTTAGCAGAAGGGTTTTTGAAAACATTCATTATTGCCCATTTGCGTGAGCTACTCGTGATAGGCGCCGCAGGTGGTAACTTTGTTGGCAGCATTGAAACCTTCAAACGTTACCTTGATGCAGCGAGTCTTATGTTGGGTGGAACGAAAGAGGTAGTATTATGGGCAGATGCAGGCGCCATAGCGAATAAGCACGTAATGCGCCAGTATAGAAAAACCTACTCAGTATTAAGAAGGTGGGGCTATAGCTTACAAATAGCATGGTGGGGTCAAATCGATAAAAACTGCCTTGATGGGGATGAGTACCTGGGTGATTATGAGTTGATTAGCTGGTACGAGTTTGAATCAATGTCGCCCAACCCTAGCAGTATATTGAGGGAAGTTGAAAAGTTATTCAATCTTACTAAAAAACATTTATTCCGCAATAAATCAAAAACTGCCTTTGTCCCTAATGTAAAACAGGTAAATACATATCAATATGTACCAGGAAACCTGCCTACTTACGAAGACTATTTGGAAATGGGGTGTCCTTCCATCATTTATAAAAATGATGAACGTGCGACTATATGGAAAGAGGCAGAGTTAAAAGGATGGAAACATATACTCGACTTTTCGGCACCAGGACTCGGTAAATCCCATACAGTAGGTAGTCTTACTGCTGAGTATATGGGTATGAACCAGTTGATGTATTTGGCATCAGACCACCGTAACCCAACTACTATTACGATTGAAAAGAACTTTGTTGATGTGTTTCCCCGTCATGGTGGGTTAGAAAAAGACCCCACACGTCGAACACCTTTAGGTAAAGAGTTTCTTATACATAGTGATGGGAGCAGTGTTCGTGAAAAGACTAAAAGCAATTGCGCGCGTCACGAATTATTTGCGATTGCCAGAAAGAAAAATATTGACCTTGAAGCTAGTGATGAAGGGATATGCCAAGGATGTAATTTATACGCATCATGTCAGAAAGGGGTGGGTGATAATTTTGGTTATTTGTCTGATAGAGCTAGAGCATTAAGAAACCCACAAATTAGGCTACACCCGGATAGCACACCTTTACCAAGTAATTATGAATATGAGAGAGTGCTTGTTATTTGGGATGAGACATCAGTATTGATGCGTAGTAAACTTAAAATTGATGTAAGACTTAGTGACATATATCAGTCGTTGGGGGCAATAATTGCAGCATTTGAAGAAACGAAGTCAATGGGTCGTGACTTCAACGTGTCGGATTCAATATCTCCCTTATTGATAATTACTCACGTATTGTTGAAACTGTTTGAAATACCTAAAAGTGAATTGGGTAGGTATGGGCTAAGTGATAGTGATATCCGTGAATTGTTGGGTGTGGCGCCAACTGAAACGTATCAAGAAATAGCAATTTTATTGGATAATCCACCTAACTTAGACTTTTTGAGCGAACAATCGGATAGAATTGACACATCAAAGTTATCCGCTGCTGATAAGCGTGGTGTGGGCAAATTCAATAAATTATTGCGTGGTGAGCATAATGATGACGCACGTGAGAAATTGGAAGCATTACCACTAAATTGGTTAGTACAGTTTATGGAAGTATGGGCAGGTTATACACCTGGATGCTTTACTTTCAACTTGGGCGTGTTTACCATACACCAATTTGATAGGCGCCACCGGGATGTAGCAGACGCAGCTGCATCCAATATTTATCTCGATGGTACAATGCCTGTTGAAAATCTTGCTTTGAAATTAGGCGTGCCACGCTCTAATATATTGGTGCTAAAAACTGAAACACCTGATTATTCCAACCTGGAAATAATACACATCCCAGATATGGGAGTACTGAGTCGTGACCGTAGGGATTCTCAACAAGTTCGTGTTGATGCACTACGTGAAGCAATTCTTAATCTTGAAAGCAAGAAGTCAGATAATGCCATAGTTGGTTGTATTGAACGCAAAGCATTTGCTCGTGAGGGTGATGGGTATCATTTCCGCGATAGTCGGGGTATAAATAGGTTCAGTAATGCAACTGCGATAATCGGTATTGGGGCACCTTATGCAAATATAGGGGAAATGCAAGCCGAATATCACCTATTACAAAAAGATAAATGTAAACGCGACGCAGCGAATTTAAGCAGTATGGGATTGCTGTTGAATTTGCTTTTATATTTGACAGTGGATGATATAGCGTTAATGTTGGCACCATTGTATGAAGTAGATTGTAGTAAGCAGGAATATATAGATAAGTTAGTGGATGCGGAGATATTGCAGGAAGTAGGGAGACTGCGTTCCCACCTGCGTCGTGATGAGTTGCTGACTTATTATTTTGTGGGTGAATATGAGTTGGGAAAAGTTTTAAATGAGTTGCCGGGTGTGAAGTATACGTGTAGGGAGTCGTGTGAGTATTCGATAAAAGCTTGTGGTGGAACTAGGCGCCTGGAATTGATGGTTTGTAATGCTATTGGTGCAGTAATGTCAATGGGTATTGAGTCACCGACACAGAAACAAGTTATAGCTGAGATTGAAAATAAGAGCGACTACGGGAAAGTAAGTCAGGGTCGTATAAGTCAGGTGATGCAGCGGTTCGGGGGATGGGGCGCCATCTTGAAATTAGTGCGTAATGTGCTACTTGGAGTGAGGGAGTTTCCTTGTACTGATAACTCGTTTGATGATGAGAGATGGATAATAGAGACTTACTTGCCATTGATACTTGAGACAGCTGTCGATGACCCAGTAGAAGCTGCACGCAAGTTGGTGGGTATAGCGGTCGTGCATGGATGGGGCGCTTTGAAGAAATGTATCAGTAGTGTTTCCTATGAATTACAGCAACAACTTGTAGATTTAGTGTTGGGGTTATATGCACTTTTTGATGCTGGGGGTATTGAGGAGTTAGCGGCTTTGGGAACTGAATGATGAAATAGGCGCCCTTGTTTAATGTAACAGCGTTATTCAAAAATCCTCATGCTGCGGTATGAGCAATTTACTGTGCTGACTTTTTATCCTCATATGTCACTTTACCCTGTAACTATACCCAAAAGTTTTCTGGGCATGGAAGCATAAGTGTAACTTAAAGGAAAAAGTGGCCGAAATTAAAGCATAAAATGACCGCAGTCCAAAACCTATAGTAGAAAAGGATTTGAGAGAGTTGAATGCGCGAACTTACAGAATATGATAACGGAATAACAAGCATTTCAGATTACTAAGGGTGGCCACTTTATCCTTTAAAAACGGCCACTTTATCTTTTAAGCGACACATTTTTTCTGAATACGCTAAAAAGTTACTGCCATCTGTTGGTTCAAGTCACATCATACATTGTATGAGTATTTCCTCTTACAAAGTTAGGCGGGACGGAAACCGACACCGCCTACTTTGCGCTGTCATGTCAATATAAACTCATACGACATGAATTAACCCTATATTATTTAATTTACACTCCTTCATTGGCGCCTTTAAACTACACGAACCACACTCATATACAAAAATACTCAATATTTCAATGACATTGGTAGTGCTATTCACTACTCAGTAAATAAAATTATTTAGTATTTATCAATATGGCGCCTTTCAATACATTGAATAAGATGAATAATACGTAAATAAGTAGGTTGAATTATTAGTTTTGTATTTATTGCTTTATATACAAAATTAATAATGAGTGATTAGGTACGTCGTAAGTCAACAAACCTACACCATGTCTCACTGTTTTTAAGATTCAATACTTTTTGTCGTTCGGGATAGCTGACATAACATAGTCTTGGGTCACTGGGGTGGTTTTTCATGATTTGTCCACTCCAGTGATGCGTTCCTTCTCAGGACTGTTACTTTGAAAAATTTTATATTTTAAATTTATCTCCAGCGATTTCTAGCATTATAAATGGTAGAACTTTCTCAGTTTCAAGAATTATTAGTCTTTCTTTAACAGAAATTAATCTACACTTTGAAAAATCGCAATTTGATGCTAATTGTGCAGCATAATTTATAAGACTTTTACTATTTTCACTACTAAGTTCAAATATTTCTAACAACCCTTTAATTGCTAAAAATTCTATATTTATGATTTCATCCGTATGATTTGTTTCAGGTAATTTAGCTACTATGACACCGGGTTCATTTGCTTCAATAATAAAGTCATGTACTTTCCGTAATTTTTTCAAAAGAATACTTAAATTATTAGGTTTTCCATAACTATCTGGATACAACTGTTTACGACGTTTAGCTTCTCCCATTGTAGACCTCCTCATTGTCGTTTAAATTATTTATGAAAGTGGTTCTTCTCTTAATTATAGTACCGAATACAGAATAAAATCATTGGCTAATTTTTATTTTGCAAATATACAATATTCAAGTAAGTAATGATATTGAGGTATTGTTGGAATTATAATGATTGTCTGTGTTTTAGTTTTAAAGTTTGGTGCCAATGATTTTAAGCTTGCTAATTCGTTATCTGATTTTTGTAATTCAGGTGCTTGAGGTGATTGAGGTGTACTTGGATTTAGTTGGCAGGCACGACTTGATGGATAAAGAACTGTTAACTTTTTAGGACAGGCTGTACTTTTATCGTTTATCAACTTTCTAGCATCATTAATACTTTTCTCTTTTGCGACCTTTACCGCATTTGTTACTTCAGATACCTTATCTATCTTGTTTATTTTATATTGAATTAGCATAATCACTGAATGTAGACTCCCATCATAAATATATCGCTTATGTTTGTAAAAATACATATTCGTGATAAACAAGTAAAATTATGCTGATGAATGTATTGCTCCATACATCTAGTTTATTTTTTATCAAAAGTATATTTGCATCTTATATTTTAGTTAGCTATCGCGACCTTTGTTGATATTGAGGACATTGTGAGTGACGTGTTGTGTTGTAGCTACATCATTGGCGCCTCTATTAATGTGAGTCGTGTTGTTTACTCTTTTGCTTTCTATTTTTCTAATATTTTGGTGTTGTTTTAGCCAAGTAGCAGATATATATTTTAGCTGAAGTATAAAATTTCATTCCGCTTAAATATGCGTTTTAAAAATTATATTATTTTGTATAGATATCTAAGTATTTTATTGATTTTATT